>JAHBVH010000065.1 GCA_019637645.1 Caldilineaceae bacterium
CGGGCAAGGGCTTCTCTTGCTTCGGCGGTCGCGGCGCAACTTCCCGCGCCTGCCGTCGCCCCCTCGCCTTGTCCCGCTCCCAATTCCGCTTTTGCACCATCGCCCTGGTCGGCGTGTCCCGCCCAACCAGCGCCCGGCAAAACACGCGCCACCCGGCTTCATTCATCTGCTGGCTAGCCGCCCGTAACAGCGTATCCGCCAGCGGCACCCCTGCCGGGCGCTCATCGTTGAAACAATTCTTCGACGGAGCCACCCCATACCCTGGGTAGTGTCGCTCCCCCAACTCAATCAGCGCCGTGCGCACCGCGTCCACATCAAAACCACGTTGTACAATTTTCCCTGCAATCTGATCCACATCCCTTCCCTTTCCAAAATCACATTGAGTTTCTGCCAGAAATTCCGCCGCGACACTGTTCAGTTATTCGCCCTGCCCCTTCATGCACTTTCAGCGCCGTTCGTCGCGCCTTGCCCTTCCTGTGCGCCCGAAATATTGCGCAACATTGTAGATACGCAAGATTTTGCGGATCCGCAAGATTTTGCGGATCCGCAAGATTTTGCGTATCTACCTCTGACGGGGCAACCGTCGCAATCAATTACGGTTGCTGTGCTCCCCCCCGTGGTCTTCTCAGGTTGGCCCCGCCCATCTCCACCCAGGCGCACGACTCCGCCAACCGCTCAAAGGTCCGCGCCCCAAACTGCATCGCCAGTTGCGCCGGTGCACAGTTGGTCGAAATCAGCATCGGCAAACAGTTGTTATGGCGGTAGTTGATCAGCTGATACAAAATCCGCCGCCGATCCTCTGTCTCTGCCCGCTCGCGGTCAACATCGCCCAAGTCATCCAGCAACACCACATCCGCCCGCTGCGCCGTCTCCAAGCGCGTGTGACTGTCGCCCGTGGCATAGCCTGCTTGAATATCGCTAATGAAATCAGCGCACTCAATCCACAACCCGCTCTTGCCCTGGCCCAACGCATGGCGCAGCGCCGGGGTAAGCAGCCCTGTTTTCCCTGCCCCAAAGCGGCCCGCAATGATGATCCCCGGCCTCATCTGCCTAGTCACCGGGTCAATCACGCGCCCCGTATCGATGTACTCGCGCACCACCGCAATCGCCGCGGCCTTCGCCTTGTCATCCCCGGCCCGTTCCACCAGCGTTTCGATAGTCATCTCCTGGAAGTGCCGCGGCACCCCCGCACCCGAAAAAAGCCGATCTAGCCGCCGTTGCTGTTCCTCCGCCGCTTTCCGCCGCCAGTGCGCCAGGGCCGCCGCCCCCATCGCGCACGCGCAAAACTGGCATTCCCCCAACGGATACCCCGCTATGGGCGTTTTCCATCCCAAATAGCCCGTCCCGCGACACTCACACCCCACCCCCGTTTCCGCCGCCACCCAAATAGGCATATTCGGGGAAGAGTTCGCTAGCCCGTTCGGCGGCTGTTTGTCCGGCTGGCCGATCCGCGCGCTTTGCTTGCTTATGTGCTCCATGCGTATCTCCCTGTTTCGTCCGCTCCATCAGCGCGGGACTCCGGTACCAATCCAGCATCCCGCTCACATTCACCGGGCTATACCCCCGTCCCGCCCACTCGCGCAAAACACGTATCCACAACGCCAGATCCGTGACACTTTCGCTGATCAAGCACATTTGCGCGTGCTGTGGCCAACGCTTATGCAGGTCGTGATAGGCCTTGATAGGTGGTAGATACGCAAGACTTTGCGTATCTACAGCGGCTTTCGGTACTTTCGGCGCGGGCTTTGGCTCTGGCGGTAGATACGCAAGATTTTGCGTATCTACCGAGGGCAATGCGGGCGGCGCAGACGGGGCCGGAGGCTCCGTTGCCAACGGGCGGATGCCCGTTGCTTCTTCTTCATCAGTACTTAGTAGATCAGTACTTGGTAATACAGTACTTAGTAGTCTTGGATTTTCCACCGATGGTTTTTCCACCGATGGTTTTTCCACCGATGGTTTTTCCACCGGTGGAAAATCCACCAATGGCGTTTCCGCTTGCGCTAGCGGGATCTCATGCAAAATATGTTCCCACTCGAACTTACCGCGAATGCTTCGCCGCGTTCGCACCAAATACCCCGCATCTTCCAGCTCTTTCAGCGCCGTGCGCACCGCGTCCACCCCATCCCGAGAGCGCTTCGCCAAATCCTCGCGCACAATCGACCAATCATCCGGCTTGCTCAGCAAATAAGCCGCCAACCCCTTCGCCTTCCACGAGAGCCGATCATCATTCAGCACCGTGTTATTGATCACCGAATAGTTCTGATTCTTTGCTACCCTTATCGTTGCCATGTCTCACCTGCCTGCAAATCGGTAAATCCGGCGAATACTTTCGTTTTCCTGCTACACGAAGCACAAAGCAGCCTGTCCACCTTCGCCGGGAGGCCACAGCCGATAATCTCATGCAATTCATGAATGGTTGGCGATTGTAGATAATTCAGCGCTTCCGCCTTGCGCCATTCTTCCGCCCTATTCGTTACATCCGCCACCGCCACCGCCGTCACCGCCAGTAGCAGCAGCGCGTAATTGCCCAACAATGGATCATGGTTGTCGTGGCCGGTGGTCGAAAGTTCAAGTTTAAGCATCGGGGAAATCTCCTAGTATTCATATCCTTACTACAACTTTACACGTCAACATCCTTGTCTGGACGGCAAAATCCATTACAATCCACCCCCCAGGAGGCTATCGCAGTGATCTACCTAATCAATCTCGATTCAACCGTTCCCGCACTAGACGCCAAACAACTAGTGCACCTCATCGAACTCTTTTTGGCTGACCACAGACGCAAAAACCAACCCACCACCGTCAAAGGCTATCGCTTTCGGCTCAAGCCCTTTATCAACTGGTGGCAATCCGTTGGTCCCGATTGTGGTTGGATTCTCAGTGGGGATGATTTCGCCGACTATGTTCGCTATCTGGACGAACTCGGCTGGGGTTACAACAGTCGCCGCGACGGGGTAAAGCGTTTGCGCCAGGTCTTTCGCTGGGCACATCAACGCGGCCATGTACCCGTTGACTTTGCCCTCTACATCCCCAGCACCAAAGGCGCACCGCCTGTGCGCCCCCCGCTCTCCCTCGATGATTTGGCCGCCCTGCTCAATGCCTGTTGGCGCATGGCCTACCCGCTACGCAACCGGGCCATCATCGCCGCGCTTGCTGGGACTGGACTTCGGCGCGAAGAATGCGCCGCCCTCCGCACTACCGATCTCATTTTCCAAGCCGATGGCGCAGGCTATCTCTCCCCGCCCATCACCAAAAATGACAAGCCGCGCGTCGTCGCCTTCGATGCCGCCACCGGTGCCTATCTACGCCAATGGCTAGATGTCCTACCCGGAGATGGCCCCCTCTTCCCCTCACGCAATGGGGGTGCAAGCCTCTCCCTCTCGCCCGATGGGCTGTACAAAGTAGTGCTAGACGCCGCCGCCCTCGCGGGCGTCCGCGTCGAAACCCACGATCTACGCCGCATGTTCGCCACCACCTGGAGCCGCAAACTCCGCGGCGAAGCCTACGGCCAACTACTCCAATTGCAAATGGGCCATGCCAGCTACAACACCACCGCCATCTACAACTTGCAGCAGGCCGAGGACGTTCTAAATGCCCTCCGCTCCGCGCCCATCAGCCCAATCGCCCAGATCGGAAAATAAAAAATAGAGCGCGTAAGGTTTACCTTACGCGCTCTATTTTTTATTTTTCTTTGCAATTCTTAAATTTCGATCAATATCCTAGCCTGCCCATCCTAAAACTTACTACAATGTAAACTTTAGGACGTCTCCGTTCAAATCGGAGTAGGGGCACCATCGTTTTGTTAGGAGAGAAGAGACGTATCCGGCCACAAATTGTGGCCGGATACGTTTTTTTTGCGAATGGAAAAAGTTTGTCGATTGCGGCAAGTTTGATCAAAAAAGGGCGTCGTCCCTCATGGGGGCGACGCCCTTTTTGCTAGCGCTTTTGATTAGGCGTGATGCTTAGCGCAGGTGGGGGAAGGCGCTGCGACCGGCATAGCGGGCGCTGTCGCCGAGTTCTTCTTCGATCCGTAGCAGTTGGTTGTATTTGGCAATCCGGTCACTGCGGGCGGGGGCGCCGGTCTTGATCTGGCCGGTGTTATAGGCGACGACCAAGTCGGCAATGGTGGCGTCTTCGGTTTCGCCGGAGCGGTGGCTGACCACGGCAGCCCAACCAGCGCGATGGGTCATGTCAATGGCGGCAATGCTCTCGGTCAGGGTGCCAATTTGGTTGACTTTGCAGAGCAGGGCATTGCAAGCTTTTTCTTCAATGGCACGGGCAATACGTTTGACGTTGGTCACCAGGAGATCATCACCCACCAGCTGAACTTGGCTGCCAATGGTTTGGTAGAGCAATTTCCAGCCGGCCCAGTCATCTTCGGCCATGCCGTCTTCGATACTAATAATGGGGAAGCGGTGGCTCCAATCGGCCCATACGCCCACTAATTCTTCGCTGCTCAGCTCTTTGCCTTCAATCGCCAAGGTATAGCGGCCTGTCTCGGCATTGTAGAGTTCGGTGGAAGCAGGATCAAGGGCAATGAAGACATCTTCGCCGGGTCGATAGCCCGCCTTTTCAATGGCCTTTAGAATCACCTCGACGGCCTTGACATTGCCACCCAGGCTTGGCGCAAAGCCGCCTTCGTCACCGACATTGGTGCTGTGGCCACTATCATGCAAGACCTTTTTCAAGCTATGATAGATCTCGGCCCCCCAACGCAAGCCTTCGCTGAAGCTCTCGGCCCCCACCGGCATGACCATAAACTCTTGGAAATCGGTGCTGCCTGCGGCGTGTTTACCACCATTCAAAATATTCATCATCGGCACGGGCAAGGTGCGTGCCGAAACACCCCCCAAATAGCGATAGAGTGGCAACCCCAAGGATTCGGCGGCGGCCTTGGCAACAGCCAAGCTTACCCCCAAAATAGCATTGGCACCTAGCCGACCTTTGTTCTCAGTGCCATCTAATTCCAGCATATATTCATCGATGCCAACCTGATCAAGCGCGTCAAAGCCAACCAGCTCTTCGGCCAACGTCTCATTGACATACGAAACCGCGTTCAAAACACCTTTGCCCCCATAACGCCCCTTGTCGCCATCGCGCAATTCGACCGCTTCGTGTGCGCCGGTGCTAGCACCGCTGGGAACAATAGCGCGGCCCAGCGCGCCCTCTTCGAGAATCACTTCTACCTCAACCGTCGGATTCCCGCGGCTGTCCAATACCTCGCGTCCATGAATATGTAGAATTTCGGTCATTGTGTGCTCCTCAAGGAATTCTTTCTTTTTGGGCCCAGTTGGATAACCCATGGGCTACACTTTTGATTGTGCTGTGCTAGGAGGTGCGCTGGTGGAAAATGATCGCCGCGCTTTCTGGTCAGCGCACAAGCTTGTACCTGGGCAACCGTCGCCAAGCACTGCCCCATAGACAGCCACCGGCCATGCTTGCTCTGTTGAAAACTGAGTTGCCGCCGTGGAAACTTTGTTGCTTTCAACAACCGCTAGGATCGTTGCGCCCGTTGGTCAATCGTAGATGCGCTCTTCGGCATGGCGGGTAGCCGATTGAGGCGAGCCCAAGCTGCCGCTAGACACACTCTCTCCCCCTAGCAGAAACGCACATCGAGCCGACAAACGGTATTTGTAGTTGTATCACGGATGTGGTAAATTGGCGAATTTTGGCAATTACCTGTACGCGTGGTGCATGGGGTGGGCGCCACCCTGTTGCGGCCAAGCAGGTCGCTCAGGATAGCTCACCGTACAGCCGCGCGGCTGCAACCCATCCCGCCCTGCTGCGTATTACTCAATAAGACAGCTAGAAAAACAGACAGAGTGTGCTTCGCTGGTGGTTACTTTTGCCAGGCCATAACGTCTATTTCGATAACGTCTATTTCGATAGTCCCTTATTTACCAACCGTGCGATACAAGCGCTGACCGTAGCGCGCTTTCGCCAGCAATGGCTGTCTGTATAGGAAATAATCGCATGCTGCGCCATACGGTGCCATGCGTGATGACAAAGAAGGAGTTCCTGATGAATGAGATACAAACGGGTGGACCGGTGGCGCGTCCCCTGGCCCCGACAACGGTGCCCATGTGGCAACAACGGGGAGATGGGATCACGCTCATTGCGGGCTATCACTTTTTGGTGGCGGGCCTCTTTTTGGTCGGTACGCTGATCTTGATGCTGCCCACGGCTATTCTCGGCTTGGTGGGCATGGTCGAAGACCCTGGTGCGTTTTTTGGGATGATGGCGGTGGGCTTTGTGGCCTTGGTGACCCTCGTCCTTTGCTTGGTCTATCTAGCAGTCGGCTATGGGCTATGGACATTGCGCGCGTGGGCACGCATAGCGGCTATTGCCTTGGCGATGATCAGTCTCTTTGGTATTCCCATTGGCACCATTGCGGGCAGCATTACCTTGTGGCATTTGCTCCGATCAGAAGTGGCGGCAAAGTTCGAGCCCACCAGCCACTGATCACGTCGCCCGTCTTTGCGGAACGCCACAAGGTGTTGCTGGCTAGATGCACCTAGGGTTGATTCAGCGGTTCCTGAGCTGGGGCCGGATTCTCCCCTTCGGTTTGGCGCACCGGAGCGCTTTCAGGATCATTGGGCCAGACTTCATAGACCCAGCGTACGGCGCGTTTCCACATGCTGCGGGCCGCGGCGGCTTGGTAGGTGGCTTGGCGACGATAGTTTTTCCACCAGCTATCGTGCCCTTTGCCGATGGGTACGCTCCATTTCACCGTACACGCGGCCCAAGTTAAGCCGCCGCCAAAGCCAACAAAGACCAGATTGTTACCGGGCTTGACTTTACCCGCTTCAATGGCTTCACAGAGCGCAATGGGAATGCTCGCGGTGCTGGTGTTGCCATAACGTTGTAGGTTGATCCACACCTTGTCCTGGGGAATCTTCAGCTGATTGAGGACACTATTCTGGATGATCCGAATGTTGGCTTGGTGCGGTACAATCAGGTCCACATCGTTGGGGGTTAGGCCACTGCGGGCGAGAACACGGGTGGTAGCTTGGGCCATAACGCGGGTGGCGAAACGGAAGACCGCCTTGCCATCCATCTTAATATAGTGGCTACCACTGCTCACGGTCTCTAGGCTGGCCGGTTGGGCACTCCCACCGGCAGGCACGGTTAAGGTATTGGCTCCCGAACCGTCACTCCCTAACTCCACGGCCATAATCCCGCCCGGGACATTGCTCGCCGCCACCAAGACCGCGCCCGCCCCATCACCAAAGAGAACACAGGTATTGCGATCCGTCCAATCCACAATGCGGCTCAAGGTCTCTGCCCCTAAGACCAACACATATTCAGCATCGCCCGCCAAAATATGGCCGCGGGCCATGCTCAGAGCATAGACAAAGCCCGAACACGCGGCGCTCAGATCAAAGGCACCGGCGTTGGTCGCGCCAATCGCATCCTGTACAAGCGAAGCCGTCGCCGGAAAAATATGTTCGGGCGAACTGGTCGAGCAGATGATCAGATCCAGTTTACTTGGGTGGACATCCGCTACTTCGAGCGCTTTGCGGGCCGCCGCAATGGCCAACGTGGCCGTCGTCTCCTTGGGATCAGCGGCCACATGACGCTCTTCAATGCCCGTGCGCGAGCGGATCCACTCGTCACTCGTATCAACGATCTGTTCGAGATCCTTGTTGGTAATCACCTTCGAAGGTACTTGATAGCCCCAGCCAATAATCTGGGCATAACGGCGTCCCTCCTCGTCCACGGTCTCGGTCGCCACGGTCTCGGTCGCCACGGTCTCGGTCGCCACAGCCATTGCGGTGCCCTGAGGATGATGACCGTTATGGCCATGACCATTCATTCCTGCCCCGTTCGCGCTGTGCCCAGGTGATTCGTGCCCATTCTGCCCGTTGACATGCTCAAGTTTTGCATCCCGAATCTCGGTCATAGAACCCTCCTGCTCAATCTGATCCTTAGCCTCTTGGCAAGCTTATGCATAGCGGCGCAACATAATACAGGCATTATGACCGCCAAAGCCAAAGCTATTGCTCAACGTTACATTGACATCGGCGCGCACGGCATGGAGTGGCGTATAAGCTAGATCGCACTCTGGATCGGGGTTTTCCAGGTTAATGGTGGGGGCGACAATGCCTTCGGTGATCGTCTTAGCACAGATAATGGTCTCGATCGCACCCGCGCCAGCCAACAGGTGGCCCAACATGCTCTTGGTGCTGCTGACTTTGACATTGTAGGCGTGTTCGCCAAAGATTTTCTTGATCGCCAAGGTTTCGACCACATCGTTTAGCCGCGTGGAAGTCCCATGGGCATTGATATAGTCCACCTGGTTGGCTTCGACCCCATAGGCCGCGGCTTTGCGCAGGGCCATCTTCATGGCATCCACGGCGCCACGCCCTTCAAAATGGGGTGCGACCATATTATAGCCATCGGCACTGCTGCCATAGCCAATCACTTCAGCATAGATACGCGCACCACGGGCTTTGGCGTGCGCTTCACTCTCCATAATCAAGACCGCGCTGCCTTCACCCACCACAAAGCCATCGCGATCAGTGTCAAACGGACGGCAAGCCCGTTGGGGTTCGTCGTTGCGCTGGCTCAAGGCACCCGTGAGGTCAAACCCAGCCATGATAAGCGGATTAATGGCAGCCTCGGCTCCGCCCGCCACCATGACATCCGCATCACCGCGGCGAATAATTTCAAAGGCTTCGCCACAGGCCGAAGTACCGGTCGCACAGGCACTGACCACGGCGTGGTTGGGGCCGTACAGCCCATACTCAATGGCGATCCGGCCCCCGGCGCTATCCACTAACATATTGGGAATGAGGTGCGGGCTGATCTTACGCAGACCGCGGGTCGTTGACAGATCTTGGTTGTCAATCACCGTTTGAATGCCACCGACACCACTGCCAATCACCACCCCAATCAGGCTCCGATCTTCCTCTTCGATCTGCAGGCTAGCATCGGCAAGCGCTTGTTTGGTGGCGGCCAAGGCATATTGAATATTTAAATCCAGGCGGCGCGCTTCTTTGCGATCCATATAATTCGTCGCATCAAAATTGCGCACTTCCGCCGCAAAGCTAGTACGGAGGTCGCTGGTGTCAAAACGTGTGATCCGATCAATGCCAGATTTACCGGCAATCAGGGCCTGCCAGGTTTCCTCCACCGAATGGCCCAGGGGCGTAATCGCGCCCATGCCTGTGATGACCACGCGCGTGGGGCTATATCCGTTCGTCTGCTGTGTAGAAGAGTGATTGGTCATAAAAAACGACAAATATCCTTTAGCTCAAATAAGTACCTATATCGATTTTAGGACTTACGCACCAAGGTCGTGCTGCCACCGAAGAGCGGTCAGGTTTGCAAAACTTGAGCGCTTGGGGACCGCGCAAATTCTATCTTTCACTGATGAAAATAACACGGTAGCTTTCTAAAAGTTGCGCGGACTATGAGCAAATTTTCACGAATCCATGGAATTGTCGTCTAATTGCTTTTCTGTTATGCTCGCGAGAGGATGAGGTTGATCAAGCACCGGGCTTCGTTTCTGGAGCATTTGCTTGATCGACAGAGAGTATGTCTGTGGCCTTGACACTGTGTCATAAGCAGGAGAGTCGGCATGAATAAAAATGAACTAAAAGAGAAAGCGACTGAGTATCAGAAGGTCCATCCGCAATCAGCCGCGCCCAACGAAGGGCAAGCGCCCGCAGCAGCAGCTCCCGAAACCGAGCCAGCCAAGAGCCCGACCACACGCAGCGAAGCGGCTTGGAATGACTTGATCAGCCATCGGATCGAAGAGGCCACCCGCAATGGGGCCTTTGATAATCTCCCCAACAAGGGGAAACCGCTACCGCTCGACCGCAACCCCTATGTGCCAGAAGACCAACAGATGGCTAATGATCTCCTCAAAAATAATAACCTTGCCCCCCACTGGATCAGCGAGCGCAGCGCGATGTTAGCTACCATTGAACAGTTTCGGAAAAACTTGCACAGTACGAGCCAGCGTTTTCAGTTGGCATGGCACACCGCGGTCGATGAGAAAAGTCGCCAAGCGGTCCAGAGCCATTGGCAGCAACAGTTGGACAAGTGGAGCGTTGAGATCAAAGAACTCAACCGGAAGATCAATAACATCAATCTTCAATTGCCCGTACCGCGCCTCGAAGTCTTTAAGATTTTGCTAGAGGAAGAGCTTCGTCGCGCCGGTGTGGAACGCACATTGGGATAGAAGAGCATAAGGTGGGACGCGGATAAACGCGGAAGGACGCGGATTTTCTTTGATCCGCGTCCTTCCGCGTTTATCCGCGTCCGCTTGACTAATCTTTAGACAAACTCATCACCAGCCCGTTCGCTGATCGAACGACCTTGTACGGCAGGGGGTGGTGTACTCCCTTTGCGCTGAAAATGGTGCTTTTTCTGGGGACGTGAAACCGCGGCCTGCTCGATAACAGGATATTGGTCGAAGCAGGCAACATCCTCTGGTTGGTTGGCATAGTACAACCGTTCCCGCCGCAAGGTGCGGGCGAAGTCATCAAAGTGCAACGCATCCAGCACCTCATCCGGGCGGCCAGTGGCACCGGCGCGCTGCTGCACTCGCAAGAAAATATGATGTTCCTCGGCCACGGCATCATATCCCTCATAGCGCAATACAAAGACGAGGGGGCGTAAATTATATTCGTACTTTTCGCCTTTGCGTTCGCGTTCCCGCCAGATCTCTGTGGTTGCCAAGAAGTCGGCAATGCGGCGATGAATCAGTTCTTCGGCGACTTCGCCTGGTTCGGCATAGATGATAATGGTATAGTCGGCCCCAATTAGCAGGCTCTGCAAAGCCGGCGTCTTTAGCGGCACTTCGGACAAGCCCTGAAGCGTTACGCCGGGCGGCAATTTTGCGCGCACCCGTTGCTCCAACTCGGGCAGCGGCACTGGTGGGCTCAAGGTAATGTCAATCAATTCGTTGCGCCCTGTGATCCCTACCCCAAGCGGCGCGGCAAATTGCATATGGGGCTGTGGATTGAAGCCTTGCTTGTAGAGCAAAGGCAGATCCGCGCGGCGCAAGGTCCGCTCCCATAGCCGGAATTCATCGTGATGGGAAATGAATTTAATCGCTTCACCCTTTTCGTAGACGAGCCGTACCCGCTGTCGTTCCGCGAGTGGTTCATCGCTGCCCGCGGCTTCTGCCTCTGCGTTTTGCTGCGCGTCCTCTTGCCATTCCAAAGCTATCGCCCCCTTTCTCCTCCGCTATCACTTTGCTACTCACTTCTGTAGGAAGTGCCTGCTACAGCAATTAGGACGCTCTTATCTATACCGATCAGGCAACCGCCCTGCCATCCAATGGTGAGTCAGCATAGACGCTATTGTACCTGATCGGGGTTGATCTGCCTAGCAGGGGAGAAGCTAGCAGCAACAGCCCACAGCTGACCAGCAGCTAGATCTCATTAACGGCCCGTTCAATGAGCCGGCGGGCCAAGGTCTGTGTTCCCGTATGGGTATAATAGTTAGTGGTCATGTCGAGGAAGGCGCTCCAGTAGTCCAAGCGGTTATCGTTGACATCCACAAAATTTTGGACACTCTTGAAAACCTGTTCAGAAGTCAGATTATGCTTGGCAACAAAACCCTCCATCCACCCTTTGACACTATCCACACTGTTCAAAACAAAGGCCAGCTTACTGGGCGTATCATTGCCCGGAATCGCCGTGCGGATCTGCTTATAGGTGCCGTTGCTTTCCAGTTCATCGGGCGTTAGTTTATCCAGCGTATTGATCGCCGAGCGGATAAAATCTGGCCCCAGGGGCAGAATACCATCCAAACAGATCAGCGCGGTCATGCGCATGAGGGACTCTTTACTGTAATCGGCCAGGGCCTTGACAAAATCGCCGATACTATCGCCGGGGATGCCATTGATCAAGCAGAAGTTGATCAGTTCAACGCTCAATTTCATGCTAAAGTCAATGGTTTGGGCAGTGTCGGCTTTGGGCGTAATGCGCTGGAGCAGCGAAAGAAAGCGCACCCGTTCGCCGATCTTGTTAGCCAAGGCCGCGCTGGCCAACAGGCGGTCGGTTGAATCGACCGTGCCGTAAAACTTCAAGGCCCGGCGATAGCGCTCCGAACGATCCGCGAATAAAGTGTCGGCCCGCTGGGTGACGGCGCGCACCAGATTAGGGTCTTTTTCGCCGGTCACTTTCATGACCATTTCTTCAAAATCAACAATATTTTCCCATTCACCCGGCACCACAAAATCAAGCGAGCGTAAGACATAAACCGTCACGTTGCGCTTAGGCAGACGGTTGACATAATCAGGGATAGACTTGCTCATACGATCTCCTCAAACTAGCTAGGCACCGTAAACCCAGTAATCAAGAGGCTTGCCCCATCGCCTAGGGCGGACTTCATGCTGAGTCAACGCGCCACTGGGGACATACAACAATTACGGTAGCGCGGCCAATCCGGCTAGATCAAACTGGGCGAGCCAGTCGGCACGATCCGCGGCGGTAAAGGCAGCATCTTTGGAACGAACCTGGACCTGAAATCGATCGGCAACGAGAATCGCCGTGCCCAAGGCACCCACCGCGGCGGCAGGATAGCCACTGATCTCTTCCGTGCTCTGTTTGAACTTTTCCAGCGCACTGAGATTATTGGCGGTGTCGGCGATCGAAAGGGTCGCTACTTCTACACCTTTTTCATTCAATTGGGCTTGGGCAAAGCCCTCTTTCTCTTGGGTATAGAACACATCATAGTCGCCTTGATCCTTGGGGAAGAAAGGATTGAACGCGCTCCCAGCGAGCGGGTCAACCACAGCACTGACATTCGGGTCAGCGACCGGCTGGCAGGCGGTCGCCAGCGGCATGAGAACGAGCCAAAGCACGAGTAATAGACGTCGCATAAGTTACCTCTCCTGCTCCTGTGAAATCGCGTCTAGACAAGATGATACGAATAAATACAGCAGGGTTTAACGGCAAGAGCATAGCATGTCCACTGGTGGGAAGCAAATTGTTGCCAGCCCCGCTACGAACATCGTTTCCACATGGTCGCAAACGTTGTTTTTTAGCCAAGCGATTGGCGCACCAGTTGGACACCGGCCACCATATTTTTGAGCTTCTGTTTGGCCGCCCAACGCGCGGTTTGGCTGAGCCCACAATCGGGCGCAAAGGCTAATCGCTCCGCCGGGGCATGTTGCAGACACAGCCGAACCCGCTCCGCGATCAACGCGGGCGTTTCGATGAAGTAGCTCTTGACATCAACAATGCCCACGGCTACATCAGTCTTTTGGGCAATCAGCCCGATCAATTCAATCTCGGCAAATTCACGGCTAGCCATCTCCACATGAATTTCATCCAGGTGCATGTCGAGAAACGCCGGGAACATGGGCGCATAGCGCCGGTAGCCAACTGCGTGACCTTTGTAATTGCCAAAGCAGAGATGGGTGGAAAGCCGACATTTGCCCACCACCGGCTCGACCGTGCGGTTAAAGATCTCCACAAAACGCGCCGGATCTTCGCGATACGCATAACAACTCATGGAAGGCTCGTCAACAGTCAACTCCGTACACCCTGCCGCTACGAGATCTGCCAACTCTTGGCGCACAATCGGAATGAGCGCTTCGGTAATGGCATAGCGATCCCGATATTGGGCGTTGGGCAAGAGCCGTCCACTGAGGGTATACGGACCAGGGACACTGGCCTTTAGGGTGGGGCCAGCGGGTGCCAGCCGTTGTAGGCGCTGAAACTCTTCAACAACGCCGAGACCGCGGGGGGCCGTGAGTTCAGCCACAATCGGATGTTTCCCCCGTTGGTCATGGGCGGGCGGGCCAAAATTGCGCCGGGAGGCTTCCGGCTCACCTAATCCTTGCAAAAAGCCATAAAAGGAGAGATTAAAGTCCAGCCGTGTCTGCTCACCATCCGTAATAACATCCAAGCCAGCAGCCACTTGGTCGTGGATGGCGCAGATGACGGCATCTTCCTGTAGCTCGGCGATTTCATCAGTGCCAAATTGGTCAAGCTGTTGGGAAGCATAGTCTAACCAGGAGGGAAAGGGATAGCTTCCGATCACCGTTGTGCGTAGCGGTTGTTCGTGCATAAGCAATAGCTCCGTTCTGGTGGTCACCTGAAAATTTTCGGAAAAAGCGGTATACTAATCATATCATGGCCGCGCCATTCCTGGAGAACGACACTATTCGACAAGGATAGAAGTTGCGCACTTGAATAGCGTGACTAGAGACCTGTCAGGTCTGGCCCAACTGCGTAACTCCTAAAGGAGACGGCTTCACATGTGGCAGCACAAGGCAACAGGGTAAAAAGCAAGCATGACAACCCTCCTCGCCGTTGATCTCGGGCTGCGGAGCGGATTGGCCCTCTATGGTGATGATGGGCGGCTCCGTTGGTATCGCTCCCAAAACTTTGGTGCCGCGCCGCGCTTGCGACGGGCGGCCCACAGCATCTTGCACGATTTGCCGGATCTAGCGTGGTTGGTGGTGGAAGGGGGCGGGACGCTGGCTGACAGTTGGCACAAAGAGGCCGCAGCGCGCCAAGTGGCCGTCCTCCAAACCAGCGCCGAAGTCTGGCGGCAGGCGCTGCTCTATCCGCGGCAACAGCGCAGTGGGACCGCCGCGAAGCACCATGCCGAAGAATTGGCGCGCCGCGTCATCGATTGGTCCGCCGCACCACGCCCGACGTCGCTCCGCCACGACGCGGCAGAGGCTATTTTGATTGGACTTTGGGGTGTCGTGCAAGTGGGGTGGTTGCCCCACCTGCCCTTTCGCTAGGTTTCCGCCACGCGCGGGTTAACCGAAGAAATAGCCGCTAGCCTAATGAAGGGTAAGAAATTAGAATCGGTAACGGGTGCCCCAGGCTGAAGCCCTGGGGCTGGTAGAGCAAGCCCCGCTGAAGCGGGCTACCAGCCCAGTGCGCTTATGAAGGGTAAGCAAATGTTGCGGTATACGCTGGCCGCCTGGCGCTGAAGCGCCGGGCTCGTGAACCACGCCCGCGGCCGCGGGCTTGCGCCGGCGTCGCTGGCTAGCCTGGTGGCCTTGCGGGCGCGGGCGGATTACCGAATTGAATGGTTAATCTTCATCAGCGCAGCTTGACCGAGCAGGCCCTGATTTCAAGCAGCGCTGGTTTGCTTGGACAAGACCTGACAGGTTTAGAAAACCTGTCAGGTCTCTGTCACGTCAGTCAACTGCGTTCAGCTTCAGCAGGGTGGTGCTCATTCCACGCGCTGAACGATCTTACCGCTCGTTTTTTCCTTGAGGATACGCTTGGTTGCGCCGTCGGGCATCAGCTCTTCTTTGATCAGCAGATAGTTGGCATCGTACTCGCGGAAGACGGCACTGCCCAATTGTTCGTCGGAACCGCGCCAAAGTTCGAGCTGGACCGGTTCCCACTGTTTGGTTTCCATAGATTTATAGCAGGCATCAAGAATCGCGTTGACCACATAGCCATCGTAGAAGGTTTCGCTAGGGTCGGAACCAGCCTCTAAAGAACGGAACATATCGGTGAACATGTCGATATAGCCCAGTTCAGCGAGTTCATCGCCCACGGGGAAGAGCCAACCGGTGGTGCCTTCGGCCTTTTCCGCAACATACCCCCCTTGACCAACCGCGGTGAACATCTCAAAGCCCGTCCGCAAAAAGTGATTCGTCCAGATCGTCCCTTCGGTACCCGAGACTTCGTCGCGCAAGTCCATGCCACCGCGGAAGGTCCACGCCACTTCAAATTGCCCAATGGCACCATTGGCATATTTCACCAAGGCAATGGCACTATCTTCCGCGGCAATGGGATGCACCTGGGTATCGCCCCAACACATCACCTCAATCGGCTTCACCTCCTTGCCGATAAAGTTGCGGGCAATCTCGACACAGTGACAGCCGAGGTCGATGATCGCGCCGCCGCCAGCCATCTCTTTATCCCAGAACCAATCGCTGTGGGGACCTGGGTGAGTCTCGCGTGAACGCGCCCAGAGGACTTTGCCAATCGCCCCATTTTTGACCGCCGCAATCGACTTGAGCGCCTTGGGGGTGTAGACCAGATCTTCCAAATAGCCATGAAAGATACCGGCCTTTTCCACCATCTCTACCATGCGTTTGGCCTCGGCCGCGTTGCGCCCCAGCGGTTTGGTGCAGAGCACAGCCTTGCCCGCTTCGCAGCAAAGCCGCACCGCTTCTTCATGCTGACTATTGGGCAAGCCAATGACCACAACATCACTTTCAGGGTGGTTAATCGCTTCGGCTAAGTCGGTGGTGTAGTGCGGGATGTTGTACTCTTGGGCAAAAGCGCTGGCCCGTTCGGCGCGACGCGAATAGACCGAGACAACCTGATCACGGCTGCGTTGGCTGTGAAGCGCTTGGGTATAGAACATCCCAATCAGCCCAGTACCCAACATGGTAACACGATAGGATTTTGTCATGGGGTGCTTCTCCTTTGGTTATCAAAACGACTGATGCAAAACGAGACCTTGTCATCGGGTTGGCTCTGTGGTTCCCACAACCGCCAACGACAGACCTTGTCATCGGGTTGGCTCTGTGGTTCCCACAACCGCCAACGACAGACCTGTCAGGTTTTGAAAACCTGACAGGTCTCCCCTGAAGACGACGGTTCAACGGCTGACGGTGGGACGATACGCCCGGATATGTTGGACTTCCCCCAGCGTAACCACTTGCCACTCATTAGCTTCAAAAACAATCTCACTCAGGCTGCCATTGGCTAAGCGGAAGCCAATGAACGCCCCCAGTTCGACCCCCAAGATCGCGGCCAGGACGCTGCGCAAGAAACTACCATGGGAAACTACGACAATCCGTTCCCCAACGTGGCGTTGGGCCAATTCCTGAAAGACCGCCCGCCCACGCGCCAAGACTTGGCGCGAACTTTCGGCTTGGGGGACCGCGAAATCAGGCGAAAAGTTCGTCTTGTATTCCTGGAAGATGGCGGTGTGGGCGGCTTGGGCTTCGGCCTGAGTTAACCCTTCAAAGATGCCATAGGCCCGCTCCTGTAGCCGCTCATCAATGGTGATTGCATGGCCGGTCACGGCGGCAATATAGCGCGCCGTCTCGATCACACGCCCCAAATGGCTGGCGTACAAGGCAGTAAAGGGCTCATGTTGCAACCGTTTTCCCACGGCTTGTGCCTGGTGAATGCCCCATTCCGTCAGGGGGCTATCCCCTTGGCCCTGAATGCGGCCCTCGGCATTCCATTCAGTTTCCCCATGCCGGATCAAAATGATTTCAGTCTTTGGCATGGCAACGCCTAATCCAGAATGCGCAGGGGATCTTCCAGATACCCAACCAATGTTTGCAGGAATTGAGCAGCACGGGCACCGTCCACACTGCGATGATCACAGGAAAGCGTCAAGGTCAGCATGGGCTGGACTGCCGGTTGACCGTTGACCGGCACCACCCGATCGGTGAGCGCGCCCACGGCCAAGATCGCCGATTGGGGTGGATTGACAATGGCATTAAAGCGTTCAACGCCAAACATGCCCAAGTTGCTAATGGTAAAGGTGCCGTTGGCAAGGTCAGCCGGGGGCAGTTTGCCAGCTTGGGCCTTTTCCACTAAATCCAGACGGCGGCTCGCAATTTCGCTCAGCCCTAAGCGGTCGGCTGCGTGAATGACCGGCACAAGCAGACCATCTTCCACCGCTACAGCCAGCCCAATATTGATCTCGCTATTTGCCACAATTTGTTCTTGCAGCCAACTAGCGTTGAGGCGCGGGTGTTTGCGCAAGGCCGCGGCCACGGCTTTCACAACCAGATCCGTATAGGTGAGCTTGACCTTACTACGCGCCTGCAAAGATTTACGCCACTCACCGAGCGCCGTGGCATTGACATCGCGCTCCAGATAAAAGTGGGGAACCGTTGTCCAGCTTTGTTGAAGCCGTTGGGCCATAATACGCCAAGGGCGACTCATGGGGATGACATCGACCGCGGCTGGCACGGGAACCCCTGGGGTTGGTGTACTTTCGGCCACCATCGTCGGGATGACGGTTGGTGTCACCGGTGGCGTCATGGGTGCGACGACGGGTACAGCCACCTTTGCCGTGCCATCTTGGACAGCCGCCAAGACATCGGCCGCGATCACAGCCCCATCGGGGCCACTGCCATGGATAGTCGCCAGATCGACGCCCTGTTCCGTCGCCAAACGGCGTGCTTTGGGCGAGGCCAACACTTTACCATTGCTACTGGGGGCCGTGTCATGGGCCGCCAAATAGGCCAACACATCTTCTTTTTGAATGCGCTCGCCAGTGGCTTTCACCTGGCTGAGGTCAATCCCATGCTCGGCAGCCATGCGGGCGGCCACGGGCGTTGCGGCCAGGGTAGCCAGTGCTGGTGTCGTTGCTGGCGGTGGTTCTTTGCTGGGAGCTGGCATTGTTGCCGCTGGCGCTGCGCCAGGAACTGTTTCGCCTGGCGCCAACAGCCAGGCAATCACCTGGCCGACTGGTGCATCTTCGCCTTCGCGGAGGGTAACGCCCTGTAAAAGACCGCTGGCAGGCGCTTCAATTTCGACATCCGTTTTGTCGGTAGCAACGGTCATCAGCAGTTCGCCTTTGTTGACCATTTCCCCCTCGCGTTTATGCCAGTTTAGTAAGGTACCCGTTTCCTGTGCCATGCCAAGGGCGGGCATAATTACTTCCTTTGCCAAGATGTATGCTCCTTTAATGGATGATTGAAGCTAGCATCATCAACCAAAATTTTTATAACAATTTACAGAAATTTAACTTTCAGAATTGGAAGGATGCATCCTGTAAAGATTCTAATTTACTAGCAAAATCTATCACAAAGTTCCGTCCAAAACCTTACAGAACAGACATGAAGTCCTTACTTTCAAGAAAGGTCATCCGGTGAGCCGCTTTCCCATTCTAGCCTATGATGAAGTTAGTGATCCTGCCGTCCATGCTGTGTATGATGAAATCAAGGCCGAGTTGGGCTTTGGCATTGTGCCAAATCTCTTTAAATCGATGGCGCTGCGCCCCAGCTTTCTCGAAACGCAGTGGTCCCACTTCCGCGCCACGGTGCTACAAGGCAGTCTACCGCGCACCCTCAAAGAGATGATTGGAGTTGCCATCTCCCAGACCAATGGAAGTGAGTATGCCCTACGAGTTCACCTACACAGTCTGTCCGCGTTGGGGATTAGCGAAGAGGTTCTTCATCTGTTAGTCACCGATATTGAACAGTGTCCGCTGCCGGAGCGACAGAAACAAGCGATCCTATTTGGTCTACGGGTAGCCACCCAACCAAAACAGGTGAGCGATCAAGAATACCACCGCCTCTACGCTCTGGGCTTGAGTGAGGCAGAAATCTTTGAACTGATTGCTACGGCTAATCTCTTCTTGGGCGTTAACCAGTATACCGATGCCATTATGCTCGAAATCGATCAATTATGACCAACCTTGCCCCATCCCAATCTAACACAAACTGCTCACCTACGCTACGACCACCCTCGCTCTCTATTCAACTCCAAGCACTCTCTAGCCGGATCAATGCAGTCAACGAACTTGCCGCAGCACTCAATCAGTCCTTACAAATTAACGATATCCTCGGTGTAGTGAAACAACAAGCCAAGTGGCTGCTGGACTTTCAATATTGCAGTATTTGTCTATGCGATGAAAATGGCACCCAACAGATCGAATCACTCTTTACGGTTGAAGGAGCCGCCAGCAGCCTGGTGGATGAACAAGTGCGATTGCTAGAACTCGCTATGCAGACGAAACAATCGCACTTATCCCAAGGAGCACAAGCCGCGTCACCCCATCTACCGGCCTGCTCGTGGCTAGCCATGCCGATCGAAAGCGAAAAACACATCTGGGGGGCGATTGTCTTTGGTGATCCGCGCGCCCAGCACTATTCCCAAGAAGATCTCCGCATTGCCACCCTCGTTGCCATGCAGCTTGCCAATGCCATTCGCAATGCCTATCGCTTTGCTGAGATCAACCAACTTTACGCCGAGTTAGAAGGTGCCTACAGCGAGTTGAGTCGCTCAGAACAGTTGCGTAATGACATGATGAATATGGTCGTCCATGACCTACGCAATCCCCTGAGTATCATCAACATGAGTTTAGAGTTTTTAGAGAACAAAGAGTTGGCAAATACCCATCGCATTCTTGAGCGCGCCAAGCGCGCCTCGGTCAATATGTTCAATTTGATCAACGATATGCTGGATCTTGGCAAGTTGGAAAGCAATGAATTTCACCTAGACCGCACCGCTATTGATATCACCCAGTGGCTACCGACGCTGGTTGATGATTGGCGGGTACGGGCCGCCAACGAACAGAAAACCGTGCAGTTACAGTTAGCGCCTGATTTGCCCCTTGTCTCAGCCGATCTGAATCTATTGCGCCGCGTCCTGGATAATTTGATCGGCAATGCCTTCAAATATACCATTCGCCAGGGTGACATTGTCATCGGCGCAGAGCGGGAAGAGCAGAGCTTACACCTCTTTGTACGGGACAACGGCATCGGCATTCCCCCTGCCTACCGCGACCGTGTCTTCGACAAATTTGTCCAGGTCACAGAAGCGGGCAAACCGCTGCGGCAAGGCTTTGGGCTAGGGCTCGCGTTTTGCAAACAGGTCATCCACGCGCATGGCGGCCAGATCTGGGCTGAATCGGAAGCACAACAGGGTAGCACCTTCCACATACGGCTTTCCCTCACGGCGTTAGCAACCAGCTGACAAGCTGTCGGCAACCGATGCGCGTGCCACTTCGCGCGCCACTTCACGCGCCATGTAGGGTGAAGCACTATTGCTTACCGCAGAGGGCTTTGGCCACTTCCATCACCTTTTCCGCCGTCGGTACGGTCATATCTTCTAGGACCGGCGAAAAGGGAATGGGCACATTCATGGCGCCCATGCGTTTCACGGGCGCGTCCAGATAGTAAAAGGCACCGTCGGCGATCACCGAAGCGATTTCTGCGGTTGCGCCATATTGTTCATAGCCTTCATCGATCACAATGGCGCGACTCGTCTTCTTGGCCGATTCGATCAAGGTCTGCTTGTCAAGTGGCACCGTCGTGCGCGGGTCAACCACTTCGGCGCTAATGCCCAGTTCGGCCAACTTTTCCGCCGCTTCTAGGGCAATATGGACCATGCTGCTGGTGCCCACCAAGGTAATATCGGTGCCGGCGCGCTTAATATCAGCCACACCAAAGGGGATAGTATAATCACCTTCCGGCACCGGCCCTTTGAGGGTATACATCATTTTGTCTTCAAAGATCGCAATCGGATTGTCGTCACGAATGGCCGTTTTCCAGAGCCCTTTGGCATCATAGGGCGTCGCAGGCACCGCAACCTTGAGCCCCGGAATGTGGCTCAGCCAGGCATGGAGCGATTGGGAATGTTGGGCTGCCGACCGCCGTGTCGCGCCCATGGTGGTGCGGAGCACTAGCGGAACTTTCAGCTTGCCGCCCGACATATAGTGCGTCTTCGCCGCTTGGTTGACCATCTGATCCATGGTAAGCGTCGTGAAATCACCAAACATAATATCAACAATCGGGCGCATGCCGGTGATGGCCGCGCCAACGCCAAGGCCAGCAATGCCCGCTTCGGAGATGGGCGAGTCGATCACCCGTTGCTTGCCAAATTCATCAACCAAGCCCAAGAGGACTTTGAAAGGGGTGCCTGCTTCGGCCACATCTTCCCCGATGATGAAGACCCGTTCATCCCGCCGCATTTCTTCGGCAATGGCTTCCTTAATAGCCTCCCCAAAGGTGAGGACGCGCCCGCTCTGTCCGTTCGTACCCGGCCGGGGCCGATTGGCATTATGCGTAGACATGTTGATCCACCTCCTCGGGGGCTGGGTAGGGCGCATTCAAAGCAAAGTCAACCGCGGCGGTCACTTCATTGCGCACATCGGTTTCAATTTGTTCAAAAATATCGGCTTCTGCCAGCTTTTGGTCAACCATCCACTGCGCCAGTTGCTTCATGGGATCGCGCTCGGTACGCCAATAGCTTTCCTCATCTTTGGGGCGATAATATTCACGGTTGACATCGCCCACATGGTGCCCGAGAAAGCGGTAGGTGTTACAAACCAGAAAAGCGGGGCCGCCCCCACGGCGCGCCCGTTCGACTAAGCGGCGCATGGTGAGAAAGACCTGGCGAATATCCTGGCCGTCTACTTCAACAGCCTGAATACCAAAGGCTTGAGCACGCCCAACCAGGGTACCCGCGGCGGCTTCGCTGCGGTGGGTATACTCACCATAGTTATTGTTTTCACAGACATAGATGACCGGCAGTTGCCATAGTTGGGCCATGTTGGCCACTTCATAGAAGAGCCCCTGCCCGAGCGCGCCATCCCCAAAGAAGCAGACCGCCACTTGCTCGCTGCCACGCATCTTGATCGACAGGCCAGCCCCGGTGGCGATCCCAGCACTGCCGCCCACAATGGCATTCGCGCCCAGATTGCCCGTATCCTGATCGGCAATGTGCATAGAGCCCCCTTTGCCGCGACAGTAGCCCGCCTCTTTGCCTAATAGCTCAGCAAACATGCGGTCTAATTTGGCCCCTTTGGCCACACAATGGCCGTGACCACGGTGGGTGCTGGTGATATAATCATCTTGGTGGAGCGCTTCGCAGACGCCCACCGCCACGGCTTCTTCCCCAATGTAGAGATGGGTGAGGCCGGGCATTTTGCGGCTTAGATAAAGTTCATTGGCATTTTCTTCAAACGCCCGGATCTTCGCCATCTGTTCGTACATGTATAGCCACTGTTCACGGTCTATCGACGCGCTTTCTGCCGCGAGGACGGTCGCGTCGGTTACCGCATCCACAGCAAGGGCTGGTGCAGTCACTCCTGTCACAGTTTGTTCTCCTGCTCATTGATCCATGGTTAGCCCATCGCTGCCGCTGGGACATAGCGACGCGTTCTAGCCAGGCAACCATTGGCTATGTCCACGGTTGGTGGATGGGCAAAAAAGGTTTACGGGGAACGGATTCTTCAATCGTTTTGATTATACACAGGAAGCAGAAGAATCATCAAATGGATTGGGGGGCTCGGCAGTTGAGCGGGAACCGGACAGGTTTTGAAAACCTGTCCGGTTTGGCCCTGCGGACGGCTTAGGCGAAGGCTTTCGCGATCTTCAATAGCCGTTGACGGTGCGGAACGGCAGGAGCGGATGGGCAGGCCGCTGGGGGGTCAGCACTTGGGCATAGACTTGGGCAACGCGTTCGGCGGTTGTCTCGATGCTATATTCTTGGCGCTTGGCAAGGGCGGCGCGGTGCATCTGCTGATAGAGCGCGCCATCATCCAAAATCTGCATCATCCGGGTAGCAAATTCTTGGCTAGAATTGATCAAGAAACCATTGACGCCATCGTCGATCACCCCATCCAACGCCGGATCGCGCCAGGCAATGGTCGGCAAGCCGCAGGCAATTGCCTCGAGCGCTACCATGGGATGCACTTCACTTTGTGAGGTAGATAGCCAGAGGTCGGCGCTGTTATAGATCGCAGCCATCTGTTTGTAGTTGACCAACCCCGTTAAGAAGAGACGCTTCTGTAAGCCATCCCGTTGACGGCGCTCCTCCAGCTCGGCCCGGAGCGCGCCATCGCCCACCATGACCAAATAGACATCGTCCCGGCGGCGGCAGAGCGTACGGAAGAGTTCATAGGCCAATAGAGGCCGTTTTTCCTGGTTCAAGCGGCCTACCCAAAGCAAAACCTTGGCATCCGCGGGCAAACCAAAACGGGTTTGCAGCTCATCGGAAGGCCAGGGATAGAAGTTGTCCAGCTTGATCCCGTTAGGAATAACCGTCACTGGTGGCGTCACAGCCAAGCCAGCTAAATAGCGGGCGGCTTTGGCCGAAGGGGTGATGACGGCGTCGGCTTTGTTACAGATGATCTGATCAAACTTTTCCACCGCCGAATCTAGCAGCGGATCTAATAGGCTACCCAAAGCTTCTGGCAGATGATCCCAATAGTGCATATACTCCTTGGTCATCGTGTGATAGGTATAGACTAGGGGCAGGCCAAAGAGGGCAGAGACTTGCCACGCCAAGAAGTTGACGGAGGTGGAGGTATGAATATGGATGAGATCGAAGTGCGTCTCTTTAAACTTGTTGAGGAGCTTTAGCGAGATCGGATAGCTGAGATTAACGCCTTGTTTGGAATTAACGCGCACCGAAGAGAGCAGAAAGACATCCGAGCGCCCAGCACCACAATGTTCCTTCCAAGGGACAAACATAACAACGCGATGCCCCTGTTCCCGCAGCGCGGCCGCGAGTAGTTGCGAACTGGTATCAACCCCGCTGGCATACATGCCCTCTACAAAAAAAGCGATCGTCAAGGGGCGCGTGGCGGGTGGTATATGCAGGGGCAGAGCCGATGCCCTTTCCGCTACCCTTACACGGACATCAGGTGTGGTTGAACTACGCGCCGGTAAACCAGGATTCAGAATGGGTTGATCGCTCATATAGATAAGTTGTCTTCTAGCAAATTCATTGCTGTCACTTGGATGCCACTGTGCTCGCCATTAGGCAGCGTTTCTAGCTTGCCTAGGACTTACGAACCTAGTGCCTTGGCCCACTGAACAGCACTGTTCTGCCCACCACCCTACCGCCCGGTTGAGCACACCGGCACATAAAACATGCCTTCGTACTACCCTTCTTCAATGCATTACGTAGCAATAGGACAAAATGTTGCGGCCAGCTCACAGGGCTTTACCATTCATGCCATACTGCTACTCTAAGTATATGCAATTCCAGCGTTGGATCTGTAGAATCTATACGGTTTATCACGACTTGTTTTCCTAGGTTGTAGGGTGCAGCCCACACCTGACAGGGGGATAGGCTAGCCTTTCAAACCACTTCTTAGGCATAATGCATAGCGGCATAGAGACGGCGCAACACGATCTGGCTACCGGGCGCTTTGGGAGCCGCTTGGACATACCCCAGCGTGCGCAGCAGTTGACGCCACCCATAGTTGGCAAAGAAGGTATAGGGGCGTGGACAAATTTGGGCCGTGGTCAACCGTTCTTGGAGCGCCTTGCGCAGATCTTGGGCGCTTTTCCCTGGAAAAGCCGTGGCCCCTTGGCCGATCATCGAGAGCACATGGGCATCGCTACACGCGACTTGGGCCAACCCCAATTGCTGTTGCATGATGGCCGCTTGCCGATTTACGCCTAGATTGGGTAGACTTGCGTTATAGGCTTCTAAGCCAACCAGCGTATCAGCTAGGTTGGGCGTTTGCAGGGCATGACGGAGATGATGTTCCTGCAAACACCACGGCCAGCGTCCCCCTGGGTGGGCGGCGACACAGAGTCCGCCCAGTTGCGTGACATAGGCTATCGTTTCTACCAACGATAATTGGGCTGGCACCGGTTCGGTAATATAGAGCGCCAGCAGATGCCCTTCGGCAGTCGTCACTTCGCAGCCAGGGATGACTTCAATGCCATAGCGTGGGGCCAGTTCGAGTGCCTCCAATGCGCCGTCGATTTCATCGTGATCCGTAATCGCAATCACATCCAGATCCGTGTGCCGCGCCACATGGGCGAGCACCGCCGCCACCGTGGCGGTGCCATCTTTGCTATAGGCTGTATGGATATGCAAATCTGCTTTTCCCATTCCTCTTCTCCTTTACCAATTCCTTGATCCGCTGGCGATCCAATCTGGTAGTCTAGGGGGCCTATGCTAAGGGAAGATTGTGAAACGGTTAAAGCATGTTAAGGGGAGGTAAGCGGTTGTAAAGCGGACAAGGTTGGCAGAGCTGACAGGTTTGGTAAACCTGTCAGCTTTTTGGTACCCCCACCCACCTTTGTACAGAAGTCCTACAATTACGGGGTCGCCGGAATGGCTTTCAGAAGTTCGAGGGCTTTCAGCATTTGGGTGTCTTGGCTAGCGCGGATGTCATCTAGCGCCATGTCACGGATCGTTGCTGGCGAGAGCAATTCACTCCCCACGGACAATTCAACCACCACATCTGGCTGGATACCTTGGTTGCGGATCAAGCGTCCATTGGGCGTGAGCCACTGTTTGACCCCCAAGAGCAGTTCAGAGCCATCTTGCAAGGTATAGGGCTGCAATACCGTGCCTGTCCCAAAGGTGGTCTCGCCCACGACTTGCCCACGGGTATAGTCCTGAATGGCGCCCGCAAAGATTTCCGAGGAGCTAGCCGTGCCAGGATTGACCAAGACGACCAAGGGCAGATCGGTGGCCTGACCATCAGGCACCACAGGGTAGGCGTTGCGATTACCCTGAGCATCCTCTTCCAGCAATACATTGCCTTCCTTGAGAAATTGGCTGGTCACCCGGACCGCTTGGTCGAGCAAACCGCCTGGGTTGTTACGGACATCGACCACAAGGCTAGTGGCCCCGGCAGCACGCGCCGCGCTGAGCGCTGTTACCATTTCATCGGTCGCTTGCCCGCTAAATTGGCTCAACCGGATCAGCGCCGCTTGCGTTCCTGGCACCATGCTCCAGGTCACCGCGGGGATGGTAATTTCGCCACGTGTGACTACAATGTCCAGGCTCCGATTTTCATCGGGACGGTAGAGGGTGAGGGTAACTTGGCTATCGGCGGGCCCACGCACCTTTTCGGCAATTTGGGTCAAAGTTAGGCCACGAACCTCTTCGCCATCGACTTCGAGGATCACATCGCCGGGTTTAACGCCTGCTTTCTGCGCGGGTGAGCCGTCAAAGGGGGCCACAATAATGGGCAAGCCATCATTCTCGCCCAGTTGCGCGCCAATGCCCGTAAACTTGCCTTCGATACTGGTTAAGCGCTCTTCGTGTTCTTGAGGTGTCAGAAAGCTCGTATGGCCGGTGTCGCCCAAGGCACTCACCATTCCCCGGATCGCGCCGTAGGTCATCATGGTGGGATCCAGCGCGGCCCGATCAACAAAATGGTCCTGTACCAGATTCCATGCTTCCCAGAAGACACTAAATTGTTCGGGTTGGTCGGTCGTGCGCACAATGCAAGGCGACAGCAAATTGGTGCCGCCGAGGATCAACCCGGCCCCAAAGGCCGTGCCGGTGAGCAGAAAAATGCCAATGATGATCGCGACAATTTTCAAAAAAGATCTCATTACGGTATTCTCCAAGAACGAATTTCCAATGGAATGGAGCCAAGCGCTCGTCGATCAGGGCTAGGTTAGATAACAGAGAGCCCGGCAGTTATCCCCGCCTAGGCCGGACGCACAGGCCATCTTATCACAGCAACCATCGCCTTGGCAGGAACGTTTCCCCCATTCCCGCAAAGCGCAGCAACCTGAAATCGACCTTTCGACAAACTGAAGCGGTGACAAACCTAGGCGGATGTCCATGGCTACAGTATAATAATGCTCACAGCGTAGCCGGCGAATATCGGAGCCAAGGTGACCAGCTTACCACCGAGGCAAGGTCAAATGCGCTACTTTATGCGCTACAGGAGTTAATTGCATGACAACGTTAGCGCTCCCCAATGCTAAGGAGGCAAAACGCCCCCTGTCGAAACCGGTCACTCCCGGCCTTTGGGGGAGTATTGGCTATTTATTGCGGTTGTGGCAGCGCTATTGGCCACAGACCCAGCTGATCATCCCGGCGCTGATCCTCCACGAACTCTTTCGCACCTTCTTTGCCCTGCGGCTAAAGGCGATGCTCGATAGCCTCCAGATTGCGGGCATCGTGGAGAACTTGGCCCTGAACATGGGGGTCATTGGGCTTGGCTTCCTCATCGCCGTTGGGGCGCGGCTCTTTAGTGAGCGCTTGATTGCCCAAACCGGCGGCAAGCTGCTCAACGACCTGCGCACCAAGATGTTCCAAAAATTGCAACAGCTCTCGGCGAGCTACTATGCCCGCACCACCATGGGCAATATTATGGCGCGTTTCTCTACGGATCTCGCCAATATTGAACGGGCGGCCACATTGAGAATGCGCGATGGTCTGCTCGATGTGATCGAAATTCTGCTCAATCTGCCCGTGCTTTTCTATCTGGATTGGCGGCTAGCACTCGTGCCCTTGATGAATATAGGCGTGATGACCCTGGTTGTGCGCCAGTCTATCCCCAAGGCAACCGCTGCCGGCTATGCCTACAAAAATGCCGAAGGAGAGTTGGCTGGTGAATTGCAAGAGAGTATTCGCGGCCATGCCTTGATTCGTGCGTTTGGGCTTGAGCCGCTCCTCTGGCAGCGCTTTCAGGCGCACATGGCTGTCGTGGAAAAAACCGGCGGACAGGCCAATCTCGTACAGGCGCAGATCGTCCTCTCGGCGCGCTCCCTGATCCTCCTTTCCCGCGTCATCTGTGTTGGGCTGGGGGTGTGGTTGGTCATGCAAGGCAGTTTGAGTATTGGTGCGTTGGTCGCCTTTCTCAATTTGTTGGCATTGGTCAATAACGCCGCCGATGATCTAACCCGGACCGTCGTGCCCGATTTTATCGCCGTAGCTAGTGGGATTCAACGGATCGAAGAGCTACTCCAAGAGCCCCTGGATGTGGTGATCCACCCCAATGCCATTCCGCTAACGCGGCTCAAATATTACATCCGCTTCAAACAGGTCTCCTTTACCTACACCGGCGAAGCGGACCAACTCCACAATATCGAACTGTTGCTCACTGCCGGGAAGCGGATCGCCATTGTCGGTCCGAGCGGGTCCGGCAAAAGCACGTTGCTGACGCTCCTCATGCGCGGGCGGGATGTGACCTCCGGCATCCTCTTGTACGACGGGGTCGATATTCGCAATGTCACGCGGGAATCCCTCCAACAGCAGATGGGCGTGGTCTTTCAAGAAACCTATCTGTTTAATACCACCATTCGCGAAAATATTCGCATGGCCAAGCCTGATGCGACCAATACCGAGGTAGAAGAGGCGGCCCGCAGCGCCGAGATTCATGACTTGATCATGAGCTTGCCCCACCACTATGAAACCCTAGTCGGAGAAGCTGGCGGGCTGCTCTCTGGTGGGCAGCGTCAACGTGTTGCTATTGCCCGCGCCATCATTCGCAACCCCGCGCTGCTCATTCTGGATGAAGCGACCTCGGCGCTCGACCCCGGCACCGAAACCGCCATCAATGCCACCTTAGAACGCTTAAGCCGCGCCCGTACCGTGATCACGGTTACCCATCGGCTTTCGGCCATTACCACGGTAGACCAAATCGTTGTGCTCAGTGGTGGTCATATTGCAGAGGTGGGCACCCATGAGAATCTCTTGAAGCGCGAA
Source organism: Caldilineaceae bacterium (assembly GCA_019637645.1). Next base: position 29,064 of record JAHBVH010000065.1, read on the forward strand.
GGGCTCTATGCACAACTCTGGCAAAGGCAAAGTGGCTTTGAGATCAGCGCCGATGGGCGAACCGCGCGGGTCCATGCCACCTATCTGCGCACGATTGAGCTTTTCGCTGGGTTAGATACCAATACGCTGACGGCCATTGCCAATCGCTTTAGCACCCAATATGTCAATCAAGGCCAATTGGTCTTTCAGCAAGGCGATGTAGGCGACCGTTTCTACCTGATCGCGCGCGGCCGTGTCGATGTATTGGCCCGCAACATGCAAGGGATTGAACAAAAGATTGATACGATGAGCGACGGTGACTGCTTTGGCGAAACGGCGCTCTTGCAAGATGCTCCCCGCAATGCCACGATCCGTACCGTCACCAACTGCCTCTTCTTGACGTTGCCCAAACAGGAGTTTCTGGCGCTCTTAGAGGAGCTGCCTTCCTTGCGCAGCGTCGTGGAGAGCCAGATCGAACGCATCCAACTCAATCGGGCGCGGCAACATGTAGATGGCGTGCCGATCACCCTCAAAAGCCGCGCCAAGCCCAATCTGATCGAGAAGGTTTCGGAGTGGTGGCGGCCTAAATAGTGGGCGAGGTGGCGTGTACCGCGGACAGCGAAACACTAATCCTGTAACTGAGGGGCGGCAACAGTCGGTGTTGGCAGGGTTGGCTGCTGCCAACGCTGTAATTGGTGTTGGATAAACGCAATAATCTGTTAGCCATCAAACAATCGATACGTCCATTATACTGAGGCCCTGCTGGCACTTGGACAAGTGCCAGCAGGGCCTTGCTATAGCCACGGATACATCTGGCATTTTTAACGTTCGCGCTGGCCCTGCTAGGTGCGAAAGAACGATTGCGGTTTCCGTTGGGTATGGGTTACAATGCAGGGGACGCCATCCAGAGCGGGGTCGCTTTACCCAAGCCGCAGATGACGCGCCGCGAACACACCACCGACAAAACCAAACAAGTGCCCGAGCCAGGAGATATTTGGCTGGAGTGGTAGCACGCCCCACAGCATACTGCCATAGAGAAAACCGGCGACAATGGCGAGTACAATCGCTTGGAGGCTGCGTTCAAAGTACCCGCGAAAGAGGAGAAAGCCCAGGTAGCCAAAGAGCACGCCGCTCAAGCCAATATGAATAGTAGCTGGCATGCCGAGGAGCCACACGCCCAGCCCACTGACCACAGCGGCGCTCAGGCTGACCAACAGGAAGGTACGCACACCACGCAAGAGAACAAACCAGCCTAGCACCAGAAAAGGCGCCGTGTTGGCAAGCAGATGAGGAAAGCCCTTGTGCAAAAAAGGGGCAAAGAGAAGATGGCGTAGACCGGTGGCAGTGCGCGGTTCAATGCCATAGAAATCGAGCATTTCGCGCCAAAAAAGTTGATCGATGATTTCGAGCAGCCAGAGCAGAAGCAAGACGCTGCCTAAAATAAGCAGGTGGGTTACCAGCTCGCCGCGGACACTGTGGAGCCGGAGAGACACGGGTGGCGCGCTTGGCAGCGGCGTGGATGATGGGTCGGCTGGTGTTGATAGAGGTCTCTCCATCCCGCCATTATCGCACAGGGGCGACTATGCCCCCAATTTTCAACTAGACCGCCATTGCGCTCCCCGCCCCGCCGCCATCGGTGAGAAAGTTGGACGCGGATCAACGCGGATTTCTGCGGATAAAAATTGCGCCGCGCCCAACCCTTTTTCGCTTTTTATTCGTGAACGACAAGGAGAACCAGGTGAAGATTGTCAAGATCGAACAATTTTTTCCCCGTCCCCGCATGCGGCTGGTGAAGATCACCACCGACAATGGCTTGGTGGGCTGGGGCGAATCGACGCTCGAGGGCAAGCCCAAGAGTACGATGGGTGCCGTTGAAGAGTTAGCCGATTATCTCATTGGCAAAGATCCGCTGCGGATCGAACATCATTGGCAACATATCTATCGCGCGGCCTTTTTTCGCGGCGGCAATGTGCTCATGTCGGCGCTTTCTGGCCTGGACCAAGCGCTGTGGGACATTGCAGGCAAGTTCTATGATGTGCCGGTCTATAAATTACTGGGCGGCGCGGTGCGCGATCGGATTCGGGTCTATGCCCACTGGGGGATTCACGATATGACCGATGAAGGGCTGGAGAAAGCCAAAACACGCCTGGATTTCTTGCGCGCCAAAGGAGGCTATACCGCGTTCAAAGCTGGGCCGGGCGGCAAATGGCGCGCCCACGAACCGCCCGCGGTCATCGATGCCTTTGTCAAACGGGCCTATCTCATGCGGGAATGGGTGGGACCAGAGGTGGAGCTAGCCTTTGACTTTCATGGCAAAATGACCCCCGGCTTGGCGATTGAGATCTGCCACGAACTGAAAGGGATGCGGCCGATGTTTGTAGAGGAACCGGTGCCGCAAGAAAATGTCGATGCCCTTAAATTGGTCTCGGACCATGTGCCCTATCCCATTGCCACGGGCGAACGGCTGCTCAGTCGGTGGGAATTCCGGCAAGTCTTTGAGAAACAGGCCGTCTCTTATATCCAACCCGATGGCTCCCACGCGGGCGGCATCACCGAACTCAAAAAGATCGCCAATATGGCCGAGGTCTACTACATCCACACCATGCCCCACTGCGCCATTGGCCCCGTCGCGCTGACAGCGTGTATGCATGTGGATGCCGTGGTGCCCAACTTCCTCATCCAAGAGAGTGTGGGGCCGGATTGGCACATGGATGTGATCGAAGAGCCGTGGATTGTCACCGATAGCCACATTGAGCTGCCCACCAAGCCCGGCCTTGGTTTTACGATCAACGAGCAAGAAGTCCAAAAGCTCCACACCTATACCGAAGAACTAGGAGGCGAGTTCTTCTACGATCAGGATGGTAGCGTCGCCGATTGGTAACTGTAAGCCAGCGACCTTGACGCTCGTTGGCGCCGTGGTTCCCACAACCGCCAACGAAAGACCTGACAGGTTTTGAAAACCTGTCAGGTCTTTCGTTGGCACTCACCTCACACCTTCGCCGGATGTTGCAGGCCCAGGAGGGCTAGGGCATCGCGGTGAATCACTTCCTCAATCTTCTCCGCCGGTAGGCTAAAACGATCAATTTTGATCGAGGCCAAGCTCCGCAGACCCGCCAATGAATCATCGACCGTGGTGATCGGGAAGTCGGTGCCAAAGAGCAATTTACTCCAGACGCCATACTCGTGGACTAACATCAAGCTATGAAAGAGCTGCCACGGGCGGTAGAAGAGCGCGCTGACATCGGCATAAACATGGGGATTTTTACGGATGACGGCCACACATTCGCCCTCATAGGGATGGGCAAGGTGCGCCATAATGATGCGGACTTCGGGGTAGCGCCGGGCCACCACGTCAACATGGCGCGGCAAAGTCGTTTCGATCCAGCCTTGCTGGACAAAGGTGGTGCCGGTGTGCAACAAAACAGGCAAGCCATGCTGCTGGGCATAGGACCAGAGATAGTTTAGGCGGGCCTCCTGGGGATAAAAGCCCGCATACATTGGCATGATCTTGATGCCCTTGAGCCCTAGCTCCTGATGCCCATATTCCAATTCCGCCTCCCACTGTGGCTGGGTTGGATCAATGGAGAGAAAACCAATCAGCCGCGCCGGGTCCTGTTTAATATAGGTGGCGACATCTTGATCATTGACCCACAGCCCCGCAAGCTTGGCCTTGCCGCCAAAGCAGATCGCCACATCAACATCGCGGGCGGTGGCGCGGTAGTCGGCATAGCGGGTCGTCAGATCGACTGGCTCAGCCCGCATCCGCGCGGCATCGGCCAGAAAATTCCCAAAGAAGACGCTCTTGTCGAGAAACACATGCTTATGGACATCGATGATCATAGTACTTCTTTCTGGTGGTAGTGATGATGGTCCAGAGGGCCGAACGAATAATTAATATAGGACTTACGCAGTTGGTTGGTACGACCAGAGACCTGACAGGTTTTCCAAACCTGTCAGGTCTTGTCCAAGTGCGTAACTTCTATAATAATCAATAGCTAACAATTAATGACCACTGACCACTGACCAATGACCAATGACCAATGACCAATGACCAATGACCAATGACCCTACGTCACGCTTCGCCACGGAGCATTGCCAAGAGCCGATCGAGCAGAGTTTCGCCATCGGCGCGAAGGGCGTTGTGTTCGTATTGGTTGGTGATCCAGAGTTTGATCCCGCCGATGTTGGCCGCGGTCTCTTCCGAAAAGGTCCGCTCCACGTACATATCGTTATAGTAGACCGCGGCCACACAGGGCACGGTATTGGCTTGCAAAGTTGCCACATCGTAGAGGTGGGGCCAATCGTCCGTGTGGGCTAGCAGTTCAGCCGCGGCCTTCAGGGGGCGGAGTTGGGGGTATTCGTCAAACATCCAGGGGTAGATCATCTCGCCGGTAAAGTAGAGCGGTTGATCCGGCGTGGGGGTAAATTGGGGATATTCGGCGCGCACCCGCTCTGCGGACCACTGCGAGGCAAAGGCCTGACAGTAGATGGCTTCGTGCAGGATCGCAAAGATGGGGTTGGTTTCAAAGTTTTGCGCCTGTTCAAAATGGCGCAAGAAACCATAGCTGAGTTCTGCGCCCTGCGTCCCCTGGACAAAGGCATCTTCCAAGAGGTAATGTACTTGCTCAAAGCCGTTGCTGGCCCCAAAGGCCAATCCTAGCTGCTGAAAGCGCCGCGGGGTTAAGCGTGCGCCATCGGGCAAGAGAACGGGATGGCTTTGGAGGTGGCGGACAATCGCTTGGGCTTGCGCTCCATCTTCGGGGTAGCGTTCATAGTAGAGCTGGTTCTTCGCCAGCACTTGCCGATAGGTGGCGCGATAGACATCATCCACGGGCCGGGTCAACGAGGGCAGACCACCTGTGATGATCACCTCGCGCAGCCCAGCGGGCGCGGCAGAGAGATAATGGGTGAGACAGAAGCCACCATAGCTTTGGCCCAATGCGCTCCATTGCTGGCCTTCGCCCAACAAGGCTAGCCGGATCTGTTCGGCATCGCGCACAATGTTGTCGGCACGAAAGTGTTGGAGATAGGCCGCTTGGGCTGCCGGCGTGCGTAGGCGCGCCAACGTTTGCGCAGTGACGGGGGTGCTGCGTCCGGTACCCCGCTGGTCGAGCAACAGGACGCGATACTCTTGAAGCGCCCGCTTCCACCAACCGCTGTTGCCTTCGGGCCGGGGCGCGCCTGAGCCCGGCCCGCCTTGAAAATAGATCAGGTAGGGCAGATCGGCCTTCTCCTGGCTGGGCGTCACCAATTCGCGGACAAAAATCGTGAGTTGTTCTCCGTGTGGTTGGCGATAATCCAGCGGCACCGTAAATTCATGACCAATCACGACGAGGCCGGGCAGACGATGGGTAAAGAGTGGCATAGCAATTTACTCAACTATTGTTTTTTGATAGCATATATGCTATCATTTTGTTATGGACACAAAGCTTGTACTAGACACGAGTGTGTTTGTCAGCGCTCTCATCAGCGCGCCTGGCCCAAGTCGCCAGCTGGTACGGGCATGTTTCAAAGGAACTTACCAGCCCCTCATGGGAAACGCTCTATTCTATGAGTATGAAGCTTTGCTGCAAAGACCGTCCATTCTAGAAAAGTGTTCCCTTACTTTACCAGAGCGTCAGTTATTGCTTAGCTCTTTCATGTCAATCTGTGAATGGATTCAAGTCCATTACCTATGGCGTCCTAATCTAAGGGATGAAGGCGACAACCATTTGGTTGAGTTAGCTGTTGCTGGTGGTGCAACGCTGATTGTGACGTATAATCTGCGCGATTTTCAGAATGCGGAGCTACTATTTCCTGATATACGCATTTGTCGTCCAGAAGAGCTACTCGATAGGAGTGAGAAATGGCAACGTTAACCGTTCGTCTACCAGATCAAACGCATGCTCGCTTGAAAGAGCTTGCCCGCCAACGGAACAGCAGTGTCAATAAACTGTTTGAACAGTGGTCCAACATTGCCATAGCTGAATTTGATGCAGAAATGCGCTTTCGGACCATGGCCATGCAAGGTTCACGTGAACTTGGGTTGAGCTTGCTCAATAAGCTTGACCAACTAAATCCGCCACAGGCCGGTTAGGGTTCCGAAGCTTGCGGAGCTACGCAGTCAGGAGCCAGCTCAGCTTCGCCGGTACGGACATAGACCAGCCCAAACCGGTTTTGCAAACCAGTCTGGGCTCTGATCAGATCCACCAAATTCAAAGAGTTCAATTGACCACTCTCATCGAGCAGAACCTAGGCACTCTTAAGCTGCTGCAATTGCTCATATTCTGGACGCGCTTTGTAGAAATCGTCCAGCGGGAAACAGCCAGAGATCATACCATTACGTGGGGCGGTTGTACAGTCGCTAAAGGTGCGGCAGATACGTTTGCGCTGGAGGGGCTTGCCCGCCAAGATATCCGCACAAATATCAGGATAGCTAAGCACCATACGCCCAATGCCGACAAAGTCCGTCGCACCGGTGCGGACAGCCGCCTGCGCCACATTGGGAAACCAATCCTGGAGATAGGAATAGCCCGAGCCAACATAGGTCAGGTTGGGGCGAAGCCGTTTCAGCTCGGCCACCAACGCGATCTGGCGCGCCACCCCCACCAATGGGTCTTCCAGCAGTTGATAGCCATCCGACGGGGGAAAGAAAGCCGGGCGCTGGATATGGGGGTTGTAGTAGGGGCTGCCAACGGTGATGCAGGTGAGGTTGATGCCCAATTCTTGCAGCAGATCGAGAAAGGCCAACGGCTCGGCGAGATCCATCCCCACGCCGGTGCCGTCACCCCCAAACGCATAAGGATACCGCTCCCCGTCATAGGGGGTGGGCACACCGCTCCGTGCTTCGTTATTTCCGGGCTGGAAAGGCACAAAGTCGATCGCACTCAGGCGCACACCAATGTCCAAGCCAGGGGCTTCGCTCCGCACACCGTCCACTAGTTCACGCAGAAAGCGCGTGCGGTTTTCAAAGCTGCCGCCATAGCGCCCAGGGCGATCCACCGCACTGAGGAATTCATGCCCGAGATAGCCGTGACAATGTTTGAGATCGACAAAGGTAAAGCCAGCTTGTTGGGCCAGTTTGGCCGCTTTGATAAAATCCTCAATCAAGCGCTGAATCTCATCATCGTGCATGACCACTTCGTCGGTGGTGATGTGAAAACGCTTGTCCAGCAGTGGATGGCGATAGAGGATCGCGGGTTCTAGTTGCTTGCTGTGGGGCCGACAAAAGCGGCCTGAATGGGTGAGTTGCAAGCCAATCAGCAGATCATCACCATGACCATAGCGTTCGGCATGGCTCTTGACCAGCGTTTCGCGCAAGGCGGCAATGGCGCGCACCGTGGTGGGCAGGAGCGTCAGCTGGTTGGGATTGGCCCGGCCATCCAGCCGAACCGCCACCGCTTCACAACCCCAGATCAGCTTAGCCCCACTCTCACCAAACCGCGTCCAACGCCGCTGCACCAACTCGCTAGGGCTGCCATCGGGATTGCCGTCCCAGCCTTCCATGGGCAGCACAGCAAAGCGATTGGCCAGATGATACTTACCCGTATGGAAGGGTTGGGCCAAGGGTGCGGTTGGGCCATGTACCATCGTTTCATCAAAGGGCATGGTCACACCAAGATTGGCGAGATACCCCAGAAAGTCTTTGGCGCTCTTCAAGGCAGCGACACGTCGATAAGTGGCCATGCGCTACGCCTCCAACACGCCGAGGCGCTCGGCAATGTCACGCAAGACGGCTCGATCACTATCCGGGCGGCGATCCCCTTGCGGATGGGGCGTATCGGAGCTGATCCAGCCGCGCAATTTCAAGAACATGGCCGCGCTGTGCTTATAGGCAGGCACCGCCGGGCGGAAGGTAAAGAAGCCCAGATATTGGATCAGGTCATTCAATTCGTAGAAGCCTGGATCGCCCGCTTCCCACATAGCATCGCGCTGGGCGAAGAGATCGGGCGCAAAGGTGCTCAGGCCAAGCAGATAGTCGCTGCCATACATGACCATATCCACCGCCAAATCGTTGCCGGTAAAGACTTTGAAATCAGGCCGGACCCGGTCACGCAATACGAGCCGTTGCCACTCTAGATCGCGCCGCAGCGATGAATGTTTGGCCCCAATGCACTGGGGCACCGAAAGCAGCCCCTCATAGGTGGCTAGATCATAGATTTGCCCAAAAGGCACAAACATTTTGCCCAACTCAAAGGCAATAAAGGCGGGACAATCGCGCCCCAACTCGGCATAGCTGGCGACAATTTTGTCGGGCGATTGGCTGGTCAGCGGATAGGACTGGAAGACGACAGGCGTGCCGCCATATTGCTGAATAAGCGCCATCTGTTCTTGAGTGGCCGCAGGGTTCCAGCCATCGCCTGGTTTGGCTGGCACAAACGCACCCGCCACAAAGGGTTGGTCGCCCAAAGTCTCCTGCGTGCGAGCGAGGACTTCGCGGCGCGTGGCCTGGTCGATCAAATTGACATAGCCGGTATCCATGTTAACCGCGGGGGTTAAGCCATGCGCCGAGGTCCGCGCCACATGGGCGCAAAAGCTATCCCAGTCGATACGATGATCTTCATAGAAGGGCAACAAAATGGCCGAAATTCCGGTGATCTTGCGCCGGGGCTTGATCATGGCGAGGGGATCGATCTGTTCTGTGGTAGTGGGTGAGACAAGTGCAGACATAAGGCAACGTCCTCCTTTAGTTATCAATTGCGCTAGTCAGTCAATACACCTACTTGGAAGGTGTGCTTTCGTAGGCAATACACACCGCGGCGAAGGTGCGTGTGGTTGCAAGGGTACGTGTGGATCACGTCCACCTGGGGAGAACTCGTTACAACGCACAGTTTGCCCAGATGAGCCATCGGTTGCGAGAATGGATACCCCTATTGTAGTGCATCAGCCCAAGAAATAAAAATATTATAGTCATACTGCCCAAAAAGTAACATGATTCATCGTTTCTTCATGCCGTTGTAGAAGACGGGGAAGTTCCCTATAATGCAGCTAATCTTTGTTATCCCTTACCAAGCAAGCCTACTTGTACAGGTGATGGGTTCTTTCTAATGATGCGGTCTGCCCACCAAGTACACCGCCGCGGCAGCATCTAGCGCCTATCTTCTTTGGCCGATTGAATACAAAACAGATGAATACAAAACAGATGAATACAAAACAGAGTCAAGATGAATCTTGGTTATATTCTTAAACGTATCGGTGTCTTTTTGATCATTGTGTGGTTAGCCGCCACGGTCAATTTTGTCATGCCGCGCCTAGCGCCGGTTAATCCTATTCGGGAAAAGCTGTTACAAGCGGTTAGCTTTGGCGGTGCGGGCAAGATCGACATGGAGCGCGTGGTCAAGACCTATGAAGAAAAATTTGGCTTGAACCAGCCGCTTTGGAAGCAGTATCTTCATTACCTATGGGACATGGCACGGTTGGACTTTGGCCTTTCGCTGGCGAACTTTCCTAGCCAAGTGCTTGATATTATTATGCGGGCGCTGCCCTGGACGATTACGCTGTTGCTATTTACAACGTTGATTGCCTTTGGGCTAGGCACACTCTTGGGCGCGCTGATCGCGTGGCCCCGCACGCCTGCCATTTTTCAAATTCTGATGGCACCGCTCCTCACCCTTTCGTCGATACCTTTCTATACGCTGGCCTTGATCTTGGTCTATTTGCTGGCTTTCACCTGGAAGATCTTTCCGCTCAGCGGTGGTTATACGTTGGGCTCAATCCCTACACTTAGCGTGAGCTTTCTCAAAGATGCCCTCTATCACTCGATCTTGCCTGCGCTTTCGATTGTGTTGGCCTCGGTGGGTTCCTGGGCCATTGGCATGCGCGGCATGATTATTTCCGGATTGGGCGAAGATTACATTACCTTTGCTGAAGCCAAAGGACTTCAGGGCCGCGAGATCTTTCTGCGCTATGCCCTCCGCAACGCCCTGCTTCCCCAAATGACAGCGCTAGCCCTATCCCTAGGCTATATCGTTTCCGGTGCAGTCTTGGTAGAAGTTGTCTTTGGCTACCCAGGCGTTGGCACGGTGCTCTATCAGGCGATCCGCACCTTTGATTACTTTGTGATCTATGGGGTGGTGATGATCCTGATTCTTGCGATTGGGTTGGCAACCCTGGTCATTGATCTAATCTATCCCTTGCTTGATCCGCGGATCACCTATCAAGGACGCTGACGGCGACTTCTTTTTCGGCCAAGCGTAGGCCCTAATCTTGCAACGGCGAATAAACGACATAACAGTCTATGAAAACTTTACTTAGTCTATGGCAGCACCCGCTCTTGTCGATGGGCCTGCTACTAATGACCACGCTCGTCCTATTTGGGCCGGTGGCGTCCCAATTCGTCGATGCCAACGGGGCGAAGGTCGCCTCGGCCCTCCCCGAACAGCCACCATCAGCCGAATATCTCCTAGGCACCGACGCCGTGGGCAGGCAATTGTTGGCCGTGATCGTCGTCGGCACCCCCCTAACCTTGCGCATTGGCTTGATCGCCGGGGCGATTGGCTTGGGGCTAGGCACAATTTTTGGCTTCCTGGCTGGCTACTTTGGCGGCTGGGTCGATACACTGATCAAAGGGGCCGCCGATGTGTTGCTGACCGTGCCGGGGCTGCTCTTTCTCGTGGTCATTGCAACGACCATCAAAGGCACGGTCAGCGTCAACATGATGGCCTTTGTCGTCGCTTCGCTGGCCTGGATGTGGCCCACGCGTACCATTCGGGCGCAAGTGCTAACCTTGCGCGAACGACAGTTTGTTATGGTCGCCCGGCTTTCAGGTATGAATGGCTTGGAGATCATCTGGCGCGAACTGATCCCGAACTTGCTGCCCTATCTGGCGGCCAGTTTTGTCAGCGCAGTGGGTTCAGCCATTTTGGCGACTATTGGTCTAGAAGCCTTAGGGCTAGGGCCACAGAATGAGCCCACGCTGGGCATGACCATCTACTGGGCGCTCTATTATACTTCGATTCTCCGCGGCTTGTGGTGGTGGTGGGGACCACCGATTGCCATTATTATTTTGACCTTTATCGGGCTCTTTTTGATCTCGCTAGGGCTTGATCAGATTGCCAACCCCAAATTGCGGCGTGCTGTGTAAATGAACGAGATTGGGCAGGAGAGCGCCTCAACCCGGAACAGTTTCGCGGACAAACCGGCGCCTGGTGTCCGCCCACCGCGCTACCAGCCAGCCTTCCCTTACCAATCTCGTGGTGGCATGCTGCCATCTAGCTAGGTTATCAACCTTTATGACCAATCCTGTTTTACGCGTAAACGATTTACGGGTCTATTACCATACATCACGTGGGCCAGTCAAAGCCGTCGATGGCATCAGTTTTGCCCTAGAACCGAACACGCGGCTAGGGCTCGTGGGTGAATCGGGCTCGGGGAAATCGACCATGGCGCTGGCATTGATGCGCATGATCAAGGCCCCTGGCCGCATTGAAGGCGGCCAGATGCTCTTGGGTGATATTGATCTTGCCCGCCTCGACAATGAAGCGATGCGCCAGGCCCGCTTGAGCCAGATTAGTATGGTGCCGCAAGGGGCGATGAACTCGCTCAATCCGGTGGTGCGCATTCGCCAACAGATTGCCGATGGCCTACGCGCCCATGGCCTCAAACTAACAGGCAAAGAGCTAGAGCAACGCATTGCACAGGTGCTGGAATGGGTGGATCTCGAGCCAGCCGTAGCGCAGATGTATCCCCACGAATTGAGCGGTGGGATGAAACAGCGGGTCTGCATTGCCATTGCCATTAGTCTGCGCCCCAAGGTGATTATTGCCGACGAGCCAACGAGCGCGCTCGACGTTGTGGTCCAACGCCAGGTGATGGAGACGATTAAACGGGTACAAGAGGAGCTAGGGGCCTCGGTCATTTTGATCGGGCATGACATGGGTCTCATGGTCCAATTTGTCGATCGGATGGTCGTTATGTATGGTGGGAAAGTCGCCGAGATGGGTACGATCCGCGAGATGTTTACCGCGCCGATGCATCCATACACACAGTTGTTGATTAGCAGTCTGCCGCAGTTGGAGAGCAAAGGCGAATTGCAGGGCATCCCGGGCATTGCACCCTCCTTGCTCAACCCACCAGCGGGTTGCCTATTCCACCCCCGCTGCCCCCAACAGATGACCATCTGCGCTCAAAAAACACCAACCTTGCAACCGGCGAACGGCAACCAAGCAGTGGCTTGTCATTTGTATTAAGCTTGCCAGTTAGCCACACAAAGGATTACGCATGAGTGCGTTCTTAGAATTGCGTGAGGTCTCCAAAGTTTTCGGGGGCGGGTTATTCCAAAAAAGGCGGACCGTTGCCCTTGATCGCTTTTCTATGACCATTGATACCGCGGTGCCCAGTGTGCGAGCTGTCGCTGGGGAGAGTGGGAGCGGGAAATCTACCTTGGGTCTGCTCTTGCTCGATTTTCTGGCCCCCACTTCCGGCCAAGTCCTCTACCAGGGCAAAGATCTGCGGAAGCTGACAAGTGCCGAACGGATGCAGTTTCGCCGCGAAGTACAGGCGGTTTTTCAAGATCCCTTCTCGGTCTACAATCCATTTTATCCCGTCGATCACGTGTTGCAGGTTCCCATTGAAAAGTTCAAGCTTGCCAAATCTAATCGCCAGGCCAAACAGTTGATCGAAGAGGCGTTGGCCGGGGTGGGGCTCCGCGCCGAAGAGACCTTGGGCCGCTATCCACACCAGTTGAGCGGCGGCCAACGACAACGGATCATGGTGGCGCGCGCGCTGCTGACAAAGCCGCGCCTGATCATTGCCGATGAACCGGTCTCTATGGTCGATGCCTCACTCCGTGCCACCATTTTGGAAAGCTTGCGCCGGTTGAATCGCGAGTTTGGTATTTCTATTCTCTACATCACCCATGATCTCACCACCGCGTACCACGTGAGCAACGATATTTTGGTTTTGTACAAAGGCTCCGTGGCCGAAAGTGGTGATGTCGAGCATGTGATCAAAGCACCCAAACACCCTTATACACAGCTCTTGGTCAATTCCATCCCCTGGCCGGATCTTAATCGCCAGTGGGGCGATATTGAGAGCAAGACGAGCCGCGGGAGCGCAAAAGTGGCAACCAAGACGGGCTGTAAATTTGCCGACCGCTGCCCCCATGTTATGGCAGTCTGTAGCACACAACCACCGACTGCCGTGTCGATTCAGCCTGGACAAACAGCCGCTTGTTATCTTTATACGACGAATCCTGGGTAGGTAGCAGTCACCACCTGCTAGCGGCAAGCTGCGCTGAAGCGGGCTTTAGCCTGCGTTGCTGGTAGCGCGGTGCTTCAGCACCGGGCGGTCAGTGTATGCCGCAACATTTCCTTAATCTTCATAAGCAGGCTTTCGCCACCTTGGGTACCCGTTGGGCGCGGGCGATCTACCAAAAAACTTTGTGAACACAGGACTCATTTACCTAAACACGTCAGGAATACCTAGTTCCTTACCGTGTCCACAGCACTCATCTGCCTAGGCAAATCCGACCTAGGCATTCTACCTTCATCTATTTTATTTTATCGGGAGAGAACATATGAACATTAGGAAAGTTTCGCTAGGCTGGCAGCTACTGACCATAGGGGTCCTCTTTGCCATGCTGCTCAGCGCCTGTTCACCGACTGCCACATCAACGGAGCCAGCGGCGTCAACAGGGGGTGAAACCGCAGCACCAGCGGCTGATACACCAGCCATTAAAGAAGTCGCACGGGAAAAGACGCTCATCGTCATGGCTGGTCCAGCCAATCAGTACCCACAATTCGACAATCAAAATCCCTTTATTCCGGGCTCCAATGACGCCTTTCATGTTGGAACTTTACCCGCGTCCTTTGAGCCGCTGATCATGTTCAATGTGCTAACCGGTGAGTATCAAAACTGGCTGGCCGAGAGCTGGGAATATAATGCCGAATTCACCGAAATTACCGTCAAGCTCCGCGAGGGGATCAAGTGGAGTGACGGCGAGGCTCTGGACGCCGATGATGTGGTCTTTAGCTACAACATGGTCCGCGATAATGCCGCGGCCATGGTCCACCTCGCCGATCTACCCGAATTCTTGCAGGAAGCCGTCAAAGTGGATGATCTGACGGTCAAGCTGGTGTTAAGCAAGCCGAATCCGTCGTTTTGGGCCACCACCTTAACCACCAATCATGGGCCGATCATTGTCCCCGAGCATATTTGGAAGGACCAAGATCCCATCACCTTTACCAACTTCGACCTCGCCAAAGGGTGGCCGGTTGGCAGTGGTCCGTTCCAACTGGTGGCCGCCTCACCCCAACAAAAGATCTATGACCGCCGCGATGATTGGTGGGCTGTCGAAGCTGGCTTCCAGCCGCTTCCCAATGTCGAGCGGATCATCTATTTGCCAGGGCAAGACGAAACCCAGGCCGCGCAGTTGACGATCCAAGGCCAACTGGATATGGGACCGATCATGCAGGTCTCCACCTTGAAGAGCGTTCTGCAACAAAATCCCAAAATCCAAATGTTCACCGGCCAAAATCCGCCCTACGGCTACCTCGACTGGTGTCCGATTGACCTGAATCTCAATGCCAGCGTTGCGCCCTATGATAACAAAGAAATTCGCTGGGCGATCTCCTATGCACTTGATCGGGAACAGTTAGTCGCCATTGCAGAATCGGGCGCTGGTGTGCCAGCCCTCCATGCCTTCACCCCCTATGAATGGTTCAAGCCCTTCGATGAAGCACTCAAGCCTATCTTTGCAGCTTATGGCTATGATACCGCTCCCCATCGTGACAAAACCGACGAGTTAATGACCAAGAACGGTTGGAGCAAGAATAGCGATGGGCTGTGGGCAAACGCGGCCGGTGAAACCTTTGCGATGAATATCTATGTGCCCGATTGGCTGAAAGCCTATGGACCGCCGCTCTCGCAGCAGTTGCGCGATGCCGGCTTTGATGCCAACTTTGACACCTCGCCTGGCCTTGGCACACCGAGCCAGACCGGCGAACAAAAAGAGTTCTTGGGCTGCAAAGGCCCCAGCGGCGTATTGGGCATGGATCCCTTCTTTATGCTCTCGATCTATACCAGCCAATACTACCGCCCCACCGGCGAGCCCGCTCCCATTTGGTGGGCAACCTCGCGCTGGCAAAATGCCGACTACGATGCACTCGTCGAGCAGATCGCACCGCTGAAGGCAGAAGATCCCCAGACAATGGAGCTCTTTACCCAAGCCATGGACATCTGGATCAGCGAAATGCCCGATATCTACCTAGGTCAATTGATCATTCGCTACCCGATGAACACCACCTACTGGAGCAATTGGCCCATGGAAGGGAATGTCTACGGCTTCCCCCACTCTTGGCAACATGACTTCATGTTGACCTTTATCAACCTACAGCCAGCCCAGTAAGGGCTATGGGGAAAGCGGCATAAAGCAACTTCCGCTTTCCCCATAGCAAGCGCAAGCAGGGTTCAAGCGCTGCTTGCGCCGGGCGACAACGAAATTTTCGCGCGTAAATAGATTCCCCTAGCATTGTGCAAAAGAAAACAGGCGGCCTAGCTGTCCGCCTGTTTTCTTTTGCACAATTGCTTTCTGCTACCGGTTGCCCCACTTTATGCCAAGGGGACCAGCTTGGCTTGGCGCTGCTCAAAATAGGTGAGGTATTTGATCCCCGCCTCCCGAGCAATCGCCAGCGCCACATCCAAGTGACTGCCCACATCCACGGGCTTATGGGCATCCGAGCCCAGCGTCACCCGCTCCCCACCGAGTTCGACATACCAGCGTAAAATATCCAGATTGGGTGTCAATACATTGACGCGCGAACGCAAGGCCGAGGTGTTGAGATCAAGCGCAATGCCTTGGTGAATGCAGTTGCGCAAAACGGGGCGGATCAGATCCTCAAAGTCAAGGGAGGAGTAGGGTCCATACGCGGCAAAGGCCGTCCGAATCGGCACATCAAAATGGCTCAGAATATCAAAACCACCGAGCCGTGTCATCCGTTCTAGTTCCACAAAAAAGGACCCATAGGCCAACTCAGCCGCATGCGTTTTGAAATAGTTGAGATCGAACATATTATCTTGGCCGACAAAATGCAGCGAGCCAAGAACATAGTCAAAGGGTACACGAGCGAGCATCTGTGCGGTTTCCTCGGGAAAGAGATGGGGCTCGCCCACTTCGATCCCGGCGCGGATGGTCAATTGACCAGCAAAATGGGCGCGGCACCGTTCAAGCTCAGCCCACCACGCTTCTGGCCGAAACCAATCGCGGCAGCGTTCCAGGGGATGGAGATCAAAATGTTCACTAAAGCCAATTTCAGGGATGCCCCGCGCAACGGCGCTCTGGCACATGTCGCTCATCTCGGCGCGACAATCGCACGAAAAATTAGAGTGCATGTGGTAATCATGCATGCGAATCTATCCTTGCCCTCTGCTTGTGCGTTCTTCCTGTAACAGGACAGCCACGGCAGCAAAAATCAAGCGCTCGCCGGTAACCAGGAACAACGCGAGAATTCAATGACATAGCGTTTCTCTCGCTAGCCCATCCCCAGTGCTTACCCTGGGAACACAGCCGATCATTATACTGCAAAGCAGAGGACAACGAAAAGCATCGTTCCAGGGAGATCGTTTGTTCAGCCCCCAATGCATCCGCAAAACGTACAGGAGCGCGTGGCAAGCCGTAGGGCAGGGGCAGCCCAAAAGTAGCTAGCCATTCCCCATCGCCTTTGTTATAGTTAGTCATACCAGCTGATTTGATCAACGTTTATCGGTGAGCGGCTCATTAGAAAGGATGCTTATGTCTCTTCGTTGGTTACACTCCCTTCCTCTCCTGGGTGGTAGCCTCCTTCTCTTGCTGCTTGGCAGCGGGACTTGGCTAGCGCTCACCACCGGGCCAGTCCAAGCCGAACGCCAACCCGCGTTGGCGCGCGCGACGCCACTTGCTTTGTCCGTTGGGGGAGCAACGCCAACACCAACGCCCATCCCCACAACACCGTCAACCCCGACACCAACCGTGCCGCCACCCCAGATCGCGGGCTGCGATCTCTTTCCAGCGGATCATATCTGGAACACACCCATCGACCAACTGCCGCTTGATCCCAACTCGGCGGCCTATGTCAATACCATTGGCACCGAGCGCACCATGCACGCGGATTTCGGGGCAGGCGAGTGGGAAGGGGGGCCGATTGGCATTCCCTTTATCACCGTGCCGGGGAACCAAAGCCCGGTGGCGGTCACCTTTGCCTATGCCGACGAGAGCGATCCCGGTCCTTATCCCGTGCCGACCAACGCGCCCGTTGAAGGCGGCCCCACCAGCGCTGGCGACCGCCATGTTCTGCTGCTTGACCAGGATCAATGCCAGCTCTACGAACTCTACGCGGCCTATCCCCAAGCCGATGGCAGTTGGACAGCAGGTTCCGGCGCGATCTTTGATCTCAGTAGCTATGCCCTGCGCCCGGATGGCTGGACTTCTGCCGATGCAGCTGGGTTGCCCATCCTGCCGGGGCTGGTGCGCTACGAGGAGGTTGCCAGTGGCGAAATTCGCCATGCCATCCGCTTTACCGCGCCCCAGACCCAACGCGCCTACGTCTGGCCCGCCCGCCACTATGCCTCTAGCCGCACCGAGCCTCAATACCCACCGATGGGACAACGCTTTCGCCTGCGCGCCGACTTCGACCTTAGCAGCTTCGCGCCGCCGGTGCAGGTGATCCTGCGCGCCATGCAGCGCTATGGCATCATCCTGGCCGACAACGGCTCGGCTTGGTATCTTTCCGGCGCGCCCGATGAACGTTGGGATAATGATCTACTGCAAGAATTACACCGAATCCGTGGCCGCGACTTTGAGGCCGTCGATGTCAGCGCCCTGCAACTACACCCCGATTCGGGCCAAATCCGCCCAGCAGTGCTCCAGCCCTTCGATCAGCACGTCTATTTGCCACTCATGCAGCAACCCTAGAACAGCGCCCGCATGCGCCAATTGTTGCACGCGCTAAGCAATCCTTTATTTATAGGAGTTATGCACTTGGGCTAGACCTGACAGGTTTGGCAAACCTGTCAGGTCTCTGGTCACGCTGATCAACTGCGCAACTTCTAATTTACGATAATCTTATGCTATAATGCTGAAAATAAATACACACAGCACCTATCCCAAATCAAGCTGATGCCACCCCCTAGCAACGCCAGTGCTTAAACACTCGGCACAATCGTCTTGGCTTTGGGGTGTTTTTTGAAAGGAAGGGAAGCCATCGCCATGAAGATCCGTGACATTCGCGCCCTTGGTTTGCGCGGCGCCTCGCCAGAAGGTGGCTGGTCGGAAGAGATCCGCCCAGACGACTGTGTCCACACCCTCATTGCCGTCCTGACTGATGAAGGGGTTACCGGCTATGGTAGCGTTTTCACCGACGACGGTTTGGTGAAGAGCGCGCTCAAGGTGTTAGAACCGCTTTATCTGGGGGAAAATGCGCTAGAGCCAGAGCGAGTCAGCGAGAAATTGCACCAAAACACTTTCTGGCTGGGGCGCGGCGGATCGATCACCCATGCGATCAGTGGCATTGACATTGCCCTTTGGGATATTCTGGGCAAAGCAACCGGCCAACCCGTTGGCCGATTGCTGGGTGGGCGCTATCGCGCGCGCGTGCGCCCCTATGCCTCGCTCCTCATGCAAGAGCCCGAAGCGCTCGCCGAGCATCTGCTCCAACTCAAGGCCCAAGGGTTCAACGCCTTCAAGATCGGCTGGGGTCCCTTTGGCCGCGTGAGCAACGCCATGGACGAAGCCATTGTCCGGGCGGCGCGCGATGCCGTGGACGATGGCTGGCTGATGGTGGACGCGGGGGGCAGCGACGCCTACTGGGGACAAGGCTATAAATGGGCGCTGCGGACAGCCACCATGCTGGCCGAATATGATGTCTACTGGTTTGAAGAAGCGCTCAAACCCGATGCTTTGGAAGACTATGTGGCCCTACGCCGCAATGCGCCTTTGCCCATTGCCGGTGGCGAAGTGCTAACCCGCCGCCAAGCGTTCCAACCCTGGCTCCAGGCCGGTGCTT
>JAHBVH010000066.1 GCA_019637645.1 Caldilineaceae bacterium
CATCCCCGTCTGTGGGCCGCGCGATGTGTTGGTGAAGAATCAAGTCAGTTTGATTAGCCGTGGCTCTGAAGTGCTACGCCGTTATATGCACCAAGAAGCCATTGATCCGGCGATTATGGGCTATTCGGTCGCAGGGGTGGTCGAGGCTGTGGGAGCCGAGGCCGCGGCGCGTTTCCAGCCGGGCGATCGGGTGGCTGCGGTCGCACCCCATGCCCAATATGTGCTGCTCTCTATTGACGCGATGGAAGGGTCAGCCGTCTGGCCTATTCCTGATGATATAACCTTTGAACAGGCGGCCTTTCTCCCACTGGTAACGGGCGGTGTCACCTGGGCAAACGTCCCTGGGATTCGGCCCAGTGATACAGTGGTAGTCTTGGGACAGGGGTTGGTGGGCAATTTGGTGATGCAGGCCGCACGCCAATATCTGTTGGAAAAGTTGATCGCCGTCGATACCATTGCCGCGCGCTGTGACTTGGCTGAACAGTTAGGCGCCCATCGCGCGATCAACGCGTCGCAACAAGATCCGGTGGCCGTCGTGCGGGAGCTAACGGGGGGCAAGGGGGCCGATTTGGTCTTTGACTGTGTGGGGGGGAAACCAGGTCTCACCTCGTTTGCCCAAGCCCAGGAAATGGTGTGTAATGAGGGGACCTTGCATCTGATTGGCCTCTATCATGGCGCACCGCTTTTGTTAGATGCCAGCAAGATTCAACGGAAACGCTTGATCGGCGGGTACTATGCCGCCGAATCGCGCCCGGTGATGCTGACCAGGTCGATTGAATTGCTCCAAGCTAGGCGCATTCAGATCGAACCGCTGATCAGCCACCGTTTTCCCTTTACTGAAGCCAAAGCGGCGTATGACCTGCTCTATGACCGTTTAAGTGAAGCTATGGGCGTATTGTTGATCTGGTCATGAGGTAGGTCGAGCTTCGCCTAAAGCTTGTCATCTGGTTGGCTCTGTGGTTCCCACAACCGCCAACGAAAGACGCGGTCAGGTTTTCAAAACTGGACAGCTTTGAAACTACGTAACGCCGAACCATTTCACCCAAGGACCGACCATGGATCTGCCTGCGGCTTATCAACTCTCGGCAGCGGCGCTTGCCACTCAAAGCCCGCTGCCCCTGACGATTCTCCCTGATCTAACAGCCTTCAATCACCATGTCGCCACGGCGATTGCCCAAGAGATCGCCACGCAGGCCGCGGCCAATCGACCTACCCGGCTGATTCTGCCGGTGGGACCGGTGGGCTATTTTGCCCCTTTAGCCAAACTTTGCAATGCACAGCAGATCTCCTGGGCCAACGTTCATGCTTTTTTCATGGACGAATATTGTGATTGGCAAGGGCGACGGGTGGGGCCTGATCACCCGCTGAGCTTTGCTGGCTTTGCGCAACGGGCACTCTTTGATCAACTCGCTGAACCCCTGGCACTGCCCCCCGCACAATTGCACTTCCCCGACCCCCTGCATATCGACCGCATTAGCGAAGCAATTGCCGCTGTGGGTGGGATCGATACCTGCTATGGGGGCATTGGAATTCATGGGCATATTGCCTTTAATGAGCCGCCCATCAGCCGCTGGTTTACCCTCACGCCCGCGGAATTCAAAGCCAGCCAGACGCGACTGGTGCAGCTCGCACCCGAGACCGTGGTGATGAACGCCAGCCGTGCTGCGAGTGGCAACTTGGCGGCGCTACCTCCCATGGCCGTAACCTTGGGCATGGCGGATATTCTGGCGGCGAAGCGCATTCGCCTCTACTGCCAAGGCGGCGTCTGGCAACGTACGGTGTTGCGCATCGCGCTCTTTGGCAGCCCCACCACCACGGATGGCGAGGATGTGAATTATCCGGTGACGCTGCTACGCAATCACCCTGATCTAGCTATCGTGACCACCGTGGAAACAGCCCAACCTCCCATTCCCCAGATGGCAGCCTGACATGACAGGGGCGCACGGCTGTGCTACAATGCTAGCAATCTCATTTAATTTTCATATCCTCATCTAACACAGGAAGAATCATGGCTCTCTCCGATTTAACTCATCTGTGGGTCGAAGCTGCTTTTATTTCCGACGCGCTAAAACACATTCCGGCTCATGTCAAGATCACCGTCTCGGATCCGCCGAGTCAGACGCCACAAGCCGGCGCACCCTATCAAGCGATTTTGGCTTCCTCGCTGGTGCAATATGACAGCGCCCTGATCAAGACACTGCCCAACTTGCGCATGATCGCGCGCACGGGCATTGGCTACGATAATGTCAACCTGGCCGATGCCACGGCCCATGGCATTGTCGTCACCAATACGCCCGACGGCCCCACGGAATCCACGGCAGAACATACCGTCGCGATGTTGATGGCACTCGCCAAGCGGCTCAAACAAGGGGACGCCAACATGGCGGCGGGCAAATGGGGTCCGCGCACGGGGTCTTTGATTGGGGTCGAAGTCCGTGGTCGTACGCTAGGCTTGGTGGGGCTGGGCCGCATTGGTAAACGCGTGGCGCACATCTGTGGTCGCGGGCTGGAGATGAAGGTGATCGCGTATGACCCCTATATCTCTGCTGCGCAGGCCGCCGAGCTTGGTGTCACCATGACCGATCTGGATAGTGTGTTGGCCCAAGCGGATTTCTTGAGCGTGCATGTCCCGGCCACACCAGAGACGCGCCATTTGATCAACCGCACGGGCATTGCCAAAATGAAGGATGGCGCGTTTGTGCTGAATCTGGCGCGCGGCCCCTTGGTCGATGAAGAAGCCTTGCTCGAGGCGATCGATAGTGGCAAGTTATCTGGCGCGGGGCTCGATGTCTTCGACCCCGAGCCGCTCCCCGTCCACTCGCGCCTGCGCAATCATCCGCAGATCATCGCCACCCCCCACACCGCGGGCGTTACCCTAGAAGGACGCGAGCGGATTGAAGTGATGGCCGTCGAGCGCGTTCTCGCCTTTTTCCGTGGCGAGATCCCGCCGGATGTGGTGAATCGTGAGGTGTTATAAGAGAAGATAGAGGATAGAGGACAGAAAGACAGAGGACAGAAAGACAGAGGACAGAAAGACAGAGGACAGAAGTAGGAGCGTGTTGGGTGAAACAGAAGGTGATCCAGTCGTTTCGTGATTTGTTGGTGTACCAAAAGGCGCGAAAGTTGGCACAGGATATTTTTGTGTTGACCAAGGTATTTCCTCAGGAGGAGAGGTATGCCTTAACTGATCAGATGCGACGATCATCCCGCTCCATTGGTGCACAGATTGCTGAGGCTTGGGCAAAACGTCGATATGAGAAGCATTTTATTAGCAAGTTGACAGATGCTGATGGCGAACAACAAGAAACTCAACATTGGATCGATACAGCTCAGGATTGTATGTATTTGAACACCGCTACAGCACAAGCGCTACGCCAGCAATGTGAGGAAATTGGACGAATGCTAGGCGGTATGATTGCCAAAGTAGATACATTTGTGGAGCAACCTGATAACCGATTGCGAGAGTTCCCTATCGAATACTTCGTCACCCATGAACTGAGCCCCAAGGATAGCTAGCGAAGTATATCCTCACTTTCTAGCGTTAAACCTACCACTGATAAATACTCGGTAGGTTTAACGCTTTTACCACAAGATTATCCTAATCGCAGCTAAACTTCTGCCCTCTGTCTTCTGTCTTCTGTCTTCTGTCTTCTGTCCTCTGCCTTCTGCCTTCTGTCCTCTATCTTCTGACTTCTGACTTCTGTCTTCTGCCTACTGTCCCACCGCCCTACCGATACGTCGGCAGCATATCGCCGTGGGCTACGATCAGATCATCGACTAGATTCCAGATCTGCTCGAGGCTTAGTTCGGCGGCGGTGTGGGGATCGAGCATGGCGGCGTGATAGATGTGTTCGCGTTTGCCGGTGAGGGCCGCTTCGACGGTGAGCGATTGGACATTGAGATTGGTCTGCATGAGCGCGGCCAAGTGGGGCGGGATCTGCCCAATCGAGACCGGCTGCACGCCATTCTTGTCTACGACACAAGGCACTTCCACACAACAACCGGCGGGCAAGTTGCTGATCAGGTCACGATTGGGTACGTTGCCATAGATCACGCGTAGCTCGCCGGTTTCCATGCTGTGGATAATCCCCGAGCCATATTCGTGGCTGCGGCGCACGGACACTTCGGTTTTGGGATCTTCCATCTGCTTCCGCGTCTCTTCCCACCGGGCAATCTGCAATTCACAGCGGCGGATATATTCATCCAAGGGTACATTGAATTCTTCGAGCAAATCGGGGCGGTCGCGCTTGATGAACCAAGGCACGTATTCGCTAAAATGTTCGCTGGATTCGGTGACAAAGTAGCCCAAGCGGCGGAACATCTCGTAGCGTACCGCGTCACTCAAGCCAATGGTCCCACCATCGGTGCGCGCGGTATGGCCGCGCAAGGGTGCTTCTTTTTGTTTAGCAACTTCGGCAATGAGCGGGTAGAGATTTTCGGTGCCGTTGGGGGTTTTGCGTTCGAACTTGAGATAGAAGGCCATGTGGTTGATACCAGCGCAGAGATAGTTGATATCCTCGTACGGCACGCCAATGTCGCGGGCGAGTTGCGACGCTGTCCCTTGGACGCTGTGACAGAGCCCAACCGTCTTGATCTTGCTGGCGCGGCTAATGGCCCAACAATTCATTACCATGGGGTTGACATACTGCAAAAGCGTGGCATCGGGGCAGAGTTCTTCCATATCCTGGCAAAGATCGAGCAGGACTGGGATGGTGCGCAGCCCGCGCATAATGCCACCAATGCCCAAGGTGTCGGCAATGGTTTGGCGCAGACCATACTTTTTCGGAATCTCAAAGTCAATGACCGTGCTGGGTTTGTAGCCACCAATTTGGAACATGGTGATCACATAGCCCGCACCATCCACCGCGCGGCGGCGGTCGGTGGTGGCTTCGATGGTTGGATTGGCCCCGAGCTGTTTGGCAATTTTATGGGCGACAATTTCCGAGGTATGGAGCCGTTCTTCATTGATATCATGTAGGCTGAGGGTGCAGTTCTGTAGTTCGGGGTAGCTCAGAATGTCTCCCATTAAATTTTTGGCAAAGACCGTGCTGCCAGCGCCAATAAAGGCGATCTTCGTCGGCATAAGTGATAACCTTTCATCAAGCAAGCGTTGTTGAGCGTTTGTCTAGGTTGGGGGATAGTCGGTATGTTGTTATGTGGTCAATGGCAATCGTCAGTATTGTACTGTGTTGCTAGGCGGCATACAATTTCGGCGGCGCGCCACCGAACAATTTGCCTAGCGGTTGTCCCCATCGCCGCCGATGGCACCACGTTCGAGGCGGGAAAAAAGTTTGGTCAAATTGGCTTCGGCCACTTCTTGCAACGAGAGGTCGAGTTCGGTGCAAATTTGGGCTAGATACCAAAGGACATCCCCTAACTCTTGTTTGAGGGCGGCGCGATCTTGCTCGCTAATCACCCCTTGGCGGTCACGGAAGATCTTTTTGACCTTGCCAGCTACTTCGCCGGCTTCATTGGCAAGGCCCAAGGTTGGGTAGACAATGGCATGGTCGGTGTGGATCAGCGACCAGGTTTTGCGTGATTCGCGCTGGTATGTATTAAAATCATCAATCTGCATAATCAAGGCATTGCTTTCTCGTGGAGGACTTACGCCGCGCTAACCCTGACTGGTTTTCAAAACCTGTCAGGCTATGGTGACAGACCACTCTTGGTGCATAAGTCCTCTGTTGGTAGATTGGTAGAGACGCACGGCTTCACTATCATTTTAGGCTATGTTATATTATACCGTTTGCCGTGCAAAACCCCTAGCAAAACGGCAAGATGATTGGCTCGCCGGGGCAGCGCAAAGGCCGGGACAGGGTGTAACCCGGCCTACAGTGCCTTTACTTTGACGGATTTATACTATTGACATATAATCCACTATGGAAAATATAGTGCGGGCGTTTTTACGCCTGTGCTTGCCATAATGATAGACTGTAGGAGCGGCTCGCGCCTGTTGGGGCGAAACTACAGTTGACACAAAGAGGGATCATTCATAATGACAAACGGCCAACTTTATACAAATGGCGCCAATCAGGAGCATCATGCTCAGGAAGGTGTCGAGAATGTTATTATTATTGGCAGTGGCCCGGCTGGCTTTACGGCTGGGTTATACACGGCGCGGGCCAACTTAAATCCACTCTTGCTGACCGGCAATGAGTATGGCGGCCAGGTGAGCATTACCTATGAAGTGGAAAATTACCCGGGCTTCCCCGAAAGCCTCAGTGGCCCAGAGCTGGTCGAAAAGATGAAGGCCCAAGCCGAAAAATTTGGCTGCCGGGTTGAATTTGATTATGTCAATGAAATTGTGACCGATCAACATCCGTTCCTTGTGCGCACGGCCAATGGCAAAACGCATCAAACCAAGGCCATTATCCTGGCGACAGGCGCGCGCCCGCGCTATCTGAATATCCCTGGGGAGAAGCAATATACGGGCAAGGGCGTCAGCTATTGTGGCACTTGTGATGGGTTTTTCTTCCGTGGCAAAGATGTGATCGTCGTCGGCGGTGGTGACAGTGCTGTCGAGGAAGGGATCTTCCTGACCAAGTTTGCGACCCGCGTGCGGGTTCTCCATCGTCGCGATCAACTGCGGGCCAGCAAAATCTTGCAAGAGCGTGCCTTTGAAAATGAGAAGATGGAGTTTATTTGGAACACCGCACCCATCGAAGTGACCGGCGATGATGCTGGCAAAGTAACCGGCGTCAAGGTGCAAAATACTGTCACTGGCGCAACTGACTATCTGGAAACCGATGGCGTCTTTGTCTTTGTGGGCCATCTGCCCAACAATGATCTGCTCAAGGGCAAGTTTGATCTGGACGAGGATGGTCACTTGATCACCGACCGCTACACACGCACCAACATTCCCGGTATTTTTGCTGGTGGCGAGATTATGGACAAAGTCTTTAAGCAGGTCGCGACGAGTGTGGGCCAGGGCTGCTCGGCAGCGATCCAGGCGACCCGGTGGCTGGAAGAGTTCGAGTCCCGCGGTCTGATTGAGCTGGACAAAGATCCACGGCAATTCCCCCAAAGTCGATTGGTGACAGCCTAGATTAGGTTTCTCCGATCCCTCGAACACTGCTATAATGAACTGCCGACTGCGATAAGAATTCAGTCGGCAGTTTCTATTCTAGGTGCTCCTGGAACGCTGCTAGATTTTGTAAACTTGACAGCGCTTGTCCAAGTGCGTAACGCCGAAGTGCATAAAACTTGCTATTGTTAGCCCATAAGCGTCCATTCATGAGCACTAAGCACAAACGTCATCCTCTGGTTATCTTTCCGATGCTTCTACGTACCTTGTCATCCTTGCTATGAGCACACCGTTACCTGCTGTGGACGCGGAAGAGGAGACGCCAGCGGTCGCCCAAAGCGAGTTGGCGCGCAGCGCGCTCCTGCTCTCGATCGGCAATATTGCCAGCCGCGTCCTTGGGCTAGTGCGTGAGATGGTGATTGCGCGGATGTTTGACGCGCGTCTCGTTGGTGTCTTTACCGTTGCCAGCCAAGTGCCAACCTTGCTCTATGATCTGCTCATCGGCGGTATGCTGAGCGCGGCGCTGGTGCCGGTTCTGAGCGCCTATGTTCAGCAAGATCGGCGCGAATTTGGACGGGTTGTCAATCTGTTGGTGACTGCTTTCGGCTTGCTGCTGACGATCGTAACCATTGGGCTCTTTTGGGGCGCGCCCCAAGTGGCTTGGTTGCTCGCCGGTGGCTTTGAAACAACGGATCCAGCCTTGTCGCCACTAACGATCCAACTCATTCAGTGGATGACGCCAGCCGTCTGGCTCTTTTGTATGGCTGGTTTGCTGACCGCGGTCCTTTATGCCTTGCAGCGCTTTACGTGGCCCGCCATGGCGACGGCGATCTATAATTTGGGCATCATCATCGCCGCGCCGCTGCTGGTTCAGCAGTTGGGGATCGCTAGCTTGGTGGTCGGCATTCTCATGGGGGCACTGACACAGTCGCTGCTCATGTGGTGGGATGTCCGCCGGGCAGGGATTCGCCTCGAACTCCGTTTCAACTGGCGTCATCCAGCGTTACGCAAAATCGGCCAACTTTACCTTCCCATTGCCGTGGGTTTGGTGGTGAGCCTCTTCCAAACGGGATTGGATCGACGATTGGCAAGTGGGATCAGTGCCGAGAGTATGGCGTGGATGCGCTATGCCACAACCTTGCAACAACTCCCCTTGGGGCTGATCAGTGTGGCGATTGCCCTGGCGGCGCTCCCGCGGCTCAGCCAATACGTTGCCCACCAACAAGAGCCAGCTTATCGTCAAACCCTGGGGCGTGGACTGCGGATGGTCCTCTTGCTCATTACACCTGCTGCGGTTGGCCTATGGCTCTTGGGCGAACCTGTGACACGCATTATTTTTCAACATGGTCGCTCTTCGGTGCAAGATACCAGCCAAATTGTGCAGGCGTTACATATCTACTTGGTGGGGATGCTCTTTGCCGCGATTGATTTCCCCCTCAACTATGCCTTTTACGCTCGCAATAACACCTTCCTCCCGGCGTTGGTCGGTGTGATCAGTGTCGTTGTTTACATCATCACGGCCTTTGCCCTGCTAGCCGATTGGGGCTACTTGGGCTTGGTCTGGGCCGACACCGCAAAACAAGCCAGCCATGCCTTGATCATGATTGGGTTGTTACGTTGGCGAGTGGGCAGGCTCTCTGCCCAAGTGGGCGTCGGCTTTCTCCAGATCAGCAGTGCCACCGTCGTAATGACGTTGGTGATGACGGCCGCGATGGCGTTCGTGCACTGGTTGCTGCGGACGCCTGATGGTACGCTGCCTGTCACCTTCTGGAGCGATGGTGTGACCTTGCTCTTGGTCGGTGGGGCAGGTTTGTTGAGTTATTGGGCGGTCTTACGCTGCTGGAACTTCCAAGAGATTGATCAGCTATGGGCTACGATGGGCCAACGCTTGGGCTTTGGCCGCCGCCGATTCTAGGACTTACGCAGTTGGTTGGTATAACCAGATGACAAGGTCTCTGGTCGTACCAACCAACTGCGTAAGTCCTATGCTTCAAATAGCCGGCAATAAACTGTATCTTTTTCTGAACTAGGCGTATAATAGCTCCACGCTCCTTGGCGATCCGAGCCGTAAGCAAGTAAAAGCGAAAAAGAGAAACAAAATGGCGACGAAGAAGAAGACCAGTGTATCGAAAAAGCAAGGACTGAGCACCGCGCGCCCGCGCAACTATAGTGATCTATATCGGGACGATAAAACGCGTCCTACTATCGCTGGCGTGGCAACAACTCCCAAAGCCTCCACTACGTCAACTGCCGTTTCCACGGTATCAACGGCAGACTGGCAAAAAGAGTATGCCCATGTGGTCAGCGATTTGCGCATGTTGCTCACTGTTTCCGGTGTGCTCTTTGCGATTATTATTATTGCGGGCTTCTTTATCTAGCGCAAGCAGCGACCTACCATCCTTACGCTGGTAGCCATCCATCAACTTGTATGTTTCTAGGTAGTGGCGCAATAAGTTCGTAGGTGCTGTATGTCGGTGGTATATGGCGTAGCTTAGCGCGGCTCCAAACGAGCTTCCGGCGGGTCGGCAAGCGCGGGCATGAGGAGTGCCCAGCCCAACCCGTGGAGTAGCCAACTAAGCCAGAAGTTGCGTGTAAAAATAAACAGGACGGTAGTCGTAACCAGCAAGGCACATTTGCTCAGGCGTTGGTGAACCGTTGATTGATACGACAGCGTCTCTGGTAGCGCGAGGCAGAGGGCAATCCATGCAGCCCAATAGCCAGCTTGTCCCGTTCCTCCGACAAGCGGATAGGCAATTTCCCAGATAGCACCGCGCAAAAAGGCGAGATGAAACTCTTCGGCGCCTAACGTCAAAAAGGAAACAGAGACGCCTTTCCCCTGGCTGCTCCGCACACGATGGGGTGCCATGACCGGAGATGGCGGTTGCTTCGCTTGGAACGTTGGTTGGGTAAGCGTGGTAATGCTACGAATGCCCACAATCAGAAGGAGTACCCCGCCGATAAGGACTAAACCTACCTCAAAACTGGCAAACCAATGGATGCCGGTTATTCCCATGAGCCGCGGCGAAATGCCACCAGTTAGCAAAGCACAATAGGGGAAGAGGATCCAGCGGACGGTGCGCACTTGTTGGCGATAGGCAGAAGGAATTTGCGGATCGAAAAAGGTGAGAGCCAAACCAACAAGTAAACTTACGCTCAGCCAGCCCATTGGCGCTTGCCAAAGAGACTCTGCTAGATAGAACAGTTCACTCATTGTTGCCTCATGGTTAGCATGTTGCTGGAAAAGTGTCCTTAATTCCTATGACTTTTCGTCAGTTTTTCACCTTCTTCATCATTATACTATTAATCGCCGTTTTTCGCCCATCCGGTTTTTGGCGCGAAGTAAAGCGTATTTGGGATCAGCGCGAAACGATTACACGCATTCTCACCTTCCTCATTTTGGTCTACCTAGCCTATGGCGTTTATCAATTATACGCCGAAGGTTGGTTGGAACAGTGGTTTGGTGGGTAAGTGCCACGCAATTTCTGCAAGCAAAAATCAGTAAAGCCACCGTCTGGCTCCAAGGTGGTTGCGCCGTCAAGTCGCATCAGTCAGCTAGCTTGACGGCATGCGGCGCTCAGCTAGGGTTTTTTGACATAGTGAGAAAGATTCGTCTGTGCTTCGAATCGACAGGTTGGCGCGGATGTACCCGTGGGTAGGTTCGTTTCCATGGGGGGCTTGGTGCTAAATTGGTAGCCAAGTCCACGCACCGTTTTGAGGTAGCGCGGTGTGGCAGGATCTTCTTCTACCTTGCTGCGCAACCGAGACATGTTAATGCGCACAAAGTTTAAATCGCCATGGGGCTCATATCCCCAAACGGCCCGTAGAAACTCTTCCTTGCGCACCGGTTTGTCGGGGCGGTGCATCAAATAGCTAAGCATGCGATACTCATTGGGTGTCAAATTGACAATTTCACCGCGCACGATTACTTGTTGTAATTCTTCATTGAGTGTAATTTCCCCATAGGTGATCATACGGCTATTGTTGCGCTTGCCTTGGTAGCGCACGCGCCGTAAGATCGCGCTGATGCGCGCCCGCAACTCTTGCAGCACAAAGGGCTTGGTCATATAGTGATCGGCGCCCACGTCCATGCCGGTGATCACATCATCACTGCGGGTGTTGGCCGTAATGATAATAATGGGCACATCGGTCCACTTTCGTAATGCAGAGCAGACTTCTAAACCATTGATCATAGGCATATTAATGTCTAGCAGCACGCAATCAACCGTGTGTGCCCCAAACAGGGTAAGCGCCTCGCGGCCGTCATTGGCTGTAATCACTTGATACCCATCTAAAGTAAGGGTTAGGAGGAGTAATTTACGGAGGGCCTCGTCATCTTCAACAACGAGAATATGTTTGCTTGATTGTTCACTCTTGGGTTCAATGGCGTGGTCTAATTGCGTCATAACAGAGTCCTTCTGAGTGGCTAGGGTTGATAGTCGCGCTGGTGCGGGGAAAGGCACGCTGGCAGGGCAACAGCTTCGACTCCTTCGCTGATCAGACGGAAATGGATAGGTAGACTGTTGGCTTCGCAGGGTGACGCGTTCGCTGCCAAGCAAACTTTCGATCGTAATCAATCAGTGTTCCTTTTCCCACGTTGCCTTGCGCTTTGAGCTCCTGTTGCTGTCGTCTATGGTAGCCGCATTACGAAGCGGCGTCAATTATGAAATATTGACGATTGATATGAATCTGCCATATAAAATTGAAAGCTGAACGGTGTTGGTTAATTTTGGTAGATTATTTTATTGTAAGAATTACTAGAAAATGGTGATAATATGGAAATTCCAACGGTGGCCGAGATGCGGAACGCCCATGCTGCTCTGGCGGGTTTTGTGGTAGAGACGCCTGTTTGGCGATGGGCTAATCAAGATGTCAAGCAACATTTGGGGCCAGAGACTGAGGTTTACTTAAAACTTGAGCTTTTCCAACACACGGGTACGTTTAAACCCCGCGGCGCTTTAACGGTCATGCGCAAGTTGGATCAGGCTACGTTAGCCAAAGGGGTAACCGCGGTTAGTGCTGGCAACCATGCGATTGCCGTGGCTTTCGCGGCGCAGCTTTTGGGCACTACGGCCAAAGTTGTCATGCCCAAGAGTGCTAGCCCAATTCGGGTTGCCACTTGTCGCGCCTATGGGGCTGAAGTTGAACTTGTCGATAACGTAACGATTGCGTTTCAGCGCGTTCAGGCGATTCAGGCCGAAGAAGCGCGCTATTTTGTCCATCCCTTTGAAGGGCCGGATACGATCTTGGGTACAGCCACAATTGGCGTGGAGTTTTGTGAACAAGTCGCCGCTTTGGACGCTGTCATCATCCCGATTGGGGGTGGTGGTCTCTGCGCGGGCATTGCGACTGCCGTTAAGCAGATTCAGCCAAGCTGTTTAGTCTTTGGGGTTGAGCCCGTCGGTGCCGATACCATGCACCGCAGTTTTGCAGCTGGCTCGCCCCAATCCATTTCAGCCGTCCAGACCATTGCCGATAGCCTCGGCGCACCCCATGCGGCCCCCTACAGTTTTGGGCTTTGTCAGCGCTTTGTAGACGAATTGGTTTTGCTCACCGATGATGAGATCCGCCAGGCCATGGCCCTGCTTTTCCGTTCCATGAAGCTGGCGGTCGAACCGGCTGGCGCAACGGCCACCGCCGCGCTCTGGGGTCCTTTGCGCGAGCGTTTGCGCGGGAAACGCGTGGGGGTGATTGTCTGTGGTGCCAATCTGGATATTGCGACCTTTGCGGCCCATGTTAGCCAAGCCGAGGCGAATGCGGGGAAGGGATAGGTCAATTTCTAATAAAAAAGGATCTCGTCGCGACGAGATCCTTGGAAAGCCGTTGAAGGGAGTCGAACCCTTGACCTGCGCATTACGAGTGCGCCGCTCTGCCGACTGAGCTACAACGGCATCTGCTGCATCAGTTATTTTGAGCTATATTTGCGAGCCTGTTGAATTCGATAACTGAAACGCAAGCAGTATACTAAAACTCAGTAGAACAGGCAAGTTTACCCTGCTCCAGTGTGCATTTGTTCTCTCTAGAGACAGACCCGACCGCTTGATAGAAGTCAGTCGGGTTCCCAACTTCTCGCCGTAAACAGCCCAAGTTGGCCTATTGTTTAACCCGCGTCACATAGCGGCTGTCGCGGGTGTCGATGCGAATCACATCGCCTTCGCTGACAAACATCGGCACCTGAAGCCGCAGGCCGGTTTCGACTTCTACCTGCTTGGTCGCTGCCCCTGCCGTATCGCCAACCACAGCGGCATCGGTCCAAACCACTTTGAGATCAACGGTGGTTGGCAACGAAACGTTGATCGGTTCCTCTTCATAGGTTTCGAGGACAACCACTTGGTTGTCGGTCAAAAACTCGATGATGCCTTCGAGCGCGTCGGCGTTTAACGCCACCTGCTCAAACGTTTCTACATTCATAAAGTAGTAGAGCTGACCATCGGTATATTGATACTGAACTGCATCTTTTTCTAGCGTGACTTCTTGCACCCGCTCGCCATTGTTATAGGTCTTTTCCACATTCGCGCCGCTACGTACATTGCGCAGCTTGAGCCGAATGGTGGCACCGCCGCGCGCGACCTTAATGTGTTGATATTCTAGGACTCGCCACAGTTGTCCTTCTTCTTCGTAAATATCGCCCTTGCGCAGCGATTGTACATCAGCCATTGCGCTACCTATCTTTCTGCTTTATTTTCCCAAATTGAACTTAGTGATTATAAGCAAGTGAGCAACCACTGTCAATCTAATGACCTGTGCTTCGGCAATTGCTCACTACACTGTTCGGCCACACTGTTCGGCCACACTGTTCGGCCACACTGTTCTGTCTGCGACAATCTACCTGCGCTAGCAACCGCAGCCCAGCCCAGGGCTTCCGACTGGGCTGTCTTAGTGATCGAACTGACTGAGCGCGAGCCGGAGGCGTTCTTCAACGCCGACAGCCTCTTTGGGCAATTTCTGCACAGCGCGCTGTGCTTCGACAACACTATAGCCGAGGCTGGTCAGTGCATCGATGACTTCGCTATCAACGTTACTGAGTTGAACCAAGCCCCCAAGGCTGCCAGCCGGTGTCGCCACTTTATCCTTGAGATCAAGCACGATCTTCTGTGCGGTGCGCTTCCCAACCCCTGGTACGCGCGCGACCAATGCTGGCTCGTCGTTGGCAATTGCCATCCGCAACATATCGGGGCTAAGGGTATTGAGGGTGGCCAAGGCAACGCGCGGCCCAACCCCATTGACCCCCAACAACAATTCAAAGGTGGCTAGCTCATCTTCGGTCGTGAAGCCATAGAGCGAAAGCGCGTCTTCACGTACTTGTAGATAGGTATAGAGGACGACGCTCGCACCAGACTGATATTGAGCGCTGGTATTTTCTGGTGTGAAAACCCGCAAGCCTAGCCCACCAGCCGCCGCGCCGATTTCAATGACAAGGTACCCTTTCCCTTGCTGAAGAACAATGCCACGTACCGACCGAATCATGCGCTTCTTCCTTCTCTCTATATAGGCGTTCTCTCTATATCAGCCTTACCATCTAGGGTGTACGGCCAGTAACCTGTCAGGTTTAGCCCTTTGTAAGGCTTGCCCAAAAACAAATAGCAGAGCCATTGATGACTCTGTCCTACTCGCTTCTCTTCCCATGTTCTATGGATAGGCGCTCAATGGCAAGATCGTACACCACACCTATCGAGAGGCGCAAACTTTCGATAGGCAGGTTGGAGACTACGCACAAATGTTCGGTTACTTGCGGCGGTAAACAATTCCAGTTGCTTGTTGATGTGAGGCGTATCGGTGGGCTTAGATTGGCTAAAAAGGCCAACGAACACAGCTGGCAGGTTGCAAAGACCTGCCAGCTGTAGCGGAATCACACACCTTTTATACAGTGCTTTATCCAATGCTTACACAATGCCATGAAGACAGCTAGTGGTCGTAACACTAGCGTGGTGGGTGGCGTAAAGTCTAGAAGATTCAGGTACAGTTGCTGTGGGTGCAATCGGAACGAAGTCTTAGTTGATTCGTCCGTCATACAAGCGCTAACGAGCGAATGCTAGGTCAACCAAGACAGCAGGGCAAAATGCTAGGAAGTCCCTACGCCATCATGACTTCCCGCTTGGCAATGGGTTGGGTGTTAAATTTATATCCAGCACCCCGCACTGTCACCAAATAGTTGGGGTCGGAAGGATCTTCTTCAATCTTTTCACGCAGGCGGCGCACGGCCACTTCGACCAAATTGGTACCACCGGCCAGATCATAACCCCAAACCGTTTGGAATAGATCATTTTTGCTCACGGGGCGATCCGGCACGCTCATCAAGTGGCGCAGCAGTTGATATTCGGTCGGGGTTAGATGAACGGTTTTTTCGCGGACTTTCACTTGGTGGAGTTCGTCGTTGAGCACAACATCATGAAAGGCCATGACCCGCGGTTCGGTCCGTTCGGTGGCCCAGGAGACACGGCGCAAAATGGCCTGCAGCCGAACTTCAATTTCCCGGAACGTGAAGGGCTTGCAAATATAATCATCCGCGCCCAAACTGAAGCCATAGACAATATCGTCAGGGCGGTTGAGGGCGGAGAGCATGACGATCGGTACATCACTTTGGCGGCGCAATTCGGCACAGAGCGCAAAGCCATCAATTTCAGGCATCATCACGTCAAGCAGGACGAGGTCGATCTCCTGGGTTTCAAAGATCTGGCGCGCCTCACGACCATTGCGGGCCGTAAAGACTTTATACCCGATTTTTTGTAGTGAAATTTTCAGCAGCTCGCGCAAGGGATCTTCATCTTCTGCGACAAGAATGCGAATTTCACGTTGAACCGCAACCTTATTTCTCGCGTCTTGAAAGATGGGAGGGATGATTCCCATACGAGTCGGATAGTTGTTATGGTGATTGAGGTGTGTATATTCACGCATTGGTCTTTACTTCCCGCTAAGATTACGTAGTCACTACGATGATTGACGAATGAGTGTTCGCTACTTTCTACTTATATTAATCGGGTTTCACACGCAAATCCTTCGCGGGAATTTGACCAATTTTCGATGAATTTCAAAAAAAGAGGTGAATTTCGGCAAAAGTAGGCTATTTTGCCTACGAAATGTATCCGGCCTGGTAGCTTCCCTACGACAATTTCTAAAAGATAGGCTAAAAACCGTGGGTGAATGATGGTGCAAGTGGTGGGCTAATGGTTGGAGGGGTGGCGTATTTTTAGGAAAGGAGCGCGTAGCGGCTATGTTGTAGATGACAGACCGCGACGGCAACTCCGTCAGCCGCGTCGTCGGGATGAGGTGGGGCCGCTAACATGAGAATGCGTTGGACCATCTCTTGGATCTGGCGTTTGTCGGCATTGCCATACCCTGTAATCGCCTGTTTGACTTCGGCTGGGGTATATTCCGCAATGGGAATGCCTACTTCGGCCGCGGCCACCAGCAGAACGCCTCTAGCTTGCCCAACGGTGATGGCTGTGGTGACGTTGCGGCCAAAGAAGAGCTTTTCGATGGCTACTTCGTCCGGCTGAAATTCATGGAGGAGCGCTTTCATGTCTTGGAAGAGTTCCAGCAGCCGTAAAGGCATGGCTTGGCTGGCTTGGGTACGCAAGACGCCACAAGCCAGCAACTCGTAGTCGCCGGTTACCGTTTTGGCGACAACGCCATAGCCCGTAATGGCGGTGCCTGGATCGATCCCAAGCACCACCCGTTCTACGGCTACAGGCGTTACCGAATTGGTCTGCTTCCTACTCATGACTAGGCAAACTGCGCAACCACCGCTTCGGTCAGTTCGAGATTATGATATACCGTGCTAACGTCATCCATCTCTTCCAGATTCTCGATCAAAGTGAGTACGGCCGCGGCCTCGCTGGCATTAAGCTCAAGCGTGGTATTGGGCTGCATGATCAGCTCGGATTGGTCTGGCGTAAAGCCATTGTCGCGCAAGAGTTGGGTAATCTGCCCTAGATCGGCCCGTTCGGTATAGACTTCGACCGCATCGTCGCTCACTTGAACGTCGGTTGCGCCCCCTTCTAGCGCGACCATAAAGAGCGCATCGGGATCAATGCCAGTTTCGTCGCCATCTTCGTCTAAGCGGTTAAAGACAATATAGCCCCGTTCGGTAAACTGCCAGGCCACCGAGCCTGGTTCTCCCAAACTGCCGTTGGCCCGATTGAAATGATAGCGCAGATCCGAAGTTGTGCGGTTGCGGTTATCGCTGAGGCAATTAGCCAGAATGGCAATCCCATGGGGGCCATAGCCTTCATAGACAATCTCTTCGATCACAGCGGCATCTTTTTCTAGCCCAGCCCCACGCCGAATCGCACGCTCGATATTGTCTTTGGGCATATTTTCGGCTTTGGCTTTGTCCACCGCTAGGCGCAACCCAAAGTTGGTGTTCACATCGGCACCCATGCGCGCCGCCACTTGAATTTCGCGGGCTAACTTAGTAAATACTTTGCCACGGGCCGCATCTGCTGCCCCTTTTTTGCGTTTAATTGTCGCCCATTTAGAATGTCCGGACATTTTTTATTCCCTTCTCACCTTGTCGCACGCGGCTATTCCGGCTTTCTGCGTAGTTGACCCGGCTTATCCGCGGTATCAGCTAAATCCGTGTTCAATTTCATCCCTGTGATTGGCTACCGTCTTAGGCTTGCTTGACCCTATTGTACCATAAGCCCGGATTGTCTGGGTAGGGATAGTGTCTGTTAGTTTTCAACCGATGCCAACACGGCTTTGACGTTGGTATGCTTGCTCGCTTGCTCTACGCGGCGCACTTCGGCTGCTTGCAAAAAGGCCAAGAAGAGCGGGTGGGGCCGATTGGGGCGGCTCTTAAACTCGGGATGAAACTGGCTACCCAGCATAAAGGGATGCTCTTTTAGCTCCGAGATCTCCACCAGCCGGCCATCGGGAGAAAGGCCACTAAAGACTACCCCATGTTCTTCGAGCAAGGCACGATAGTGATTGTTAAATTCAAAACGATGGCGATGGCGTTCTTGGATCACGGTGCCGTGGCCTTGTTGTTGGTAGGCTGCCGCCGCGTGGGTGCCGGGCTTTAACTCACAAGGATAGACGCCCAGCCGCATGGTACCCCCCATATCAGCAATATCCCGCTGATCGGCCATTAAGTCGATGATGGGATATTCGGTATTGATATCAAATTCGGTGCTATTGGGATCATCCGATTGCAGGATATTCCGCGCCTTCTCAATACACATCACCTGCATGCCCAGACAGAGGCCCAAGTAGGGCACTTGGTGTTCACGGGCATAGCGGGCCGCCACCACCTTGCCTTCGATGCCGCGATAGCCAAAGCCACCAGGCACCACAATGCCGTCAACCTCGGTAAGGCGTTCGTGCTCACGGCCCTTCTCCAAATCTTCGGAGCTGATCCAATGGATAGCTACATCGCGCCCAATGGCAAGACCAGCGTGGATCAAAGACTCTTTCACACTTAAATAGGCATCTTCCAGCTCAATATATTTACCCACCAGGCCAATCCGAACGACGGGCTTTTCGCGGCGGGCTTCCTGCACCAAATGTTTCCACTCGGCCAAGCCTTGGGTCGCATCGCGGGTGGCGGTGAGATTCAGCTGGCGGACCAACCACTGGCCGAGCCCGGTTGCCTCTAGATCAATCGGCACGGCATAGATGGTGTCGGTGGTGACGATGGGCACGACGGCGGCTTGGTCAACATCGCAGAAGAGGGCTGTCTTGGCTAGCACATCTTCTTCTACCGCATGATCGCTGCGGAGGACAATCACATCGGGATGGATCCCAATGCCGCGTAATTCGCGCACGCTGTGTTGGGTGGGTTTGGTCTTTAGTTCTTTGCTAGCGGCCAAATAAGGTAGCCACGTAACATGAATATAGAGGGTGTTGTTGCGGCCAACGTCCTTACGCATCTGGCGAATGGCCTCCAGGAAGGGCAGCCCTTCAATATCGCCAACCGTACCGCCGATCTCAATAATCAGAACATCGGCTTGCGAATCGCGCGCGGTGAGGCCAATGCGGCGCTTGATCTCGTTGGTAACATGGGGTACCACTTGGATAGTGCCGCCCAGATAATCGCCCCGCCGTTCTTGGCTGATCACATAATTGTAAATCTGGCCGCTGGTGACATTGCACAGCTTGCTTAGATTTTCATCGACAAACCGTTCATAGTGGCCTAGATCGAGATCGGTTTCGGCGCCATCGTCAGTGACAAAAACCTCACCATGTTGATAGGGCGACATGGTCCCCGGATCCACATTTAAATAGGGATCTAGTTTCATTGTGGCCACGCTGACCCCACGCGCCTTTAAGATCCGGCCAATCGAGGCGGTCGTGACCCCTTTGCCAAGTCCCGAAAGCACACCGCCAGTCACAAAAATATATTTTGTCATACTCTTGCCTCATTATTTTGTCTGCAAGCACACTTGCGTCGCGAAAAAGTTCCATAAAATTGAATCGATGAACCAACGCTATTTTGCTTATCAGTAAGCAATCAAGCCTAAGATTTTACCACTACCCAAACGAGTTGACGAACTAGGCTTTTGCCAAAATGCAACATCCTCTTGCTGCACAATCAGGCCGCGGCTTCGCCAATGTACCGACGAAGGGCACCTTCTCGTAGGGTAGAACTCATGTAAAGCTAGAGGTGACCGGTTTGCTAAAACCAGTCACCTCTAGCACTAGGTAATTTCTATGTTTGTGGAGGGGAACGACCTAGCCGCGCGGCGCTATAAAACCAAGCGATAACGACATTTCTGCCGCTCGCCATGGTAATACATATCAATATGCGGTGGGATGTCTACGATCTCGACCAACTCAAGCCCGGCCAACTCACAGCTGCGGCGGGAGGCCCAATTGTCAGGATTGCAGGTGATCCAGAGCGTACCCAGCGCATGGGCACGCGCCAGGGGAATGAGAAGCTGTACAGCGCGCGCCGCAAAGTGATGGCCGCGATACGCGCTGTGGACACGGTAGCCAATATGCCCGCCATACATGAGCAAGTTGTGCATTTGCCCAATGCGTAGGTCGATGCGTCCCATCTCCACCGCACGATCCAGGCGGGTCATCTTAAAGCGGTAGCTGGGGGCAATTTCCCGCACGGGATCGCCCAGATCGCGTTCGACTAGCTGGAGGATCAGTTCATCATCGACCAACAAGCCGGGATCAAGAAATTTGAACATAGTCTCTTCTCGCATTAGGCCAATCGTTCGGCAATAATCTCGGCCACATCCTTCACCTGCATGGTCGTTTTACCCTCTTTCGCGGCATCACTGAGCATGGTGAGACAGAAAGGGCAACCGACTGCCAAAGTCCCCGCGCCCGTACTCTCAGCTTCACGGTAGCGATTGGCGTTGACGGCTTCGGCGTTAGGTCCAACGCCATGCTCCTCTTCCTTCCACATTTGCGCACCGCCCGCACCACAGCAGAAGGACTGTTTGCCATGGCGTGGCATCTCTACCATAAACGCGTCGGTGCTACCCAATACTTGGCGGGGTTCAGCGAGAATGCCATTGTGGCGGCCCAGGTAGCAGGGATCATGAAAGGTGATGCGGTCGATCTCCCCATGACTTTTGCTGACACTGATCTTCTTGGCCGCGGTTAATTCCGAGAGCAGTTGGGTGTGGTGGATCACTTCGTAGTGGCCGCCATATTGGGGATACTCTTTGCTCAAGGTATGCAAACAGTGGGGACATGTCGTGACAATGCGTTTGGGCTTGGCTTCATTGAGGGTCTCAATATTGGCTTTTGCCATTTCGTAGAAGAGATATTCATTCCCGGCGCGGCGTGCGGCGTCGCCCGTGCAACTCTCCGCTTCGCCCAGGACGGCATAGTTGAGCCCAGCAGCATTGAGCACTTTGGCAAAGGCTTGGGCCACCTGTTGCGCACGCGGGTCATAGGCGGGCGCACAGCCCACCCACCAGAGCAGATCGGGTGCTGGATTTTCCTCCACCGTGGGCACGGCTAAACCGTTTGCCCATTTCATCCGCTCGCGTGCGCTTTGGTTCCACGGGTTGCCATTGCGTTCCATCCCGCGGAAGGCTGTCTTAAGTTCACTAGGGAATTCATCTTCCATCAAGACCTGCCGCCGCCGCATGTAGAGAATATCAAACATTGGCTCATTGCCCACAGGGCAGATGTCAATACACGCGCCACAAGCCGTACACGCCCACATGGCCGACTCGCTGATCGCATAGTCAAGCAGGGTAAAGGCGCTGCTTTGGCCAGCGGCAAGTTCTTCGAGATGCTGGTTGAGATAATACCGTTTGTTCACTTCGAGAGCAGAAGGAGAAAGCTCTTTGCCCGTGACATAGGCCGGACAGACATCTTGACACCGATTACACATAATACAGGCATAGGCATCGACCAAGTGCGTCCATGGCAAATCCTCGACCTTGGCTACACCAAACTCTTCGATCGACTCATCTTCAAAGTTGATCGGGGTCAGGGTGCCCAAAGAAGTGCGTTCCGGCTTGGTGGCAAAGTTGACCCCAGCCATGAGCAGGTGAAAATGCTTCGTATAAGGAAAGTAGGGGATAAAGAGCAGGATCAACCCAAGCGCACCCCACCAACCAATATGCTGCCCGAGTACCAGCGCACTGTCACTCCACCCAGCCCACGCTTGGCTCAGAAGATGAGCAAAGGGCTGGCCCCAATCACCACCGTGACGGGCCACGGCAAAACTTTCTCCCACCAGCCGAAAGCCAACGTGAAAAAGAATAAAGAGACCGACAAGCAAGGAATCGCGCCGGATCGCGCCAGCCTGCACTGGTTCGCTGAGCTTGACATTCGCTCGGTAAGTCAGCGCGCGGCTGTTAAAGACAAAGCGGCGCACAAGAAAATAGAGCATCCCCACCAGCACTCCCGCGGTGGCGAGATCCGCTGCCAACCGGTAGAGCAGGCCAA
This sequence comes from Caldilineaceae bacterium, assembly GCA_019637645.1. The sequence continues at coordinate 21,884 of JAHBVH010000066.1, forward strand.
GCAGATTATCCCCCAAGAAGGTAACAGGAAAGAAGCCTTGAACAACATCCCCCAAATTGACTAAAAAATAAAAGACAAACCCCCACGCAATCAGCGCGTGAAACAGACTCGCCACAGTGCGCGTCTTCCAGATCGAGGCAAAGGTCAGCCACTTTTTCAGGGCATCGACGATACGCGTTTGGATCGCAGCCGCGGTTGGCAGCTCGCCCGTGCCGCGCCGAATCACCAGATAGACGGATCGAAAGCCGACCCAGGCATAGGCTAGGGCACCGACCAGCAGGGCAACGAATAAAACTTTTTCACTCAGTGTTAACATGCATTGCTATCCTTCTCTCAGCGGCAGTCATGATGTACAGCTACTATGTTATCAAGAGATAAGGAAATGCTGAAAAACTGCGGGGCGTGGAAGAGGAGAGCGGGAGACTGGCATCCAGTTGCCGAGGCGACTTCGCACGGTCAGCCGCGGGTTTATGAAGATGATGAAAATAAATTGGTAAATCGCCCACGCCCAACAGGCCCCCGAACAGCCCCGGGCTAGCCAGCGACACCGGCTAAAGCCCGCTTCCGCGGGCGTTGTTCACTAGCCTGGCGCTTCAGCGCCGGGTGAACAGCGTATCCCGAACATTTTTAACCTTCATTCGCCCTACTGCGTTGGCAGCGGTCGAGGCTGGCGTGGAGGGCCTCTAGCGATGACCAGAAATCCGCCTCGCCGAAAATTTCCAAGGTGAGGACACCCGTATAGCCTTGGCGCAAGAGCAAGGTGATGATCGGATCGAGTTGGGCTGGAGACAAATGGGCCAACGATTGATGGTCGCGCCCCTCATGGAGGCCATGGAGGTGAATGACGCGCGTTTGGGGCAGGGCTGCTGCGAGGAGGGGCAACGGCTCGTAACCATCGAGCCAGAGATGGCCAATATCGAAACAACGGCTGGCCGTCGTCTGGTTGACCACCGGCTCGACAAAAGTGGGTGGATAGCCTTCCAGATTTTCGACGGCGAGTTGGCGGCCATCACCCAGCCAATCCGCCAAGTGTTGTAAGGTGGCGCTCATCGCTTGTTGCCATGCTGTTAACGTGGCCGGTGCTGTCGCCGGTGCGCGTACCGAGCGGCCTTCAAGATGAAGCACATAGCTCCATGGCGTCAACGCGGCCGTCTGTGTGATAACGGCTTGAGCTTTCTGCATGGATGGATGAAGGATCGGGGGTGGGGCCGCCGTGAGATCCTCGATCAAATGGACGGTGTACGTGAGATCCTGGTCGCGCCCCAACGCCGCCAGCGCCGCGACTGTCGCGGCGCTGGGCAGGTTGCTCGGGCCGTCGGGGAGGTCAAACAGCACCAGTTGCATATCTTGCACATAATCCGCCAACCACTGGGCGTTGGGCAGCAGATCCGCGGCGATGATATACGAGGTTGTGCCAACCCGAAAGGGGAGCTGACGGGTGCGGATGTTGAGAGAAGCGTGAGCCATCATGTCGTTAGAGCGGGCAGCTTTGCCCAAGCTGCCAGGTTTTCAAAACCTGGCAGCTTTCTTTTCCCGTTGTGTAGGTCGTTGTGTAGGTCGTTGTGTAGGTCGTTGTGTAGGTCGTTGTGTAGGTCGTCGTTTAGGTTGTCCCGTGGGCATGCCGGGCAACGGCCTGTGCGTGTTTGCGCTTCTGCATATATTCGGCCAAGAAATAGCTGCCAATGACAAAGGTGCCAGCGGTGACTTGGAAGCTGATCCCTTCCCAGGTGGCATAGAGGCCCAACCACATCCCACTCCAGTAGGGCAGCGTAAGCCAGCGGATGGGGTGAATCGGTAGCCAGCCAATCACTTGCAACACATGAACGGTATTGCCAACCATCATCAAAAGCACCGCCCCAATCAGCACACCGGTGGCGATGAGCATCTTTTTGTGGGGTAGCCGAGCCTGTAGCCCAAAGACCAGCCAGCCAATCACCGCGGTGGCTGCTAGACCCACCGCCACCCCACCCAGGACTATCGTGTTCCCGGCGTCGAGCACCAATGCCTGCAAAAAGAGGACGGTCTCGAAGCCTTCGCGGTAGATGCTGGAAAAACCTAAGAGCAAGAGCCCAATAAATTGACCCGCGCTCTGCTGGACAAGGCGGTGCTTCTGCACATGGAAACTTGCCATCCAACCTGTCCAGTAAACCTCATGGAAGAACCAGTTGAGAATGAGCAAAAGCACGGCAACGGCAATCAGTGACACGACCGCTTCGAGCCGTTCCCCATAGCGGGCAAGTGCTGTTAACGCCGTGCGGGCCACCACCCATGTCAGTGCCGATGCCAACAAGGCCAGCCCTGCGCCCAGCCAAAGCGGTGTACGTAGATGGCGGCGGGTGCCCACCCGCAGACTGGCAAGTAACGACGCCAAGATCAGCACCGCTTCTAAGCCTTCGCGGAAGACGATCAACGCCGCATTACTCAAAACCGCCATTGGGGCCACATCGCCGCTGACTAGGCGCTGCGCTTCGGCCAATTGTAGGTCGAGCGCCTGCCGGCTGGCCCCGATAACTGCGTCTGGCGCTTTCTGCTCAATCAGATAAGCTAGCCCCTTCTGCTCGCCTTGTCCATACCAGAAGAGATCTTCAATCGGTGTGATCATCTGGGGCGCAAAGGCGGTCAGCTTGGCTTCCGGGCCGCTCTCCAAGATGGCATACGCTTCCAGCCGTGCCGATTCGGCCAGCGCATACTCACCTTCCCGCGCCGCCGCTTCCATCTGATCGAGTGCCGAAGCAATGACATCAAAATCAGCATTGCTGTCGGCCTGTAACCACGCCGCAGGCATGATCGTCCTGAGTACCGTCAGTAGCTGATCGGTGGTCTCCGTCACGCTGCTTGGCTCCGCTACCGTGCTATGGGCGACTGCTTCGCTCAACTGCTTGTCCAACTGCCTGAGTAGATCCGCCGCGGCGGCAGTTTGGTTTGTGTCCTGGGCCGCGAGGAGCGTCTCTAGATCACGGAAAGCCGCTTCGGCACCCGCGCGAAAGGTGATCGCTTCGCGAATTTCTAGCTCGGTGGTGACAACCCCATCGCGTACACCGCGGCCATATTCCACAGGGACCAAACTCAGAAAGCGCAACAACTGACCCGCGCGGCGATGTTGTTCATCGGGCGTAAGGGGCGCAGCCCGAAATCCTTCTAAAGCCGTCGTGACTGCTGCCGTTGCATTCGTCAGCGCTGTGCCCTGCTGGGCGGCGGTGGTTAGCTTGGCAAAAGCTGCTTGGGCTTGGGCCGCCGCGGCGGCGCCCCGCTGTGTTTGATAGGCTGGTTGCAAAATCGCAAAATAGCCTTGCGCTAGCGCCGCATGTTCGGCCCGTCGGCTGGCAAAGCCTTGTTGATCCGCCGCGGCTAAATCGTGGAGCGCTTCGGCCATACGGGCCTGATAGGTATCAAGCAGGTCGGCATTAATGGCTGTGATCGCCTGTTCGGTGCTAATCTGACCGGCGCGCAAGGCTGTTAGCGCCAGGGTCGCGTCGGCACCGGGCCGCGAGAAACGGGTGGCATGGCGAAATTCGCGCACGGCCAGCCATTGCTGGGCGGTTGCCAAATCGTCTGCCTGCATGGCCGCTGCGACAATCTGTTGTGCTCCTTGTAAGAGTGCCGTCCAAAGTTGCGCTCGGGCGACCGCCAAGGCGTTCGCATCGCCTTGCTGGGTGGCTGCTTGCGCGGCGGCCAAACCAGCTTGGATTTGCTTGGCAATAACGGGATCGCCCTGCTGAAGTGTTTCACTCCACGGGGCAGCATAGTGTGCAAGCGCTTGCTCAACTTGGGCCTGCGCCCCGGCTCGATCATGGGCGATCTGGAGCTGTGCCTGAAAGAGCGCCGTGCGCAAGGCTTCCGCGGCCTGGGCGGGCTGTTGCTCTGCTGCTTGTGCCCACAGGGTTGTCGGCCATAGCAGTAGAGTAACCAAAGACAGAACAATCAACCGGTGCCACATAAGCTTATTCCTGGATCTCAATGCCCAACTGCGCCGCAACTTGACTGATTTGGCCCGTGACGGCGGTGGCGCGATTTTGCGCTTCGGCTCCCAACAGATCAGCTTCTTCAGCGGTAAAGCGCTTCCCGTCATTTTCTTGGGCATAGATGTCTGCCACAAAGGCTTTTAGATCGCTTAAGCCCGTGCCAATCTGCTCCCCTTGGGCTGTATCCACCGTCGCGACAAGAGGCTGAATTTCGGCATAGACAACTTCTAACCCGCTTAGAATATCTTGAATATCCGCCAACCGGGAAATTGCTACGAAATCGCGTTGGGTAGAAGCTTCACCCGCTACAAAGCGCGAATCGCGCCAGGAGCCAAAGTATTCGTTCATGGTTGGCACCATGACGACCAAGGCCGTAAAGGCATCGGTTTCGGTCGGTTGCCAAGCGTCAGCTGCGGCGGCAAGTTCCGCGGCATAGCTGTCCAAGGTATCGGCGGCGGCTTTTAGGACATTCGCTTCGGGCAAGGCATCCCCAAGATCGACGACGCCATTGTCGTCAAAGTCGGCCTCGACCTCTGGTACGGTATAGTCGGCATAGGTACCCCACAGGGTACTTTCCAACACCCCAAAGAGATTCCCCGGCTTGGGCAAGACGCGCCCATCGGGCAAGGTGAGATCAAAGGGGACAGCGTTCTCTGGATCGTCTTCGCCACTTGCACCGGCATCCAAGATGACATCAAATTCGGCCAAGCTGGGCGTCCCTGCCACAATGCCTTCCATCTGTTCGTAGAGTGGGCTTGCCTGTAGCCAAGCCGCGCGCGCGGCGAGAAGCGTCGCCGTAACGGTTGCTGTTTGGGTTTCCCAGAGGGTGGCATAGGCAAAGTCGGTGGCTTGGGCCAATGTGTAATAAGCGTCACTAGCATCGCGCAAGGCAGCCGTCGCTTGGCTCAAGGCCGTTGTCTTTTCTAATAAATAGTTCTTGATCCCAGCCAACTCGATTGGCGCGGCTGCTTCGGCGGCTGGTTCAGCCGTGGGGGCGGTGCTCTGGGGTGCAACGGGTGTACAGGCGGTGAAGACAGCAAAGACTGTCACAGTAAGCATCAAACGGAGAAGACGTAAGCGTAACATGAGTTCCCTCGATCTCTAGTGATTTCTCACAGGCACACGGCGCTAGCCAGGCACAATTGCGCTTGGCGCGGCCAAAATAGCCAAGTGCTTCTTGGCCGAAAAGAGATGATAGTACGACGACAGTACACAGCATAATTTTGCCAACGCCCTCTAAAATTGGCATTGGCATGTTGCTACAATAGCATAGCCCTCGCGTTGTTTCAAGTGATTTTGAGAACAAACCCAGGACTTGGGATTGCGGTCTGCTTAATAACGTGGCGTTAATCCAGCTTTAGGGTAAAGTTTACTGGGGCTAATGCCCGATTTGACGCTTCTAAAAAGTCAGTACAGTGTGGGCCAACAAGATCGCCAATTCAACCATTTCCACGACCAACCCATAGACATCTCCTGTGACGCCACCCAGCCGACGATGGGCAATGCGAATGAGCCACCAAGTGATAGCTATCGCCAAGAGCGCGGCGAGCGCGGTGTGGAGTGTGGGCCAAAGGAACAATGTCAGCAGCGGCAGCAGCAGCGCCTTCAACCAGCTACGCGCTGACAGACCCGCGGCCAAGTCGGCACCTAGGCCACCGGGGCGCGCCGTTGGTTGTTGGGCTACCCAGAGCAACAGGGCCCGCGCCCCAATCGGCCCTATCAGGAGGGCCGGGGTAAAAGCTGGGAGGGCGGCGACCGCGGCCACTTTTACAAGCAAAAACAGGGCAAGTCCCCCCGCGGCAAACGCACCAGTGCGCGGATCGCGCATGATCTCCAACCGACGTTCACGGCTGGTGGCGGCCAACAGCCCATCACAACAGTCGGCTAACCCATCCAGATGGAGGCCACCCGTCAATGCGGCCCACAGCGTCACGGTGAGCCCAGCCGCGACGAGCGGTGGAAAGATCTGCACGAGCCCCCAGTGCGCCCCGGTGACAAGCAACCCCAGCACCAAGCCTACCACCGGAAACCAGTGGCTGGCCCGGCCTAAGATCCCCGGTGCATAGGACACTTGGGGCACGGGCAGCACCGTGAGGAAGCCAAAGGCAAACGCGAGCGCGTGGAGCCAGCTACGCATCTTGCTACTCATCCAGCTACTCATTGGCAAGTTGCTAGCGCCTGGGCTGCGCGGAAATTGGTATCCGCCGTTGCGCTGCCGATACTTTCCCAACCTTGAAGATGTTGTAGCATGATGCTCGTTAACGCGGCGATGTGATCCGGCCGCGCGTTGAGGGCCGGGATATAGCTGTAGGTATGACCACCGGCTGCTAAAAAGGTTTCCTGCCCCTCATTTCCCAACTCATCCAAGGTTTCTAGGCAATCACTGGAGAAGCCAGGTGCCAGCACCTGGACACTGCGCACGCCTTGTTGACCCCACGCGGTTAACAGCTCGTCGGTATAGGGGCGCAGCCATTCGGCAGGCCCAAAGCGTGACTGAAAAGCGACCGCATACTCTTCGGCGGCCAAGCCCAAGCGCTCCACCAATAAATGGGCCGTCTGTTGGCATTCATGGAAATAAGGATCTCCCTTTTCGGCATAGCTGCGGGGAATGCCGTGAAAGGAAAGGAGCAGGCGTTCGGCCTTGCCGTGCTGCTGCCAAGATTCGGTGACACGATTGGCTAGGGCAGCGATATAGGCCGGATGGTCAGGGTAGTGGAGCACGGTGCGCAATTCGGGGGGCCAACGCCAGCGCTGTAACTCGGCAAAGACGCCATCCAGCGAAGTGCCGGTGGTGGTGGCTGAATATTGGGGATAGAGCGGCAGGATCAACAGACGGCGTACGCCCGCTTGATCAAGTTGGCGCAGCGCTTCTTGTAGTGTTGGCTTGCCGTAACGCATGCCTATGGCGACTGGGATCATCTTGTCGGTGGCGGCAAAGAGTGCTTGCCGGAGCGCTTCCCGTTGTGCCTCCAGGTTGAGCAACAAGGGCGACCCCTCTGTGGTCCAAATCCGTTGATAGAGGCGGGCTGAGCGCCGCGGGCGGGTTTGGAGAATGATGCCGTGGAGGATCAACCACCAAAGCCAACGCGGCAGCTCAATGATCCGTGGATCGCCCAAGAATTGGCGCAAATAGGGACGCACCGCGTTGGCTGTTGGGGCTGTTGGTGAACCAACATTGGTCAGCAACACGCCCGTCAAAGACGGTGCAGTGGGGTCATATGATGGGCGGCTATAATAATGCATAAGGTAAAGATCCGTCTTGGCACGGCGAAAAGCGTTGCAGGTGGCTTTTCGCCGCGCGATAGCGCTTGCTTCCTTGATCCGCGTTCCTCGGCGTCTATCCGTGTCCTATCTCTTTTAAGCGCCCGGTTTCCAGAGTGGTTCGGGCATGTCGCGCTGATGATTTTCGAAGCGGGCCATGACAAAGAGCGCGTCCGAGAGGCGATTGAGGTAGCTCAACACCTGCGGCCCAACTCCTTGTTCCCGTGCCAGCGTGCTCGCTTCGCGTTCGGCGCGGCGACAGACCGTGCGCGCCACCTGTAGTTGCGCCGCGCCCAGAACGCCGCCCGGCAGAATAAAGTTCTGTAGCGGACCAACCACCGCGGTCATTTCATCAATGAGCGCTTCCAGCTTTTCCACATGACGCGCCTCGATCTGCGGTAGCGGCCATTTCCCTTTGTCTTCTTCCAAAAAGCAGAGATCCGAGCCGAGATCAAAGAGTTCATTCTGAATGTGAGCCAGTTCCTCATCCAGCCGTTTGCAGACCCCCAGCGCCCGTGCCAAGCCGATGTGTGAATTGAGCTCATCTACGCTCCCATAGACCGCCACGCGCAGCTCATCTTTGGATACGCGTTGGCCGCCCCCAAGGGCCGTGGTGCCTTTATCGCCCCCTTTGGTGTAGATCTTGGTTAACCGTGGCATACTTACCTTTCTGGCGCGGCGGCTTCATCGGTAATGACCGTAACCTGGTCGGCCTGCTGTAAATAGGAAGCTGGTACTTCTGGATCCAGCGGCCCATAGAGGCTTTTGTGCAAAATTTCGCGCTTATGGGCTCCCGAAACGATCAGCAATTTCTGGCGGGCAGCCAGCAGCAGATCCATCCCAATGGTCATGGCTTGGGGCAGAATGCGATCCCGCCCGCCCCACTCTTTGGCACAAGTGGCAAGGCTGGATTCGCTCAAGTTCAGAACGCGGGTGGTGGCGGAGGCATCCGCTGGCGGATCATTATAGCCAATATGCCCATTCGGCCCTAGGCCCAAAATCGCGATGTCGAGTCCCCCCGCCGCGAGGAGCGCCGCATGATAGGCACGACAAGCGGCATCCGGATCGGGGGCATCGCCCGGCAAGGGCGCGATCTGTTCGGGGCGAATGCCCAGCGGGGTAAAAAAGGTTCGTTGCAGCCAGCCAGAGAGTGCCCGCGGGTCGTCCAGCGTGACACCTACATATTCGTCCAAGACAAAGACGCGCAGCGCCGTCGGGTCAAAATCGCCCTGGCGATGGCGCGCGAGTAATTCGTGGTATAACCCTTCGGGGGTTTTGCCCGTGGGGAAGACAATGGTGCTAGCCGGCTTGGCTTGGATAGCCGCAATTGTCCAATCGGCGGCCGCGCGACTCATGGCCGCGTAATCTTGGGTAACGATGAGCTTCATGACGATGCGTTGACCTCTTTTAATTTTAACAATTTTGACAGCTGCTGTTGATCATAGGCCGCTTATGTTAGGCGATAAATCACCCGCGAGCCGCAAGCCCGGCGAGCATAGGTTCAAGATAGCTCCAGTCTACCGCACTTTCCACGGCATCGGCAAGCCGGTCATAGGCGTAGGCACGTAGTCGCGCCGTTGATTGGGCCGTGCCTTGCCAACCAAGGCGATGGAGCCACGCTTGGCGGAAGGTGTCATCCTCAAAAATTCCGTGCAGATAGCAGCCCCAGATTCGGCCCTGCTCAACCATTGCGCCGTCGGCCACCGTCAGCGCTTCGCCATTGCGTTCAATGATCGCGCCTAGCGGCTCGCCGTGGAGCAATGTACTTTCGCCGCTGTGAATCTCATAGCCAGTGACAACTGTGCCGTCGGCCAAGCGCAGGCGGCTTTGGCTCGTCTGTTTGCTAGGGTGAAATTCAGTCGTCACCGGCAAGAGGCCAAGCCCTGGCGCGACCGTGCCCGCGGTGCTCTCAATGCCCAAAGGATCGGCCAAGCGTTGCCCCAAGATCTGATAGCCACCACAAATGCCAACAATTTGGGTGGTGGCTGGTGCTGCCAAAATGGCTTGATCCAATGCCCGTTCACGGAGCCAAGCGAGGTCTGCCAAGGTCGCTTTGGTGCCGGGCAGCAGGATCACCTGCGGTGTGCCTAAGCTGTGGGCTTCGCGCACATAGCGAACGCGTACACCGGGCTCGGCAGCCAACAGGGCAAATTCATCGAAATTGGCTACATGGGGTAACTGAATGACCGCAATATCAAGCGCCCCGCTGGTTTGGTCTGCGTTGCGCTGGCTGTCGAGGGCAACCGCGTCTTCATCGGCAATCTGAAGGTCAGGTAGATAGGGGATCACACCCACGGTTGGTACGCCAAAGGCCTTCTCGCGGAAAAATTCATTGATGTTGCCTAGTAGAGCCGGACTCCCGCGGAATTTATTGATCAAGAAGCCCTGGATCTGCGCCCGTTCGGCTGGTTCGAGCAACAACAGCGTACCCGCCAATGCCGCAAAGACCCCGCCCCGGTCAATGTCACCGACCAAGAGACAAGGGGCTTGGGCATGGCGCGCCATGCGTAGATTTACGATATCGCCCTGTTTTAGATTGATCTCCGCCGGACTGCCAGCCCCTTCCAGAATAATCAACTCATATTGGGCCGCTAGCCGATCATACGCGGCGCGGACTTCATCCCAAAGTTGGCGCTTGAGATCAAACCAATTGTGGGCCGCCAAATGACCGATAACCTTGCCATTGAGCACAACCTGGCTGCGGGCGCGGCCATCAGGGGCCGTCTCGGGTTTAAGCAAAACGGGATTCATGTCGGTGTGCGGGAGAAGGCCAGCGGCTTCGGCTTGCACTAGTTGGGCCCGCCCCATTTCACCACCAGTGGCAGTGACACCGGCATTGTTGCTCATATTTTGGGCCTTAAAGGGGGCAACCCGAATCCCGCGTCGAGCAAAAATGCGGCAAAAGGCCGTGACCAACAGGCTCTTGCCCGCGTTCGAATGGGTGCCTAGGATCATCAAGGCTGGTGTTGGCGTAGGTGGCATGGTCACTCCTCCGAACGGATGACATCAATGGGATTCACGGGCGGACAATAAGATTTTAGGACGCGGATACACGCGGATTGACGCGGATAAGGCCATTGTTAATTAATACAGCGTTCAAAAATTTTCTTTGATATTGGGTGTGCGCACCGCCCCTTGAAGCGGGCTTTAGCCGGCGTTGTTCGGTAGCACCGTCCCTTCCGGGCGGTACACACTGAATCTGCGTACCCTTATTGGTAGCCATCTGAACGGATCCTCGCGTTAACGGCCACGGAGCTGCTCCACCACCGCGGTGAGGGAGGTATGTTCGCTCTGAAAGGTGGGACCTTTGGTCTGCCAGCGGGTTGCCCCGTTGCTGCCATGAATGGAGACATGGAGGGGCAACTGGGGCTGGTCGTTCACCACTTCATAGCCGAGCCGTTCCAGCGCACGGGCGGTCCAAAGCGCAGCGGCTCCTTGGCCGGTCAACCCGATGGGGCCACAGGCATGGCGGTGGATGCGAAAAGCGCCCTGTTCACTGTCAAACTCCACCCCTTCGCTGCGAAAGGCTTGGGCCAATGCCCCATTGAAGGCCAACTCCTCGGGCATCCCCACGGTCAACGGCCCGCCTGCCGGCAGAAGCCATAGGCGGTCGGCAATGCGCAACGCCAGATCGAGATCGTGGGTCGAAAGCAAGATGGCGCGTTGTCGTTCGCGCGCAAGGGTATGTAAAAGCTGCATCATCTCGACACGGCGGGGGAGATCGAGAAAGGCCGTCGGCTCATCCAGGAGGAGCACGGTTGGCTCTTGGGCCAACGCGCGGGCGATCATCACCTTTTGGCGTTCACCGTCACTCAGCTCGCTCACCGGTCGCGCGGCCAAGTGGGTTGCGCCAACGGTGGTGATGGCTTGGCGAACAATGTGTTCATCCGCTTCGCGGAGCCGACCACGCCAGTCAGTATAGGGATGGCGGCCCAGCGCGACCAAGGCATAGGCCGAGAGATTGCCCACCTCGACCCGCTCGGTTAAGACGACTGCTAAGGTTTGCGCAACTTGGGCCGGTGGCAGGCGCTGGAGATCCTGTTCCCCCAGGCGAACGCGCCCGGCCAACGGGGGCTGCATGCCCGCCAAGGTGCGCATCAGGGTAGATTTGCCCGCGCCGTTGGGGCCAATGAGACAAGTTAACTCACCGGGCTGGAGGGCCACGTTGATCATGTCCAGCACGGTGGTGGTGCGACCGGCCAAGTGATAGCCGACGGCTAGTTGTTGGGTGCTGAGAAGGTTTGCCATAGATGGAGCTTTCCTAAGAGCGCTATCCGGCAAAGGAAGCGCGCAACTGCTGTTGCCGTAACAAAACCCAGATGATGACGGGGACACCAAAGAGCGAGGTGATGACATTCACCGGCAAAACGGTCTGGCTACCTGGCATTTGCGCGATCAGATCGGCCAAGAGCGCAATGGTCGCGCCCAAGAGCATGGAAGTGGGGACCAATACCCGATGATCCGCGGTGTTAAAGAGTGTGCGGCAGAGATGTGGCACGGCCACGCCCAAAAAGCCAATCGGCCCACAAAAAGCGGTGGCCGTGCCAGCCAACAACGAGGCGCACAGAATGATCCACCGTCGCGTCTGGACCACGTTCACGCCCATGCTGCGCGCATAGGTGTCGCCCAAGAGCAAGGCGTTGAGCGCTTTGGGTAGGAGCTGGGCCGCGGCCAATCCCAGGCCAATCACTGGCACAAAGATGCGTTGTTGGCTCCACGTTACGCTGCCAAAGCTGCCTGCACTCCAGAGGCTAAAGACCTGAATCCGTTCGGGGAGGCTAAAGTAGATCAACAGGCTGACCAAGGCGCTGGTGAGATAGCCAAACATCAAGCCCAAAATGAGCAAGGTCAAGCTACTTTGGACCCGTTGCGCTACGAGCAAGACCAAGCCCAGGACCAGGGCCGCCCCCAAGCTAGCCGCGAGGACCAGCCCCAGGTCGCCATAAAGTCCTAAGCTGCCCACAATTTTGGTCGCGGTTGTACCTACACTGAGCATCACCAACGCCACCCCTAAACTGGCCCCGGAGCTGACGCCCAAGATGTAGGGGTCTGCCAGTGGATTGCGAAAGAGCGTCTGCATCTGTAACCCGCTGACCGCCAGCGCACTGCCCGCCAGGACAGCCGTGAGGGCCTTGGGCAGCCGAAACTTAAAGAGAATATCGGCCCACGTCGCTTTATCCGGCGTGCCACCCAACAGGATACGCACGACATTATCCAGCGGGATCTGTACCGAGCCTAGGGCCAAACTGAGTAGGAACGCGCCCAGCAATGCCAAGAGCAAGCCGAAGAGCGCGACCCGGCGCAGCCCCAATCGCGGCCAAATGATCGTTCCATCCGTGCTTTCGATCATCGCTGGTTCCCTTTTCTGGCTCGCACAAACCTATCTCCCCTGGCTGGTGAATGCGACCAGCGTTTACGGTAGCTGTTGAAAATAGATGAATTCATGGTCGGGTAGTAGCTCAGGATGAAAGATCGCAATGAGATCGGCAAGCACGTTATCCGGATGGGCGACGGCGCTTTCGTAGTAGTCGTTGCCGCCGTTGGCATTTTGGCGTTTATTGTTATTCCAGACATTGCCTTCGGCAAAGGCCGTAAATTCAGGGTAGCGTTCATCCATCGCTTGGAGTTCGGCCAGTGAACTGACCATGCCCACATTGATCCAATATTGGGCGGTTGCGCCCCGGTCAAAGACAAGTTCAAAAGGCACCGGCATGCTGGCGGTCGATTCATCATCGGCCCAGACATAAGCCGCACCGGCGTCAGCCAACAATTGGGCGGTGTAGCTGCGCCCGCCTGCCACATACCAAGTGCCTTGGTAGGCGCTATCGGTCAACACCGTCGGCTGGTCGGTGACGGCCGCGGCTTGCGCTTTTAACGCTTCATAACGGGCCACGGTCGCGGCAAAGAGCGCTTCGGCCGCGGCTTCTTCGTTAAAGAAGAGGGCCAGGAATTTCCCCCATTCGGCGCGGTCCAGCGGCGAGGTGGCCAGCCATTCGGCATTGAGCGCCACTTTGATCCCCGCATTGAGTAAGACCGGATGGGCATCATAGTCTGGTGAGCCCGAACCATAGGTCATGACCAGATCAGGGGCCAGCTCTAAGACCTGTTCCACATTCACGCTTGCACCATAGCCGATCTGGACTACCTGACCCGCTTCGGCCATTTGTAGAACAGTGGGATTATTGACATAGGTAATGTCATCCACCCCAACGAGCCGATCAAGCACACCATAGGCGTCCAAAAAGGGTAAATAGGTGGTGGACATGGTGACAATCCGCTGCACAGGTACTTCGATAACCTGACTCGCGTCGAAACCCGCTGGTGTGGGCGCGCCACATTGCACCAACACATATTCCTGTGCTTCTTCGGCCCCGGGCCACGGTGTCACAACGGTAACCACTTTGTAGCTGTTGTGATAGGCCACGCTGAAGCCATCGGTATAGGTCAGGCTGATCTTCGCGGGGAAGTAATCCACGTTGGGATCGAACGCTTCCAGACAACCATCTGTGAGATTGGTCGTTGGTGCAACTGCTGTGGCCGGCTCGGCCTCGCCCGTCGGCGCGCTGGCTGGCGGGGTGGTTGGCTCAACGGTGGGCATCGCTCCGGGCGCGACCGGTGCCGTACAGCTGACCAGGAGCGCGCTCAACAGGATTATGGATAACAAAGCATGTAGGTGATAACGACGCATGACACGCCTTCCTTTCTCTCTTTTCCTCAGGGTAGACCCGTTTCCGACGAAGCGGGTGCTGACGTGGGGGCCAGTGCCGGATTTTCATCCAGGCGATGAAAAATTGCTTCGGTCACCGGCGCGCCACCAATCAAATGCTCTTGAATAATGCGGCGCAACAGCGCCTCATCCACGTGGTGATACCAGATGCCATCGGGGTAGACGACTAAGAGCGGCCCGTTGTAACAGACCCCCAGACACGGTGTCAGCCCCCGTTTGATGCGGAGCGGATTGTCATAGCGACCATAGTCGCCCAATAGACGCGCCAAGCTGTTGTACAAGGCCATTGCTTGCCCGCTCGGATCACAATAACGGCCAGCACAAATAAACAAATGCTTGGCATAGGGCGCCTGGCTGGGCGCATCGTTGGGATTTTGGTTCATGCCACCTTGATCCATCCACATTCATCCACGAAACGGTTCGACTGCCAAAACAAAAAACCCGCCAAAGGGCGGGCAAGAGCACAAGTCCATCAAATTACCTGGCACCTGACCTCCTTTGACCACGAAGGAGCACGACAGCAACAACACAGGCGGGTGATCGGACTTGCTAATCATGAATAATCAATTGACAATTTTTAATTGTCAATGAGTGTCGGTTCCAAGCCGAGCATTAACAATTAATTATTGATTATTCATGATTATTTACCGTTGCGGGACAGTGCCGGAGTGGTCTATCAAGACTTCACCGGGCTTCCCCCTTTATGCGCAAGATCGGGGAAATGAGCGCACCTGGGCTGGTAAATCATCGATTGTTGACAATAGAGGATACCGCCAGATAGCTTTCTTGTCAAATGTCAACAGAGATGGCCGTTACCTTGCTCTTTCCTGACTTGCGCGCTACAATTCGCCCCATCAACATGAATCCTGTTGGTCGCTGAAATATGCTGCTACCTTTGCCCTCTCCTCTTGTTGTCATGCCGGTTGGGCACACGTGTTGGGCATGAAACTGCCCAAGCCAGGAAACCCCAATCCATGCCCAGAGTAAGTGCGACCAACCCTATAGGCAAATAACCAAGATGGGTATCACAACTCGGCGTACCTTTTTGCGCCAAACGTTGCAATTGACTGCTGGCGCGCTCCTCGCTGGCTGTCAGTCGGCTTCGCTGGTAGGGGCAGCCAATGCGAGCGTCACCGCTTTTACCGATCATCGCGGCGCGGCGTTGCTGCCGCCGCTGGCCGCCGCAGTTTTGCAGCCGGATATTCCTACCCCCGAAGCCTCCTTATCGACTAAAATTGGTCAGATGATCATGGTGGGCTTCAATGGTCGCTCGGTAGATATGCGGAGCAAGATTGTGCAACAGATTGCCGATGGGCTGGTCGGCAGTGTGGTACTTTTTGGTCGTAACGTCGAGTCGCCCGAGCAGTTACAAGCACTGACTGCGACCTTACATGGCTATAGCCCTCATCCTTTGTTGATCGCGGCGGACCAAGAAGGGGGCTGGGTGACGCGCTTGCCGCGTAGCTTTGGGATTGTGACCAATTATTCGGCCCAATTTTTGGGAGAAAATCCAGTCGAGCTAACCCAAGCCCAAGGAGATAGCACCGGGAAGCGGCTGGCGGAACTGGGCATTAATCTGAACTTGGCCCCGGTTGTTGATCTCAATACCAACCCGACCAACCCTGTGATCGGACGCTATGAACGCAGTTATTCTGCTGATCCGGCTGTTGTGACTACCCACGCACGCTCGGTGATTGAAAGCCATCGGGCCCATAAGGTCTTTTGCACCCTAAAGCATTTCCCCGGACATGGCAGTTCGCGTGGCGATACCCACTATGGCTTTGTGGATGTGACCGATACCTGGAATGTTACCGAGCTGGCCCCCTATGCGGCCCTGATCGGGGAGCAACAATGTGATGTTATTATGACCGCGCATATCTTTAATGCCACCTTAGACCCCGACCATCCGGCCACGCTGTCGCAGCGGATCATTACGGGGATCCTGCGTGAACAGTTAGGCTATACAGGGGTAGTGATCTCCGATGATATGCAGATGGGGGCCATCGCCCATCAATATGAGTTAGAAACAGCAGTGCGTTTAGCCCTTGAAGCGGGCGTAGACATCATTGCTTTTTCCAATAATATCCCCTTTAGTCGCAACGCCGGTGCGGATCGCCTGCATGAAATTATGCTGGGCTTGGTCGAAGCCGGAACGATTAGTCAAGAACGCATTGATCAATCTTATAACCGCATTATGCAATTGAAACGTCGATTATCTGCCTAGACAGTTTTTTGTGCCAAGCAATCTGTTTTACCATGCAATAGATAAGAACCAGAGATGACAAAACCGACTATTTCGCCAAAGAATCCTAACTTTTCGTCCGGTCCTTGTGCCAAGCGACCGGGCTGGTCGCTCGATGCGCTACAAGGGGCATTGGTGGGCCGCTCCCATCGCGCCAAACCGGGGAAAGCGCGCCTACAAGAGACCATTGAACGCAGTAAAGCCGTACTCGGCATGCCCGCCGATTACTTGTGTGGCATTGTGCCGGCTTCTGATACCGGCGCGATTGAAATGGCCTTGTGGTCATTATTAGGCCCACGGGGGGTAGATCTGTTGGGTTGGGAGAGCTTTGGCAAGGGTTGGATCAACGATGTCCAAAAGCAGTTACGTCTGCCCGATGTACGGGCTTTTACCGCCGACTATGGGCGTTTGCCCGACTTGGGCCAAGTCGATTGGCAGCGCGATGTGGTCTTTACCTGGAATGGCACGACCTCTGGGGTTTGTGTCCCCAACGGTGATTGGATTGCCACAGAGCGGGCAGGGCTAGCCATTTGTGATGCCACCTCAGCGGTCTTTGCCATGGCGATGCCGTGGGATAAATTGGATGTCGTGACTTGGTCTTGGCAGAAGGTCTTGGGGGGTGAGGCTGCTCATGGGATGATTGCGTTGAGCCCCCGTGCCGTGGCGCGTTTGGAGAGTTATCAACCTAGCTGGCCGCTGCCCAAGATCTTCCAGATGACCAAAGGGGGTAAGGTTGATCGCAGCATCTTTGAAGGTTCAACCATCAACACTCCTTCCATGTTAGCCGTAGAAGATGCGCTGGATGGCTTGAAATGGGCCGAAGCGATTGGTGGGTTACCGGCGCTGTTGGCGCGATCCCAGGGGAACCTGGCCGCGTTAGCTGCTTGGGTGGCCCGTACACCGTGGGTTGATTTTCTGGCCGAAGATCCTGCCACGCGCTCGAGCACGTCGATCTGCCTCAAAATTGTTGACCCGGTCTATCGGGCACTGTCGGCAGATGAGCAAGCGGCTAAAGCCAAACGGATTGCCGATCTGCTCGACAAAGAAGGCGTGGCCTACGATATTGCTTCATACCGCGATGCACCGCCAGGATTGCGGATTTGGGGTGGTGCCACCGTCGAAACGCGCGAGATTGAAGCGCTGTTGCCCTGGCTGGATTGGGCCTATGCGCAAGCGATGGCGTAGGTGCTGGCGTGCGTAATAAAAAAGTATGGCTACACCAATGCTGTTATGCCCGCTCCATAAAGAGACGTTTGTGGATAAATTGTTGTTTACCACAGGGGTAGCCGTTTTCTGTTTCTTGGGGCTGGTCGGGTGTCAACGCTCACCAGCACCCGAGAGCAACAACGGTCTCAGCTATGCTTGGTTTACGACCATTCCGGTGGACACGGCAGTTTACACGATCACCGGCATGGTAGCGACCGCGGTTGAAAGCCTGGCGCGCCAGACGGCACCGGCTCAGGTGCAGAGCTACAGCGCCGAAGGCGTGAGCTACAGCACCTACTACGGCCCGCAGATGAACGGAAAAGGCATGGTACGCTTAACGGTTGCCGCGTCGGACGCTGCTTTGGCGCCCGTGGGTAGCACGGTCATCCTCAAACTGGACGACACCAAAGGTATTCTTTTGCTGCCCGGTGACCACATTACCCTCAAGTGTCGTGCCCAGTTTGAAGCGATTGCTGCCGTGGCGAACCGCCAAGAATTTGATCCTGCCGCCGGTACTTGGGAGCTAGACTACTGTCGCCTCGCGACGCCGGTGGTGGAGGAACCGTAGGAACCATAGGGTTAATCGAACAGAAATTTTCCCCGCGCTAGGATCGGCTCCCCATCCAAATAAACAGTGCCTTCTTGGCGTGTATCCTTGATAATATCCCAGTGGATGGCCGACTGATTGGTGCCGCCGGTTTCGGGGTAGGCACGGCCCAACGCTAGGTGGACCGTGCCGCCAATCTTTTCGTCGATGAGAATATCTTTGCAGAAGTGGGTGACCTGGGCATTGACGCCAAAGGCAAATTCGCCGATGAGGCTAGCGCCCGCGTCACTCTGAACAATGGCTTGTAAGAATTCCTGGTTCGTGCTTGCCGTGGCTTCGACGAGCTTGCCCTGCTGCCAGCGGAGGCGGATGTCGTGCATGAGGCGGCCACTGAGCACGCCAGGAAATTCAAAGTAGATCTCCCCATCAATCGTCTCCGGATGGGGTGCGGTCATAATTTCACCGTCGGGCAGGTTGAGTTTACCATCGCCCACCACCCACTGGCGACCTGCCACCGAAAAGCGTAAATCGGTCCCTTTGCCCACAATGTGGATCTCTCTTCCTTGTTCTAAGCGGCGCGCCCAGCGTTGCCAGGTTGCGACCTCCCGCGGCCAGTCGAGGAGGCAGGCATCGAAAAACATGTCGGTGATGGTCGCGAGATCCGTCTCCGCTTGTTGGGCAAAGGCGGCATTGGGTACCCGCAGCAGACACCAGCGTGTCTGTTGCCAGCGCAGGGTCGAGATCTTGCCTTGGGCGCGCTGATTTAGGGTCAGTCGCTCGGTGGGAATGTCGGCCAGCTCATAGAGATTATGCGCACCGCGCAACCCAATATAGACATCGGCCCAGGCCATGCCATAGGCTTCGATTGCGGGCAGCCAGGTTAGTTGCGCCTGATTACCATACTTAAGCAAGGCATGGCGGAGGGTTTCGGATAAAAATTGGACTTGGGGCAAAGCGCCTGCTTGGATACAAGCGGCATAGACTGCCTGTACTAAGGGCAGTGTCTCTACCTCGCCCATGGCGATCATCACCTTTTCGCCTGGTTTGACCGCGACAGAATAGTTGACGATCAACTCCCCTAGAGCTTGCCAACGCTTGTCCATGGTTCTCTCTTTCTGATGGGCGCGCTGTCAGCGA
Source organism: Caldilineaceae bacterium (assembly GCA_019637645.1). The sequence continues at coordinate 40,966 of JAHBVH010000066.1, forward strand.
ATTTTTAGAGCGAATTGAGCGGATTCGTCGCCACAAATCCGTTCCTCTATGGTGGATCCTAGAACGGATTGCGGACAGGTAATCTGTTCTACAAGTTGCGGACAGCGCGCTCTCGTTCTAGGCGCGCAGTTCTTTCACCTTGGCCATAAAGGTCTTGACTCGACGTTCATCCACGGGATTCCAAATATACCCATCCTCTTTAAAGGTCGTGCCGACGACCGCCCCATCGGCCACGGCTAGCTGGGCGGTGACATTTTCCAGCTTGACACCTGTGTTCGCAAAGACGGGCGTGGTTGGGATGGCTTCTTTGACTTGGCGCAAGGTCTCCTGGGACGTTTCGACCCCAGCCGTTAGCCCGGAGACACAGATGACATCGGGATTTGTGTTGAAAACGGTGGAGCGGGCAATGGAGGCTACATCGCGTTGGGCGAGGTAGACGGCTGCTTCGGGCACGATGTTATAGAAGCGTTTTATTTGTTGACCGCCAATGGCATGTTGGTGGCGCACGACTTCCCCACAATTTGTATTCCACAGGCCAAAATCACTAGCATAGACACCGGTAAAGATCTCACGGACAAAGGCCGCGCCGGTGGCGACTGCGAGGTCGATCGATGCTTTGGCATCCCACAAGACGTTGACCCCAAAGGGCACCGTAATCTCTCGCCGCAACTCGCCGATGATCCGTGCCATACTCACATAGGTGATCGGTTCTACCTTCAGTAAGTAGGGCAGGCTATATTCATTGGAGAACATGACCGCGTCGACACCGCCCGCTTGTAATGCATGCAGGTCTTGCCGCGCCTGATCGAGCACCCATTCGAGTCCGCGCGCTGGGGTATAGGCTGGGTCACCAGGGAGCGCGTGCAGATGGCACATGGCAATGATCGGTTTCGAGCTGTCAAAGAGCGAATGAACCCACTCAAGTGGGAAAGATTGCATGGTGAAAGGCTCCTTCTACTGTGATTGTCTCGTGATAGGATGTGTTGGCGTCCGCTGCCATTCTACTGGTTAGGTCGGTTCAATACCAAAATTAGAAGAACAACTCAGCGCGTTTTGTCCAAAAGTTAATAAGATTTACCATTTTTGTCCTAAGCCAACTTTGTGCACTTTATGGTATGATGATAATCATATATAATTGGTTACTCGTAAGTTTACACACCGTATGATTCAGCCTGATCTAGCCAACAAAGAGATTATGCGAATCGTCTATCGCTTTAGCTAAGCGATAATGTCCTCAAAAGTCGCCTACCTGCTGCTTGCTCACTGGCTACTTCGTCGCCGCGACTTTGCTATGATTTGTTCTAATGCTCTCCTTCATCAAGCGCTCACCTAAACGGACTGTTACGTGCAATTATTGCTTATTTACGCAGTTCACCCTACATCCCCCTTTACGAGATGCGACTCAGTAATCAGTACGGAGTAGGTAATATGTACGGATATAGAGACAAAGAATCGAGTTTATCCTCCTTACCAACGAAAGACTCCGCAGAGCATTTTCGGCTGTTGGTGGAAGGTATTCAAGATTATGCCATTTTTATGTTGGATTGCCATGGCAATGTCTTGACTTGGAATGCTGGTGCCGAACAGATTAAGGGGTATGCTGCTCCCGAGATTCTCGGTCAACATTTTTCTTGCTTCTATCGGCCATCTGAAGTCGCGCAGGGGATTCCCCAACAGCATTTACGCCAAGCCGTCCAAGCGGGACGGAACGAGGACAACGACTGGCGTGTGCGTAAAGATGGGTCGTTATTTTGGGCGAACTGCGTCCTCACCGCGCTCTATGATGAAACGGGCCAGCTTCAGGGCTTTGCAAAAGTGACACGCGACATCACCCAACGCCATTACACCGAGCAACGCGTGGTCGAAAATGAGCGTCTTCTTTCCCAATTGATTGTGGCTGCCAATGATGCCATCTTACTGGCTGATGAACAGCAGCAGATTCTTCTGTTTAATCCCGCCGCCGAGAGGCTTTTCCGTTGTAGTGCGATCAGCGCGTTAGGACAGCCCCTCGAAAGATTTATACCCGAGCGTTTTCGGACTGTACATCGGGCTCATTTCCACACCCTTACCCGTAGCAATGGTCACCACCGCAAAGTAGGCAAGTTATGGGTTACTTATGCTGTCCGTGCGGATGGTGAGGAGGTGCCTGTTGAAGCTTCGCTGGCTCAGATTGAGGTAGGGGGGCGCCAGTTCTTTATGGTCATTTCGCGTGACATCAGTCAGCGTATCCAAAATGAAGCAGCCTTGCGCGATCGCCTTGCCTTTCAAGAGCAGCTTGCCCGATTAGTTGCAATGCTGCCTGGCGCGCTCTGTACTTTTGCGCGCCGTCCTAATGGCTCCTATGAGATGCCCTATGCCTCACCGGCTGTTGAAGAGATCTATGGGCTCGATCCTCACTTGATCCTGGCCGATGCTTCACTACTATTTCGGCTGATTCACCCTGATGACGCCGCGCTGATTTGTGGCGCTATGGAAGAAGCTGCGCGTGACCATTCCTTATGGAGCGCCGAATATCGTGTGCAACATCCCCAGAAAGGCGAAATTTGGGTGGAGGCCGTTGCTACGCCCGAAGTAGAGCCGGATGGTACAATTTTTTGGCATAGCTTTATGCAGGATATTACGGTGCGCAAGCAGAATGAAGCCGCGCTCCATGCAAGCGAGCAGAGCTTTCGTGATTTAGCGGATGCGATGCCACATATTGTCTTTGTGACAAACCCGCAAGGTAAATTTCTTTATATGAGCCGCCATGCGCGTGAGATTCTCATCCCCATTATCCATGGTCAGTGGTTGGTCATTTTTCACCCCGAGGATCGCGCCCTCGTCGCTAGCCATTGGCAACAGGCACTGAGCACAGGCCAGCCCTTCGAACTGGAGCATCGGGTTCAAATGGCTTGGGGGGAATACCGCTGGTTTCTTGGCCGCACGGTGCCGATCCGTAACGATGCCGGTATGATTATCAAATGGTATGGCACAGCTACGGATATTCATGATCAGAAGATCGCCGAAGCCGCTGTACGCGAGGCAAAACGAACAACCGAAAAACATTTGGCGCGGATGCAGACCGTCATGGCGACCATTTTGGATGGCTTGATTGTTACTGATGCAACCGGCAAGATTCTCGAGATGAACCAAACGGCCTTGCAACGCTATGGTTTTAAGGATATTGTCGAAGCGCACGCCCAGGCAGAGGCGCTCAACTTGGAGTTTGCCCTTTATACGGCAAGCGGCGAGCCCATACCCCCGACTATGTGGCCGTTGCGTCGTGTCTTGCAGGGAGAGGTGCTTGCTGCGCAGGAGGTGTTTATTCGGCGAACCTCTACCGGCCAAGAATCAATGATGAGTATTAGCGGTGCACCGGTGCGCGGTGCCGACGGCGCAATTGAGTTAGCTGTGCTCACCTATCATGATGTGACTGAACGGCGGCGCGCCGAGACTGAATTACGTCGGACGACCGAATTGCTGCGGGCGGTGACTGATGGCACGACCGACGCTGTCTTTGTCAAGGATCGGCAAGGTCGCTATTTGCTCTTTAACCCGGCCGCGGCTCAGTTTGTGGGGCGCTCGGCTAATGAAGCCTTGGGTAGAGATGATAGCGAACTCTTCTCGCTGGAAAGCGCTCGTCGCATCAAGGAGCGTGATCAGTGGGTGATGAACGCTGGGCAGGCCATAATGACCGAAGATCAGTTGACGGCAGCGGGGGTGACACGGACCTATTTTTCGACGAAAGCACCCTATCGCGATGAGCAGGGGAATATCATCGGTGTGATCGGTGTTTCGCGTGATGTCACTGCGCGGAAACAAGCCGAGGATGCGCTGCAGGCTAGTGAGAAACGGCTGCACTTGGCCTTGTTGGCGGCCCAACTGGGGGCTTGGGAATGGGAGCGGGAGCAGGGGGTTATTTTCTGCTCGCCGCAATGTTATGCAATCTTTGGGGTCGAACGATTTGATGATGCTCTGGATAGTTTTGTCCGGCTAATTCACCCTGACGATTTTGAACGGGTCTTGGCGGCGCTGGGGGATGCCATGACCAAGAAGCAGGTCTATACGGTTGAATTTCGGATCGTTCTGACTAATGGTGAGATACGCTGGATTTCAACGCTAGGCCAAGGAACCTATGATGAAGCGGGCAACCTCGTGCGGGTGATTGGAACAGTCCAAGATATTACCCAACGCGTGCAATTGGAAGAGCAATTGCGCCAATCACAGAAAATGGAGGCGGTAGGGCGATTGGCTGGGGGGGTGGCACATGATTTTAACAATCTACTCACCGTCATTAATGGCTATAGTGACCTCTTACTCACCAAATTAAGTCCCGATGACCGCAATCGCAATTTTGTCGCGAATATCCAGCATGCCGGTGAACGTGCCGCAGCCTTGACCCGTCAATTATTAGCCTTTAGCCGCAAGCAACTCTTAAACCCGCGCATTATCAACCTTAATGAAGTGATTGCTGATATTGAAACAATGCTTACGCGCTTGATCGGTGAGGATATTCTCTTGACAACTGTGCTCTCGCCTACGGCAAGCTCTGTGAAAGTCGATCCGCACCAGATTGAACAAGTGGTGATCAATCTGGCGGTAAATGCTCGCGATGCGATGCCACAAGGGGGCAGGTTAACTATCGAAACCTGTGATGTTGAGCTAGATGAAGCCTATAGCCGTCTGTACCCCGAGTGTAAAGCGGGTCGCTATGTCCAGCTCACCGTTATCGACACGGGCTGTGGCATGTCGGCGGATGTCAAAGCCCATATCTTTGAACCCTTTTTTACGACCAAAAGCGTCGGTAAAGGAACGGGACTAGGCTTGGCAACGGTCTTTGGCATTATCAAGCAGAGTGATGGACACATTACGGTTCACAGCGAGGTCAATGTTGGCAGCTGCTTTACTATTTACTTGCCTGTGGTGGCTCCAAGTAGCGGTCCAATGCCGCCTACGTTGGAGAGCGCGCCTGTTCTACATGGCACTGAAACCATTCTGTTGGTCGAGGATGAAGATGCTGTACGTCAAATCGCCAAGCTGGCTTTAGAAATGCACGGTTATCAAGTATTGGAGGCCAGCAATGGCCGCCAGGCACTGGCCCTGTTCGAGCAACATTTGGGGCCATTGCATCTACTGGTAACCGATGTGATCATGCCGGAGATGAGTGGCCGCCAACTGGCCCAGCAGCTCCAGCACCGGTTGGCCTCCTTAAAAATCCTCTTTATGAGTGGCTATATTGAGGATGTGATCTTGCAGCAGGAGATTATGACTTTCAAAGATGCTTTCCTCCATAAACCTTTTTCGCCCCTCGCCTTGACGAAAAAAGTGTATGATGTGTTGCGAAAGTGCTGAACGGCAGCAAGGTAGACAAAGAAGCGCAGCAAACGAGCGTTTTCTGCTGTCTACCTTGCACCTGATGGCTCTAGACCGCAATCGCTAGCTGCCTCCCTGTTCGCTCCTCCCTGTTCCCTCTATCCTTCGCTATACCTTTTTCTGTATCCTGGTCTATTTCATAGGAAGCTCTTATCGGGCATGATAGAGCCGTAGTTGTAGGCGGGCCACAAACGGTGAGGCCATCTAGAAGGTATGAATGATGATCCGCACAGGATATTGTTCGTTATTCATTTCCGCGACAGATGAGCAAACAATCCCTGGCGAGAACAGCTTTCTCTACAGGGAGAATGGCCAAACAGCTAGGCGATTTTATGTGAGCCACTGGGCTGACAACCTTAGTTTGAAACAAAGACGGGAAGAAAGGAAAGACTATCATGCGCTATGTAATCTCTGCATTGCTCCTGGCTACGCTTTTGATGGCGGCCTGTGCCCCTGCGGGGACAACCCCGACGGCCACACCAACGGCTGAGACTATTGTTGTGACGCCAGCGGCAACAGAAACCCCAGCAACCAGTACCGAGATCACCGATACCGAAGAAATGACTGATACCACCGATATGACCGATACCGAAGAAATGACGGACACCATGGAAATGACTGGTACTACCGAAATGACGGACACCATGGGGATCACAGATACCTTAGAATTAACTGACACCGAGACTGTCACTGGTACAGGTGGATGACCCTACGCTCTCTGCCAATGCAAGGCGATTGAAGCAATCTATAGACCAACGTCGTATCAAAGGGCTTGCAGCGGAGAATTCAATGGCCTGTTGATGCCCAATGACTGTGCTGCAGTGGGCCTGCATTGACGGTACGGATTGGTCTTCAATTGCTCGAACGCCTTGGCAAGGTAGAGCGGCGATGATGTGCCCACGCCCTACCGTTTAGATAACCTATCCCTGTTGTATTGTTTACAACTTTCCTAATCACTCTTTCTACAGAAAGGTAAAGATCATGATTAACTTTATTGTTTGGATTATTGTTGGTGCGGTGATCGGTTGGATTGCTAGCATGGTGATGCGGACCAATGCCCAACAAGGTTTCTTTTTGGATATTATTGTTGGGATTGTTGGTGCTTTCCTCGGTGGTCTATTGATTGCGCCGCTCTTGGGTACGGGCACCATCAATCAGAATGACTTTAGTGTCTCGGGTCTGCTCGTCTCCTTGCTCGGTGCTGTCATCCTCCTGGGGATTGTGAATCTATTCCGGCGGGGCTCAGTTCGTTAGTCTGCTCTTTGCGAATGCAGACTAACCACTACGGGCTACTACGGGGTGAGCAACCAGCGGTGGTATAAACCTTGTTGCCACCTTTCCTAAAGCGAAGTAGTTTGCCATTGTGGGCTTCTGTGGCCC
>JAHBVH010000067.1 GCA_019637645.1 Caldilineaceae bacterium
CCAATGACCAATGACCAATGACCAATGACCAATGACAAAGGACCAATGACCAATGACCAATGACCAATGACCAATGACTAATACATCTTTGGGCTGGCTTTGGCTTCGCTACCGCGCACGGCGGCGACTGCGGCGCTGGCACCGGCGGCCAAGAAGGCGGTATCGGATTGGAGGGTGACAAATTGATAGCCAAAGCTGATCATATCCAGGGCATGTTGATTGGACATACAGTGGATGCCCGCGATGATGCCGTGCCGTTGGCAGGCGAGGGCGATTTCTTTGACTGCTGCGGTCACCTGGGGACCCATGGGATCGGGCGGCATGCTGCCTTTCAGCGAAATGCTGAGGTCCGCCGGGCCGACGTAGATCGCATCTAGGCCAGGGGTGCTCAGAATCGCATCTAAGTTACTGAGCGCTTCGGCGGTTTCGACCATCGCCATGGCGATAATGGTGTCATTGGCCGCGGTGGCGTAGTCCGCGCCGCCATAGTAGCGGGCGCGGGTGGGGCCGTTGCTGCGGCTGCCCACGGGTGGATATTTACAGGCACGTACAAAGGCTTCGGTTTCGGCGCGGGTGTTGATCATGGGGCAGATAATGCCATAGCTGCCAGCATCCAAGATTTTGCCAATAATCCCTGGCTCATTCCAGGGTACACGGACTAAGGGGGTAACATCGGTTGTCGAGATGGCCTGTAACATGGGCAGGGCAACGTCATAGTACATCGCCCCATGTTGCATGTCGATGGTGATTGTGTCGAAGCCGGTGTGGGCCATTACTTCTGCGGAAAAGGAGCTGGGGATACCCAACCAACCGTTGATCACCGCGCCGCCCGCGGCGGCAATGGTACGAACTTTATTCTCGCGCATAAGTTTCTGCTTTCTCTGCTGATGATTGATGGAAGAAGCGGACGCGGATAGACGCGAATTCCCGCGGATTTTCTTTTTATCCGCGGGAATCCGCGTCTATCCGCGTCCTAAATCTTTATGGTTATTGATGAACCCAGTTTATGGAACCTATCTATGGATTCAGGGATGCTACCCACGCTATCTACAGCCGATACAATGATTCGACATCGGCTAGGATGGCGTCGAGTTCGGCCCGATCTTGATCATCCAATACTTTGCCTGGTGCGCGCGAAGCCGTGGTTTTAAAAATGCCCCGGCGGTACAGGACTTCTTTGTAGGTCGCGACGCCATGCATTCGCTCAAAATTGATCAAGGGCAGGGCTTGGTTATAGAGTTTGCGGGCACCTGCTTCATCGCCTGTCACCAATTTGTCCCAAATATCCACATGAATGTCGGTGATCTGACCGGCGGGCATGTTGCCATGCGCGCCGCGCCGAAACTCGTCGAGCAGGTAGACCCCGCCTTGGCCGCCAAAGACCCCTTTGCATGCCGCGCCCGCCGCGGCCAAGGTTTTGCTAATGGCGCGGGGTTCGGGTAAGGTTTCTTCCTTGAGATATTGGATCCACGTAAATTCCCGACAGAGGCGCGCCAAGAGTTGGGTTGGCATGGGCGTACCAGCAGGGCCACTATAGTTTTGAATACAGATCGGGATTTCTAGGGCTTGGTTGAGCGCCGCGTAATATTCATAGCAGCTATCCGGCCCTGGGGATAAGAGCGGCGGTGGCATTGCCATGATCCCATCGGCCCCTGCCGCTTGGGCCCAACGGCTGAGGGCAACCGCGGGCAGATAATGGCCGCTGGTCGTCGTCGCGACAACGGGAATTTGCCCTTTGGCCTCGCTAATGACAATCTCTAGCCACCGCTTGCGTTCCTCATCCGACAAGGTAGTAAATTCGCTGGCATTGGCTGGCCCCACCAGCCCCTGCGCCCCAGCTTCGATGCAAAAACGTACTTCTTTGCGTAGGCTTTCCTCATCGATTGCGTAACTGCTGGTAAAGGGCGTGACGACGATAACAAAGATGCCGCGCCACGGCTTCTCACTCATAAAGATCCTCCTTTTGGGGATGATAGTATCGGTACATGTTGCTGCATCGCTGCGGTTGGCATGGTTGGTTGCGCAAGTAGCCACCCTGCTGGACAAACGAAAGGGTGCCTGCTTACCTTTTTCCGGATCGGCATCAATCGGTAGTGGTCATCGCCACGTTACCATAGGTCGGGACGGCTCGCGCTAGAATCGAACAATTTGTAAGCTGGTTGGCATTATGATAAAGTTTTATGCTTGCTTAAATCCTATAAAAAACATGGTATCATTGCTGGGCATTCTTGGCAATCTACCGACCAAGGCTCGGTAGTTGGTTTCGCTGCTGCAAGGGTAATCGTAGCACGAATCACGCGCGCCTTCGCTTAGATTTTGCGCATGTCTGGTGCGACTGGAGGTTTCTGTGTCACGAAATAAAATTGATTGGCAGGGTAAGGAAAAGCCGCATAGGTGGCAAATCCAGTGGGGGCAAATCCAGTGGTGGATTGGGGTGCCTGCGTTCCTGTGCCTAGGTGTACTTTTCCTATCAACGCCCCGTCTCTTGGCCCAAACTGGCGAGCCACGTACCCCTAACCAAGTAGCTGAAATCAGCGACTATTTACAGACAGAACTGCGCACGGCCCAAGGGCCGGTCTCCCTGTTGATCATTCTGCGGGAGCAGGTGGAGCCACAGGCCGCGCTGGCGCGGGTCAATTTGCGCAATGCCAGCCGTGAAGCCAAGGCAACCTTTCTCTATCGTGAACTGACCACGACCGCGCAACGGAGCCAAGCGTCGTTACGCGCTTGGCTAACGGCCCAAGGGGTGGCCTATCAGCCTTTCTATCTCGTGAATATGCTTCAAGTGGAAGCGGATGCCCAGTTGGTAGCAGCCCTGCGGCAACGGCCCGAAGTCGCGCGGCTGGTGGCGAATCCATTGATCGATCAAGGACTTCAGCGGGCTAGCCAAGCACCTCGCTTTGCGACGGTGGCGCAAGCTGAGGCCCAAGCCTCGCTGGCCCGCCCCTATGGTCTCGATTTTACCCACGCGCCGGATGTCTGGGCCTTGGGCTATACGGGGCAAGGGATCGTCGTTGCTAGTCAGGATACGGGTGTTGAATGGGACCACCCTGCCTTGCAAGCGGCCTACCGTGGCTATATCACCGACACCAACACCATCACGATCACCCATGTCTATAATTGGTTTGATGCTTGGGGGACAGTGGGACGACCGGCGCGCTGTGTGGCCGATGCGCAAGTCCCATGCGATGACGACGGGCACGGCACTCATACGGTTGGTACGATGGTGGGCGACGCGACCGCCATCAGCGACACGGTGATCGGCATGGCACCGGGCGCCCAATGGATTGGCTGTCGCAATATGCGCAATGGGGTTGGCACGCCCGCGAGCTATACCGCTTGTTTTCAATTTTTCCTCGCACCCTATCCTCAGGGTGGCAACCCCGAAACGGATGGTCGCGCCGAATTGGCCCCCCATATTATCAATAACTCGTGGGGCTGTCCTCCTTCGGAAGGCTGTGATGTCGATAGTTTACGCCAGATTGTGGAGACGGTCCGCGCCGCGGGGCAGTTGGTGGTCTCATCGGCCGGCAATAAGGGCAGTTCCTTGCCGTCTGGCTGTAGTACGGTCGTCGATCCGATTGCCATTTACGATGCGTCGTTCAGCGTTGGGGCGCATAATAGTACGGGCACGGTTGCTTCGTTTAGTAGCCGCGGCCCCGTGACGATCGATGGTAGTCGCCGGATGAAGCCCGATATTAGTGCCCCTGGGGTGGCTGTCCGTTCAGCGTGGATCAACGATGGCTTTAACACCATCCAGGGTACGAGTATGGCCTCGCCCCATGTGGCAGGCGCGGCCGCGCTCTTATGGTCGGCGGTCCCCAGCTTGATCGGCCAGATCGATCGCACCGAACAAGTGCTGATCAAAAGCGCCACACCCATGCTCTTTAACCAGTGCGGCGAGAGTAGTTCGCCCGTTTCGCCCAATAACACCTATGGCTACGGTTTGTTGGATATTGCCGCGGCGGTTCAAATGGCGCAACAGCCGGGGAGTGTGACGATCACCGTGACTGCTGAGGTGACGACGAATGTCCGTGTGCGGCTGACCGATGAACGGACTGGGTACATCTATGAAGCCGTTACCGATGCCACCGGCGTGGCTCAATTCCCGTTGCTCTATGCGGGGAGCTATCGGTTAACCCTCAACGGCGTCCCGGCCATTCCTGAATCGATTCCGCTGGTCGCCAATGAACAAAAGCAAGTGGCCGCCCAACGGGCCGGTCCCACGGACAACACGGAAGCGCCGGAACCGGTGCAGACGCTCTTTTTACCATTTGTGACAGAGTAGTACGCTATAGACAAGGTATGACGGCTGCGACCATTTTAGTGCCTGGGTTTAATGATGATGAGCGTTGTTTGGCAACGTTGGAACGCTTTCTGCAACAAGAGGGCTTTCCAGCGTATGCCATTTCGCCACAGCCAAGTGATGGCACGGTGGGGATCGACGAACTCGCCACGCAGTTAGCGACGACGATTGCGGCTAAGTTTCTGCCTGAGCTGCCCCTTAATCTCGTGGGGTTTAGTATGGGGGGCTTGATTTGCCGGAGCTATCTTCAACAACTAGGGGGATTACTGCGGACCGAGCGTTTGATTACTATTGCAACGCCGCATCAAGGGACGTGGAGTGCCTTTACGTGTCAGCGGCCAGCTTGTTTGCAAATGCGTCCTGGTAGTTCTTTTTTGACCGCACTCAATGCTGATCTTTCTCCCTTAGCGCAACTGAACTTTACTTCGATTTGGACACCGCTCGATTTGATGATTCTGCCAGCGACAAGTTCCTATCTGCCGGTTGGCGAAATGAAACCGATTTTATCGCCCTTTCATCCTGCCCTGCTCATGGATGGGCGCATTTTGCAAACCGTGGCAACCCAACTACGGCAACCTAGGGCTGCTAGCCGCAAACCGTCTTGACCGGTGGAGGCATGAGGGATCTATCTGTGCCGGGGAACGCATTAGGATGTATCCATGATGTGGTAAATATCCTCGAGTTTTTCAAACCCTTTAAATTTACGTTGCCCAAGGGGGCAAAGTTGGATGGATTCTGTTTCCAATCGTTGTAAATTGAGTAAGTTATGAGTGACGGCGCTGAGCAAAATCTGGCCGGGTTCACTCGATTCTTCCAACCGCTTGGCTAGATTGACGGCATCGCCGATGGCGGTATAATTCATGAGGCGCGGCGTTCCAATATTCCCAACGACAGCCTCGCCAGTGTGAATGCCCACCCGAATGTTCATGGGCACTTCGTGTTGTTGATTTTTGTAGACGAGTTGACGGCGCATTTGTAAGGCGGCGCGGACGGCCATGGTGGCGTGGTCGGGGAGAACGGTGGGGACATTAAAGAGCGCCATAAAGCCATCACCCATAATCTTATCCATATACCCGCCATTTTCGAAGACAGCCGTCGCTAGCTCGGCAAAGTAGTCGTTGAGGAGCTGTAACAGTTGGTCTGGCGTGAAATGCTGCGCAATCGAGGTCGAGTTACAAAAATCCATAAAGAGCACCGTGACAACCTGTCGCGTCCCACCGAGGCTAGGCAAAGTTGGGCTAGCCATGAGCGTTTCGACCAGCGGTGCCGCCATATAGTGACGTAGTTTTTCGTTAGCATGGAGCAGTTGATCTTGCAAGGTTGCGTTATGCCGCCGCAAATGAACTTTGTCCATCACTTGGCGGATATGGAGCCGAATCGTATTCAACTTAAAGGGCTTGCTGATATAGTCGTCTGCCCCACTTAGCATCGATTTAACGGCGAGCTGCTCCGAAGTCAACGCACTGACCATAATGACACCGGCCAGCCGATCCCGGCGGCGAATCTCTTGCAGTACACCTAACCCATCAATCTTCGGAATGACAACATCCAATAGAACCAGATCCGGGCGAACCGTTTCGAAGACCTCTAGCGCCTGCATGCCATCAATGGCTTCATAAACTTTGTGGCCATCGGCCTGCAAAATTTTGCGTACAAGTTGAAGCGTGCTTGGTTCGTCATCGACCAAAAGAATTTTAAATGCTTCGATTGATGGTGGATTTACAGAGTCCATACCTTGCCTTGTTATCTGGGGATCGTAATTTTGACGATAGGGCCAACTAGAATTTACTATTACCTTACTACATATATATTATACACGATTACCTCTTGCGAGTGAAGTACCAAATTTTTTGTAGTTTTGAAAGGAGCGGTCGCTCTTCGCTAATAATATTGAGTAAAGCTCATCCCGTAGGCCGCACCAGCCTAGCGGTGGTAGACGCCGAAAATTCTTAAGGGGGAAAGTGAACGAACAAACGATTACTGTGCTCTTCCAACAAGTATTAGAGGAGGTGGAGTACCTTAGCCAACTCACCGAACTAACTGTCCGCGCACCCGCGGAATATCCACTGGCGCGCCCAAGCGCAGCCGAGCCCTCGCTGATCAATGCCAGAGAAAGCTTGGACGTAGCTCAGGAGCAAGGGGTGCAGCGTCAACTCGCAGAGCAGCAGCAGAAGTTGCAGCTCCGGCTCAAGCAGTTGCGCCAACGGATGAATCAGCTTGAATTGCTGAAGAGTATTACGGATCACTGTGACGCCCATGTGCAAATTGTCGAGGTATTAGATGCGGGCATGAACGCGGTTTGGCAAAAAGCACACCTGGACTTTGCCGTGATCGTACTGGGCGAAGCCGAATTAGGGCCCTATACCTACCAAGGGATGCGCGGCGTGCTAGATGAATGGCGCTATCTTGGCAAGATCTGCCCTTTTCCGTTGTGGGGCATTCTGGCGCGTGCTCTGCTGCCTAGGCTCGACTCTGATGAGCCTGATTATTTGTTGATCCAGGATATAGCTGCCACCAAGCGGCCAGGGCCAGAAGAATTTCCGTGGATGCCAAAGAGTGGCTCGCTCATGGTGCTTCCCTTGCGTACACAGGAGCGCGTTATCGGCGCTTTCTTGCTGGGGCGTGAACAGATCAATGGCTTTGTTGAACAAGAGTTGTGTCAGGACTACCACGCCATCGCCCATACGACGGCCCGGATCCTGCAGGTCGCCCAAATGCGTTTTGAACTCAACCAACGTTCTTCGCAATTGTTGAGCTTGCAACTTTTTACCAAGTCGATTGCGGCTGTCCGTAACTTTGATACCCTCATTGATAGTATGATCGAGGGGATTGGGGAAACCTTTGGCCGCGTCGAAGTGCTGGTTTATATGAATGACCAACTGTGGTCCAAAGAAGTGGCCGCGTACCAAGAGCTGCCAGCCCATGTACGGAGCTTGCTTGATTGGACGATGCAAGCGGGCCAGCCTATTTTCTATGATCCCGATGACAGCACGGAAAGTCTAGAACGTTTTTACTATAATGAGTCTGGCCGCGCATTGGTGGTTCCGATCATTCGTAATGATCGTACCCTCGGCGTTGTTCAGATCGTCGCTCGCGAAACGGCTCGCCATTTTGAAGAAGGAGATTTGATTGTCTTGCGCACCATCGTCAATTCCGTTGCCATCATGCTGACCGGGCGGTAGCTTGCGCGCGCGGGGGAAGAGCGGTAGTAAATGTGTAGGTCAGTGGGGCAGTCGGTCAGCCAAGCCGTAGCACGGCGAGTGCCGTCATTGTTGTCGCCTACGCGTCTATGTTATCTACCGGGGCTCCTACTTTTCCAGTTTCCTAAGTTACCTGTAAGTTATTTGCAGACTTATCCTGACCGGGTATATACTAAAAAAACCCCAATAAAAACTTTATAGAGAATTTTATAGTCATTTGCCGCAAAGGAGACATAGCCTATGTCTAGTTCTCGGGTAATGCAAGCCATTGCTTTGGTTGCAATCTTGAGCCTGTTGCTGTCACCCATTGCTTATGCCGATATCAAACCTCCGGCTTCGAGTGATGGCCCACCAGCGAACCCTGCAACACCTTCCTCTCCTCGTCTGATTGTCGAATTAGATTCTCCGCCACTGGCTGTTGCCTATCTCAGTGAAGTCAGCGCTGCTGCCGTGAACGGGAAATTGGATGCTAGTTCTACCGCGGCACAAGCCTACGTCAATCAACTCCGTGCTGAACAAGCCACCTTTGTCAGTACCATGCGCACGGCGCTCGCCGATGCCACCGTCGCGACCTTTGTCAATGAAGCCGGTGTCACTGAAGAAGCCACCTACCAAGTCGTTTTCAATGGTTTGGCGGTCAACCCTGGGGCGACGCCGCGTGAAAAGGCATTACAAACTTTGGTCAGAATGCCAGGGGTCAAAAATGTCTACTATGATACGCCACACTATACCCAGCTCTATACCAGCACAACGCTGATCAATGCCCCGGTTGTATGGAATACGGTGGGTGGGCGTGCTAACGCGGGGGCTGGCATCAAAGTGGCTTCCATGGATGGGGGTGTCCATCACTTGGCCCCAATGATGAATGGCAGTGGCTATAGCTACCCGCCAGGCTATGGCCCCAATGGGTTGGGGCTCACGGCCAATAACAATGGCAAGATCATTGCCTCGCGTGCCTATTTCCGCTCTTGGGATCCACCCGCCCCGGGCGACGAAAATCCCTGGCCAGGGGTTGCCGGTACTTCGCATGGCATGCACACTGCCTCTACGGCCGCGGGTGATATCGTAACCGCGACCTATAACGGCCTTAACCTAGGTCAGATCAGTGGCGTGGCCCCCAAGGCGTATGTGATGAGCTATCGAGTCTTCTATGAAAGTGTCAATGGGATTGGCTCTTTCTATACCACCGAAGGGATCGCCGCGCTAGAGGATATTGTCCAAGATGGCGCAGATGTGATCAACAATTCGTGGGGTGGTGGCCCTGGCAGTGTGGGGGGCCTGTTCGATCCGCTCGATCAAGCCTTGATTAACGCCACCAAAGCTGGGATCTTTGTCTCAATGTCGAACGGCAATGCTGGCCCGAACCCAGGAACAGGTGACCATCCCTCGGCGGACTACATTAATGTCGCCGCGAGCACTTCGGGCGGGGCGTTGGCCTCTGGTGTAATGAATGTGACCCAGCCAGAACCAACTGATCCCAATCTCCAGATGCTGCCTTATGGCACTGCCGACTTTGGCCCTGCGCTACCGCTTGGCCAAACAACTCCCTATAGCATAACCTGGGCCGGTGCCGTCGATGCTGGCAATATTCAGGGCTGTGCCGCTTTCCCGGCGAATGCCTTTGCGGGCACCGCAGCTTTGATCAGCCGCGGGGTCTGTTCGTTCTCCGACAAAGTGTACAATGCCCAGCAGGCGGGCGCGACCTTTGTGGTGATCTACGATAATGCCGATAATATCGTCCAGGGGATGTCCTGTGCCACCCACTGTGGTCCAGGTGAACTTACCATCGCGTCGATCCGCATTCCGAAAGCCTCTGGTGATGCGGTGGTTGCTTGGGTGCAAACCCACGGGGCCGCGAGTGCGATCGAAGTGAGTACGGTTGCGTTCCAACAAGGGAACACACCTGATCAAATTATTGGCTTTAGCAGCCGCGGCCCTGGTGTTGGTGGTACCCTCAAGCCAGATATTGCGGCCCCTGGGGTAAACATCATTGCTCAAGGGTATGCCGAAGGTGTAACCGGCGAAGCCCGCCATTTGGGCTATGGCCAAGCATCGGGAACTTCCATGGCATCACCCCATGTCGCGGGGGCTGCCGCCATGCTCAAACAGATCCACCCCACTTGGTCGGTGGCGGCGATCAAATCGGCCCTGATGTCGACTGCCAAATATATGGATATTTATCTAGCCGATGGCGTAACACCCGCCCAACCGCTGGATATGGGCGCTGGTCGGCTTGATCTCACCAATGCGGCCAACCCTGGCGTCATTCTCGACCCACCCAGCCTGAGCTTTGGCTTTGTGCCCACAGGTACGCAAAAAACGATCACAGTGACCCTGACCAGTGTCGCGGCCGCGGCAGAAACCTATGCGCTAGACACGCTCTACACCGGCGATGGCTTTGCCCCTACCCAAACGACAGCCCTACCGGGCGTCACCGCCAATGTGGCGGCTGTTACCCTTAACCCAGGGGAAAGCAAACAAATCCAGGTCACCTTTGATCCTGCCACCGGCAGTGGGATCGGCGACAACCAGGGCTATGTCATCCTGGATGGCGCTACCCATGATGCCCATTTGGCGGCCTGGGCGCGTGTTATCCCCGCGGTTCCGGTCGCCGATGTCTTAGTGATTGACGGTGACTTTAGTACCCTTGGCGCTGCGTTCGGCTTCCCCTTGCCCGATTATCGTTGGTATTACACGAATGCGCTCGCGCAACTGGGCTACACCTACACCGTGCTTGACTATGATTTGGTGGATCTACCAGACGCTGCCACGTTGAGCGGCTACCGCGCTATCCTCTATTTTACCGGCGACAACTATGTGAATGGCGCTGGCCTGACTAATTCGTCCATGGATAAATTGGTCGAATACACCAACGCGGGTGGCTCTGTCATTGTCATGGGCCAAGATATGGCGGCCACCATTGACCACGATGTCACCGATCCAGGCAATCCACACTTCTTCTATCAAGCGCGTTTAGGAGCCAACTGGATTCAGGATAGCATCTCGGACAATGAGACACCGACTTCCTTTATTGTGGCCGATGAAAGCGCCCCTGCCTTCCTCGCAGACGTGGTTGTTGATCTTACCCAACCACGGCAACTTGTGGCAAGTGGCGCTTTGTCGGGCACCCAAGAGGTTCCGCCTGTTTCAACCCTGACCAAAGGCTCCTTCAGCTTGTTCCATGACATTGATAGCAACTACACGGAGTTTGCCGTCACGGTGGTGCCTTCAACGACCCAACCGATCACGCTGACCCTAATGCAAATCTATACGGGTGCTGCGGGGACGGATGGGCCAGCGATCCGCGATCTGGCCGCGCTTGGTGGGTTGACATTGCCCAAAGTTGTGACGAGCACGCTACAGGTCTCTGGCGTCATTTCGCCCAGCTTCACCATGACTGAGGTACAGGCGATCCTGGATGAAGGGCTTTATGTCAATGTCCATACCACAGCCAATCCTGGGGGCGAGATCCGCGGTCAGATCGAGCCGATTGCCTTGGAAAATCAACCCTATGTGGATGAGATCGACAATCATTACCATGATGGTTCAGAAGATCCCACCGGCATCGATGGCTTTGCCAGCAAACCAATTCTGACCTACGCCGGGCCCTTCAACCTCTACAATGGCACGGTTGCCATGGGCTATCGCCAGCAACCTTCGTTGGAGAATGCCGGGATTACCTACTCGGGTCGCACGGTCTACGCCACTTTTGGGTTGGAAGGGATGAGTAACAGCTTCAACCCCACTCTGGCGTTCACCCCAACGACGCGCAGCGAACTCTTGGGTGCCTTCTTGGATTGGACCTGGGCTCCCGCCCCAACCACCGTGGAGATTACCGACACCGTCGCGATGAGCAGCAGCTTGCATATCTTCTCGGCACAGCACGCCTATGGCCTGCAAGCACGCAGCGCGACCGTATTCACCCCGATGCCGGTTCAATACCGGTGGGACTTTGGGGATGGTAGCGCCTATGTCACTTCCCAAGGGGCTGAGGCGAGCCATCAATATCTCTGTGCGGATACCAATACCTACACGGTACGGGTTGAAATCACCGATAACTATGGCAATGTGGTCATCGGTTCCAAAACAATCGATGTCACCACCAGTTGTACGACCAACGTCGGCCCCGCCAAGGTTCTGTACTTGCCGATTATCGCGCGTTAGGCCAATGTGCCTCTAATGCATGGATTGCATTAGGCCCCGATGGTTAGGCTTGCGCAAGCCTAACCATCGGGGTGACGGCATATAGAACGATCAAAAAAAGGTGCAGGCCCAAGCCTCTGCACCTTTTTTTGATCGTTCTATCGCGCGGATTAGGACGGCTTGCGTCGTGACCAGAGACCTGACAGGTTTAACAAACCTGTCAGGTCTGGCCCAAGGGCGTAACGCCTACACTTTTCAAACCTTGGTTGCTGCGCGCGGCCGTGTGAAACGGTGTGCGTTACACCTGGCCGGTTTTCAAAAACCGGTTAGGTGTGGACACGTTATCTCCCCGCTTCAAACCATTTCGCCGCTCGTGCTTATCATGGTGTGGTATCTATTGGGTAATAATGACCAGGGTCCCAGGATTTTCTGTGCTGCTCTTATACCAAGTCGTTTTGCCGTCCCAGGTGGGGCCAGCCCAATCAAAGAGCCACTTGGCATCGGCATTGGTCATGTTGAGGCAACCATGGCTCATGGGCTGACCAAAGTTATTGTGCCAGTAGGTTCCATGAAAGCTGTAATCTTGATAGAAGTACTGTACCCATTTTACGCCGGGCAAGTAATAATAATTTGCACCGACACCCCCATACATCACTTGCTCAGAAACCTTGGTACGAATCCGAAATTCCCCCGTAACCGTTGGTGTACCGGGTAGGCCCGAAGAGACAATAAAAGCGCGTACGGGCTTTTCGCCTTCATAGGCAACGACAATCTGTTCGCTCAAATCAACCCGGATCCAGCGCGCTTCTGTGGGCATGGTGATGGGGGTCAACGTGTCTAGTGACTGCGGCATAAAGGCAGTCGTCCGTTGTTCTATGTCATCTTGATAAGCCCGCTTGATCAAGGGGCCGATCTGCGGCTCCGTAAACGGTAGTGGTGGCTTACGCATGGGCTCAAACGTATTGGTAAGCCTTCGCGCCGCCGTGGCCGCCTCGCTGTCCGCGGCAGGGGGCGCGGCGGCCTTGGCATCGCTCCTGGCCGGATCGAGCGCACCCCCCACGGGGCTTTGTGCCAGCCCTCGCTGCGTGTTGAAGAACAGCAGAACGCCAACCAGACAAGCGCTCCAGAGGATATGGTGTAGGGTTAGTCTGCGATTCGGTGTGTTTCCCAGCAAATTGTCGCTCCTTTCATGGCGTAGGCTACCACGATGGCAGACTACTATCGTTGCAAAGATTAATAGAAGAATTCGCGGCGATAAAACCTGGCAAGTCTAAAGTTGGTCTTTTCAAACTGTCTCTGCGCACGCCGGTTGACAAAGTGCACAGAATAGGCTAAATATCATAGGACTTACGCAGTACCAGACCTGTCAGGTTTTCAAAACCTGACAGGTCTCGCTGCTTGGCATTGACTGGGCCGAGTTATGCTCGCCCAATCGGCCGCAAAGCAATTTTAGACGATAAAGACGCTCATCTCCCCACCCATAACCATAAGGATGAACCCGATGACCTACTTGCTTGGGATTGATGTTTCCACCACAGCAACCAAAGCGCTTCTCACCGATAGCCAAGGCACCGTCGTTGCTGTCGCTGCCACTGAATATGATTTTGAAACGCCCCAACCCCTGTGGAGTGAACAAGATCCGGCCCTTTGGTGGCAAGGGGCCATTACCAGTATCCAAACTTTGCTGCGCCAGACCGGGATCGACCCCGCCGCCATTGCAGGCATTGGCTTAACCGGCCAAATGCATGGGCTGGTGTTGCTCGATGAACAAGGCCAAGTCTTGCGCCCGTCCATTCTATGGAACGATCAACGGACCGCGGCCCAATGTGATGAGATCCGCACTCGCGTTGGAAAAGCTAAGCTGATTGAAGCGACTGGCAACGATGCCCTCACCGGCTTTACGGCCCCGAAAATCCTTTGGGTGCGTGAACATGAACCGGCGATCTATGCCAAGATCCGCCACATTTTGTTGCCCAAAGACTATGTCCGGTATCAGCTGACGGGCGCATTTGGCATCGATTGTGCGGATGGTGCTGGAACGCTCCTGCTCGATCTACAAAGCCGCAACTGGTCGACCGCCGTGGTTGACGCACTAGAAATTCCCCACGGGTGGCTACCCACGGTTTATGAAGGCCCAGCCATCACAGGGCAAGTCACACCTATGGCTGCCGCGGCAACAGGGCTCCGCGCGGGCATTCCGGTCATCGCGGGCGGGGGCGATCAGGCGGCTCAAGCGGTTGGCGTTGGCGCTGTCGAAGAGGGTATCATTGCCCTGACCTTGGGGACATCGGGCGTTGTCTTCGGCAGCGTCAATCATCCTTTCTTCGAGCCCGAAGGCCGTCTCCATGCCTTCTGCCATTCGGTGCCAGGGCGGTGGCACCTCATGGGGGTCATGTTGTCGGCGGCGGGTAGCCTGCGCTGGTATCGCGATACCGTGGCGCCTGGGGTGGGCTACGATGAATTGCTGCAACCGGCGGCGGCAATTGCACCAGGTAGTGAAGGACTGCTCTTTCTGCCCTATCTCACCGGTGAGCGGACACCGCATCCTGATCCCCTGGCCCGCGGTTCCTTCATGGGGCTCACTGTACGCCATGGCCTGCCTCACCTGACCCGGGCTGTTTTAGAGGGGGTGGCCTTTGGCCTGCGCGATAGCTTTGAATTAATGAAGGGGGTCGGCTTGAGCACGATCACGCAAGTTCGGGTGTCGGGCGGGGGGGCTCGCAGCCCATTATGGCGACAAATTTTGGC
Organism: Caldilineaceae bacterium; assembly: GCA_019637645.1. The sequence goes on from JAHBVH010000067.1 coordinate 14,398, forward strand.
CGATGTGCTCGGTAGTGAACTGATTACCGTGAATACAACCGAGGGTGCAGCCTATGGGGCTGCCCTCCTCGCCGGGGTTGGGGCTGGAATCTGGCCTAATGTCGATAGCGCTTGTGCTGCCACGATCCAAGCCACGGGCCACACGACGCCAAACCCTGCAGCGGTTGATTATTATCACAGGGCGTATGGGCAATATACCCAACTCTACCCGCTGCTTAAGCCGCTCTTTGCCAATCTAGCCACGCTCTAGGGACGTGTTTGAACGGACAGCCTGAAGACCTGACAGGTTTTTCAAACCTGTCAGGTTTGTCGATCAATAGTGAACATACACTTCGGTGCCGGGGGCTGCCCAATCGTAGAGCAACTGCGCTTCGCCGGGGGTCATGTTGACACAGCCATGGCTCATGGGCTGGCCAAAGTTATTGTGCCAATAGGCACCGTGGATCGCATAGCCACCATAGAAGTACATAACCCAAGGGACGCCCGGCAGATCATAGCCCGGCCCTACCATTCGTTGGCTGCTATATTTAGTGCCAACCTTGAAGCGGCCAGTGACCGTTGGGGTTGCGGCGCGGCCAGAGCTAATTAAGGTTTTCATCACCGCCACATCGCCTTGCCACGCGATCAGGGTTTGGCTGCTGAGGTTAACTTCGATCCAGCGTCGGCCACCGACCGGTCCATCGGCCAATGCCGTGATGGCCCCGGCTGCTTCTACCCCAGAGAGAATGCGTAGGCGCTGCCCAACCCACATAAATTTCTCATGGGGCAAGCCATTGGCCCGTAACAAGGCTTCGACGGTCGTATGATATTCGGCAGCCAATGCCTCTAACGTATCGCCTGCTTTGACAATATAAATAACCGCCAATTGGGGTTCCACTTCGTTGCTGCTCTGCACCGGTGCCACCCGGGCAGTGACGCGCAACTTTTGGCCTGCCCAGGCAACATTGGGGTTGGTCAAGCCATTGAGCCGGAGTAATTCACTGAGGGTAAGCCCGTTTAGTTTGGCAATTTGGGAGAGGGTATCGCCAGGGCGCACAACATGGTAGCCATCTCCATTAGGTAGGGGGCTGTTAGCTGCCGTGAGCGGTGTATTACTGTCGGTGGCTAGGCCAGGGATAAACAAGCGTTGACCGACATAGATAAAATCAGGATTGCTGATCCCATTCTCTGCCATCAGCTCGTTGGTATTGACATTATAGCGGCGGGCAATGAGTCCCAAACTTTCCCCACGGGCCACTGTATGAATACCTGTTTGCGCGTATAGCGTGGAGGTGGGGAGGATGGTGCCAAAAATTCCTGCTACAGCAATCAAGAGAAAGACCCGTGTCGTCCAATGTAAAGGCGAGGAAGCTCTGCTTTTGAACAAAGCAAGATATGGCGGTAAATTCAGATGCATGATAACAACCTTTCACTCGGCGTAAACATTTTTACAAACAAACGCAGCTTTCTTCGCAATGGTTCATCTGAAAAATGGTGAACAAGAAGAACGGGACCTTTGGCGCAACTTGGGATAAGGGGCGCGGCCAATGGCCCACTGTGCTACCAACGAGCACGGTCGGCGCGGGAGGAAGGAGAAAGGGTTGTGTCGTAACAACTTGATGACCTACTGGTGGCATAAGGATATACGATAAAACAGCAGTTGTTCTCTGGATGCACTGTTGTTCAACCGCTGCAACAACCATCGGTCTAATTCACACAGGATCGGTAAAATGGGTGGATAAAAAGACGTATGCAAGGATTAAGAAGAAACTCTTCCTAATCCTTGCATAACGTCTGAAAAATAGGTAGGTCGGGTGGGATTCGAACCCACACGGAGTTACCCGGCGGATTTTCGTACTACTATGACTTTCGTCACCGGCTCTCAGTATGGCTATGCTCAGAGAGCGTTTGTAGTCTGGACTTTCTCTTGACCCTAACTGTCCATCGTAGGTCTCTGCCGTTAAGTCTCTACACCTTCTTCCTACTAACTCAATCGCTGCTACAGAAAGCTAACCGCGAGGACATGAGTATGCCAGACTGGCGCAACAGGGGTGCTGCTAAGCGTTCGGTTCTGGGTTGTAAGAAGCTTGGCTCGGGATTACCGCCCCTAACAGGCTAAGGCTTCCCCGAATTTGACAGAATTCACGCAGGGCGTTTCCTACCCTGGTGCTCAAATGATTTAAGTCCGCTGCGTCTGCCATTCCGCCACCGACCCACACGGGCTGAATTGTATGCTGTTTTGCAGGAAATGTCAACCCTTGGGCGCGGATTTGTTCATTTTTGTCAGCGTTCATCAGATGAGATAGGGGATGAGGTGTTAAGCTGAGGCCACTGTAAATAAACGATATACGCCGCTGCGTGACGGCCTGGATCACCAGAGTTCAATCGCGGCGGTAGTCCCTTCGGGCCAGAAGAGCGCGCCTAAGAGAAGCAGCAAAAAACAGAAGGCCAACACCAAAAGCTTCCAGCCATCAAGCGGCCATTCAAAATAAGGTGGTTTGTCTCTCATACGAAGATCCCTTGGTTACGCCGTTTGGCATTGGCTAGTCGGACGGCGCTTTGAATCCATGCTTCAAAATCCACTTCATCGCCCACCGTCGGGGCTGGCACAATCTGCGCTAGTTCATCTGGGAGCGCCCCAGCTAATTGTTCGTAGGTACAGATCCCCGCTTTGTACAGAATGCCCGCCGTAATCGCCCCGATTCCTTCAATACGGGTTAGATCGTCCAGGGGACCTTGAAAGGTCGTTTCCCAACGTTGGTATTGTTCCGCTAGCTCGCGTGCACGCTGACGCCACCCCTCGATATTGGCGTTGGGCTTGGCGCGGGTAATGCGCCGCAACATTTCAGTCTCACTCTCTGCGACCTGACGCCAGCTATAAATCCCGGCTTGGTAGAGCTTCCGTTTATAGGCTTCGCCGATCCCTTTAATAAGGGCGAGGTCATCCGGGTGATCGGTGAGCGTGGGCGTTGTCACAGGGGGCGGTACAGCTAAAGGGGCCATTGCTGGCTGTGGTGCTTGTGCAGCAGGCGTTACTTCGCTATGCGCGCCTGGGGTTGCCAACGGCGGTACCGCGCCTGGGGGCAAGGTGCTTTCATGGGGAAGCTGGCTAGGCTGAGGTGAGGGCAACTCAGGCGATGAGTTGGTTAATGGCGTAACGGTATGGGCAGCTTGGCGTTCAGTGGCTTCGCGTGGGGGCACGGTGGGTGGCATCGTTGTCGTTTGTACAGGGCTAGCCGGAGGCGACGGCTTATCCCGCCGCGCTGGTACAAACGCTGGCTGTGTGCGAGGTGTGCGCGGAAGAGCTGAGTCTGTCGAAAGTAGATCCAAGTTGGGCGTTGCCGCTTGCGCCGACGTAACCGGGGCAGCGGCGACAATCTGTTCGTTTTCCAGGTAGACGCCGGGGCTGCGATAGGGCAAGCCCCACCCTGGTTTGGCTGGCTCTGTCTTGGGCTCGGCACTGGCTTCTTCGGCGCGTTCCCCGGCCTGTACCAGGGGCAAGCCTGCCGGTGGGCTGTGGATTGGCTGTGCTCTACGTTTGCCGCGATAGTAGAGCCATTCCCAGAGGGTAGAGGTGGCAAAGCCGAGAATAAAGCCGGCTACCACAAACCACAATCCTTGGAATGACATTCCCTTCGCCCCTTTAACTGAATTAGCGTGTACCAGCTACGGATCAGGCGCTTTGCCCCAACTAGGCAGGCTTTGTCGCTGTACAAAGAAGCGGTGATTTGCTGGTCAGGTAGAACAACACGGATCTTCGATGACCATCTTGCCTTTGCTTGAAGATATAGGAGTTATGCACGCTTGTTGCAAAAAGTAAGCAGCTCAACGACTAGGATGGTCTAGGTCGCTATCATACCATAGGCTTAGTGACGCGTAAAGTAACATACGCGAGTGGCTGCACTTCAAGGAGCGAGGATAGAAAAAGGAGAGAGGGTAGAAGCAGGGCTTTGCTGTTGACGACGCTGGCGCGCGGCTTCAAAGAGGATGGCAGTGCCAGCCATGGCGGCATTGAGTGACTCGGCGTGGCCCAACATGGGAATGGCAATGGCTTGTGCTACCTGCGCTGCTGTGACACTGGCCCCGGCGGCCTCCCCACCCACAATCAGCGCGGCTGGCTGTCGCCAATCCGTGGCATCATAGGTCTGTGTCGCATTGGCTTGGGCCAAATAAAAAGGGAAGTTCACCGGAAATAGGCTAGTGATAGCAGCCCAGTGACTACAAGTCCGTACCGGTAGACGAAAGTGGGCACCCATTCCCGCGCGCAGCACTTTGTCATTAAACGGATCGACCGTCTCTGGGCCAAAGATGACCAACTCGACCCCGGCTGCCTCGGCGGCGCGCAAGAGCGTCCCGGCATTACCCGGATCGCGTACTTGGTCTAGCACCAACCCAAGCGTGATCGTCGCGGGCAGCGGTAGCGCTGGCAGGGCGGTGACCGCCGCAATGCCTTGCGGGGAGACCGTTTCGGTGAGCGCGGTAAAGACCACACTGCTGCACGCGGTCTGGGGAATCTGCGCCTGTACGATTTGCGCTAGCAGTTGTTGTGCTGGTGGATTGTCGGCCATGAGCTCGGGGGCAAAATAAACATGCCGAATGGGCGCGTGGCTTTGGAAAGCATCGCCGACTAAACGCACGCCTTCGATCAGCAAAGTGCCGCTTTGGTAGCGATACCGTTTCCGCTGTAATTTGCGGATTTCTTTGATGCGCGGGTTATCCAGGCTAGTAATCATGGTCGTACACAAAGAGAAATAAGCAGTGCATACGGCTCGCACCTAAAGTTGTTTGCCGAAAAAGAAGGACGGCAGGATCATCAGCTCCTGCCGTCCTTCTTCGCTGCCAGTTTGGAATGTGATCTACGCTAGTTGCGCCTTCGCAACCTCGGCCAACTTGGTGAACGCCGTGGCATCGTGGATCGCAATGTGGGATAAGACTTTGCGATCGACTTGCACATTGGCTTGCTTTAAGCCATGGATTAGCTGGCTGTAGTTCAAGTTGTTGAGGCGGGCTGCCGCGTTAATCCGGGCAATCCAGAGGCGGCGGAAATCACGCTTGCGATTGCGGCGATCACGGAACGCATAGAAGAGCGATTTGAGCATCGCTTCATTCGCACGGCGGAAGAGGCGATGTTTGGAGCCAAATTGGCCTTTGGTAAATTTTAATACTTTTTTATGCCGACGATGGGCATAGACCTTAGGTCGTGAACGAGGCATTTGATTTTGTTCCTTTCCGTGAGGGCGGAATCTGCTTGGTTGGGCTAGGTGCGTTGCCTAGGCGTTCGCACTGCCGACAGATTCGCTTGAGCCGATCACGTGCTGGTGAATAAGAATAGAAGTTACGCAGTTGGCTGGGTACCTAGAGACCTGACAGGTTTGGTCCAAGTGCGTAACTCCTAAAGAAATAGAATTTCAACCGCCAACTTACTTGGCGGCACTCCCGGCCACTTTCTTCACCAGCTTGATATTGGCTTTCACGGTGCTGGAGATCGCGTGGCGGAAATCGCTGTTGACGCTGCTGCTCTTCTTGCGGCGCAAGTGAGTGCGGCCAGCGCGCATACGCATGAGCTTCCCATTTTTGGTAATGCGGAAGCGCTTGGCGGTTCCCTTATGGGTTTTTAACTTAGGCATGATAGCCCCCTTCTATAGTTCCCTGGACAACGCCTGCGCGCCAATGAACAAAGTGACAGTGAATCTTTGGCAATCGGCGCAAAGGCCATTGACTGATGCGATTGACAAAACGAAGACCAAACTGGCAAGCGTTCTAAACGTAACTTACTTAGTGTACCATAAGGGCAAGCTAATTTCCAAATAAAAGCTCATTGTTGAAAACAAGACAAACTGTCTTGATGCCCAACAATGAGCCAAGCAAGGTACCCTATGTTCGGGTAAACCGAGGTAGATCATAAAAACGGGCGAGCGCCCGTTTTTGTTCTTCTCTATTTACTGCGTGTTTGCACAGATTGCTTCGTATTTGCACAGAAATGGACGCATGGCTAGGCCAACAAGCGCATCAGCCTGCCAGCGCCATGCCCCAGGCTTATGATGGTGTCAGCAGCATAATCATGCTGCGGCCATCCAAGGTGGGCATCGCTTCGACCGTTGTCACGTCCTTCACATCCTCGGCCACGCGCTTGAGCAGTTCTTGCGCAACTTCGGGATGTGCCATTTCACGCCCTTTAAAGCGGATCCGGACACGGGTCTTGGCACCATCTTTGGCGAATTTACGAATCTTGGTAAGCGCAACTTGGATGTCATGCTCGTCCGTACGCGGACTTAGCTTGACTTCCTTGATTTCAATCTGCTTTTGCGCCTTGCGTGACTCGCGCTCACGCTTCTGTTTTTCGTAGAGATACTTGCCATAATCCATCAAACGACAAACCGGTGGATTGGCATTGGGGGCAACTTCCACCAGATCCAATTCACGCTGATTGGCAATAGCAAGTGCTTCGCGCATAGACATTACGCCCAACTGGGCGCCATCGCCATCGATGACACGAACTTCGCGCGCGCGAATTTGATGGTTAACGCGCGTCTCTATCTGTGCACTGCGGTAAGGGGCTGCGCTTCTTCCTATGATCAGACTCCTTTGATCCAAAAAATAATCTAAATGAGTCTGAATTATAGCACTGGAAACTGCTGTACGTCAAGTCCCCTTGCCAATTTTTAATGAATTTTTGGGGTGATTGCCTTGTATTGGCGACATAGACACAAAAAGGGTGGTCGATGCCACGGTGCCAGCGAGGAACCCAATATTTCTACTCTGTCTGAATGAGACCAGGGTTCCTCGCTGGCACTGTGGGTGCTGCTTGCGGCTTTTCCCAATCATTCGACCAGCACATCGCCTAGGTAGCGCGTACCATGTCGACAAAGAGGGCATGCCAACGCGGGTCGTTGGTGAGTTCGGGGTGAAAAGCGGTAGCCAAGATATGCTGTTGGCGGGCTGCTGCGATCACACGCTCGCCTGAGGGCGTATCCACTCGGGCCAAAATCTCGACGGTAGGGCCGACGCTGATAATGGCAGGCGCGCGAATAAAGATGGCATGAAAGGGGGCATCTGCCCACAGCGGCACCTGGAGATCCGTCTCAAAGCTATCGACCTGTCGGCCAAAATAGTTGCGATTGACCGTAACGTCTAGTCCACCCAACAGGGGCTGGCCACCTTGCTTCTGCCCTTCTGCCCGTTCCGCTAACAGAATCATGCCGGCACAGGTCCCCCAAGTGGGCCGCCCTGCTCGCACCCATTGGCGGAGCGGTTCGACAATGCCCCAGCGCTCGGCTACCAATCCCATGGTTGTGCTTTCGCCACCAGGGATAATTAAGCCAGCCAAGGTTGGAAGTTGCTCTGCTTTCCGCACTTCTACGGTTGCAACCCCAAGCCGTTGCAATATGTTGATATGTTCCATAAAAGCGCCCTGGAGAGCCAGGACGCCGATGGTGAGTGTCGTTGATGCCATAATGCCCTAAAGGATGAAGGCAGAAGGATAAAGGATGAAAAGTCGCCAGCATGGCGCATCTATTTCATCCTTCCGCCTTCATCCTTTGCCCTTTCTTACCAGCCGCGGTGGGCCATTTTTTCTTGTTCGGAGAGGGTGTCCAAGTTGATACCGACCATGGGCTCGCCGAGGTCTTCGCTGACTTCGGCGAGGATATAGGGATCATTGTAGTGGGTCACGGCTTGGACAATCGCTCTGGCGCGTTTGGCCGGATCGCCACTCTTGAAGATGCCGGAACCAACAAAGACACCATCAACCCCAAGTTGCATCATCAGCGCGGCGTCGGCTGGTGTGGCGACCCCACCCGCGGCAAAGTTGACCACCGGGAGCCGACCCAAGGCCGCGGTCTCTTTGACCAACTCATAGGGGGCTTGGATGTTTTTGGCATAGGTGAAGAGTTCATCTTCGTCCATGCTCTTGAGGCGGCGAATTTCGCCCATCACCGTGCGGGCGTGGCGCACGGCCTCAACCACGTTACCCGTACCAGCTTCACCCTTGGTGCGAATCATGGCCGCGCCTTCGGCGACACGGCGGAGGGCTTCACCCAAGTTACGACAACCACAGACAAAGGGTACTTTGAAATTGTGTTTGTTAATGTGGTTGTCCTCATCGGCGGGGGTCAGCACTTCGCTTTCGTCGATATAATCGACGCCGAGCGCTTCCAGAATTTGGGCCTCGACCATGTGGCCGATCCGGGCCTTGGCCATGACCGGAATCGTCACTGCCCCAATGATCTCTTTGATCATGCGGGGATCGCTCATGCGCGCAACGCCGCCATCTTTGCGAATATCGGCAGGCACGCGTTCGAGCGCCATAACGGCACAAGCGCCCGCTTCTTCGGCAATGCGGGCCTGCTCTGCCGTAACGACATCCATAATGACGCCGCCCTTTAACATTTGCGCTAACCCCGCCTTGACAGCAAAGGTGCCGGTTGCCGGTCCGCTGCCAGGGGTGTTACTGCCATTTACTCCAGCCATTTTTCTCTCTCCGTCTCCAAAGTACGCTCACCAGAGCGATGAGCAAATATGTTTCGCAATGATCTCAATTTTACTTGAGATGAGCGGCGCGGACAAATGCCGACAATTCCCTCGCTGATCGCAATGCTGATCGGCGAGGTATGGGGTGGCTGGTATTACCAACCGAAGCGTTCCTCGCGCCAAGGATCGCCCTCCATGTGATAACCGTTGCGTTCCCAAAAACCGGGGCGGTCACTGGACATAAATTCGAGCCCGCGCAACCATTTGGCGCTCTTCCAAAAATATTTTTTGGGCACCAACAGGCGGAGCGGATAGCCATGATCGGGTTCGAGCGGTTGCCCTTCATAGTGGTAGGCCAACATCGTGTCATCGTCATCCAACACATTGAGGGCGATGTTGGTGGTAAAGTTCTGTTCACAGTGGGCCATTACATGGGTGGCTTCTGGTTTTACATGAATGAGCTCGAGAAAAGTGCGCCAGGGAATGCCGGTCCAACTGGTGTCCAACTTGCTCCAGCGGGTGACACAATGAATGTCAACCGTCTGCTGGTTGTTCGGGAGCGCCATCAGATCTGTCCAGCTGAAGACTTTTTCTTCGTCCACCAGGCCAAAAACCCGCAAGGTCCACTGATCTAGGTTGGCATAGTGGGGCGTTTCGCCGTAGTGCAAAACGGGAAAGCGCTCGGTTACAAATTGACCCGGCGGCACCCGTTCCCCTTGATCGACTTTGGGCACATTCGTTACCCGCTTGAGCCGTTCTACCCGTTTTAAAGGATTTTCAAATCGCATGCGTTTACTCCATTTCTGCACACCCAACTAAGACTAGGCACCGTTGTAATCCTAGCCCCGTCTGCCGCCTAATTTTACCACGGACCCAAATGCTTCTATAATCGATGAAACAGATAACAAGATAAGGAGAGCCTGTTTCTATGACAACCCGTAAACTGGCCCAGCCAACGGGCCTGTATTTTGAAGAATTTGCCATTGGGGATACGGTAGAAAGCGTCGGGCGTACCATCACCGAGACCGACATTGTTAACTTTGCCGGGATCTCTGGCGATTGGAATTTGATCCATACCGATGCTGAATACAGCAAGGGGCAGATGTTTGGTCAGCGGGTGGCACACGGGCTGCTGATCCTTAGCATCGCCAGTGGCCAGGCGGTGCGCCTTGGTTTTATGGAAGATACGATCATGGCCTTTCGGGGGCTGGAGTGGAAATTTGCCAAGCCAGTCTTCATTGGGGATACCATTCGTCTGCGTGTGACCATCGAAGATAAAAAAGAGATGCGGCGCATGGGGGGCGGGCTGGTGAACTTCAAAATGGAAGTGATCAATCAAGCCAATGAAGTCTGTCAGCGTGGCAATTGGGAGATCCTCTGTAAAGGGCGTCCGGCGTAGGGATTTACGCACTGCTCCATTAGGCCGGTTTTCTTGCCGGTTAACGCTAGCTGGCGCGTATCGCGCAAAGACCTGACAGGTTTCCAGACCTGTCAGGTCTGGTTCGGGTGCGTAAGCATAGTCGCGATCTTCTGTCAGTAATATTGATTCTTTGTTAAAAGAGATTTGACAGTTTCGCCATGCTCAACTATGATCCTCCAGGTTCTTATCTTGAAGGCAACGCTGTCCAATCTCAAGGTTGATTATGTTTGTTCGGTATCGTTATCAAAGCGCTTTTAGCTGTTGTTGCTGCTGTCGACAGCGGAGACAGGGGTCTTCGTCGTTGGAGCGCGGCAACGCCTAGCCAAGACGAACAAACGCCACTGTCTCCGCGTAAGGGAAGACAGTGGCCGGAAACATAGTAGCTGAGAAGCGTTCAGGCCACATGGCCTGAGCGCTTTTTGTTTGCCACTTGTGCTTGCCTTTGGCCCAAGGGCTAGTCAATCCTCGCGGCAAGTAGGCTAGCGGTACTTCTGTCGCAATGGACTAACGAGGAATGTATGTCAGAATCTGTGACCTTTACGCGCATTAGCAAAAGCTTTGGGGCAAATGCAACGGCTCAATCAGCTGGGAAGAACACAAATGGTGCTGCTGAGACTGCTGTGCTTACCAAAATTGATCTGCAAATTCGCGCTGGTGAATTTGTTGCCATTGTCGGGCCAAGTGGCTGTGGCAAATCGACCTTGCTCCGGCTGATTGCGGGGCTGGAACAGGCGACCACTGGTACCGTTGCCATTGGTGATCACCCGGTGCAAGGGGTGGATCGCCGCTGCGCCTTGATGTTTCAGGAGCCCCGCTTGTTACCCTGGAAGACCATTCGTCAGAATGTTCAATTGGCGGTACGGGGCAGCGAACAACAGTATGCCGAGCAGTGGCTGACCCAAGTTGGTTTACAAGGCTTTATTCACGCCATGCCGCATCAGCTTTCGGGCGGTATGGCGCAACGTGCGGCCTTGGCGCGAGCGTTGGTGGGGAGCCCACAAGTGTTGTTATTGGATGAACCCTTTGCCGCGCTCGATGCACTGACCAAGCTGCAAATGCAGGATCTGCTGGTCGATACTGTCCAATCCGCCGGTGCTACCGTTGTCATGGTAACCCATGATATTGACGAGGCCGTCTATCTGGCCGACCGAGTTGTGATCTTAGGTCAACGGCCTGCAACCATCGTTGCGACCTATCATTTAGCCATACCACGGCCGCGCGATCGGAGCCATCCCGCGTTGGCAGCCCAGCGCGGCCAGATCCTAGAGCATTTTGGCCTAGCACACCATAAAGTGGCTCCCCCCACGGAGGTTTTCTAAGCAACGGCCAGCTATCTATAACCCTATCTATTCAGAAAATCAAGGATAACCAGAAAGAGAAGACAATGAAGTTGCGATCATCTATCTCGTTGATGCTGTTATTACTTTTGGTGCTTACGGCCTGTGCTGTGCCAACCGCCGCGCCAACTGCGGGTGAAGCGGTGGACGCCAAGCCAGAAATCATCCGCCTCGACTATGCTTATTACAATCCTAGCAGCCTTGTTCTCCGCAAATTTGGCTGGCTGGAAGAAGCCCTGAGCGAAGAAAAGATTAGCGTGGAGTGGGTGCTCAGTGCTGGCAGCAATAAGGCCAATGAATTCTTACGCTCCGAGGCTATCGATTTTGGCTCGACGGCTGGCGCGGCGGCTTTGTTGGCGGCAGCCAATGGCTCTCCCATTGAAACCGTCTATATCTATTCCAAGCCTGAGTGGACGGCCCTAGTCGTCGGCAAAGATTCAACCATCCAGAGCGTTACTGAACTACAAGGGAAAAAGATTGCCGCGACCAAGGGCACCGATCCCTATTTCTTCCTCCTGCGTTCGCTCCACGAAAATGGCCTTGCGGCTGCCGATGTCGAGATCATCAACCTACAGCACGCCGATGGGCGGACAGCTTTGGAGCGGGGTGATGTTGATGCTTGGGCCGGGCTCGATCCCTTTATGGCGCAAACGGAGTTGGAACAAGGCTCGCGCTTGCTCTATCGCAATATTGACTTTAATAGCTATGGCTTTCTCAACGCCCGCACCGAATTCCTCGAAGCTTATCCGCGCTATACCGAGCTGGTGCTAGCACAATATGAACGTGCCCGCCAATGGATTCTGGACAACCCCGACGAAGCGGCTCAGATTCTCGCCGATGAAGCCAAGCTTTCATTGGATGTCGCCAAATTAGAGCTTTTTGAGCGCACCGTACTGGATGAGAGCCCTGTGCCTGGCGAAGCCCAACATGCTGCGCTGACGGCGATTATTCCTATTTTTACGACGGAAAATCAAGTAAAAGAAGGCGTTGACGTCGCTGCTGTATTGGATAATCTCTTTAACACGACCTTCATCGAAGCGGTTCTTAAGTAGTGTCACTATGAAGATGGAAATGGAAATGGAAGAGCCATTGGCCCAATCCGCTGTAACCTCAGCCGTGCGTTCCCCGCATCTGCCCACTTGGCGCGGGGGGGCATGGCGTCCATGGATTCTGCCTATCCTTCTGTTAATTCTCTGGCAGGTGGTGATCGCGGTTGGTATCTTTCAACGTAGTCAACTGCCCGCGCCCTGGGATGTCGTCATGGCTGCCCGCGAAATGATTGGCCGGAATGAATTGCACATTCACATTGTGGCTAGCTTTGTGCGGGTTCTGCAAGGGTTTGCGGTTGGTGCGGGGATTGCGTTGGTCCTAGGGTTATTGGTTGGCCTCTCGCGCGAGGCAGAGAGCTTTATCGCACCTACCTTGCAGGCGATTCGGGCGGTGCCGTCGTTGGCCTGGGTTCCGCTTCTGATCCTGTGGATGGGCATTGATGAAGCGCCGAAGATTACCCTGGTGGCAATTGGCGTTTTCTTTCCTGTTTACACCAATCTTGTTGCTGGGATCCGGGGGATTGACCGCAAGTTGATCGAAGTCGGCCATGCCTATGGCCTGAGCACGTTAGAGCTAGTCCGCCATATTCTGCTGCCAGCTGCCCTGCCCTCCCTCAGTACGGGCCTGCGCATTGGGTTGGCCCAAGGCTGGCTCTTTTTGGTCGCGGCTGAGCTGATCGCCGCGTCCCGCGGCTTGGGCTTTTTGCTCATCGATAGCCAAAATACGGGGCGCTCCGATATTATTGTACTGAGCATTGTCTTGCTTGCCTTGATCGGTAAGGCAACTGATTGGTTGTTGCAACGTCTAGAACAGTATCTACTCCGTTGGCGTGACGCCTTCAAGGGTGCCTAGCCAGGTAACACGCTATTTCTCTCTTCGTGATGGCTTGAAAAGGCCGCCGTTACACCTGACAGGTTTGGACGAGTTCTATCCCCTTTTCAACCTGTTTCTAAAAACGACCGCGGCATGCCAGCATGCCGCGGTCGTTTTGTGTTCACCGAATGAACTTGGTTATTGCCTAACGCGAGCTAGCGTCTGATAACGGGGAGATAGAATTCTGCCAATGGCGCGTTATAGACCCGGACAGTGGTGAGCGGATCGCCTAGCAACAGGAAAGTTTTTAAGGTGTCTTGACAGCAAGCGCCTTGGGTGAGGAGGGCAATGTTGCCTGCCTCGATCAGTTCACCCATTTTTGCCGTCAGCGGGGGGGCAGCCCACAGCGCGCTATAGAAGCCCCGCTGCAACAGATCGTGCCCATAGGCCACGCTGAGGCCCGATGGCCCCCAAACCGCAACGGCTCCCCCCGTAGGGTTGAGCAACATGCGCTCATCCAACACCGTGCCCGAGAAGGCGGGTTTTTGGAATTGGCTGGTGAGACAGGTCATCGACAGGCTGACAAAGTAACGATTGTTGTTACTGAGGGTGTCGGTGTCATAGAGCCCAAGGAGCCAGTTTTGATCGGCATTCGGGCTTTCATCGGTAATTGCCCACTGCCAATGATGACTATGACCATTATAGGTGACAATTCCTGCCCCACTACTGAGGCGTGAGAGAACCGTATTGCGTGCCTGTTGCGCATCCTCAATCCGCCATGGCTGGCTACGTGCTGGATCGGAAAACTGCGGATAGGGATCGTAGTAAATGCGCTGTGCGCGAATATTTGCTGGTGACAGATCCAGCAGGCCATCGGAGATTTTGGCAAAATCACCAGCCAAATCTCTCACTGGTGTGCCGTCGTTGTTCACGCCTTTGATGTAGTTGTCCGCGACAAAGAGACTGATATTCTGCCAGCCTTGAATACTGGTGGCACGCTCATAGCTCACAATTTTCGCGACCAAACTGGCAACCTCGCTAACACTTTTCACCGGTAGGCGGCCAATCCAAAGCTCAGTGGAAAAGAAATGTCCCTCTGGATCATCGCCCGTAACCGGATTATCGCCGTCTAGTTGTCCATAGCAGGGTTCACAGGCCGCCTCGATCAGCCACGGATCCACCTTGGCTAAATAGGGTGGAATAAAATTGGTGTTGCCTTTCTCTTCATAGTTGCGGGGATCGACCGTCCCATCGCCGACTAACACAACCGAACGGGGGGCTGGTTGCCAAGTTGCCGCGGCATAGCGCAAGAAGGTGCGAATGGCTTCGGGATCCACCTGGCCGAAATTCCAGCCATCATAGAGTTGCTGAACATCGACGGTAACGACCTGATACCCTTGCTCTCGGCGCAGCTGGAGGAGTGGTTCTAGGCCGCCGAGAAACTGGGCAGGACCAATGTAAACGGCATCGGCGCCACGCAGGTCGGTGAGCGCCATCTGATGATAGGTGGCAACGGAGGGGGTTTGGAACGTAGCCGGGCTAGCCAGGACATAGCTACGTGCGGTAGGGCCATCTTGGAAACCTGTCGTATCGGCCCCGGCCAGGACTAGGGGCATTTGCGGTGTTGTCACATCATAGAGTGTATAGCCCGCTGGCAGATTCGACCAATGATAGCGCCAATCGCCAGCGACACCTTGGAAGGTGGCCCCAACGCCATTAAAATTTAGCGCCACGGGGACGCGCCAGTCGATTTTGTCGAGGAGAAAGGTCGATTCGCTGTTGCTTTGGTCGCTGCTGAGCAAGGCCACCGTGAGTAGGTTACTCGGATCTGCCGTGTTGACTTCGTGTTGCCAATTGAGGATCAGCTCGGTGGTAATGACACTATTCCAGGTGATATCCTGTTGCGTATTGCCATTCTGGACGCGCATCGCATGATTCCCGCGCATATTGGTCGTCACGGCAATGGTGTAGGTTGCCGTATCGGCAATACGGGGAAGGCGAGGTGCAAGCGTAGCCAAAGCTGCTGAATTTTCGGCGCTGGCAGTGGATTGGCTGGCGACCAATTTTTGGTGAAACCAGTGATCTTGATCGCTGCCAGCATAGCGCGAATCATAGAGCAAGGGGGTGGACCATGTGCCTACTTCAAAGGCCGTGGTGCGGATCGGGGCGGTTGTGCCTTGGGCAACCGAGCGAATGGGCATACGCAGCCCAACGCCCTCGCCGATGGTTAGCCAATAGGTCTCCTGGGCATTCCACCGGTCGCCAACTTGCGCGGCATAGAAGCGCAAGACAGAACTCGTTGCTAAGCTGCCATTGACCAGCCCCTCTATTTGGAGAGCGATTTCTGTGCCCTGATGGTGCAGACGCAGCCGTGTAGGGTCGGTATTCAAATCAAAGCCAAGATTTGCCAACTGTTGCCCTGTGATCTGTTGCATACCTGCGGTGGCGACCATGACTTTGTAACCGTTGCGGAAGGCATCGGGATTGACCGGCCCAAGAGCCGTATCCGCGGCGGCTTGGCGCTGTCTTATGACGGCTTGGGGCGTGGCCGTGAGTTCTTGGGGAGTCACAGCCCGTGCATGAGGCATCCGGGCTGTGACCGTAGTTGCGACTTTGGTGACCCCCCCTTCGCGGTAAAGAGGGCTGACGGCAACGACGGCAATCATTTGGTTGTGCAAGAGCCCCTTGCGGAGGACAAATACGGGGGCCGTAGGAAGTTCGACAAGCTCCGCTGGCTGGGTTGGATCCGCCATGCTTTCCCAATCGATGGCGGTGGGGGCCAAGGCTGGTGCTGGCTCTAGGTTCTGTTCCCATGGCTGGCTGCGCACATCACCAAGTTCGAGCGCCAGCGGCTGCTTGTCATCCAAGGCGACTGTTAGGAGTTGCATAGGGAGTAGATAGCCTTGAAAACGAACTGTTGGTAGTTGCTCAAGCAGAGTCGCCGCTGAGGCGGTCGCAACTGCAGGGTTCGGCCAGACGATCGTTAACGCTTCTTTGGTGTGGGTGACGGCTACCGTGTCGGCTTGGTGCAAGGTGCTTTCATTTTGGGCTAGCGCTGGGGTAAGCGTGGTGGCTGTAAGTAGCAGGACTATCGTCAGCAGTTGAATGCATCGGATACCATGCCAACAAATTTTTGTCATAGATGATTTTCTCCAAAACTCATCAGCCGTTAGTGCTGCTGCCATGGATCTGGCAGAACGAAGGGAACGGGTCTTCCACTATAAAGAGGAAGTGACTTAGCGCGCTCATTTGCTAAAAGTGCTATTGCTCTTCCTTAAGCAACTTAAGTATCCTGCCTAGGCTAGGCAATGCCAATTCATTTCGGCTCAATGGGCCTTACAACGATTGGAAAAGTTGTTTGCATTGTGGCAAGCACTTTGATTTTATCGGGTATTTTCATGAATAGAAATTACCATTGTATGACAAGGTATCCAGAAATACTGACTTCTTTTCGCGGTTACTAATGGACAGGAGCTACTGGTGTAGCACAGCGGGCTGCGGGGATGCTTATTTGGTCGAAAAAGCGTCCAGCTGTAAGGAAAATGGATTTAGTTAACGGATGATCCGTATAGATCAGGGAACCGTAAAGTGAGGTGACTAAAAAAGCTCCCAGCAGTTGTACTGGAAGCTTTTTTCTCAGGTAGTTTGCTATGTAATTAGGGGTGATGTAGGGGTGCTATGTCTGAGCGAGCAAACCAAGTCAACCTTGACTTATTCTTCCGTTTTGCGGCGTGATGCCACGGCGGCGGAAAGAGCAGCCAAGCCAGTACCAAAGAGGACAACGGTAATTGGTTCTGGAATCGGCACTGGGCCCGAAGAAGGAATACGCGTTGGGGTATCCGGCGGCAACGTCGCAATTTGAGTGGGTGTATTAGTCGGCCCTTCTGGCGTATTCGTTGGTGTATTGGTCGGCCCTACAGGGGTATTGGTTACAGTTGCCGTTGGTTGAGGCGTATTGGTTGCCGTTGCCGTTGGTACTTCCGTCACTGTTGTTTCAGCGGCTGGCACCTGAGCAGAAACCACACGAACTGAACTCCATCCCGCGGCCAACAGCAGCGTCACTAGAAGGATAATGGTTGGCAATAGGATTATTCTCTGACGAGATAAAGAATTTTTCATTGCAATGATTCTCCTCGATGGTTGGGTAACCCACAAAGCTTGATAAGGACAGAATGCTTACTATACATTGTAGCATAGCTATAACAATTGCGAAAAGTAGTTATCTTTTGGGTAATGCTATTGTCCTATCTACGATTATGGCTCGCTATTAGTTGAAGGCAGCGTAGTTCAATAATGGGCCTATTGTAACAGAAAGAACCACTTTATCAAATCACCTGAAAATAGGAAAGCGCGTCATGCATTTGCTTGGCTTTCATTGAAAAACGATCAGAGCAACGTACTTAGTGCGTACTTAAAAGAGGATAAACCGTATGGTTGTAGTATTAAGATTGTATAGGAAAGCTTTATTTTAATCAAGTTCAGTTATTTGTACAATTGACATGCGTTGCTCCTTATCTCTATACTGACATTCTCTACGGCAAAGTAATGTATAACTTAACAGAAATGAGAATAATATAGTTGGTCATAGGAGTAACCAAACTTAGCCGCTTACACAAGCTCAATCGGGTCCTGGTTGTATTTATCGATAATTCATCGGTATAAGCCACTACAAGAATCAATACCCCTCATAGACCGTGATTTAGATGTTGATGTAGCGCTTGAACCCTTACTGATTCATTTGTCCCCTGACCCTACTATATAAAAAGCAAAATTCCAGGCCGTCGCGCTTGTCACCGTTGGCCGATCACCGGTGGTCGAGTATCACGAGGTCGCTCACGAATTGATCCGGCGCCAGATGAGCTGTGGCAGAGACGGTTTAGGGCATAGGACTAGCTTACACCTGACTGTTTTGCAGAAAGCTGTTAGGTGGACAGCGTACCTTTCCAAACCATTTCCGAGGAGTTTTGTCGGTAGCTTCTAAGCTTTTTGAAGGAGGTTTCAATGCCTGAAATCCACTCGGATCGAATGGCAAGCCCTTCCACTGCACCACTCATTGCATCCCATTCTACCCCATCCCCTGAACCGCCCGAATCCTTTATCCAACCAACTGAGCCTACCGCTGTCGCCAACCGGCCCCGTCGCCATTTCTTGCTAGGTGGCGGGCTCGCGAGTGCGGCAGTGCTCGTTCCAGCCCTAGCCAGCTCGACGACACCCGCCCAAGCGCAAAGCACGCCTGAAGCTGTACCAGCGATGCGCTCGGCACAACCGCGCCCTGTTCAGGATGCCGCCGCGCCGACCTTGCCTCCCTTAGCCGTGATCGCCCTCAACCGGATGGGCTTTGGGCCACGCCCCGGTGAGCTGGCAGCTTTTGGCGCGCTCGGCGCAACGCCAGATGCTGCGCTAACCGCCTATGTTGAGCAGCAACTACAGCCACAGCTGATTGATGATAGCGCCTGCGATGCCATCATTGCCAGTTATGGCTTTACGACCTTGGGCAAATCTCAGGCCCAGCTTTGGGCGGATCACATTAAAAAGCCCAACGTTAGTTATAGTGAACGGATCCTACCCGTGGTGGAGACACGTAAGGCGACCTTCTTGCGTGCCATTTACAGCAAACGTCAGCTGACCGAAGTGTTGGCCGACCACTGGCATAACCACTTTAATATCTACGGCTGGGATAGCTGGACTGCGCCCGTCTTTGTGCACTATGATCGGGATGTGATTCGGGCAAATATCTTGGGAAATTTTCGTACAATGCTCGAAGCCGTCGCCACCAGTCCGGCCATGCTCTATTACCTAGACAATCAATCTAACTCTGGTGGTAACCCCAATGAAAACTATGCTCGCGAACTTTTTGAGCTACATGGCATGGGCGCCGAGAACTATCTGGGCGTTGTCCCGCTCATTATCAACGACGGCGTCTATGAACATCCCGCACCTAAAGATCCAAGTGGTAAACCGCTCCTGTACATTGATGACGATGTCTATGGTGCAACGACTTGCTTCACTGGCTGGCGGATCGATACAAACACCGGTCTCTTTACCTTTGATGCCAATGCCCATTTCCCTTATCAAAAGCTGGTGATGGGCCGGTTGATTCCCGCTGCCCAAGGGATTAAAGACGGTAAAGATGTGCTTGATATTTTGGCAAGGCACCCCATGGCGGCGCGCTACATTTG
This sequence comes from Caldilineaceae bacterium, assembly GCA_019637645.1. Next base: position 33,645 of record JAHBVH010000067.1, read on the forward strand.
TCGTCGCCTCTGTCGGCGTCTGTTGAGTGATGAACCGCCTGAAGCGTTAGTACAGGCGGCGGCGGATGTTTTTATGGCTCATGTTGATGCGCCCGACCAGCTCAAACAGGTCACCCGCACGATTCTCCTCTCCACCGAATTTCGCACAACATGGGGCCAAAAAATCAAACGCCCCTTGGAGTATGTGGTGAGCCTCTTGCGCGCTGCCGAAGGCGATTTTGTCCCCGACGACAGCTTCTTTTGGAACTATGAAGCCATGGGACAACCCCTCTTTGCTTGGTCGCCCCCCAATGGCTATCCCGATGATAAAGCCACCTGGAGTAGCACCATGCCCATGTTACAGCGGTGGCGCATTTGCAATTCCCTGATCGGTTGGCGCTATGGGGGCGATGGCGAGAATAAAGATGACTACCGCTTGGCTTTTACCAATCCAGCCAGCGTAAAGACCCCCAACGCCATTGTCGATTACTGGTCCGAACGGCTGTTGGGCTTGCGTCTGCCCGATCATGAACGCCAAGCGGTGGTGGATTTTATGGCCAGTGGCCGGAATCCCGCCTTTGACCTGCCCGAAAGTGATATCACCGAGCGGCTGCGCTATATGATCGGCCTGATCTTTATGGGCCCTTCATTTCAATGGCGCTAGGGCGGCCTGCCGCCTCGTCGCGCGCAGGTGGACAAACGGGAGTGCGGACAAAATAGAGGAGGATGGACGATGTTTCAACTAACACGGCGTGGTTTGATGGTGGGCTGCTCGGCGGCCATCGCGGCATTGGCTGGTGCCCGCCTGGGGTATGTCGCCTTTGGTAGCCCCGAAGGTGAACCGAATCAAGATATTTTGGTAGTTGTCTTTTTGCGGGGCGGCATCGATGGTTTGAGCGCGGTCATGCCGATTGCGGGCGTTGATCGTGGCTACTATGAGACCAGCCGCGAAAATATTGCTGTCCCTGTTAGTGGCCCCAATGCGGCCCTACCCCTGACGGACCAGCTCGGGCTCCATCCAAGCGGCGCGCCTTTATATGGTCTCTATCAGGATAAAAAAATGGCCGTGATCCATGCCGCTGGCCTAACGAGCGATACCCGCAGCCATTTTGACGCGATGAAATATATGGAGCTGGGCACGCCAGGCAGCAAAAGCGCGACAACCGGCTGGCTTACCCGCCATTTGCATACATCCCCCAATCTGCCGAGCCAAATTATCATGCCCGCCTTGGCCGCTGGCAGCCTACAACCGACCTCGCTGATCGGTAGCATGGAGGCAATCGGCATGACCAGCCCCAATAGTTTCTCTTTTAATGGACATTGGAACTATGGGGATCCACAGCGCGCCGCTCTGCGCAAAGCCTATGGTGGTGATTCGACGTGGCTACATGCGGCTGGGCTGCAAACCCTAGACGCGGTGGATGTGGTTGAGTATGGCAACCCTGGCAGCTATACGCCAGAGAACGGCGCCGTCTATCCTAACAATGGCTTTGGACAAAATTTGCGCACGATTGCCCAAATGATCAAACTACAGTTGGGCATGCGCGTGGCGACGATCGACCTGGGCGGTTGGGATACCCATGAATATCAAGGCGATACGGGGACGGGGTACTTTAGCACTCAATTTGGCAACTTAGCCAGCGGCTTAGCCGCGCTCATGACCGACCTCAGCAATGTCAACGGAACCGACCACACGCAGCGCCTGACTATGGTCGTGATGAGCGAGTTTGGGCGTACCTTTAAGCAAAATGCCAGCCGTGGTACGGATCACGGCCATGGGAATGTCATGTTTGTAGTCGGTGGCAAGGTGAATGGTGGTACGGTCTATGGCGCTTGGCCTGGGCTCCACACCGATCAACTCTATGATCGCCGTGACCTGGCCATTACAACAGACTATCGCAGCGTGTTGAGCGAAATCCTCATTCGGCGCTTGCAGAACGCCAATCTCGGCTATATCTTCCCCGGCTATACGAGCTACCAACCGGCGGGTATTTTGCAAGGGGCGGATCTGACGCCGAACTATAATACCCCAACAGTGACCCCGACGCCTGGCTCTACCATTCCTGCCAACACCGCGTCACAGATTTATCTTCCCATGGTTCGCCAACCGTAGACTTTGTTCTCTGGTTGGCTCTGTCAGGTTTTCCAAACCTGTTAACGCCAGCGCTACGTACATCCTAACAAGCACAAAAACACCGGCCAACTATACAAGTTGGCCGGTGTTTTTATTGAATATAGGCGTTACGCAGTTGGGCCAGACCTGACAGGTTTGGAAAACCTGTCAGGTCTCTAGTCACGCTGTTCAAGTGCGTAACTTCTATGAATAATTGCTTTCCCGTACTTTTAGAGGAGTGTTTTACGGAATAACCGTGATCGGAAGGTAGATCATGCGTGCCTGTTGCTGACCATTGGTTGGGGTTGGTTGCTCACTAACAATCACATCATCAGGCGGGGTGACGCCATAAGCTAAGGCCCGCGCTGCATTGATACGACCATAGCCAAAAGACGGGTCAAAGTTGAGGCTGCTCACCTTATCCGCGGTGCTTGTAATGATCTGGTATAGCTCATCGGCGCTGCGATCCGCGTTTTGACTTAATAGCAAGCCAGCCAGCCCTGCAACGTGGGGCGCGGCCATGCTCGTCCCGCTCATATATGTATAGCCACCATAGTAGTTTCCGAGATCATAATAGGTACTATAGACGGCATAGCCAGGCGCGGCAACATCAATATAGGCCCCGTAGTTACTCAGCACCCAGCGTTGATCCTTGGCGTCGGTCGCACTAACGGCAACGACGTGCTCCAGCGCCGCTGGGTAGAAGGCACGCTCGGTGCCCATGTTGCCCGCCGCGGCGACAATAAAGACATCATGCTCGGCAGCGTAGGCAATGGCACTTTCCACGGTGATGGACGAAACCGCCGCACCGAGACTTAAGTTGATAACGCGCGCGCCGTTATCCGTTGCATAGAGAATGCCTTCGGCCACACCAGCCCAAGTGCCCGCATTATTTTGGTTGAGGACTTTGACGGGCAACAAGCTGCAACCTGGACAGACTCCTGCCATCCCAATGCCATTGTCGATTCCGGCGGCAATAATGCCCGCGGTGTGGGTGCCATGACCGTGATCATCGGTTGGCTCATTATCTTGGTTGATGACATCATAGCCGGGCAGGAGACGGTCTTGAAATTCAGGATGTTGGGGATTGATGCCCGAATCTAGCACAGCGATAATGACAGAGGGATCGCCGCGTGTGTAATCCCAAGCCGCGCTAGTGTGGGTTGTTTGCAGAGCATAGGTACGGCTCTGGTTGATAACATCGGGGTCATTGGGCAAGTAAGTACCGGTAACGACCGTATTGTTTTCGATGGTCGTAATGAGTGCACGGCTGCGCCCTGTTGCTTGCCAACGTTGTTGGGCGATGGCGGCTGGATCATTCGCTAGGTCTTGACGGCGGCTGGTGCTATCGGCCAATAACTGTACTTCGGCTACATGAATTGGGGCGAGCCATCGTACCAAAACGCCCTGAATGCTGGTGATAGCTGTCGCGCGTTCCTCTGCCGTAGTTGCTTCTGTGAATTGGATCAAAACCGTCGGCGTCTCCGCGGTTAGCACATCTGGTTCTGCTGCTAGGAGAGCATGAACTCCAAAAGATTGTCCTTGCAGAAGGCCAAGCATTGGCAAGAATAGGAGAATACGAGCAATGAATTTGGGGAATGAATATACCATAAGCGCTTTAGACATCTTCCTACTACCAAGGGCTCACAGGCATGAGCCCACAGGCAGGTACTGAAATCGGTTGGTCAGTAATACCCTCGCCTGGCTTCGCCTAGATCGCAAGGCTAATACTGCCAGAAAAGCCTATTATCTCTTTGTATAGAGTACATGGAGAAGCGTAAATGCGAATCGTCGGTTTGTTTTGTCTTTTTGCGTCATTTCCGGCAGAGGGTTGGGGAATGCTCGGCCAAATGTCCGCTTGGATCTTACAAGCTGGCCGCCGTACTACCTCCACTGATTGCGTTGTGTGCTGTAGTAAGGTGTACCTTAACGTTGGTGTAGCATTGCCATGTGAGGCGCAAAAGCGGGTTTGGTTATGTGACAAAAGTTGTGGTATAATGAGATTCAGTCCACTTCGCTTCATCAACTGTTTGGTTCTGGGGCACTCTACGCAGCTACTTAGGCAACCACCGCACTGTCCCGCCGAAAATGTTGCTTTTTTGCGAGTTGCAAAGGTTGTAAGAGCGTGTTATACTATCTTCGGAATTTACCTTAGGGGTAAATTTTTGAAATCTCCCCATTCCCATTGTTTCAATGTAAGGAGTAAAAAGAAAAATGGCTAGTGTCACCTACGACCACGTATACAAGCGCTTTGGTGATGTTGTCGCCGTCAATGATTTGACAATCAATGTCGAGGACAAAGAGTTTCTGGTTTTCGTTGGTCCCTCCGGTTGTGGTAAGACCACCAGTCTGCGCCTCTTAGCCGGTTTGGAAGAAATTAGCGATGGCAACATCATGATCGGTGACCGCGTTGTCAATGACGTGCCGCCGAAAGACCGTGATATTGCGATGGTGTTTCAAAGCTACGCGCTCTATCCGCACATGAGTGTCTATGACAACATGGCCTTCGGTCTCAAGTTGCGCAAGACCCCTAAGGCGGACATTGATCGCCGCGTGAAGGAAGCCGCGGACATTCTCGACATTGGCCACTTGCTCGACCGCAAGCCGAAGCAGCTCTCCGGTGGTCAGCGCCAACGTGTGGCTGTAGGCCGCGCGATTGTGCGTGAACCTGCCGTCTTCCTCTTTGACGAGCCGCTTTCCAACCTGGACGCCAAATTGCGCGTACAGACCCGTGCTCAGTTGACCCGCCTACACCAACGCTTGGCCACCACCTTCATCTACGTGACCCACGATCAGGTCGAGGCCATGACCATGGCGAGCCGCATTGCCGTTATGCGCGATGGCGTGTTGCAACAGATCGATACCCCGCAACACCTGTACAACCACCCGCACAATGTCTTCGTTGCTGGCTTTATCGGTAGCCCCAGCATGAACTTCTTTGATGCCACCGTCGTCGAAAACGATGGCCGCTTGGAAGTCAACGCCGGTGGGTTCCGCCTGCCTGTGCCCGAGCCCAAGGCTTCGGAATGGCGCCAATTCAAGGGCCGCGAAGTGATCTTCGGCATTCGCCCTGAAGATATGCATGCCAAGCCTTTCGTTGCCCCGGGCATTCTCGAATCCGACATGAAGGCCAAGGTCGATGTCGTCGAGTTGATGGGTAACGAAATTTACCTGTACATGATGACCAAAGATGACAAATCCTTCATTGCCCGTGTCGATCCGCGTGTCGAATCTCGCCGTGGGGATGAAGTCGATTTGGCTGTTAACATGGCTAACGCCCATATCTTCGATCCCAAGACCGAGATCAGCTTGGCCGGGTAAGTTCTGCACTATGGCAGCACGACCTGCTTTGACAGGACCGACAAGCAGCTTGCCTTATTTTGGAGACTAAGGCTTTCTGCTTGTCTGCTAAGTGCAGCACACTGGACAGAAATGAGATAAAAACAGCCGAGACTAGCGTGGGCTAGCTCGGCTGTTTTTTATTATGCGGGCTTACCCACTGCCAGCGCGTGTGTCCGGTTGGTGCTATGGGATCGCAACCGCCAACGTAAGTGCTTGTTAGCTCGGCGGTGCTAGACCAACCTTTGGTGGTAAGCCTTCGTGATCAGTGACAAATGACCAAGCACAAAGGACCAAACAGCTTATGAACCCAGTGGAGATTATTGTCAAAAAGCGAGATGGTGCTGAATTGAGCGCAAGCGAGATTCAATATTTTGTGAAAGGCTTTGTCAACGGTGACATTCCCGATTATCAAGCCGCGGCATGGGCCATGGCTATCTACTTTCAGGGGATGACCCCCACTGAAACGACCGCCTTGACCCAAGTAATGGCGGCCAGCGGTGATCAATTGGATCTGCACGACGCCGTCGCACCAGGGCAGTTGATTGTAGATAAACATTCCAGTGGTGGCGTTGGTGACAAGACAACCTTGGTGGTGGGTCCCTTGGTGGCGGCCTGTGGTCTCCCTGTGGGCAAGATGAGTGGCCGTGGTCTGAGCTTCACTGGCGGCACGATCGATAAGCTAGAGAGCATTGCCGGCTGGAACCCTGATCTGAGCGAAGCCCAATTCCGCCGTCAATTACAGGAGATCGGCTTGGTGATCGCCGGCCAGACCAGCAATTTGGCCCCAGCCGATAAGGCGCTCTATGCCTTGCGCGATGTGACCGGCACCGTGCCTAGCCTCCCCTTGATCGCTAGTAGCATCATGAGCAAAAAATTGGCCGCTGGGGCCGATGCGATTGTGTTGGATGTGAAGTGTGGGCATGGTGCTTTTATGGAGACTTTGGCCGATGCCCGCGCCCTTTCGCGGTTAATGGTCGCCATTGGTCAACAGGCCGGTCGACAAGTGACAGCGCTCATCACCCAAATGGCGCAACCGCTAGGGCACGCTGTGGGCCATGCGTTAGAAGTCCAAGAGGCCATTGCAACGCTCCAAGGCCAAGGCCCGGCTGATTTTCAGAGCTTGGTGGAAGCCGTGGCAGCGGAAATGCTCTACTTGGGGAAAGCTGCTGCTACACCAGCGGCGGCCCAGCGCGACGTGCAACATGCCCTCCAAAGTGGTGCCGCTTTGGCTAAATTCCGCGCCTTTGTCGCGGCCCAAGGGGGGGATGTGCAGATGGTCGATGACCCGACGCGCCTGCCGACGGCCCCTGTGCGTCAACCATTCGTCGCACAGGCGGATGGCTACATTGTTGGGATAGATGCCCGTACGGTGGGGCTAACTTGTGTGGCGCTGGGGGGAGGACGGCAGAAAAAAGGGGAGCCGATTGATCATCGGGTGGGGCTGTGGATTCAAAAGAAGGTTGGTGATGCGGTGCAGGCGGGAACAGAATTAGGCGTTATCTTTGCGGCAACCGACACTGCGGCCCAACAGGCTGCTGCATCCGTACAACAAGCTTATACCTTTTCGGCAACGGCGGTTAACCCCCTGCCCATTCTCTATGACCGCGTTACAGCAGATTAGGGAGTAGGAGACTAGAGACTTGTGGGTGTTCGTCTCATATCTCCTTTGTCCTTTGTCCTTTGTCCTTTGTCCTTTGTCCTTTGTCCTTTGTCCTTTGTCCTTTACCCACTGCCCGTCACGGTCAGCCCGCGTTCCTGGGGCGTCAGCACCTCTAAGACTTGACAGGCCAACTCATAGCGGCCAAAGCTGGGCATGAGATAGGTGCCTTGGACATGGGGCAGCTCTTTTAATTCCAAGAGCAGCTCCTGGGCCATTTTGACCCCTTCCTGTCGGCCATTGGCACCTGCCTTGCGCATACGTTCGAGCGCCGCTTCGCTAAGGGTAATGCCGGGCACCTCATTGTGGAGGAACGAGGCATGGCGGTGGCTTTGCAGGGGCAAAATGCCAATCAACACCGGTACGGGAAACGTGCCATAGCGTTCCTCATAGAGGGCGAGGAAGTTGGCCCACAACTGTGGATCGTAGATCGGCTGCGTCATGGTAAAGTGCGCGCCGCCACTGACTTTTTGGTAGAAGCGATCCACTTCTTCGCTAAGATTGGGGCGGGTTGGATCACAGGCCACAGCAATGGTAAACGCTCCCTGTTGCCCCATCTCCCGCTCGTTGGCATCATACCCTGCATTAAACTTGTTGATGATGCGTACCAAACCAATGCTATCCACATCATAGACCGGCGTACTCTGGCGGTTATCCCCCATGCTGGGCGGATCACCGGTAAGGGCCAGGATATTGCGCACGCCGAGCGCATGGGCCCCGATGAGATCCGCTTGGAGTCCCATTAACGAGCGGTCCCGCGTGGTGAAATGGACCACCGTCTCAATATTGACCTGCTGCTGAATCTGGATACAGAGGGAAAGCGCGCTCATGCTGACGCGCGCCGTAGGACTATCAGCCACATTGACCGCGTCGGCGCCAATGGCCTTGGCATGGCGCGCCCCCTCGATCTGTTTCTGGGCGACAAAGCCGCGCGGGGGATCGACCTCGACACTGACCACAAACTTGCCCTCGCGCAACTTCTGCAGCAAGGCGGTTGGCGCGATCGCAGCCTCTAGCGCATAGTCATGGGTGCGCTCGGTTGCCTCGTCCTTGATGACCAAGGGTTCTGTTGGCTGGGCGCGTTGGCCAGTTTGCGCCGTTAAATGAACATTCAGGGCTTCGCGCATGGCGCGGACATGCATGGGCGTGGTGCCACAACAGCCACCGATCAACCGGGCATTTTGGGCCAGGAAGAGCGGCACATGGCGAGCAAAATATTCGGGGCTGGACGGATAATAAAGCCGCCCTTCGACCCGCTGGGGAAAGCCCGCGTTGGGCATGATGCTAAAGTGAACATTGGGCGTTGCGGCATGCATGGCGCTCAACGACTCTAACATCTGTGCGGGTCCGACGCTACAATTCGCCCCCACCAGATCGACGCCTTCGGCCAGCAGCCGCTCGGTAACCACCTGTGGCGTCAAGCCGGTCATAGTCAGCCCATCCTGGGCATAGGTCATGGAGGCGACGATCGGCAGATCACAAAGTTCATGGGCAACCTGAACCGCGATCAAGAGCTCTTCGAGGTTGTTAAAGGTCTCAAAGAGCAAGAAATCGGCTCCGGCTTCCCACAGGACGGCGATCTGTTCGCGATAGGCTTCGGCGGCTTCGCTGGCGGTTAGGGGGCCAAAGGGTTGCAAGCGCTTGCCCAAGGGGCCGACATTGCCCGCGATAAAGATCGCGCGCCCCGCGACTTCCCGCACATCGCGCACCAGGCGCACGGCCTTGAAGTTGAACTCGCGCACATGGTCAGCGAGGCCATATTCAGCGAGACGGATACGATTGGCACCAAAGGTGTGACTCTTGATCACATCGGCACCGGCGACGGCATAGGCTTGGTGCACGGCTGTCACCCAACCGGGACGGGTAACCACCAATTGTTCCAGGCACTGTTCGCTGCTCGCGCCTTTGGCATAGAGCATGGTGCCCATTGCCCCGTCACCTAGGAGGGGCTGTTCCTGCAATTTTTGGATAAAAGGATTCATGAAAGGTAATGACCTCAGGGAAAGAACAGGGTGCTAACGGCAACGTTTGACCATTCTATCATACATGACCAAACTGCCTGCCACCGCCACGTTATAGCTGGCGACGCGGCGGGCAGGAATACTCACCAGCCGTTGACAACGCGCGGCTATCTCATTGGGCAGCCCACCATCCTCTGCTCCCAGCAGATAAATGGCTCGTTCGGGGTGAACAAAGTCTGGCAGGGGCTCGCCCCCCATTTCAACGCCGACGAGTAAGCAGTTATACGCGGCACTGCTGTACATAGTGGCAAAGGTGTCATAGCGAAAGAGCGGGACATGCCGCCAACTTTTGAAAACATCGTCAGATTGTTGTTTGTAGCGGGTGCCAATGGTAAAGAGAAAGGCTGCCCCCAGTTGGTAGGCGCTACGCCAAAGCATACCCACGTTTTCTTGGTTTTTGACTTGGTAGATGCCAATGCCAAAGTAGCCAGCATCATCTGGTAAAGATGCAGTCACGGTGATTCCTAGCTATGTGTGGACAGCGTCGCGCGTCTGATGAGCGTTGTTAGAAACGGTTTGCTAAGGGGCTAGGGCTCGTCCACACTTTGTCATTGGGTTGGCTCTGTGGTGCCCATAACCGCCAATGTGCTTAGGCCGTGACCGCGGCGATCGACTCACCCACGATTTGCAGCACTTGGTCGATCTCCTCGGCGTTGATCATGATCGGGGGCGCAAAGGCAAGGGTGTCGCCAATGGCGCGGGTGAAGAGCCCTCGCTCGACGCAGGCTTTGCGGACTTTCTCACCGAGGTTGGCCGGTGCTTTGGTGGTTCGGTCGGCGACAAATTCGATGGCGCACATGAGCCCCATGCCGCGGACATTGCCAATCACTTCAAATTCTTCGGCGAGCGCGTGCAAGCCATCGAGCAGCCGTTGGCCCATTTGTCCGGCGTTGCTGACCATACCTTCGTTGGCGATGATATCCAAATTAGCCAAGGCAACCGCACAGCAGGTGGGGTGGCCGGAATAGGTGTAGGCGTGCATCCACCGTTCATTGGCAGGCGCATTCATAATCACCTCGCGGATCTCATCCGAGATCTGGATTCCCCCCAAGGGGAGGTAACCGCTCGTGATCCCTTTGGCAAAGGACATAATATCGGGCTGGATGCCCCAGCGATTGAGGGCAAACCATTCACCTGTGCGGCCAAAGCCGGTGATCACTTCGTCGGCAATCAAAAGCACTTCGTACTGATCACAGATGGCGCGGATGAGGGGGAAGTAGTCATCGGGCGGCACAATGACGCCCCCGGCTCCTTGTACGGGCTCGGCAATAAAGGCTCCTACCGTATCCGGTCCTTCGCGCAAGATCGCTTCTTCTAACGCGCGGGCCGCGGCTTGACCAATGGTTTCCCCTTCCTTGACATCGCCGGCAAAGCGATAGGGATAGGGGGCTGGAATATGCAAAAAGTTGGGGACGCGCGGCTCAAACATGGGCCAGTAGACACTGAGTCCGGTCGCGCTCATGGCCGCTAACGTGATCCCATGATAGGCGTTGGTGCGCGCAATGACCTTGACCTTGTTCGGTTTGCCCTTGCGCTTCCAATAGTGGCGGACGGTCTTAAACGCACTCTCGTTCGATTCGGCCCCACCCGAGGTGAAGAAAGTGGTGTTGAGGCTGGGATAGGCAAAGCCCGCCAACCGTTCGGCAAGCCGAATGGCTGGTACGTTGGCCGAGCCTGCATAGTTCGAACAGTAGGCCAAGGTCGCCATCTGTTCGCGCGCCGCATCGGCCAATTCGGCGCGGCCATGCCCGATCAACACATTCCAGAGGCCAGCCAAGCCGTCGATCACTTCCTTGCCATCCACCGTCCGCATCCACACCCCATGCCCTGATTCGAAGATCAACGCACTGCTGTCGTGTGCCGAGGGGTGATGGAGCGGATGCAGCAGATATGCCTGATCCTGTTCTACCAAACTGGTATAAGTTGTCATAAAATCTCCTCAATTAGGCCATCATCAATTACATATCAGTCGCGCGCGCCGGCGGCAAGACAACCCCAGTCTGTTGGGTGATCAAGCCATAGTGCTCAATCCGGCGGTGCGCTGCAAAATGAAAGAGGTGCTTTTTGTAGAGTGTCGCTTGATCCAAATCGCATTGGGCCGTCACCACCTCATCTTCTAAAGTCGTCGCCATGGCAACAATTTCACCGGAAGGAGCAATGATGCAACTCTGCCCAATCTGCTTTACCCCTTCCTCTTCGCCTGCCTTGGCAACGCCGACGACCCACGTCGCATTTTGATAAGCACCTGACTGCATGCAGAGCAAATTGTGAAAGTTCGCCAAGTGTTCATTGCTAGGGATAGGAGGGTAGTTAGCTGGGGTGTTATAGCCCAAGACCAGCAGCTCGATCCCTTGTAGCCCCAAGACGCGATAGGTTTCCGGCCAGCGCCGGTCATTGCAAATGCACATCCCTACAATGCCATCAAAGGCGCGCCAAACACGAAAGCCCAAGTTGCCAACATCAAAATAATACTTTTCCAGATTTTGGAACGGTTGATCCGGCTGTGGCTCCGACCAGCCGGGCAGATGGATCTTGCGGTACTTCCCCACAATTTCGCCCCGTTGGTCGACCAAAATGGCTGTGTTATAATGGCGCTTCTGGCCTTGCTCCCAGGTTAGCTCGGCATAGCCCAAATGAAAACCAACGCCCAAGCGCGCCGCTTCGGCAAAGAGCGGCTTTGTCACGGCGTTGGGCATTTCCGTCTCAAAATAGCTATCAATTTCGGCGATGTCTGTCATATACCAATGGGGGAAAAAGGCCGTCAGCGCGCACTCGGTAAAGACCACTAGTTGACAACCACGGGCATGGCCTTCGCGCAACAACGCAATCAATCGCTGCACAACCTGGTCGCGACTTTCCGTCCGGTGGACAGGCCCAAACTGAGCTGCCCCCACAATGACATTTCTCGCCATAACCATCCCTTCCCTCGAGCAACCGTGCCTATGGTGTGGGCTCCATCCCAGCGACTAATGGACAATGGACAAAAGACCGATGCCTTATTCCTTACCTGCCTATCGCTCCTGTAAGCATGCCTGCTCACAGATACTAACAGAAATGAAACGCTTGGGCAAATAGCGGCGGGATCTGCAACTTTTCTCGGGGCATTGCGTAAAGAATGATAGGAAGAGAATCCTCTGCGGAGTGTATCGATTGCCCCAGCGAGAGCATCCAAAAGGGCAATCTTTGTCAACTGTGGACTCTGGACGAGTAGTACGTAATAGGTAGTGAGTGAAGGTAATATGGAACAACGTAATGACCCCTTCGGCCCATCGGAACCAACGGCCGCGGGAACGGGTGCTGAGCGCACCCCAATGGAACAGATGGCAGAAAGCGCGCGAGTGACCGCTAGCCAGGCCGCCAATTCGTTTCGGCGTGGTGAATTTTTAAACAACGCGGCAAGCGACCCCGATGCCAATGCTGATGATCGCCTGATCGCCCTGTTGGCTTATGCCACCCAAATCGTGATCCCATTGATCATGCCGGTGATCGTCTTGCTGAGTGAGAGTAGTAAAGTGCGTCCTTTCCAGCGCTATCATGCGGTGCAAAGCTTGGCCTTGACCTGTCTCTTTATTGCTCTGGGCGTAGGGGTGGGCATTGGCACCGCTATCTTACAGATTATCCCATTGGTGGGGCTCTTGGTGGGGCTGCTTGTCTTGTGCATGACGCCGATTGCCTACTTAATGTATGTCATCGCCCTGCTTTATTATGGCTACCAAGCCTATCAAGGCAAGCGCTTCGCGATTCCTGGCCTGACTGCTTTCTTGCGTGATCAAGGCTGGCTCTAACCGTAGCTCATCATCAGCGTGCTGGCACAACCGCTTGATTTGCAATTGGAAGGAAGCTTATTTGACGGAACGGTTTTGCCGTGCTATACTAGCTTTTGTTGACGCGGGGTGGAGCAGAGGTAGCTCGTTGGGCTCATAACCCAAAGGTCATAGGTTCGA
>JAHBVH010000068.1 GCA_019637645.1 Caldilineaceae bacterium
TCTAACCGACTTGACCAAAGCCGCGGGCGCAGGTGGCGATGCTGAGGCGCAAAAAGAAGCCTTGGGCACGATTGCCTTGGCCTACAATGAATTACTGCCCCAGATTCCGCTCTTTGAGCGCTATGGCAACAACCCGGTTCCCAGCCGCTTCGCCGCTGGCTGGCTGCCCGAAGGGGATCCCATCTATCTCAACAGCCCCTATGCGGATTCGTTCGTTGTCCTCCAAATTTTGGATGGCACGCTCCACCCAGCTGGGGAATAAGTGATCAAGTAGTCATGATCAGCTAACGCGGCCCGGCCGCGGGAAGATTGTCAAAGATTGAGAGATTGCGCGCGTGGATAGTTGGTCCATGCGGCGCAATCTCTCAATCTCTTTCTCGTAGGACTTGCACCAAGCTAGCGCTGACAGGGTTGAAAACTCTGTCAGCGCTAGCTCGGGTATACTTCCACTCTATTCTCGTACAAGTTGCGACCTAGCTTCCCTGCCCTAGGACAAGCTTGCCAATTTGTCGCTCTACCAGGAGATGGGGCGCGACTTAGGTTACTTTATGACCAGTATTCGTCTACTTACCTTAATCTCGGCTATCTGCTATGTAGCGATCGGCATCAGTTCCCCGCTGATCACCCTCTATTTACAATCATTGGGCTCTAGCTACGCCCAAATTTCTTTGATCTTGGCGACCGTAACCATTACCATGTTTTTTGCCAACTATGGCTGGGGCTGGCTCTCGGACCGCTTGGGACGGCGCAAGCCCTTGTTGGTAACAGGCTTGGTCATTCTGGCCACGGCCTTTTTTTTGCTCAGTCGTGTCCCCAACGGCAACTATGCTTGGGCGGCGCGCATCTTTGAGGGAGCAGGGACCGCGGCCTATTCGACCATTAGTCTAGCCCTCATGGGCGATCTACTCGAATCAGAGCGCCAAAAAGGGCGCAGCATGGGCATTTTTCGGGGGATCGGCTCCTTTGCCTTTGCCATCGGCGCGATCATTGGCGGTCGTTTGGCCGATGCAACATCAATCGCCCAAACGCTCATGGTCTGTTCTGGTCTTTATTTGTTAGCGGCGGTCGTGGCCTTGGCGATTCAAGAAGTGCGCCCAAGCTTCCAGCCCGAGCCTCCCCCATCTACCCCACCAGCAAGCGGAGAGAACGCCCAAGCGTCACGCCGGATGAACCTACAGCCGTTGCCCATCTTCTTTTTGCTGGGCGTTGTGCTGTGGACAAGCGCCCACTCGGCCTCGGCTTCCATGTGGCCCAACTATATGCAAAGTCTGGGCTATTCTAAGACAGCCAGTAGCAGCCTTTGGGGGTTGGCGGCCTTTATTGAGTTTCCGGCCATGTACGTTGCCGGGATGCTCTCGGATGTGATTGGCCGCGCTCCCTTGCTCATTGCCGGTGGTCTATTTATTAGTATAACGAACGTAGGTTATCTGCTCTTAGCCGGTATCTTCCCCTTTTTGCTAGGCATTCAGGTCACCCGCGGCTTTGGCTTTGGCAGCTATACCACCACCGCGATGACCTTTGCCACCGAGCATAGCGCACAAAAAAATCGGGGGAGCAAGAGTGGTCTGTTCAATATGGTCTCGACGGCTGGCTCCTTGATTGGCAGCTTTTTGGGTGGCACCATTGTTCAGGCCATGGGCTTTCAGTTCTTGTACGGGGTCTGTGCCAGCCTCGCCCTCGGTGCTGCCATCTGCTTTTTGTTGTTGCGCTATCGCACAGCCCAAACGAGCCCGGCTGTCTCCAGCCACTAGCCATTAACCATTGACAATTAGTTGTTGATTATTGATAATTCACAATAGTCAATCATCAATGGCTAATTATCAATGGTCAACGAAAACCAGGAGAAACCCACTATGATTCGCATCGGCATTGTCGGCTGTGGCCGCATCCTCAACGCGCATTTGCAAGGCTATCGTCAACTACGCGAAGCTGGCTTTGATAATTTCCGGATCACGGCCCTCTGTGCTCGCAACCTTGACGATGCCCTGATGTTTCGCAAGCGCGGGGAAGGCCCCACGCCACGCCCCCCTGTGATCGACCCAGCGACCAAAGATCCGCTGGCCGCGCCCCACATCTACCTGAGTGACTTTCAACCCGACACCGAAGTGGCTGTCTTTACCGACTACAAGGCGATGATCGATTCGGGCGAAGTAGATGCCGTTAATGACTTTACGTCGCTTTACATGCATCACCAGATCGGCCAATATGCCCTGGACGCGGGCAAACATCTCTTGACGCAGAAGCCGTTAACCATTACCGTCAAAGCGGGGCGGCAACTGGTGGAACTCGCCAAGCAAAATGGGTTGACCTTTGGCGTCTTCGAGAATGTCCGCCAATCGCCCGGCAATCGCGCTGTGCATTGGGCCATCCGCGAAGGCATCATTGGCGACCCCCAAATGGCGGTCTTGGGGAGCGTTGGCGGCTTTTGGTCACCAGACAAAATTGTGGCCGAGACACCTTGGCGTCATCGCAAGTTGGAAGGGGGCGGCGGTGGGGCCATTGATATTGGCGTCCATATCATGCACATGGTGCAATATGTGATTGGCGATATTTTCTCCGTGCAAGCGGCGGTACGTACCTTTGAGCCGACCCGCCACTTGCGCAATCAGGCGGGGGAGATTCTCAAAAGCGTGGAAGCCAATGTCGATGACACCTACTTTGCCACCGTCAACTTCTGGAACGGCGCGATTGGTCAGTTGCTCTGGTCTTGGGCTGGGCATGGCGAAGCGCTTTCCTTGGGCGGCCCCGCCTATTTTGGCGCCAAAGGATGCATCAAAGGCAATCAAGTGATCCTCGACGATGGCACGCGCACCACGGCCACGGAATTGTTCGAGGCCGAAGCTGATGCTGCCACCAAAGCAGCCTTCTACCCCCACGGCATTACCGATCCCTATACCGTCTCTCAATACGATTGGCTGCAGGGCATTGAAACAGGCGGCCAGCCCGAAACCGACGGCCAAGTTGGGGTCAACGATCTCGCCGCGGCCTACGCCATGATCGAATCGTCTCACCTCGGTCGCGCCGTAACCATGGAAGAGATGCTCAGCGGCGAAGTCAATCACTATCAACAAGAAATTGATGATTATTACGGCATTTAGATCAGGACGCGGATAAACGCGGATTTTTCATCTGCGTTTATCCGCGTCCTAATTGTTTTTCGGAGGTTTTTGTGAAACGTGTTGGTATTCTGGGCCCAGGAGCCATTGCCCAAACCCATTTGGCTGGTTGGCAACAACTGCCAGTGGAAATTGCGGCCCACTATGATCTACGGCCAGAGATGGCCCAGCGCGCCGCCGAACAATATGGCGGCAAAGCCTGTACCACTTTGGAAGAGTTTTTTGCGGCAGTCGATGTGGTCGATATCTGTACACCAGCCGCGGCCCACAAAGAGAATGTCTTAGCCACCGTTGCGGCGGGCAAGCCGATGGTCTGTGAAAAGCCCTTGGCCCGTCATCTGCGCGATTGTGAGGAAATCGTCACCGCCTGCGAACAAGCCGGGGTTCCCCTCTTTGTGGCTCAGGTTGTCCGCTTCTTCCCCGAATTTGCCCATGCCAAAGCGGTCATTGAGAGCGGCGCGATTGGCAAACCAGGGGTAATTCGCACCATTCGTGCCGGCTCCTTCCCGCGCACGCTGGGCAGCTTCTATGGGAACTTTGCCAAAAGTGGTGGTGTGATTCTGGATGTGGGTATCCATGATATTGATTTCCAACGCTGGTGTATGGGCGAGGTCGAACGGGTCTTTGCCCGTGGGCGCACTTTTGCCGAGCCAGAACGCGATCATGCCTTGATCACCCTGCGCTTTACCAGCGGTGCCGTCGGCCATATTGAAGCTAGTTGGGCCAGCCCCGTGGGTCAATGGCGTACACGCTTGGAAATTGCTGGCGACGAAGGCTTGCTCGAATGGGATTCGGAAGGCGAAGCACCGATCACCCGCGTGACGGCCAACGAAAGTAACACGGGCAAAATCCGCACCACCCTTAGCCCCTATGGCACGGATATCAACCCCTATAAGGCCGAGTTGGCCCACTTCCTCCACTGTGTGGAAACCGGCGAGCCCATGCGCGTTACCCCGCGCGATGGCTTGATGTCCGTCAAAGTCGCCCTCGCCGCCATTGAATCCGTCCGCACCGGTCAGCCGGTTGACATTGCAACCTTTCAGGAGACCAGCGCATGAGCACGCAACCGATCAAGATTGGCATCATGAGCTTTGCCCACGGCCATGCCCATAGCTATGCGGCCTCCCTCCCCAAGCTTCCAAACGTTACGCTGGCCGGGATCTATGACGATGACATGGCTCGTGGCGAAGCAGCAGCGCAACGCTATGGGACGCCTTTCTATGCCGATCCAGCAGACCTTTTAGCCCAATCCCTGGATGCCGTAATGATCTGCTCGGAAAATAGCAAGCACCGCCCCATGGTCGAAGCAGCCGCAGGCAAAGTCGGCTATATTCTCTGCGAAAAGCCGATTGCCACCACCGCGGCGGATGGTCAGGCCATGATCGATATCTGTGCACGGACCAACACCAAGCTCCAGATCGCCTTCCCCGTGCGCTTTTCGCCGCCGATCCAATGGTTGAAAGCCACGCTGGAACGCGGCGACTTGGGTCAAGTCTATGCCCTCCAAACCACCAATCACGGTTCGATGCCGGGCGGCTGGTTTGTCGATCCGGCGCTTTCGGGCGGCGGCGCGGTGATTGACCACACCGTCCATGTCATTGACCTGCTGCGCTGGTTTTGGAACACGGAAGTCACCGAAGTCTATGCCGAGGTCGGCCACGAACTGATCCACCCTGGCCTGGGCATTGACGACGTAGGGCTGCTCTCCTTTACCCTCGCCAATGGCATCTATGGCACGCTTGACACCAGTTGGTCACGGCCAGCCAGCTATACTACCTGGGGCGATGTCAAGATCGAAGTGACCGGCGAAAAGGGTGTGATCTTTGTCGATGCCTTCCGCCAACATCTGGCAGTGAGTTCCAACAAAGTGGGCAAGACCCAGTGGCGCAACTGGGGCAGCAACATGGATCTAGGGCTGATAGACGATTTTATCGACATGATCCGCACCGGCCGCGAGCCGTCGATCACCGGGCTAGATGGCCTGCGTTCGCTGGAAGTGGCGTTGGCCGCCTATCAATCGGCAGCGAAAGGCCAAGCCATTCAACTGCACCAGCGGTGATTGGCACGCCCCTTAGCGACCTTTGCCTTTCATACTGAAAAGTCACGCCAACCAGTAGCCATGTAGGCCATCCGTGCGGAGATAAGTTACGCAACACGAGAGCTGACCGGTTTTGAAAACCGGTCAGCTCTCTGGTAACAGACCAACTTTGGTAGGAATGCGATGACAGAAGAGCAACCACTGCGCGACACCATAGCCCAGGCCATGGGGGAGCCGATCAGCAGCCTGCAACTACTCGGCTCGGCCTATGGGTCCAATCGGGTCTACCAATTGACAACCGCCACGGGGCAGCGCTATGTAGTCAAACAGCCAAAACAGGTCCGTGAAAGCTTCTCGCCCTTCTGGCAACAGATGGATCTTCT
The DNA here is from genome assembly GCA_019637645.1 of Caldilineaceae bacterium. The sequence continues at coordinate 5,538 of JAHBVH010000068.1, forward strand.
CTTTGGCATTAACAAAACCAGCCAGATCAGCGCCTTGCCCCATGTGGCGGCGCGGCTGCAACAGCAAACCATCCTGCCGGTGCCAAAGGTGATCCATACAGAGCCCAATCCAGGGTCCGATCAGGAACCCTTTGCTGTTGTTACAGCAGTGGCAGGAGAGGCTTACGAACCAGACACCTTCCCACCTAGTGCCGCGTTGCACTACCAGTTGGGCCAGTACATTGGTTATCTCCATGCCCAAACTGATACCGGCTATGGCAATGTTCTAGCCGAACCACGCCCGCCCAGAGCGGCTTTCCTACCAGCCTTGATCGCCGGTATGCGGCACACGATTACCACCTTTTGGAACGATCAACCAGCGCTGCATGGGTATCTTACTGAATTGGCAGCAACGACCCCGTTGGACGCGATCTTTAGCACGGCCAATCTGATCATGATCGACATTTCCGCCAATCAGTTTGTCTATGCGAACAATCAGATTACGGGCGTGGTCGATCTGGATGCCTATGTCATTGGCCCGCGTGAGTTCGAGTTGGCGATTCTGGAAATGTGCATCAGCCAGCCCGCGGCCTTTCGCCAAGGGTATGCAGAGTATGCCACCCTACCAACCTTTGCCTCCTTCCGCCCGCTTTATCGACTCTGGTCCTATCTCAACGAGCCCGACCAAGGCTATGATCGGCAATTGCTCGAGACCTTTATGCAGCGTGCGGTTTATTTTGACTAACAAGGATTATTACCATGACACCACCAACGCTTCGCTTGGGCACCTCCACCTACTCCTATTGGCACTTCACCCCCGAAAAGACACCGATTGAAACTGTTCTGGATGAAGCGCACAAATTAGGCTTGTCTGGGATTGAAATCTTACATCGTCAGCTTGCCAGCGAAGAGAGCAGCTATTTTCAAAAGCTCAAACGCCATGCCTTCCACCTAGGGCTAGCCATGTACAATTTGAGCATTCATCAGGATTTCATCTGGGAGACGGCAGCGGAGCGCCAGAAACAGATTGACCATACCCTCCACTGTATCGACCTCGCCCACGATTTGGGCATTGGCTCGATCCGCGTCAATTCGGGCGGCTGGCGCAAACAGGGCAGCTTCAACGATCTGATCCAAGCACGGGGTTGGGTGGAGCCGTGGGCGGGCTATACGAAGGAAGATGGCTTTAACTGGTGCATCGACGCGATTGAGGCTTGTCTACCCCATGCCGAGAAGCGGGGCGTCATGCTCCTGCTCGAGAATCACTGGGGCCTGACCACCTTTGCGGCGGATATGGCCCACCTGATCGAGACAGTCAATTCGCCTTGGCTCAAGGCGATCCTGGATATGGGGAACTTCCTCTTCGAGCCCGACATGTACGCGGCCATGGAGCGGATCGCACCCCATGTTTGGCTGGCCCATGCCAAAACCTACCCCGGCGGCGGCACTTGGTATTCGCTCGATCTTGACTATACGCGCATCTTCAAAACCCTCTTGAGCCATGGCTTCTCCGGCTATGTTTCGATTGAAATGGAAGGGGCCGAAGAAGCCAGTACCGCCATGCCGAAAAGCGTCGCCGTGCTTCAACAAGCTTGGCAACAGGCCACGGGCTAGGCCGCAACGCAATCTAACGCCCGCTGCAGCGGGCGTTGTTCACGAGCCCTGGCGCTTACCCGATTTCGCGGTTCAGATAGGAGCGGGTCAGCGTCTGTTGGGGTTGGTTGAAAAATTGCGCAGCCGGGCCTTGTTCGATCAACTCGCCTAACCACATAAAAACCACCTGATCCGCCAGCCGCCGTGCTTGGTCGATATCATGGGTCACCATGACAACGGTATAACGTTCTTTCAGATCGCGCAAAAGCTTTTCAATCCCCCGCGCCGAGATCGGATCAAGCGACGCGGTCGATTCGTCACAGAGGAGAATCTCCGGCTCGACTGCAAGGGCGCGCGCCAAGCAGAGCCGCTGTTGTTGCCCCACCGAAAGCCCCGTCGCTGGCGCTTTCAAACGCTCCGCCACCTCATTCCAAAGGCCGACTTCTTCTAATCTTGTCTGCACGAGATCAGGCAACTGCTGGCGGTCCACCCCATGAATGCGCGGGCCGTAGGCAATGTTATCATAGATCGACATAGGCAGCGGGAAGGGCTTTTGGGCGAGCAGCCCAATGCGTGTTCGTACTTCGGTGACATCGGTGCCAGCGGCGTAAATATCGGCACCGTCAAAAATGACCTTTCCTTGCACCCGCACATTTTCCTGCAGATCGAGCAACCGGTTGAACGACTTTAACAACGTCGTCTTTCCACAACCAGAGGGGCCAATGATCGCCGTGATCTGGCGGGCGGGGATATCTAAGCGGATATTCTTCAGCGATTGGTTGCTGCCATACCAGACATTCAACGCCTGAATAGACAATGCGGGCATAAACGACTCCTGATTTCTAGCGTCTTGGGTTTCTAACGAATGACATGGCGGCTAAGCCGAGTAAGTGAGAGTTGCGCACAGAGGCTGGTAAACAAGATGATCGCCGTCAAGACCAGCGCGGCCGCATAGGCACGCGCTTGGACGGTGGCAAAGGGCGTGCCTAATTGGAAAAAGATCGCCAGGGGCAAGGAGGCCACGGGGCGAAAAAGCGATTCCGGCATGTTATTGGTGTAACCCGCCGTAAAAAGCACCGCGGCGGCATCGCCAATGCCACGGCCAAAGGCCAGCAGCGTGGCCGTCACCAAGCCTGGAATCGTTTGGCGTAAGAGGATGCCAATGACTTCCAAGCGCGTAGTCCCCAGCGAAAAGGTCACTTCCCGTAGCTCACGGGGCGTCAGGCTCAACACTTCGTCAAAGGTGCGGGCCAGAATGGGCAGGACGACCAACGCCAAGGCAATGATACCGGCCAATAAAGAAGCCCGCAGCCCCAAGTAGATCATCAAGGAGAAGCCGAAAGCGCCATAGACAATGCTGGGAATGCCCCACATCACATCCAACGAAAGGCGGATCAATTGGGTCAGGCGGCTGTTGCGCGCATAGACATGGATGTAAAGCACCAACGGCACGGCCAACAGCAAAGCAACCAAGGTTGCGCCCAACGCCAAGGCCGCCGAACCAGCAATCGCATTGAGAATACCCCCTTCGCCACCCAGATAGAACGCGCCCGTGGGTACTTGGGTCAACATTTCCCAAGTCAACGCGCCAATCCCGCGCCACGTGATCGTGAAGAGAATCAACAGCAAGAAGAAGGTAGCCATGAGGACCGACAGCCACATGAGCACCGTAAAAACTCGTTCCTCCGCTTTGCGCCACCAGCTTCGCTTTTTTGTCTTTATTGCCATCATGCCCCTCCTTGGCGCAGACGAATAATCACGAGTCGCGCCCCGATGTTAAAGACCAGCACCACCACCAACAGTAGCAGCGCGGCGCCCATCAACGCCGACTCATAGAGGGGCACGGACATAATCTCGCCATAATTATTGGCGATCAGGGCTGGCAGTGGGTAGACCGCGTCAAAGATCGACTTGGGGAATTGCGCCACATTGCCCGCCACCATCATAATCGCCAAGGTTTCCCCAAAAGCGCGCGAGATACCCAACACAATCGCGGCGAAGATCCCCGGCAGGCCCCCATGCAGCACCACGCACTTTGTGGCCTCCCAGCGCGTCGCGCCCAAGGATAAAGCCGCCTCGCGTTGGGCTTGCGGGATATTCCGCATCACCTCATCGGTCACCGAAGTAATAAAGGGAAAGACCATGACGGCCAACACAAAGCCAGCCGCCAACAGCCCATAGCCACTGGGGTTTGTGCGGCTGAACAAGGTGATAGTTTGTCCGACCGTCTGCGCGGCCCAGGGACCAATGTAGTCGCGCGTGACCGCGACGACAAAGAGAACGCCCCACAGACCATAGACCACGGAAGGAATACCCGCCAAGAGATCCAGGAGCGGTTTGAGAAAGGCCCGCAGCCGCGAGGAAGTATACTCGGCCAGAAAGATGCCACTGAGCACCGCTGGCGCGACGACCAAGCCAATCGCCAACAAGGTGACGGCCACACTGCCCACAATAAAGTTGGCATAGCCAAAGAGGCCACGATGGGGTGCCCAAGTTTGGCCGGTGAGCAGATCCCACAACGAATACGCCTGCCAGATCGGCCAAACTCGCGTCGCCAAGGTCGCGGCAACGACCAGAATCAGCAGTGAAGCCAGCAACGCGAGCAGGCCAAAGAGCTGCTGGGCGATCCAATCTTTGCGCTGACGCCAACGATTAGCTTGAACGCGCCGCGCGGCTGTGTGCGCCCCATGTTTGGCCGCGGCTGCCTCGCCCACCGATTTTTGTGTCATTTGCATACGACCTTCTACCTCTGGAAAATGGGTCATTGTCATGAAAAACCTGACAGGTCTGGGGAAACCTGTCAGGTTTGATCACAGAGCCTACTTATTCGCCAACCAGCTCTAAACTCGTTTGAAGTTGGGCAGCGGTCAGCTTCACATAACCAGCGCTGGTCACATAATTCTGACCTTCCGTCAGCACCCAGCGATAGAAGGCCGCAATGGCCGGGCTGGGCTCGCCTTTGGTCACCAGATAGAGAATACGCGCCGGTGGAAAGGGATAGAGACCGGTGCCCGCCGCCGCAATAAATTCGTCGCGCGAGCCATAAAAGCCTTCCTCGGCGCTGATCACATTATCGCCGTCCGTATCCAGCGGAATCGCCAGCAAGCCTTCAATGGGTTCCCCAGTTGTCTGGTCATAGGTAAAACCGACATTGTTAAAGCCAACAGCCAACGGGTCCTGCCGCACGGCTTCGGCCAAACCGGGGTCCGCATTGACACCCGTCCCTTTTAGATCTTCTTGCGTCTTGCCACCAGCAAAGAGCGACCACATCTCCGCAGCACCCGCCGAGTCGGAACGCGTATACACATTGATTGGATCGGTGCTATCCGTTCCTAGCAGCTGGCCCCAAGTGGTAATCTCCCCTGTGATCCAAATGGCGTGTGCATCTTCTGCCGAGATCCCTTGCGCTAACAGCAACTCGCGATGGGGGTTGTTGGCATTGAAGGTACCCAAGACCGAGTCGATGGTCACCGCCACCAGAAACGAGCCTTGATCCAATTCTTCTTGGCGTGGTTCACGTGAGAGCATGGCAATATCGGCCACGCCTGAGAGCATATCAGTCATGCCCTTGCCGGCACCGCCAGCCTGTACGTCAAACGCGAGATTGGGGTCAATCTTCTGATATTCCTCGGCCCAGAGGGTCATCAGGGGGAAGAGCGCAAACGCACCCGAGACGCTGACCGTCGTTTGCTCGCCCGTACTGGCGGCAGGCGCTTCACCGCCTTCGGCGGCCCCGGTTGTTGCCCCTGGGGCAACGGGCGCACAGCCGACCGCCAACAGCAGCAGCAAAGGGATGAGATAGGTACGCACGATTCTGGCATTGACTTGCATTATTCATTACTCCTTTGATCGAACACGGCATAATAAGGTTGTGACTACGATGCTTTCCTTACCGATAAAATTTCTCATCGACAAAGAAGGGCAAAGAATAACAGTGCCACGCTGATGAAGCGCCCAAACGAAGGGGCAGGTCATCGATGGCAATGATTACTTCATAGCGTAAAAGTTCATAGCGTAAAAGGAAGGGTAACTATGAAACGCATTCGTGGAGGAGGCAGGCAACTTGTGGCGGTAGGGAGCGAAACACTTCGCTTGATCCAACGCACACACGCGCCTGCTATCTACAGATGAAACAAGCGGAGCAGTTACATGAGGCAGAGTGGCATACAGCGTACAGTGGCTGCATATGGAACAGCTTTGGCGTCGTCATACAGACATTATCCAACCTAATTGACGTTTGTTTGACATGGACAAAACACAATTCGTCCTGCAGTCTAGCAACTGCCGGTAACAAAAGCGGTGATAGGCTGGTAACAAAGCAGTAACAGCGGCTTATAAAGCCGACGCGCCTTCTCGTTCAGGGATGAACCTATGCAGCTTGACCAGACCACGCACGGCGATGCCCATTCAGAGAGGGCGTCGCCGCGCTGATGTTCGGCTCATGGGGCAGTGCAAAGGCTTCGGCCAGAAGTTCGTAGGAACGACGTCGGGCGGCATGATCAGCGATATTGGTCACCATCATCAACTCATCCGCGCCGAGGCTGGTGACCAGCTCGGTTAGCGCCTGCCGCACCTGCACCGGATCGCCGTAGATCGGCGCAAAGGGACGCAGCTTTTCCAGCTCTTCGGCACTAAAAGAGTACGCCCGCGCCGCTGCCACCGTGGGCGGTGCGCCCCGCTCGCCTTTTTGCCGCTGCAAGTTTGCGAGATCCGCGGTCAATTTTAGATCTTCGGCGATCGCGTGGTTTTCGGCACAGATGACACTGACACAGAGAATCGCGTAAGGATGCGCCATTTCCGCCGACGGTTGAAAGGCAGCCTTATAGGCCGGGATCGCTTTGGTGGCCTCGGTGGGACTAAAGTGATAGGCTGCGCCAAAGCCACGCCCGCGACTTGCGGCCAGTTTACCGCTCCGTTGGCCGGAACCCAACAACCAGATCGGCGGGAAAGGTACCCCTTCCGGCGAGGCGATCACCTCGTGCAGGGGGTTATCTGCGGGGAAAGGGGAGGGGGCAACCTCGGCATAGCCCTCTAATTCGCGCACCAACCGTTCAATATCATCGGCGGCGGCCAGGGCTGCTTCGCTGCCGCGCAGCGCCAGAGCCGTGCGTTTATCCTGATTAGGCGCGCGCCCAATCCCCAGATCGATCCGGCCTGGGCTCAGGGCGGCCAAAGTGCGAAAGGTCTCAGCCACTTTGAGCGGGGCATAGTTGGGCAGCAAAATACCGCCCGACCCCACGCGAATACGCTTGGTCGCGCGGGCGATGACCCCAATCAGCACTTCGGGCGCCACCGCGGCCAGCCCCACAAAGTTATGGTGCTCGGCCAGCCAATAGCGGTGATAGCCTAACTCCTCTGCCAATTGCGCCAATTCCAAGGTATTCTGGACAGCTTGAATCCCGCCGCCCCCATAGGGAATCGGAATGAGATCAAGGATAGAAAGTGGGAAAGTCACAGCGTAGATCCTTTATTGTTAGAAATGGCGGTGGCTAGGCCACACGATAAGCTGGTTGGGCTACTCCCCAAGGGCTCGCGGGGCGCGGCACACCCAGATTTTCGCGCAAGGTGGTGCCGGTGTATTCGGTGCGGAAAAGGCCCCGATTTTGTAGCTCAGGTACGACCAAATCCACAAAATCATCCAAGTCATTGGGGAAGAGGGTCGGTGTTAGCAAGAAACCATCACTCGCCCCGGCTTCCAACCAATGCTGGAAGTGATCGGCAACCTGGCTGGGGGAACCAACCACTGGCGTCCGTGGCATAATCAAGTCGGCCACTTGACGCGCGGTAAGCTTTTGCTCACGCGCTTGCTCCTGCCATTTCTCGATCAAGGGAACATTAGCCGCCGGATTGGTTGTATCCAACGTTGGCAAAGGCGCATCCAGATCGATCCCCTGAAAGTCGAGGCCACTTTGCTCGCCCAAGAGATAGCGGATAATGTCATCGGTCAGCAGTAATTCACGATAATAAGCGGCCTTCTCTTTCGCCGCGGCCGCCGTCGGTGCCGTGATGACGCCTAACCCCGGCAGCAGACGCAGTTCGTCGGGCGACCGCCCGAGTTTACGCATCCGCGCTTTCACATCATCATAGTGGGCCTTGGAATCCTCCAGATTGCGATGCGGGCTAAAGATCACATCGGCGATCCGCGCGGCCAAATCACGGCCATCATCCGATTGACCCGCTTGGATGATCACCGGATGGCCTTGGGGCGAACGGGGTACATCGAGTGGCCCGCGGACCGTGAACCATTCATCTTGGTGGTTGATCGCGTGGATTTTCTGAGGATCGAGCGCGCCATCGGCAAAGGCATCCTCTTCCCAGCTATCCCACAGTTGTTTGATCAGTCCCACAAACTCGCGCGCCCGCGCATAGCGCGTGGCATGATCGAGATGTTTTTCGCGGCTAAAGTTAAAAGCCACTTGGTCGCCGCCGGAATCTTTAGCAATGGAGTTGCTAAAGGTGGTGACCACATTCCAGGCCGCCCGCCCAGCGCTCACATGGTCAAGCGAGGCCAATTGGCGCGCCAATTCGTAGGGTTCGTTATAGGTGGATGAAATCGTCGCGGCCAAGCCCACATGGTTGGTCACCGCGGCCAAGGCCGGCAATAGGGCCAATGTGTCGGGTCGGCCATTGACAATCGGGCCGAAGATCTGATCGCGGTGTTCGCGAACCACGAGCCCTTCACCAAAAAAGATAAAATCCAACTTACCCCGCTCCGCGGTTTGGGCAAAGCGGACATAGGTTTCAAATTCGGTAAATTTGGCATGATCCGGATGACGCCAGGCAATACTATGGCCGACGCCCTGTAGGAAAACCCCAATATGAAGTTGCTTTTGCGTGCTCATCTCTTTTCCTCGCAATCTTGGCACAGCAGGTTAGGCCGCCACAGTAGCATACTGGCTAGTGGGGCGCGGCAAGCCCAGTTGCTCACGTAGAGTCGGGCCAGCATAGGCGTGGCGAAAAATGCCCCGTGCCTGAAGTTCAGGCACCACCTTATGGGTCAGTTCATAGAGACCATCGGGCAGAACCGCGGGTAGAAGATGAAAGCCATCGGCAGCTCCGGCCTCAACCCATTGCTGAGCAAAGTCGGCAAATTGCTGGGGCGTGCCCACAAAGCGCTGGGCATAGGGCGTCACCGCTTTGCCATTTCGCCCAGCCGCCACAGCATCAAGTTGGGCAGCGCGTTGCTGGGCGAACGCTTCGGTTTCACCCAAAACGGGCAAGATGCTTTGGAGAATGCGCACAGTGCGCCCTGCCGTAGCCGCCTGATCGTGCAAACGGGCATAGGCGCGCTGCGCCGCGTGCAGGGTGGTATGGTGCAAGACTAATACGTCGGCGACTAGGGGAGACAGGGGCGCGCCCGCATCGCCTTCGTCCACCTGGACGACCACCACATGGCCTTGGGGCGGACGATAGGTGATCTGCGGGCCACGAATCCGAAAGTGCTCGCCCACATGGTTGATGTGGTGCAACTTGGCGGGATCAAGGTAGAGGCCCCGTTCCCGGTCGGCGATCACCGCGTCATCTTCCCAACTGTCCCACAGCTTGCGGCTGACTTCCACAAACTCTGTCGCCATGGCACGCCGCTGTTCGGCGTTGGGGGCATGGGGACGACTATAGTTGAACGCCTCCAGATCGGTGGCGTTGGTCGTCGGTTGCCACGCGGCACGCCCACCGCTGACAAAGTCGAGCGTTGCCAACTCGCGCGAAACCGTAAAGGGCTCACTATAGGTAGTCGGTTTACTGACCGCCAACCCAATCCTTTGGGTTTCGGGAGCCAAGCGGGACAAGAGCGACAGGGCATCTAGCCGACCCAAGGAAAGGTCTGCGGGCAGACTTCGGCCATCTTGCAATAGCACAAAATCGAGCAGCCCTTGTTCAGCCGCTTGGAGCAGTTGACGATAGTAAGCCACTTGGGTCAGGCGTGCGGCCTGCGTATGGGGCGCGCCAGGATGAAAGCCAAAACCGGCAATCGCCGCGCTGATAATTAATTGCTTGTTATGTGTACTCACACCTGCTCCTTCTTCAAGCTGGCGCATGGTCAATCCTGGTGTGCGTTGGGTGCTTGTTCTGCGATGAAACGCGCCAGGGTGGCCGACCAGGGCAACAACTCGAGGGTCTGCTCGACGAGTTGCACCCAAAAACCTGCACCGATGGTCAGAATGTTGTCGTTAAAATTGTAGCGGGGGGTATGCAGCCCCGCGCTGTTGCCATTCCCAATCCAAATATACGCGCCTGGCCGCGCCTGCAACATATAGGAAAAGTCCTCGGCGGTCATCAATGGTTTCAGATCAGTCAGCACATTTTCTGGGCCGACAAGCGTTTCTAACACCTGACGCGCGGTCGCGGCCGCGGGCGGGCTGTTGATGGTCGCCGGGTAGCCGCGGTGATAACGGGCAGTCACCTCCAAGCCATAGGTTGTGGCAATCCCAGCGGCCAACCGCTGCAACCCCTGCTCTAGCACCTGCCGGGTTGCGTCGCTATAGGTGCGGGCCGTCCCCTGGAGCTTGACGGTGCTGGGGATGATGTTCGTCGCGTCGCCCCCATGAAATTGGGTCACCGAGAAGACCGCGGGGGCGAGTGGATCCAACTGGCGACTGATGATCGACTGGAGTGATTGCACCAACGCGCTGCCAGCCAAAATCGGATCGGCGGTGGTGTGGGGCAAGGCGGCATGACCACCCGTGGCCGTAAGCACCACTTCAAAATAGTCACCCGCCGCCATCATCGGGCCTGGCATCACCGCGAACTGACCGGCTGGCAGGCCAGGGATATTGTGCATGGCATAGACCGCATCCACGGGGAAGCGCTGGAAAAGTCCTTCTTGAATCATCCGGTTGGCACCGGCACCGGCCTCTTCGGCGGGCTGGAAAATAAAGACAACGGTGCCATCAAAATTACGAGTTTCGCTGAGATAGCGCGCCGCCAACAGTAACATGGTGGTGTGACCATCATGACCACAGGCATGCATTTTGCCTTTATGCCTAGAACGGTAGGGCAGCTCGTTCTGCTCGGTCAACGGCAGCGCATCGATATCAGCCCGTAACCCGATCGTATGCGGGCTGGAACCGTTGCGCAGAATCCCCACCACCCCTGTGCGCGCCAAGCCACTATGAATCTCAAGCCCATAGGACTCCAGCTCTTGGGTGATGAGCGCGGCCGTCCGCTGTTCTTCATAGGCCGTCTCGGGATAGGTATGCAATTCATGACGCAGCGCTGTAAAGATGGAACGATAAGGTGCCAACTTTTCTAAAAGGGTCGAACGAGCCACAAGTTTCTTTTCCTATGTTCAACTTCAAATGGCAAAAATGGGTGATAGGGTAGGGTCAACCTTGCCTGGATCGATCCCTTGGGAAGTGGTTGGCGACGAACTTCATCTTACGCCGCCTCCTGCCGTTCGGCGTGCGGCAGCGTCTGTGCACCTCGATTGGCTTCTGGCCCATCCGCGAGATCTTTTTGATAGGCTAATACCAGATCCCAATTCCCACTAAAGCGGGGTATCCGATAATAGCCCACCAGTTCATAGAGCGCCGCGGCGTTGAGCTGTTTGGGGCCGGTTTGCAATTTGATATTGGTGTAGCCAAAGCTGATGGCTAACCGCTCTAGCTCAGCCAACACGGCCTGCGCCACCCCTTGCCGTCGATAGTCGGCGCGGGTGTACATCCGCTTGACTTCAACTGTCTGCGCATCCAGGGGGCGCAACGCGCCACAACCAACGGCATGCCCATTATGGCGGGCGATCACAAAAGCCGCGCGTGGTACTTCCACATCTTCCGGCTTAAAGCCAGCACTACCATCGCCCACCTGATAGAGAGCGGCTAATTCGGCACTCAGTTCGTGCATCAATTGTTCCGCCTCCGCGCTGCGCACATCCTCGGCTGCTGCGGTAATGCTGGTTGTTGCTGCAATGGTCATTTCTTCCTCACTTGTCTTGTATGCTCAGGTATTACATAGCTGCCAGGTCTGACAGGTTTAGGCGTTACGCACTTAGACCAGACCTGACAGGTTTTCCAAACCTGTCAGGTCTCTGTTACCTAGCCAACTGCGTAACTTCTAAGGTTTTCCAAGCCAATCAGATCTCGCAGGTGGTTGTCCCTTAGGCGACTGGCAAAGCTAGAGCCGGCTCGTCAATCATATGGGGAGAGCCGCCACTAGCGCCATAGCGTTCACCAGCTGCAATCGCCACCGGCAAAATGTTTTCGCGCGGTGGCAGCGGGCAAGTGGCGTAGGAAGAGAACGCACAGGGCGGATTGAAGGCTTTGTTGAAATCGATCACCACGCTGTCATCGTCTGCCAGTTCGACGGTGAGAAAGCGAGCAGGCCCATAAGTCTCTTTCCCCGCGGTGGCGTCGCGCAGGACGACTGAAAGTTGATGAGGCACGCCATAGTCGGTTGCCAGAAGGGTGAGGGATTGGCCCAGTAGCTCAAATTCCAGGGTACCAACGCTCTGATATTTGCTATTGGTATCCACAATGGTTTTGATGGGAATGGCACGCGGCGCATCGTGGCGCGTAAAATGCCCCTTTGCGCGATATTCCGGCTTGACAGGAAACCACTCACAACCAGCAAAGGCAGCAATCGCGGGGCTGCTGCTATCTTTCACGCGGATCGCGTATTGGTCGCCAAAGCTATGCAGGAAAAAGGTAACTGTCCCAGTTGTCACCAACGTGGGCGTTTGACGATTCTGGTTATCAACCAAGGTCACCGTTTGCGCTGGGGCACCATCCACCAAGACCGATGCGCTGGTGGTGATATTTAATTTAGCTTGACCATCCCGAAATTCCAGAATGCCCAGTTGGGACGGTGCGCTGGCGGGCAAGACAATATCATTCTCGGCACTGCTGCCAAGCGTATGGTAGCCGTCGTGCAGGATAAAAAGACCAACCAAGGAAAACCAACTATCGGGCGAACGGAGCTCCGCTTCACGCGCGGCGCGCCACGCCTCAATTTGGGCAATGTATGCTTGACTCATGATCCCTTTCCTTCTTGTTATCTATGTTGAGCATCATCCGGTTGTGCCACCAACGCGACCACAGGACGACACGACCTTAGCCAATCTTGGTCGCGCTATTGCAGGGCAAAGCCTTGGTCTTGTAAGACCTGGCGCAGGTCTACACGCAAAGGCTGTGACACGCGCCGCGCGCTATGCTCTAGCCAGCCGTAATTCTCTGTCTCGCTGGGGCGGCCAGGCACTGCGACTTGGCGATTCGCATAGATGCCCGTTGCAATCATGGTTTGGTCATATTCCAGAAGCGCAGCGTCTTCTTGGGCGCGACTATAACTTTCCCAATGCAAGATCGCCGGTTGGGGCAACCGGGGCCGTGGGGTGGCAGCTATCGCGGGCCAGCCGAGCGTCAGCCCGGTAATGGGAAAGAACAACGGCGGTAGCCCCAATAATTCAATCACGGCGCGCGTTTGATTACGGATCGCGCCGATGTAACAGATCCCTAAGCCTAGTGACTCAGCGGCCAACACCGCATTTTGAGCGGCCAGCGCCACATCGACCGCCGACACGAGGAAACTCTCGACCGTGCTGTGATCGTGGGGCAACTGACGTAGCTGGCTAGCCCGATCGAGCTTGCTTAGATCGGCACACCAAGCCAAAAAGACGGGGGCTTCGATAATATGGGCTTGATTACCACAGAGACGCGCCAGCTCTGTTCGCTTTGCTAGGCTTGTCACCGCCACAACAGCGTAGGTTTGTAAATTCGAGGAAGTCGCAGCCCGCTGTCCTGCAGCGACAATCGCCTCAACCCAACCCTCAGGAATCGGGTCGGCTTTATAGGTACGCACGGAGGCATGGCGATGGATCTGTTCAATGACGGGTGTGGTAAGCGACATAGGTTAATGGCCCTCATAACTGACGGGGGAGGTACCTTCAAAGTAGTAGGCAGGGTCGCCGTCGAGAGAAAGGCGCGGTCTGTCGTTGACACCGACGGCATGCGGTTCTGGCTGGGCAACTTGGTTATGCTCGTGCCAGTAGCGATAGACCGTTGCGAGTTTGAGCACGGTGTTGATCTCTTCTTCTTCTAAATTATGGGCGCGTAAGTGATCCAACCGTGCGCCGTTGGTCAGGCGCGGCGTGCTGCTGATCTTGACTGCTAGCTCCGCAATCGCCTGCTCGCGCGGGGATAGTTCGCCACTAGGCAAATTCAAGCTGATTGATTGCATAAAAAACTCTCCATCTGTACAAATAAAAAAAGCGTTGCCGGTAAGTTCCGGTGACGCTTTTCAGCTTGATCAACTGTGGGTTGTGCTGTGCGCTTGCTGTTCACCGGATTCCACCCCTAGGGTTGGGTTAGCGGAAGCAGTGAACACCTACCTTATCTCATCGTCTCCCATACAACGGGCCGCGTTGTATGGCCAGAACTCAAGACCACTGCCTCCGCTGAGTACATGAACAACAACACGATAAGGTAAAAAAGAGTGGTGAGGACAGGGTCATGAATGGACAATTCCTGTGCGTTCAAACGCATGCTTGGTTTTCAAGAACCGGCACGCCTGTGCACGGTCATCTCAGCATACGGGGAGTCGGTCACAATACAAGTACTACTTTGGTAACAAACGGGTAATAGAACAACGCGCACGCCTGTAGGCAATGACGGTAGCTGCGAGCAACCAGTGCCTGTTACTGATCTGTTACAGCACGACGACCAGCGGCATGACCACGCCAGGCTAGGCTAAAGAGAGCATAGATATCCTAGCGAAGCACGGCGTGGCGAAAGGAGAAGAAGCAGATGGTAGTGAATCATTTACTACTGCTAGGCACCGTGGGTTGGTTCGCGGTAATGTTGACCCTCACCACCTATTACATTCTGATAGTCGATCGCATAAAATCGTCTGATTTTGAAGAAGAGCCCATTTCCTTGAGCGACGGCGAAACCGTCTACCTACCATCCTCAATGTATCCTCACAACGAATTTATGCAAGTAACGACCATGCCCTTCATTCACGAGCAACCCGAAGCCTTTCCCTATGCCGGTTGAATGCGATAAATCAGAAGAGCACTGTCACAAAAAGAGGCCAGCATTAGCAAAATGCTGGCCTCTTTTTGTGACAGTGGCAGCGGGTTGACCTAGGGTTCTGGCCCCCACAATTCTTTAAGCTTCGGCACAAGCTAGGTTGGAATAGCCCGACCGAAACGCCCGTACCCGCTCATGCTCTGGTTCAAAGGCATGACGGACGACACACCCTGTGTCATTAGCTAGGAGATGGATCGAAATCGATGGGGCGTCCGACGTTGTGGTGACGGCGTGAATATCACCATCGGGTGGCAATAATTTGTAGATACCTCCTGGTTTGAGCGCGTTGACTTCGGCGATTTCGAGTACGGCCCGCTCTTCTTCGGTGCCGTCATCAACCCGCCGATAGACCGTTTCATTCTGTTCCCCCCGATAGAGCCCCACAAAGCCCCAAGCCAAATGATCATGGATGGGCGTTGAACTTGTTGGCGGTACTACCAAGCTAAAGAGTGAAAGGGAGTGGTCGCCCGCCCGAAAGAGGAGCCAACTGCCAATCCCGCCGCCCATACCGCTTTGCTGATAAGGCGCGGCAAATTCATCAGGTAGCCAAGTCGGATCGGCCAATAATTGGGCAAAGTAGGGCTGTAACTCATCTAACCCAGCGGAGATATCCGTGTGGCGGGCAACAATCCGGCGCACGTCATCAATAAACAGGCGAATCACTGGCGTATCTAATAAAAATTGATCTTGTCCATCATGCGAATGAACAACATCATGCGTACCACACATTGACCAATCCTTTCTTTTTTGGCAAGACCTGGCAGCGTTTTTCATTGGCGGTTGTGGAAACCACAAAACCGACCAGCTACGAAATTTTGCCAACCTGCCAGGTTGCCGGTTACAAAAAACCCTTCGGCGCTCATGCCTACTGGGCTAGGCTAATGGTGACAACACCACGCTCTAGGGCAACAGCGATCGGCAAGGCGGGCAATTGCTGAGCCAAAGCACCATTAATCTGATCAGCAATTGGCTGCAACAGCGCGCCAGATGCCACATAGGGACCGACCGCGGCTTCGGCCAATCCAACCTTTAGCAGCCCTTCTTCAACCGCTAAGCTGCCAGCCAGATCCAGCGTATGGCCGAGATGGGCCGCCAACACACCCTCTTTCAGCGTCACCCGAAAATAGAGTTGCTCGGGCTCAATCCAGGTACTGATTGACTCAACAGGGCTGTTAGGGCCACTGTTCGCTTCTAACAACTTGGTCAGCAAACTGCTGAACTGCGCCTCGGTCAACGCCACTTGACCGGTTGCCACACCAGCGAGCAGGGTATTCTGTGCGGCCAAGGCATCGTCTAGAGTAACTGCAATTGTACGTGTTGGGGTTTGCACACGACCGGCACAGCAGGCACCAAGGAGCAGTAACAGCAGCAAGAGCAGGGGAAGAGCTTGATATCGTTTCCATTTCATAAGTGTACCGCGTCCTGTTTCATTATTCTAAAAATTGCGCAATGGTTCGACGAGTGCTGAAGCACCGGGCTAAGCGAAACCAGGATCAGCCTTCCGCCCCTAAGCGACCGCCAATGCTGGCGTTGCTAGATAGGGCGCGACCTCTCGTGCCACCCGTTCCAAGGCGCGGAGGGCTTTGGCATGGGGCATGTCCCCAGGGTCGATCTGGACCAACAATTCCGACCACCCTAAGGCGGCTTGTTCAGCGGCCAGCGCCATGCCGATCTCCTCAGGATGCCCATGCAGAATATGAAAACGCGTCAAGATCTCATCCAGAGAAGCATCAGCGGTCAATAAGCCACGCTTGACATGTTCGCGGGTTGACTGGGCCAATGCTTCAGCAAGATCGCGTTTAGCGCTCGCCCGATCATTGGCCGGATAGACGGCCCGCCCCACGGCAATCCGCGCGGCATTGACCTGCGCACCGAGCGCGGCGCGATAGGCGTTCACCGTCAGCGCTTGGTTGGCAACAGGCGAGCCACCGCCGCGTTCGACCCGGCCTAATAAAAGCCCCATTTGATGCTGGGCCGCATACGCCGCGCCTTCTTGGCTCATGACCGCCAGCCAGAGGCGGTTGAGGAGATCGGGGTCGGGTGGCTGCAACTGTGTCCCGCGGTCATCCAGGGGCTCACCAGCCAAGATACGCCGCAAAGCAGTAAAACCAGTGGTAGTTAACGCACGGCGCTGCTCCAGATCAACCCCGAAGGCGGCAAAGACATCGGCCGCAAAGCCACTGCCCAAGCCCAATTCCAGCCGACCATCCATGAGCAGATCGGTCACCGCCGCGTCTTCGGCCAGGCGCAGGGGCTGCTCTAGCGTAATGGTGATGACCACCGTGCCTAACCGAATGCGTTGGGTGCGTTCCGCGGCGGCCACCAAGAAGGGCAAAGGCGCAGGTAACCGGCCATAGCGCTCCCCAAAGTGATGTTGGGTCACCCGAGCTGAATGATACCCTAATTGCTCAGCGGCGACAATCAGCTCAAGCACCTCGGCATAGGTACTTTTTACATCGGGGGCGCGATCGACTTGTAAAAACAAGCCCAGCCGGGGGCTACCGGTTGGTGTTCCTAAATGCGTCATCAGTTCCTCGTACTGTCTAGCCTGAAAGCCACTTCAGGTTCAGCATAAACGGCGGCAAGCAACGGTGGCACTAGGCTTGCTCGATGAGGGCTCGCAACTCGCGTACCACTTCGCGGTCGGAGCGTTGGCGCTGTTCGGCGCGAAACGTTGCAAAGGCTTGGGTATAGCGGTCACGCGCGGCCTCGGGTAATTCGCTGGGCGACACCGTGGGGGCATATCCAGCGAGCAGTGGTTCCGTTGCAAACAAATTTTGGCGAAACGCGCCGGTGAGTTCGGTGATCAGCGCGGGTCGTTCAATCCAATGACCGATTTCCTGAAACGCTGGATCGAAGAAAGCAAAGACGGGAATCGAGCGGAATTGCCCTTGGTTGAGATATTGATCGATCAGATCAAGATTCTGGTCGCGCAGGAAGATCCGCACATCGAGCTTACCGCTCGCTTCGGCTAGCCGGGCCAGCACGGGCAAATTGTTGACAACATCGCCACACCAATCTTCGGCGATCGCCACCACCTTCAACGGTTGTGGCAACTGAGCAAAGAAGGTGACATCGTCTGCCACTAGTTCCACCGTTTGCTCATTCTTCTCTAAACGATCACGATTGCGCGTCATTTGCTCTTTGTACGCGGGATAGGTAAGGCCCTCTGCAAAACGTTCCTGGGTAATTGCCATCTCAGTTTCCTTTGTTGTAATCTCAGATCAGTTGATGGGGATGGGCAGGGTTGTGACTTGGGTTGCCAGCTTTGCCCGCACACGGGGCAGCACATCGCGGCCCAATTGAGTGATCATCTCAAGGTGCGGAAAGCCACGCAGCAACACATAGCCAAAGCCGAGGTTGACATATTCGACAATCCGGTCGGCCACTTGATCCGGGGTGCCGACCAGCGCAATGCTATTGCCCCCCAAGACTTGGGTCAACCCTGCCCATAAGTTGGGGCCAAGGCGGAAACCATCATCAGCGCTTTTCTCCAGATACCCAGCAAGACGACGCTGTCCCACCGAGTCGATGGTACGGAAGTATTCACGCTGGCGTTGAATGGTTGCTTCACTCATATGTTGCTGAATCGCTGCGGCCTTGGCCCAAGCTTCTGCTTCGGTATCGCCCAGAATGGTCTGAAAGCTAATGCTATAACCAATCGTCCGGCCTTGGGCGGCGACGCGTTGACGAATATCGGCTAGCTTCTGCGCCAAATCATCCAGCGGGCCACCCCAGGTCATATAGACTTGCGCTTCTTCGGCAATGACTGCCTTGCCTGCCTCGGATTCGCCCGCGATAAAGAATGGGGGGTGAGGCTGTTGGGGCGAAGAGGGGAAGAGATTCGCGCCCTTCAGCTGGTAGAATTCGCCCTCATGATTGACATCGCGTTCAGTCAAAAGCCGTTTGGTCAGCCGGATATATTCTCTGGTGCGCCGGTAGCGCGTATCATGGTCGAGGAAATCGCCATCGCGCGCCTGTTCTTGGGGTGAGCCCCCAGTCACAATATTGATCGAAAGACGCCCACCCGAGAGATAGTCGAAGGTGGTGGCTTGCCGCGCGGCCACCGATGGTTGCACAAAGCCAGGCCGCAGCGCTACCAGAAAGCGCAAGTCGGTGGTCTGTGTGGCGAGAAAGGAGGCCGCCGACCAACCATCCAAGCAAGCCGTCCCCACCGGCAGCAACAAAGTGCCAAAGCCGCCCGCCTCGGTCGCTTGGGCAATCTTCGTCATATAGTCCAATGTCGGTGGACGTGAGCCAGAAAATGACCAATTGCCCCCCGGTGCATTGCTACTCCCCGGGTAGGGGCTATCGCCGGAAGTAGGAACCATGGTTAAAAACTCAACGGACATAGCTTACCTCTGGTGTATGCACCGCGCCATTCGAGAACGCACGCTTGGCGACCTTTGGCTGCCACCCCAACGCGGGGGCCACTTGGGTAGCGATTAGCTCAAAAGCCTTGAGCGCATTGTCTAAGGTCGGCACGCCGGGGTTGAATTGGACGATCAGATCGGTGATATAGGGTAGCACTTCGTCGCTAGCGAGTTCGGCGGCCACTTCTTCGGGATGCCCATAGAAGGCGTGAAAGCGCTTGAAATATGCCTCGGTACTAAGCCCCGCTGGGAATTTGCCAGTTTTGACCATGCGGGCCGACGAGCGTAGGATGCCCTGTTCCAGTTGAGCTTGGGCAGTTCGTTTATCGGCGGCGGGGTAGACAATGCGCGAAAGGCCAATCCGCGGCGGGGTGGGGCGCCCCTGCCAGCTTTCCAGATAAGCCTTGGCCCAGGGCAATTGCACCTGATCAGTGGGCTGATCATAGCCATAGGTCGCCCGGTTTAGGAGGAGCCCAACGCCTTGTTGGGCGGCATACCGTGCGCCCTGTTCGCTAAAGATCCCTTGCCAGACCCGGTCAGCCAGGGTTGGCGCAGGTGGCTGCAAGATTGGACCATCCGCACTGCCCAAGGGCGCACCGCGCAAAGCCTGCAACAGGGTAGTCAAGCCAGCGGTGGTCAGCTCACGCCGTTGCTCAATATCCAGGCCAAAGGCTTTATAAGCCACCGGATCAAAGCCGCTGCCGATGCCTAGCTCCAGGCGGCCACCGCTCAGGGTATCGACCACCGCGGCATCTTCGGCTAGCCGGATTGGGTTTTCCAGCGGGAGAATCGTGATAGCCGTACCCAGCCGGATGCGCTTGGTCCGTTCCGCCGCGGCGGCTAAGAACGGAAAGGGCGAAGGAAGGCGCCCATCCTCTTCTTGGAGATGATGTTGGGCAATCCAACCCACATCGAAGCCCAACTGATCAGCCGCGGTATAGAGTTCTAGGGTATTTTGGTAGATGCGGTAGGGATCGCCCGCCCCGTCAAAATGGGTTAAAAAGCCTAAACGGAAGGTGTGTGTCATAAATCAATCCTTTACAACTTGGCGAAATGGTCGGCCACCACAATGGCTTCAGGTAGAACTGCATGGGCAGTGAGCCAATCAGCGGCGGCTTGTAGATCGAATTTTTCGGTGTCGGTCGGTTCAATTAGTGTGTAAGTACGCGCATAGGCCACTTGTTTATCGATCACGGGTTGGGTCCAGCCTGCTTCAGCGGCCAGCAAGTTGACCGCATCAACAGGATTGGCCGTGCCCCAGAGCGCTTCCGCATGGTAAGCAGCCAGGACCGCGCGGATCAGATCGGGGTTTTCGTTGGCATAGCTATCCAACACCAAGAACGAGCCAGCATCGACTTGTTCGGCTTTGGTCAGATCTTTGCCCTCGTCAAAGATGGCAATCGCGCCATATTCGACTTCGGCAATCTCCCGGAAGCTGGACCAGATCGACCAAGCGTCCACCTGTGCTTGGGCAAAGGCGGGCGCGGCATCGGGTGGATTCAGATAGGCAATCTCCACCTCTGCCAGCGGCACGTTATATTTTTCCAACGCGGCGATGAGCAGGAATTCCCCCAACCCCGAACGATTGGCGGCCACGCTCTTTCCCGCCAGATCAGCGACCGACGTAATGCCCGAATCGGGCAACACGAGAATGGCCGAAGTCCGGGGGTCGGTGAGGATCAGGGAGGTAAAGACCAAGGGCGAACCAGCAATGATCGCGGCTAGGGCGGGCGTTGTGCTACCACCAAAGCTAAAATCAGCGGTGCCGCCCACTACGGCTTGTAAGGTTGGCGCGTGGTTGGGGAAAGGGCCAAGCCATTCAACCGCAATGCCCTGCTCTTGCAAAGTTTTCTCAAAGTCGCCACGGGTCTTGGCAAAGAGCGGCAGCCCACCCGTGCCATAAGTGAGCCGGACAGTCTGCGCTTCGACAGCGGGTTGGGTCGGTGTAGTCGTGGCGGCGGGGTTCGGCTGTGGCACACCAGCTACCGGTGTGCAAGCGGCCAATGCCAATGGCAGCGCCGCGCCCAAGAACAGGGCCTGCTTCAACATGGTTCTGCGCGAAACGCGCCCCGTGGTAGGCTGGGTAGCAACTGGTGTTTGAGTCGTGTCCATGCTTGTTTGGTTCCTCATTGATCGTACGCTGGATGGTTTTTCTTCTCTGACAGCTTTTGAAAACCTGCCAGGTGTAAAGGTTCACTCTGCAAAGAATCTCTCAGCCTAACTGAACCACGTGATCGGCGATCACCAATTCTTTTTCCAGGATGCCGTGAGCCAAGAGCCAATCCGCGCCACGTTGCAGGCGGGCGGTGAGAACGTCGTCAATAAAGACGACTTCATAGGTGCGATCATACGAATCGTAGCGCTCGATCAGGGCTTCGCTCCAACCCGCGGCCTCGGCCTGGAGCGCCAGCGAGTCGGCTTCATTTTCGTTAGCCCAAGTCGCTTCTGCCTGATATCCGTCGATGACGGTACGGATCAGATCGGCGTTTGCGGTAATGTATTCACGCAGCCCAACATAAGAGGGGGTGTCAATTTGCTCCTCTAGACTCAACTCTTCGCCCTCAATGAAGATCGGAATGCCGCCAAATTCGAGTTCAGCAATTTCACGATTCGAGCCAAAGATCGACCAAGCATCGATCTGGCCTTGGGCAAAGGCTGGGGCGGCATCGGCGGGGTTCAAATAGAGGAACTCCACTTGGTCGCGGGGAATGCCATACTTTTCCAGGGCGGCAATAAAGATAAATTCACCCAGCCCCGAGCGATTGCCAGCCACTTTTTTACCGACAAGATCGGCAACCGAGGTAATCCCAGAATCAGGATGAGCAATGATGCCGTTGGTACGGGGGCTTGACAAATTCGATGCGGTAAAGACAAAGGGGTTACCGCCCAAAATCCCCGACATGGCAACGCTAGAGCTGCCGCCAAAAGTCAGATCGGCGGTACCACCGGCCACGGCTTGTAACGCTGGCGCATGACCAGCAAAGGGACCAACCCATTCCACTTCAATGTTTTCGGCCTTGAGTGTTTCGGCAAAAACGCCCCGATGTTGAGCAAAGAACGGAATGCCGCCTTCACTCCAAATCAGGCGAACCAAGCGGGCCGCTTGATCGGGCACGGCTGTCGTTTCGCTGGTCGTTGGCGTATTATCCGCAACGGCACCGGTCGGTTGCGTTGTCGCGACAGGCACACAAGCGGCAAGGGGAAGGGCTAGGCCCACCAGGGCAGTACGCGCTAGGAAAGAGCGCCGCGAAAGGCGGCTAGGTTGAGCAGCTACAATTTCCGCTGAAACGTTCTGTACTGCTTGAAGCTTGTTCTCGTTCATGACTGTAAATCCTTCTTCCTTACGCGCCTAAGCGGACCACATGCTCGGCGATGGTGATCGGCTCCGGCAGCACTTCATGGGCCGTTAACCAATCCGCGCCGCGTTGGAGGTCGGCAACAATCTCATCATTGATAAATGAAATCGTATATTGCGTGTTATAGCTGATATAGCGTTCTTTGATCGCGGCGGACCAACCGGCACGCTCGGCAATCAGGTTCACGGCCTCTTCATTATGGGTGTTGGCCCATTCGGCTTCGGCCTGATAAGCCTCAATCACGGCTTGGATCACTTCCGGGTTCGCTTCGACATAGTCAGCGAGGGCAATATACGATTGAATATCAATCCGCTCTTCGGGCGTTAGTTCCTCGCCTTCAACAAAGATGGGAATCCCACCATGTTCCAGCTCGGCAACCTCACGGGCCGAGCCAAAGACCGACCACGCATCGATCTGGCCTTGGGCAAAGGCCGGAGCGGCATCAGGCTGATTGAGGTAGACAATCTCCACTTGTTCGCGTGTGAGCCCATATTTCTCCAACGCGGCAATCAGAATAAATTCCCCCAAGCCAGAGCGATTGGCTGCCACCTTTTTGCCCACCAAATCGGTAACCGCCTTGATGCCGGATTCAGGATGAGCAACAATGGCCGTTACGCGCGGGTCGGTGGAGAGAACCGCCGTCCAGACAAAGGGTGACCCGCCAAGGATCCCGGCCATCGCCACCGTGGAACTGCCGCCAAAGGTTAGATCCGCGGTACCACCGGTCACAGCTTGGAGCGCCGGGGCATGCGCGGCAAAAGGGCCAACCCATTCAACATTAATATTTTTTGTTTTTAACGTCTCGGCCAGAACCCCACGTGTTTCGGCAAAGAGGGGAATCCCACCGCTGCTTGTAATGAGACGGACGGTCTTTCCCTCTGGCGATGGGGCAGCGGTATCGGCGGGATCAACTTGGGTGGGGGCCACTGGCACACAAGCAGCAACCAGCGAAGCGAGCGGCAGCACTAAGCCTGCCAAGGCAGTACGCTGGAGCAGAGTACGGCGCGAAAGGCGTGTGGTCGGGTCCGCGGCGGCATGAGACGCTGGCAGCGTAAGCTCAGACCTAGTGGAAGTAGCACTAGCGGGATTAGAACGAAAATGACTGCTCATAAACTACCTTATCGATTACCTTTCAATGAGAATAAGCTGTCTGGAGAGCGGTGGCTAGTGTGATTAATTCATGGGCCACCCCCACTAATTTTTGTGAAAGCTCAGTCGGGAGATTGGCTTTATCGGGGAATTGGCTGTCGGTGATATAGACTCCATCGGCAGCACTTAGGCCAGATAAACTCGCGACCAATGGACGCAATCCGTGATCGACGGAGAGGCCATGCAGCGGCGTAGCACCCGTGGCAAAAAGCCCAACCACGCGCCCCCGCAACGCCGCCTGGGGAAAGAGATCCAAGAAAGCCTTTAACTGGCCGGTGTAGGTGGCCCGATAGACAGGCGTGCCTAAGAGCAGGATGTTTGCGTGCGTGGCCTGTTGAATGGCCGCGTCGACCCCTTCATCGCGGCGGCGAGCCAAGAGAGCATCGGCGGGTAAATCGGCCAGATCCAGTAGAGATGTGCCCACGCCATGCGCAGCAAGATGGGCCAGGGTATGCTCCAACAGAATACGCGAACGCGAATTTGGCGAAGGGCTACCGGAAATGGCAATTGCCGCTAAGGGCTGTGTATGCTGGCTCATTGCTGTTTTTCCTCTTCTAGCAATAATTTATCAAGTAATTCTTCTTTGTGGGTGGCGAGCCAGGGATCGGCCCGGTGGCGAGGCCGGGGGAGATTCACCCGCAGATCGGTAACAATCTCACCATCCTGCAGCACGATCACCCGGTCGGCCAACAGCAGGGCCTCTTCAACATCGTGAGTGATCAGCAGTACGGTGCGCCGATCCGCCTGCCAGAGTTCTTCTAACAGCTTCTGCATCACGGCGCGGGTTAGGGCGTCTAAAGCCCCAAAAGGTTCGTCCAACAGCAGCAGATCGGGCTGATGGGCCAACGCCCGCGCCAATGAGACCCGCTGTTTTTGGCCGCCCGAGAGCACGGTCGGCCAGTCGCGCCCGCGGTCGCCTAAGCCTACGGCGTCCAGAAATTTTTGGGCGCGTGGTCGTTCGTTGGCCGCCAAGGCAAAGGCGACATTTTCAAAAACCGATTGCCAGGGCAAGAGCCGATCTTCCTGAAACATGACGCGGGTCGTCGGGACAACTCCGTCGGCGCGTGCCACCGTCAGCGTGCCAGCAGTGGGCTCTTCCAAGCCAGCGACAATGCGGAGCAAGGTTGTTTTTCCACCACCACTGGGGCCAATCAGCGCCACAAATTCGCCAGCGGCCAATTCCAACTGGATATCATGCAGCACTTCCCGTTGTCCAAAGTGCTTGGATAAGCGTTCGACGGTTACAGTTGCCCCAGTAGACTTTTCCACTGTCGTTAGCGCGTGCGCTTGGCGTAATTGGGATGCCATGCCAATAACCTCCGATCCAGCCAGCGAAAGAGTAGATCGACCAAGACGCCAATCACCGAATAGATGATGATGGTCAACACGATTACGTCGGTGCGCAGAAACTCGCGGGCGTCCATGGCCATAAAGCCAAGGCCAGCTTGGGCCGCTAGGGTTTCGGCCACGATCAACGCCAGCCAAGAAGTACCCATGGCATAGCGCAGGCCAATCAAGATCGAAGGCAAAGCCCCGGGCAAAATGATCTTGCGAATCAACTCGCTGGGGCTTGCACCATAGATCCGACCTAACTCCAGCAGCCGCGGGTCTACCTGGCGAATGCCCGACACCGTATTGATATAGATGGAGAAGGTGCAGCCGAGCGCGATCAGAAAAATCTTGGCCGTCTCGCCCACGCCAAACCAGACAATCACCATGGGCACCAAGGCCAGAAAGGGAACCGTGCGCACCATTTGGAGCGGACGATCAATGATGGCCGCGGCCAGCGGGAAAAGCCCGGTGGCAAAGCCCAACGTCAAGGCGACGCTCCCGCCGATCAGATAGCCAGTCCAAGCACGGCGCAGGCTAACCGCCAAGTGGCGCGGCAATTCGCCCGTGCTGATAAAATCCCACGCTGTCTTGAGCACCGTGCTGGGTGCAGGCAAAATGCGGGGGGGAATCAAGCCAAAACGGACTGCGCTTTCCCAGAGCAGCAGGAGGAGAAGCGGGACTAGCCAAGAAATAAGATTATACGGAATGGCTCTTTGTGCTTTAGTAGCGACCGGTTTGGGGGACGTGGCGGGCAAACGTTCCCCAAACCAGCGGGTCAATAAAGCGGTTTTGGATTGAGTCGTCATGACCTTTCCTTGCTAAACAAATGGAAGTTACGTTGTGGGCGTTGATCGGACACCCCAAAAACACGGACGCGCCGAGAGAGATAGCGCAACCTTGGCGCTTGGCAGAGAGACCGCGCAGGCAACACCGTTAAAACGAAGGCAGCCAGGAGGGTGTACCGCCGCCGTTTCAACGGATTGGCCTGATCAGAATTGGGTTGAAGAATGCGTGAAGGTGACGCGGGTAACGTGCAGTGGTCTTCCCAACCACAAGCCAACCACACAAGGCGAATGCCACGCTGTTTTGTGACGTAGGGTGAAACAATCACAGCCAGGAAAGCATGTGCCAGTTGTGCTTGGCGGTGGGCAAGCTTCCTACAGGTTCCCGCTAGCTACAGCAGCAAGTCTCGCACAACAAATGACAGGAGGTACAACAGGGGCTACAACAGGGGCTACAACAGGAAGGACAACGGGTGCTGGGGTGCATGAAAGAAATGGAACGGAAAAAAGGTGAATGACTTGGTTGCGCTATCAGTTCTAACATCATTCCCCCCTTTCTGTGCAGGCGCCAATTCAGGCAAAGTGATACGTAACGATTCAATCGAGCAGCCACGGAAGGCTGCCCCAGGAACAGATTCTCACTCACAGGCTAGCCAATGTTTTTACTAGCTAGCCTGTGGTGATTACTCTATACACAATATATCAGACTTCTATCACGAAGTCAGCAACAGGAGCGTAACAAGTGCGTAACAGATCAAGCTAATCACGCTAGCTGATTCAGGGCCTGTTCCAGATCGGCAAGGAGATCTTCAGGCTCTTCCACGCCAACCGAAAGGCGGATCAGGTTGGCTGGAGCGGCTTGAGGCGAGCCAATGGCCCCACCATGGGACATGGTGACTGGCAATTCGATCAGGCTTTCTACGCCGCCCAGACTCACAGCAAAGGTAAACAACTGTGTCCGTCTGACCACAACACGCGCCGCTTCGGCTCCGCCTTTCAGCGTAAAGGAGACCATGCCGCCAAAGCCACGCATCTGGGCGCGGGCCAGGGCATGTTGTGGATGGGTCGGCAACCCTGGATAGTAGACCTGTTCCACCGCCGGATGATCGGCAAGGAAGTTAGCAACCGCCAAGGCGTTCTCGGCATGGGCACGCATGCGCAGTGCCAGGGTCTTGATGCCGCGCAAGACGAGCCACGCATCCAAAGGCCCAGGCACCCCACCCACAGCATTTTGCAGAAACTTCAACCGTTCATAGAGTTCGGCATTCGCGGTCACAATGGCCCCGCTGATCACATCGCTGTGACCGGCATGATATTTGGTCGTGCTGTAGACGGTGAGGTCAATACCGAAGTCCAGGGGGCGCTGAAAGTAGGGTGAGGCAAAGGTATTATCGACCACGGTCAGAATCCCCCGCGCCTTGGCTAGCTTGGCGATAGCGGCGAGATCGGCCAATTTGAGCAATGGATTCGTCGGTGTTTCCAACCAGATCAATTTCGTTTCGGGGCGAAGGGCAGCCGCCACCTGCGCCAAGTCGCTCGTATCGACAAAATCAAAGGTCAGCCCATGGCGGGCAAAGACTTTGGTAAAGAGCCGATAGGTGCCGCCATAGATATTGTCGCCACTCACCACATGGTCACCCGCAGAAAGGGCCAACAGCACAGCGCTTTCCGCGGCCAAGCCCGAGGCAAAGGCCAGGGCATGGGGTGCATCTTCCAGCGCGGCCAAGGCCGTTTCGAGGGCGGTACGGGTTGGGTTACCGCTGCGCGCATAGTCATATGCTTGGGTGCCGTCGAGCGTAAATTGGGCAAAGGTCGAAGTTTGATAGATCGGCACGGTGACCGCGCCGGTCAACGGATCGGGCGCTTGCCCCGCATGAATGGCGCGGGTGGCAAAGCCATAGGTACTTGTTTCGTTCATCTCTTTTTCATTCTATTGGATTCATTCTATTGGATTCATTCTATTGGATTCATTCTATTGGATTATTGGCAAAGCCTTTTACTGCGTGCGCAACTGTGGATCGAGCGCATCGCGCAGGCCGTCGCCAATGTAATTAATGCTGAGGACCGTTATAAAGATAAAGAAGCCTGGAAAGAGGGCCATGGAGGGGGTAAATTCCACAAAATTCTGTGCCTCAAAGAGCATCCGTCCCCAAGTGGGGGTATCGGGCGGAAAGCCAAGCCCCAGAAAGCTCAGGCTCGATTCAGTAATAATGGCCGAGCCAACCGCGAGCGTCGCCGCCACAATCACAGGCCCCAGCGTATTCGGCAATAGATGGCGACGAATGATACGCCCTTCCGGCACGCCAACGGCATGGGCAGCCGTAATAAATTCAGCCTCGCGCAAAACCAGAAAGTTCGCCCGCACCAGCCGCGCCACCGACATCCAGTTCAGACCGCCGATAATCAAGACAATTAAGACAAAAATTCCTAATTCCGGGCCAACCGCCTTGGTAATCGGCTCACGGAAAAGATAGATAATCAGCAACAGCAGCGGCAACTGGGGCAGCGCCAGAAAAATATCGGTCACGCGCATAAGCAGTTGATCGAGCGAGCCGCCAAAGAAGCCCGCCAGCGCGCCAATGAGGGTGCCCAGCGTGATGGCGACCAACATGGCAAAGAGACTCACCGCCACTGAAATCCGCCCACCCCACAGCACCCGCGCCAGCAGATCTTGTCCCAAGTCATTGGTCCCAAAGGGATAGGCCCAACTCGGCCCTTGCGCGGCCACGGCAAAATCAACTTTATTGTAGGGCGTTGTATAGAGATAGGGCCCCACCAGCGTCCCGACAATAATCAGAACAAAGGTTAGCGCGCCGATGACCGCAAGTCGATGCTGACGAAATTGTTGCCACGCCGACCACCAAGGGGAGCGCGGTTTCTGTTTATGGGTATGCGCGAGTTCATGAAGAGCTGGCGCGGTTGCCTGTGCGGGCAACGAAACGGCTAACTCCTGGGTAATCTCGTTAGTCATCCAAACTCCTTCATCATTAGCCATAGCGCACACGTGGATCAAGTACGCCATAGAGCAGATCCGCGATCAGATTAAAGCCAACAATCAAGATGGCATAGAGAAAGGTGATCGCCATCACCACCGGGGTATCGCTTGCCAAAATGCTACTAATTAACAGCGAACCAATCCCCGGCACGCGAAAAACTTGCTCGGTAATCAGGGCGCCGGTAAAGACGCTCGGAATGCCCAGCGCAATCAACGTCACGACGGGGATCAGGGCATTGCGCAAGATATGGCGATTGACCACCACGCCTTCGGATAGCCCTTTGGCGCGGGCCGTCCGCACATAGTCGCGCCGGGCATTTTCCAGAACCGCCGAACGGGTATAGCGCATGAGCGACGCGGTTTGAAAGAGCGCCAGCACCGCGATGGGCAGAGCAGACTGCCGCACCTGCGCGAGCAAACTCGCCCAATCGGTCACCGTCAACGTGCTGTTATAGATAAACGGAAACCAGCGTAGCCGCACACTAAAGATGATGATAAACAATAGGCCCGTAAAAAAGGTGGGCAACGAAAAGCCGATAAAGGCCACCGTTGTCGTCATTTGATCAAAAATTGAATAGGGCCGCATAGCCGCCAACAACCCAATCGGAATCGCCAACAGAACACTGATCAGATAGGCCACGCCCACAACCGCGAGCGTAGTTGTTAGGCGTTGGCCCAACAACCCGCTCACGGGGCTGCGGCTAGCAAAGGAGTAGCCCATATCGCCGTTGATAAAGGCCCACACCCACTTCACATACCGCACGTAGATTGGCGCATCTAGCCCTAGTGCCCGGCGAATATTTTGCCGCACTTCCGCCGACATCGAAGGGTCGGTCGCAAAGGCGGCCATGGGGTCGCCGGGCGCGAGGGCTAGAATCGTAAAGATCAGCGCACTGATCACGATGAGGATCGGAATCGAAAGCAAAATGCGTCTGATCAGGTAGGGAGTCATGGCGACTTGCGCACCCAATCTTGTAACAGCCACAGTTGCGAGTCCCATGGCGTGAGCACAACGTTATCGAGCGTCGTGCTGACCCCATTGGGGAAGGTACGATGAACCACGGGGATAACCACGACTTCATTGATCAGAATGTCGTTGAGTTGGCGGTAGATCGCCTGCCGTTTGGTCGGGTCGAGTTCGGTCTTGGCCTGGGCAACGAGCGCGTCATAGTCAGGGTTGCACCAGCGGGTCAGGTTGCCGGTAGACCACTCGTTCGCCTTTTGAACAATTTCGGCACAGGTAAAGTCTTCTAGATAATCCCCTGGATCAGGGTTACTGTTGCCCGTGGTGTAGAGCTGCACATCGGCATAGAAGTGCTTAAAGGTATCGGGATTTGCCGGGTCGTTGTTAAAGAAAACGGTGCTATCGACACTCTTTAACTCCACACCAAAGCCAATCGATTCCAGCGCCTGTTTGACAATCTCCTGTGTCTTCTGACGCACGGGGTTCACCGATGATTGGAAGAGAATTTGGAGTTTGACACCCTCTTTTTCACGAAGGCCATCGCCGTCGCTATCCTGCCAACCAGCCGCGTCTAACAGTGCTGCGGCTTTTTCGAGGTTAAATTCAAAGGAGGTATTGGGAGAGACGACATTGAGCGGTGCCACGACGATGTTGCTAGTAACGACGCCCGCGGCACCGTAGAGCTGCTCAACAATGGTTTGGCGATCAACGGCCAAGCTAAACGCTTGGCGCACCCGCAAATCGGTGAAGAAGGGATGGGGGGTTGTGAGGCTCGCGCGCTCGCCATCCACCTCTTGGTGCGGATCGGCGTAATTGAGTTCGATCCGCTCGGAATTCCCACCAGGGTTGAGGAGCAATGTGCCTTTGCCAGCCTGTGCCAGTTGATCAAGAACTTGCGCTTCGACTTGCAGATTCCAAGCATAGTCGGCATCGCCCGTCTGTAGGACGGCCCGTGCTGCCGAGGTGGCATCCCCACCGCCCTTTAGCTCAACGCGGCTAAAATAAGGTTTATCCGACTCACGGAAGTTCGGATTGGGTTCAAAGATAATAATATCACCTGGTTTGAACGCCACGACTTGGTATGCACCCGTGCCGACTGGTTTAAGATTCGCGGGCGCTTCGCTGGATTTAGCACCGATATATTCCTGAAAGATATGCTGGGGAATGATCATCCCCGGCACACCGACAAAGGCACGCTCCCAGACCGGCGTCACTTCTTTAAAGGTCACTTTGACAGTCGTCGGGTCGATGACTTCGACGCTAGCCACATCGCTATAGGAGCTACCGCTGACGGCTCCGGTTGCCGGATCAGCAATATAGTCGTAGGTAAATTTGACATCCGCGGCGGTAAAGGGCTCCCCATCGGACCATTTGACATCAGCTTTGAGCTTCCAGGTGACGGACTTGCCATCGGCGGCCACATCACCATTCTCCAGCGAAGGAATTTCGGCAGCCAAGAAAGGGACCAATTCCCCTTCCCGGTTAAAGGAGGCTAACGGTTCATAGGTGACGCGGCTAGCATCGGTATCCTTACCGCCGGTGGCCAGATGCGGGTTGAGAATGGTAGGCGCTTGCCACCAGATCAGGCGCAGGGTATCGCCCACACCCCGGCCCGTTGCTGGTGGGGCAGCCGGGCTGGACGCATTGCTGGCCGTTGTTGGCGCAGCCGCTTGGGGTGCGCAACCATTCACCAACGCGGCAACAATGATGAGCAGACTCAGAAAACGAACAGAAAACGAATACATGAATATATTTCTCCATAGGGGTTTGTCAAAAAGATGGGTTTGTCAAAAGGCAGAGCTATTTCTCCACGGGCAAGCGAACCCCATTGCCCCACTCGGTCCACGAACCATCGTAGTTGCGCACATGAGGGTAGCCCAATAGATAGGTCAGGACAAACCAGGTGTGGCTACTGCGTTCCCCAATCCGGCAATAGGCAATGATCTTATCAGTGGCTTGTAAGCCTTGTTCTTCGGCATAGATCGTGCGTAGATCCGCGGCGCGCTTAAACGTGCCATCGGGATTGGCCGCCCTGGCCCACGGCACACTTTTGGCACCAGGGATATGGCCGCCGCGTAGCGAACCTTCTTGGGGATAGTCGGCCATGTGGAGCAGCTCACCTTTGTATTCCCCAGGGCTCCGCACATCGACCAACGGTCCCTTGTGCTGAAGATGAGCGAGGACATCCTCACGGAAGGCGCGAATCTTGCTGTCTTGGCGGGGTTGGGCGACATAATGGCTGGCGGGATAGTGGGGCTCGGCTAAGGTCAGTTCACGGCCTTCGGCAATCCACTTTGCACGGCCACCATTGAGGATCTTGGCATTGGTAAAGCCAAAGAGTTGGAAGACCCAAAAGGCATAGGTGGCCCACCAGTTATTCTTGTCGCCATAAAAGACCACCGTGGTATCATCGCTAATGCCCTTGCTGCGGAGCAGGGCCTGGAATTGCGCTTGGTTAATATAGTCGCGGACGGTCGCGTCATTGAGATCTTGGTGCCAGTCCACTTTCACCGCGCCAGGAATATGGCCCGTATCATAGAGCAGCACATCTTCATTACTTTCGATCAAGCGAACTTTGGGGTGGTTCAGATGTTGCGCCACCCAATCCGTGCTGACAAGCACATCGGGGTGAGCATAGCCATTGGCAGTACTCATTACGTTACTCCTTATCATTCCTTATTTTCTAAATAAAAAAGCGCCACCGGCTGAATCCGGTGACGCTTGCGCAACTGACTAAGTCAGGCGTGCTGTTGGCATCTTCTTCACCGCATTCGGCCACGAAGTGGGCGGAAGCAGTGGGCTCCTGGGCGCATCTTGTTGCTGTCTACAGAGCCAAACGCGTTGACTCGTAGCAGAGACAGATCACTGCTTCCGCTTTCTACAGCGACAACAACCAGTGAATTCAACCACAATAGCTGACATTTCCATACCGTTCTTCGTCTAGGATAGGACACAATGCCGATTGCCCTTGTCGATGATGAACGGGATTCCGTTTACATCAGGCGACTCTCGTAGCGTAACAATCGGGCGTAACAATAACAGTATATCGCTGGTAACAAAGCGGTAACATCGCTTGGTAGATGGCGAGTTCCATCTGTTACCCGCCTGTTACCAACCAACGACTCCCCGTGTGACCTCACGCCTGTATCCTGGCAACACGGTTACGCAACCATCAATACCGTAAATTAATTACGTAGAAGCGAGAAAAACATATCGACAAAATTGAGCTTACAAGGAGGAGCCTTATGTTACTGGAAAGTTTATTAATTGTAGGTGCCGTTGCCGTAGGTTTTGCCATGCTGATCATGCTCGTCTACTATATCTTGACTGCCGACCAAAGCCAACCCACCGAAACCGAAGGGCCAACATGGAACCATCCGCCGGTGCTGGATGACGATCTGCTCTATCTGGCTTCCTCCATGGTTCCCTATCAAGAATATGCCTATTTCCCCGTCCTGCCCCTAAGCCGCGACCGGCAAGAGGTTGCACAATCCCTGCCACAGCGCACATCGCTTCCCGTGTTACCTTTCCAGCTCGAACGGCAAGAAGCCATTCAAACGGCCTAACCCAATCCAATACGCCGCTTTAGTAGCGACGCCGTTCACACAAGCGGAATGGCGTCGCTACGTGTTCTAAACTAGTTACCCCTTGCCCCGCCACGGGACAATCGTCCGATCCAACCAGCGAATACCAGCATCAAGCAGCGCCCCCGTCACCCCCATGAGGATAATGCCCACAAAGATCACATCGCTTTGTAAGAACTTGCTCGCGTCCAAGACCATCCAGCCAATGCCATCAATCCCGGCCACCATTTCCGCCGCCACCAAGGTCGTGTAGGTAAAGCCAATCGAGACGCGCAACCCCGTAAAGATCTCGGGCAGACAAGCCGGGAAGATCACATGCCGGAAAAGCTGCCAACGGCTAGCCCCCAAGGACTGGGCACCGTGCAGATAATCGCTGCGGACAGAACGAACACCCGTTGCCGTGGCAATCACCACCGGCGGCAACGCGGCCAGAAAAAGCAACGCCACTTTGGAAGCGTTGTCGATCCCCAGCCAGATCACCAGTAACGTGTAGTAGGCAAGCGGCGGCAAAGGGCGATAGAACTCAAGCGGGAGGTCAAAAATGGCAGCAATGCGCCGGTCGCTGCCCATAGCCAAA
This sequence comes from Caldilineaceae bacterium, assembly GCA_019637645.1. Next base: position 39,241 of record JAHBVH010000068.1, read on the forward strand.
CCCAATGGCACGCCAACCAGAGCACTGGCGCCATAGGCCATTAACACCCGCGCCAAACTCGCGCCCAGATGATGCCACAGCGTATGGCCGCGGTAGCCTTCTTCGAGAATGCGCCAAAAGGTCTGCCAGGTCTTCATGGGTGTCGGCACAAAATAGGGAGGGACTAACCCGCTGGCCGAAACGCCATACCATATCCCAAGGATCGCGCCCAGTGTAACGATCGTAATCATCGTTTCTGTTCGGAGTGGCCAACGGCGCGCCCCTGGTAGAGTAGTGGATTGCGGCTTGCTCACAGCTTGCTCGGTAGCCATGCCTATACCCCGTTACGTTGGGCTTGGGGCTGGCCTGCACCATGTGTCGCCGCCAATTCTTCTGGGCGGTAATCATTCGCTACGACTTCGCCAACAAAATGTCGTGCTTGATCAACGGACGTGGTTCCCGGCCTTTCTATCGGCAGATGTGGAAAGAGCCATTCAGCCACCCGATAGGCTTCTTCGAGATGCGGATAGCCAGAAAAGATAAAGGTGTCGATCCCCAACGCAGCATATTCCTGCATGCGCTGGGCAATCTGCTCCGGGTCACCGACCAAAGCCGTCCCGGCGCCCCCGCGCACCAACCCAACGCCACGCCAAAGGTTCGGGCCAATCACCAACGAGTCACCATAGGTGCGCTGTAACTCAACCATGCGCTGCTGCCCGTGCGAATCATAGCGGCTGAGGATCTTTTGGGCCTTCTCGACCGTCGCCGGATCGACATATTGGATCAGCTCATCTGCAGCGCGCCATGCTTCGGCCTCGGTGCGGCGCACAATGATATGCAGGCGAATACCAAAGCGCACGGTACGCCCTTGGGCCGCGGCCCGTGCGCGGATATCGGCGATCTTTGCCGCCACCTGTGCCGGGGGTTCGCCCCAGGTGAGGTAGACATCGGCATGCCGCGCGGCCACGGCGTGCCCAGCCGGGGATGAGCCGCCAAAATAGAGGGGCGGATGAGGACGCTGCACCGAAGGCAACATGAGCTTGCCAGCTTCCAAGCGGAAATGATTGCCTTGGAATGTCACCGCTTCACCGCTCGTCAACTGGCGCCAGATGGTCAAAAACTCATCCGTGACCGCATAACGCGTATCATGGTCGAAATGCACACCCTCACCGGCCAGTTCCACGGGATCGCCGCCGGTGACGACATTGATGAGGAGCCGCCCTTCCGAAAGGCGATCAAAGGTGGTCGCCATTTGGGCGGCCAAGGCCGGTGAAATCAGCCCAGGCCGCAGCGCGACCAGAAATTTCATGCGCGTGGTGACAGGCAGGAGCGAGGCCGCGACCAGCCAGGCATCTTCACAGCCACGGCCCGTTGGCAACAAAGCACCGGTAAAGCCCAATTCGTCGATGGCCTGGGCAACTTGGCGCAAATAGGCGGGCGTGAGAGGGCGGCCACCCATGCTTGTGCCCAAATAGTGCCCATCCCCATGGGTGGGAATAAACCAGAAAATCTTCATAGTAACCTACCTTCTTCTTCACGCCAGATATAGTTCAAAATTGTTTCGCGGGCGGCGACAAAATCGGGGCGCGCCTTGATGGCGCGGCTCTCCCCTGCCTCGCGCGAAAAAGCGACCGGCACATCGGCCACCACCCGGCCAGGGCGAGGCGACATGACCAACACGCGTGTACCCAAATAGACGGCTTCTTCCACGCTGTGAGTAATCAGGATGATCGTCGTTTGGGTCGCGCGCCAGATCTTGCGTAATTCTTCTTGCATATGTTCACGCGTGAGCGCATCCAGCGCGCCAAAGGGTTCATCCATCAACATGATCCGCGGCTCGTTGATCAGCACGCGGGCAATGGCGGCGCGCTGTTGCATGCCCCCCGAGAGTTCATAGGGGGCGCGGCGACCAAAGTCGGCCAGCCCAACCAGCTTTAACAACGCGTTCACCCGCTCCTGGCGCACGGCCCTTGGCACTTTGCGCAGTTGCAGACCAAAGGCGACATTATCGGCCACCGTCAGCCACGGATAGAGCGCGGGCTGTTGAAAGACAATCCCCCGATCCGCGGCTGGTCCCACAATCGGTTGACCATCCATCAGGGCGGCACCGCTGGTGGGAAAAAGCAAACCAGCGACAATCCGCAAAAGGGTTGTCTTGCCACAGCCCGACGGCCCCACCACACAAATAAACTCACCGGCGGTCACGGTAAGTGAAACATCCGCGAGGGCATGGACCAAACCATGCCGACTGGGATAGGTAAGATCAACTTGTTGTAATTGTAAAAGTGACATGATGGGTAACGAAACGCTGTGTGCGTCAGGGGCGTACGCACACAGCCAGGGGTGGATTATTGACCGACAGCCTGTTGGAGGAAAGCCGGGTTGGCCCCGCTCTGGAAGACGCTCAACTCCGGCGCGCTCTCCAACACCTTCTGCGCCACCAAGAAATCAGCCGTTGTTTTGAGGGCTTGACCTAAGGCACCCGGTGCGGCACTGGTCCCAAAATAGGTCGCGTCAAGCTGTTCACTAGCCGTCAACCAGATGAGACCCGCGGCCTGGGCCGTGGCTTCTTCAGGCGTGATGCTCAGTTCGGCGGCAAGCAACGCCGCCGCTTGGGTTGGGTCACTGCGATAGAGATCCACGGCCTTGGAAAGATTCTGGACATAGAGCGCCACAGCTTCGGGGTATTGGCTGGCAAAGTCGCGGGTGACGATAGCCACATCAAACGTCGGGAAGCCCTGGGCGGCCACCTCGTCGCTACCGATCAGCTTGGTACCGCCATCATCATAGAGCTTTTGGAGGGTCGGTTGCCAAACGTAAGCGCCATCAAGGTCACCGCGCGTCCACGCCGCCAACAGATCAGCCGGGTTGAAATCGAGCAAGGTCACTTCATCTGGGCTAATGCCATTCAGTTGGAGCACTTGCAGGAGCGAGTAATGGGTGGTTGAGCCAAAGGGTGCGCCTAGCTTCTTGCCTTTCAGATCCGCAAAGCTTTGGATCGAGCCACGCACGGCCAGCGCTTCGCTATCACCGATGAGATCATAGAAAGCAACCACTTCATAGGGAAGCCCTTGGGCCAACCCAGCCGCCGCCGGACTGCTGCCCACCAACCCAATATCAATGCTACCACTGGCAATCGCCGTATTGACATCGCGTCCACTTTCAAATTGACGCCACTCAATGGCTGTACCGAGTGCTTGTTCATGCCACTGAAGTTGCTTGGCAATCAATTCGGCATTGGGGATAGCCTGATAACCAATGCGCACAACATCGGGCTTGTTGGTGATAGTGATGGTCGGGTAGGCGACTGCCGTGGCCGCGCTCGTAATCGGCGCGCGCGCGGCGGTCACCGCTTCAGTAGCGGTTACGCCTTCGGTGGTCGTGACTACAGCCGTGGTCGTAATCGCAGGCGTAGCGGTCAGCGGCTCCGTTGGTGCTTCCGTTGGTGCCGCGGTTGGTGCTGGCGCAGTCGTCGGCGTCGCGCCGGCACCACAAGCCGCGAGGCTGAATAGCAACAGCGCAAGCAACAGCGCAAGGTACGTAGATTTTACAGAAAAACGATGAACCATAGGAAACTCTCCCAATCCTTTATTGTGCGTTTCATCAAAAGTACAACAAGAGGCGACGGCCGGAATCGAACCGGCGTATCAGGATTTTGCAGATCCATGCCTTACCACTTGGCGACGTCGCCATCAAATTTTCGGGATTGCCCGGGATGACGGGCGTCAGCGCCCGGGCGGAACCGAAAGAAGAGAGAAGAAAAAGAATGAGAATGAGAGAGGGTGAGCAACGAATCGGCTCCCCACGATTCGTTGCCCCCGCCAAGATCGGATCACCAATCCGGTTTTGATGGGGCGATCACCTTCTGCTCAGCATAATCTAGCCTGATGGCTATCCACCACCAGGGAGCGCCCCCTCGCCGATGTTCAGGTTGTTGATCGCTTGGTTAAAGCGCATGGGCGAGCGACGGTTCATAGGCCAACTTTTCTAACGTAGCTTGCTCTTGCGTGGTACGCTGTTTCGCGCCGGCGGCAGGATCAGCACGCATCAGTAACAAAGGAATGGGCGACTGCCGCAAGACATTTTCGGCCACGCTGCCCAAGAGCAAGCGCGACAGGCCGGTGCGGCCACGCGTTGCCATGGCAATGAGATCATAGATGCCGTTTTCCACGGCAGCGAGGATTTGCGCCACCGGCTCGCCGACCCGCACGATGGTATGGACGCGATAACCGGCGGCGCGCAACGTATTTGCCAACGCTTTTAGCTCAATTTCAAAGCGTTGGCGATAGTGGTGCCATTCCTCGTCTGTGCATGGCACTAGGTAGGTTGAATGGGGAACGTCACCCACATAGGCATCGACCGTCATGCTGTGGTCTGGTCGTTGCGTGATGCCCAACAAAATCAACTCTGCCTCGCTCGGTGAGAAAAGCTGGCGCACCACCGACAGAATTTCTAGACTGATTTCAGAGACATTGAGTGGAATCAGAATCCGACGCATAGAATTACCTTTCCTAGTCCAACCCATAGCATGCCAGCGTTGCGCAAGAGCAGTTCAATGCCCATACAACGCCTTGGTGCGATCTATAAGATAGCGTGGATATTCAAAGTCCAAAACGCGGACAACTCGCTGAAATACGTGGGGAGGATGGTGGGTTTGGCTACTGGCGTGTGGTCAAGGAAGAGTGCGTAACAGCGCCTGAGCCATTGCTGCCCCTTCTGACAGCGAGCAAACACCATTCTCACCCAGGCGAGCGCCCGCTAGCTACAGCAGGCCCTACACCCGGCGCAGGAGAAAGAACAACAAGTAGAGGTACAACAGGAGGTAAAATAAGCCATCATAAAATCAGTTCAGCGTAGCTGTGTAAAAGTCAAAATTATGCATAGAACTTACCAAATAACGCGTTTCACAGAGACCTGACAGCATCTTTCGTTGACAGTTGTGGAGACCACAGAGCCAACCATAGGTAGTATGGCAGGCGGTCGTAACAGCCACGGTTGTATGCTGGTAACAGAGCGGTAACAAAGCTAGAAGCTCCCTAGTTGAGCAGAATAGCCAAAGACCTGTCAGGTCTTGTCTAAGCACGTAACGCCTAAAAGTAATCAACTTGCGTTCAAACCGGCACACGTTCCGCAACAGGCGGAGCGCTGTTAGTGGGCGCGCCCCACGGCGCTAACAGATGCCTGGCCACCGTTTGAGCCTGGTTGCGGAGTTCAGGTATGGCTGTACACTCTAGTAATTCCCCAACCAAGAGTGAACCCATGGGAAAAATCGCGCCGGTAGCGTTGTTTTTAGCACGGCCTTGACTGTCCACCGCAACCCCCATGCCCAAGGGACCCCGGGTGAGTAGACCACGGCTATGGAGATTGGCCAGCAACTCATCATGACCGACGGTGCTATCATAGGTTGGGCCAGTACAATTGATCACAAGCGCGGCGTTGACCACAGTCAGATCAGACGTACTAGCCGGATAATAGGCTACCTTCAGCCCAGCAACATGGGTATTCAGCTGGCAAATCTTACCAGCAACAACCTGCAACCGCCCACGCTGCTGCAAGGCAAGCAACTCTGTGGAGGCGGCAGGGGCCACACGATGGCGATGGACATTCCACAAGGTGAAGAGACGACGCATGAACTTACGCTTCTCACCGACCTCCAGTTGTTGCCAGAGCGTTTGGGTAATCGGACGCAGCGAATCAATCACGCTGCGCCAGTCGTACCCCAACGTAGCCGCCTGCTCGATTTCGGCGCGCAAGCCTTGCAAAAGCCCCAATGCTGTACGCGGGGCAGCGGCTGGATGGCGCGTCCAAGTCCAAGCGGGGTAGGGCTTGGGATGCTCATGCACTGCAGGCAACCAACCATGCCGTGAGATCGCCAAGATCGATCCACGGTAGCCTTGGGCTTCTAGAGTCTGCACCGTATCGACCATGGTCAAGCCCGTGCCAATGATCACGATGGTGCTGTCAGGTGGCAGTTTGCGAACACCAGCGGGATAGTCACTAGTGGCGGTTGGTTGCCAAGCATCAACCACCCACTGGGCCTCGGGTGTCTGCGCGTTGGGCAGAAAGCTGGGGCGGCTCGCGCGGTTGCCCGTGGCGAGCACCA
>JAHBVH010000069.1 GCA_019637645.1 Caldilineaceae bacterium
TCGACTAAGGATGTTACAATCGCATTAAACGCCGCCCCGATGATCACCGCGACGGCCAGATCGAGCACATTGCCACGGCTGATAAAGTTGCGAAACTCTTGTAGCATTTTTGTCACCTTTCTTGTCTCTGTTCCCATTGACCTTTCATTGATGATCGACGCGGTTACGCAACGCATCCGGCGTTGGACAACCGTTGGCGTTCCCTCACGCCACTCCTGAGTATAGCAGAGGCAAACACCATAAACAGAAGTTCTCTCACAAAGTCCGCAGGATCCACGATATCATTGAACGCGTAGAAGAGGTTCATTCAGAAAAGGGTGAAAAACCATGCGTGCAGTTGGCGCGAGCATCTCGCGTGGGGATGCAACCGATAAAGTCCAGGGCAAGACCGCCTATGCCGGGGATCTTGATCTGCCTGGGCAAGCTTGGCTAAAAATTGTCTTTGCGGGTGTGCCTCATGCACAGCTGACGGCGGTAGAGACCGCGGCGGCGGCCGCCGCGCCGGGCGTCATTGCCGTGCTGACTGCCAAAGACGTACCGGTCAACGAATATGGCCTTGCTATGTACGACCAACCGGTGCTCTGTGGTGTGGGCAGCACACGGCAAGCGGAGCGGGTCCGTTGGGAAGCCGACCAGGTGGCCGTCGTCGTCGCCGAGACCCAAGCCCAAGCCGAAGCCGCGGCCAAATTGGTCCAATTGACCTATGCGCCGCTCCCTTTGGTCACCGACCCGCTTGTTGCCATGCAACCGGGCGCGCCTCTCCTGCACCCCGATGAATTTAATGGTTATCCTTATGGTGTGCGCGATCGCAGCTCCAATGTCCTGCATGCCTATCGGATTCAACAAGGGGATCTAGCGACTGGCTTCGCGCAAGCCGATGTGATCGTCGAAGCAACCTATCGCACCCATGCCCAAGAGCATGCCTATTTACAACCAGAGGCAGGCTTGGCCCAGTTGTTGCCCGATGGCCGCATTGAGGTGATTTGTGGCGGTCAGTGGATGCATGAAGAGCGCCAACAAATTGCCCATGCGCTCGGTCTGCCCGAAGCGCAAATTGTGGTGCGCTATCCAGCCATCGGTGGGGCCTTTGGCGGGCGTGAAGATATTTCGATTCAGATTGTCCTGGCGTTGGCGGCCCTGAAAACGGGGCGACCTGTCAAGATCATTTGGAGCCGTGAAGAGAGCATTGTCGGCCACCACAAACGCCACCCTTATACCATTTGGGCCAAATGGGGCGCAACACTTGCTGGAAAAATCGTCGCCGCACAGATGGACGCCACCAGTGATGCCGGCGCGTATGCCTATACGAGCACCAAAGTGCTGGGCAATGCCATTCTCTCCTGCCTTGGCCCCTATGAAATTCCCAATGTGCTGGTCGATGCCCGCACGGTCTATACCAACAACTGTCCGAGTGGGGCATTCCGCGGCTTTGGCGGCCCACAAGGGCATTTTGCTGCCGAGATGCAGGTGAATAAATTGGCGGCGGCATTGGGCATGGACCCGGTTGAGCTACGCCGCCGCAACCTTTGGCAGGAAGGCTCGCCCATGGCAACGCGCGGTGTGGTGCCCGCGGGTTGTACCGCGCCGCAGGTGCTGGAGGAGGGGGCGAAGTGGATGGGCGAGGAGAGAGGCGAGAGGGCAGTGGGCAGGGGAGAGGGGACAGAAGACAGAGGAGAGAGGCGAGAGGGCAGTGGGCAGGTGCCGTCGTTGGTGGCGTCGTGTGCAAGGATGGCGCGGGGCCGTGGGATTGCGATCTGTTTTAAGAATGTGGGCTTTAGTTTGGCTTTTCCCGAACATTGTCATGCGTGGGTAGAGCTGCAGGGCCGCGACAACATCGAACGGGCAGTGGTTGGCTGCGTTGGGGCCGAGGTCGGCCAAGGGACGCACCAAGTCATGCGCCAGATTGCCGCAGAGGTGCTTGATGTTGCACTAGAGAAGGTCTTCTTGGTGAGCGACAACACCGACGTGGTCGGCTCTAGTGGTAGCGCTTCCGCCAGCCGGATGACTTTTATGGCGGGGAATGCGATCAAAGGGGCCGCCGAGCGCGCGTTGCAAGAGTGGCAAAATGAAGAACGCCCCGCCCGCGCCGAATTTCTCTACCGTCCCCGCCCTACGACTGGCTACGCGCCGGGCACGGGGGAGAGCGATCCCCATATTACGATTGGCTACTGCGCCCAAGTGGCCGATGTGGAGGTCGATCTGGAGACCGGACATGTCACCGTGAAGCGCTTAGTCAGCGTCAACGATGTGGGCAAGGCGGTCAATCCCCAACTGGTTGAGGGACAGATCGAAGGGGGCGTCGCGCAGTCGGTGGGTTGGACCTTGTTGGAAAACTTTATCCAAAAAGAGGGCCGCACCTTGACGCCCCACCTGAGCAATTACCTAATCCCCGGTGTGGCGGATGTGGTAGAAGAGATTGTGCCCGTCATCCTCGAATTTCCCGATCCACAAGGCCCCTTGGGGATCCGCGGCATGGCCGAAATGCCCTTCATCCCTACCGCCCCCGCCATTGGTGCCGCGATCTATGCCGCCACGGGCGTCTGGCTCGATCAACTGCCCTATACGCCAGAGCGGGTCTGGGCCGCGCTACAGCAGCGGGCTGTGGTCTAACGATGCGCGTAGCCCTGCTTTCCGATATCCACGGCAACTTGTTTGCGTTGGAAGCGGTGTTGGCTCAGTTAGCTAGGGAGCAGATCGATCAATGGGTCTGCTTGGGGGATGTCGCCATCTTTGGGCCACAACCACGCGAAACCCTGGCACGGCTCCAGGCCCTGGGCGGCCCCGTGGTCATGGGGAACACCGATGCTTGGGCATTGGAGCCACAGCCCCATCCGCCCCGCAATGAAGCGACCGAATTTTTTAACGCCATCGAACTTTGGGGGGCGGCCCAACTGACGGCGGCGGATCGGGCCTATATTCGCACCTTTCAAGCCACAGTTGAGCTAAGCCTTGCTCCCGACCTCACGCTGCTCTGCTACCATGGTTCCCCCCGCTCCTATCACGACCCCATTGTTGCCACGACACCCGAGTCAGAATTGCAGACATTGCTTGGCACATCGCCGGCGCGTATCCTCGCTGGCGGTCATACCCATGCCCCGTATGTACGTCGCTATCGTGAAAAACTGGTACTCAACCCTGGTAGCGTGGGGCTTCCCTATGAAACTTTAGCCAATGGGAAGGAGCGCAATCCACCTTGGGCCGAATATGCCGTTCTGGATTACGACGCGGGCGCGATCAATATCAATCTGCGGCGAGTGCCCTATGCTGTTGAGCCGTTGTTGGCGGTTGCCCAAGCGTGTGGCATGCCCTATGCCGCTTGGTGGAGTGCGGATTGGGGATAACAAAGGGCAAACCTGACAGGTTTGCAAAACCTGTCAGGTGTAGTAAGTGGAATTAGTCGGCGAGGACGTAGGCAAAGATCAACGGGGCCACGATCGTTGCATCGGACTCGATCAAGTACTTGGGGGTATCAATCGAGAGCTTTTCCCAAGTGATCTTCTCGTTGGGCACCGCACCCGAGTACGAACCATAGCTGGTCGTCGAATCGCTGATCTGGCAGAAATAGGCCCACAGTGGGGTCTCTTCCTGTTCCATATCTTGCCGGAGCATAGGCACCACACAGATGGGGAAGTCTCCGGCAATGCCACCGCCAATTTGGAAGAAGCCAATCGGCGTCTGTTGGGCGGTGTACCACTTGGCTAGCGCCATCATATACTCAATGCCCGACCGGACCGTGTGGACATTTTTGATGTTGCCCTTGAGGCAGTGGGAGGCGTAGATATTGCCGGTGGTTGAATCTTCCCAGCCGGGCACAAAGATCGGCAGATTTTTCTGGGCCGCGGCCAACAACCAACTGTCCTTGGGGTCGATCTGGTAATCCTTCTCTAATCGTCCGCTGAGCAGGATGCGATAGAGAAATTCATGGGGGAAGTAGCGCTCGCCACGTTGATCGGCACGGGTCCATTCGTCGAGGATGGCGTGTTCAATGCGGCGAATGGCCTCTTCTTCGGGAATACAAGTGTCGGTTACGCGATTGAGATGGCGGGAGAGCAATTCATGTTCGTCTTCTGGCGTGAGGTCGCGCCAGTTCGGAATGCGCACGTAGTGATCGTGCGCCACCAAATTATAGACATCTTCTTCCAGGTTCGCCCCCGTACAGCTAATGGCATGGATCTTATCTTGGCGGATCATTTCGGCCAAGGAAAGGCCCAATTCCGCGCTACTCATGGCACCGGCCATCGCCAGAAACATCTGGCCGCCTTTGGTCACGAACTGGTGGTAGCCTTCAGCGGCATCCAGCAGGGCTGCGGCATTGAAATGGCGATAATGGTGTTTGAGGAACGCTTTAATACTGTTGGCTTCTTGCATTTGGCTGTCCTAATCATTCCAGGCATACAAACGTTTACCGCAATTACGCAGAACGCTGTCCCATTTTTACATACGAGATGGCTTTGTACAGTAACTTTGCCACGGCAAAATCGGCCATGTGCAAACTTTCAACGGGGGCTAGTTCCACACAGTCCAAGCCGATGACGGTGGCCGATTGGGTGACGGTGCGCAAGATCGATAGCGTCTCGGCCCAAGTCAGTCCATCCGGCTCGGGCGTGCCAGTCGCCGGCACAATGGCTGGGTCTAAGCCATCGACATCAATGGTTATATAGACCCGGCGCCCTTGCAAACGGGCGATCAACTCGGCTTGCCAATCGCCAGCATGGATATCTTCGCTAAACCAAATGCGGACGCGCTCGGGGTTGGCGCGGGCAAAGCCAATTTCTTCGGGGCAGAGCGAACGAATGCCCAGTTGCAGCACCTGTTCAATCCCCGCTTCTTCCAAAAGCCGCCGCGCAATACAGGCATGGCTATAAGGCGATCCCTCATAGCTGTCGCGCAGATCGCAGTGGGCGTCAATCTGCACAAGGGTGATGGGGCCACCGAGTGCTTGTAACAGGCCACGGCCAAAGCCGACGCTAATGGTATGTTCGCCCCCTAGGCCAACCACCAATTTCCCGGAGCCCGCCGCTTGGGCCACGGCGCCAGCAATGGCATCCACGGCGGCGGCGGCGTCTGTGGGCAAGGTGAGGGCATCCAAGGTGTGAACCCCATAGTTCAGCGCCGGTTCACAGTCGAACTCGCGATCATAGAGCTCCACCTGCTTGGAGGCTTCGACAATGGCCGCGGGGCCGTCTGCTGTGCCATGACCATAGCTAACCGTGGCCTCAAAGGGGATGGGCAACAGCAACACTTCGGCCTGGGCATACGCTGCCGTTTCGAGCGGCAGATCGAGAAAGTCGTGAAATGCCATAAGGTCAGCCGGTTAGATCAGGATGGCGGCGGCGATGGTGGTTGTCCACACGCCACCGGGCGAGGCCGTTACGGCGACGGTAATGCTGGTGGAATCGACAATTTCGCCACCCATGCGATACTGTTCGCGCCGTTCGTTGTAATCTTGGCTGGGGTCAAAGGGGATGCCCAAGGTGGTGGCTAACATGGTCGCGGCCAGATCTTCGGCATAATCGCCCGCTTCTTCTTCCGTCTGCCCAAAGGTGTGGTGCTCCGAAAGATAGCCATATTTATCCAGATCAGAGGGGCGCGCCACCCCAATCGAAGAGGCGATGCGCCGACCGGGCTCATTGGTCGACATTTCGGCGATTACGGCAAAAACAATTTCACCGGCCTGAAGGAGTTGCAATCCCTCTTCTCGTTCGATAATTTTGCAGCGGGGTGGGAAGATCGATGACACGCGCACTAGATTAAAGTGCGCAATGCCAGCCTCCCGCAGCGCCATTTCAAAACTAGTGAGCTTTTCCTTGTGGACACCAACCCCACGAGTTAGAAATAATTTATGAGGAACGAGTCGCATTTTCTTTATCCATCCTTATCGCGTTGGTAATCGTAATCCATATTTCACTACTCACATGTTGCAGTGCGGTTGTATTATACAATTTTATTTTTCAATCCCATATTTTATGGTTGTATATTTGTAGAAGTTACGCACTTGGACCAGAGCTGATAGGTTTAGAAAACCTGTCAGCTCTGGTCATACGGATGAGTTTCATGGTAGCGTACCGATCTATTGTCAGGCGGAGATAAACAAAGCGTTAACGCTGATCGACGTCTCACAATCCTGACAAAGGGCCAGCGCGTTTTTCGCGGTTAGCCTCGGGTTTTAGCCCCTTTTTTTGCCGTTCGCGATGGTCTACTACCCTTTAGGCAAATGAATTGACCAAATCTATAAACGATGTTATCTTTCACAGGGCATGCACACGGTGATGGAAAGACTCCTTCCATCGGCAACCTTCAACCCAAACAGCAGGTAGAGACGCCTCTATGCAACCAGTACTGGCTGAGACAACCAAGCCGAGTTGGCGCGAACAGGTAAGTTGGTATTTTTATGACTGGGCCAATTCTGCCTTTTCCACCACTGTTGTTACGGTCTTCCTGGGCCCGTACCTAACTGCCATTACCCAAGCCGCTGCTGATGCGGATGGCTATGTCTATCCGCTGGGCATCCCCATCTTGGCAGATGCATTTTTCCCCTATATGGTTTCGCTTTCCGTTGTGCTACAAGTTTTCTTTCTGCCCATTCTTGGGGCAGTAGCAGACTATTCACAGCTGAAGAAGCGGCTCTTGGGCATTTTTGCCTATAGCGGTGCGCTGGCTACCATGGCAATGTATTTTCTCGAAGGCAATCGCTATGTGTTGGGTGGCCTCCTCTTTTTGATCGCCAACCTGAGCTTTGGTGCATCGATTGTCTTCTACAACGCCTTTCTCAGCGACATTGCCCCACCGGAGGAGCGGGATCGGGTTTCATCCCAAGGCTGGGCCATGGGCTATTTAGGTGGGGGACTCTTGCTCGCAGTCAATCTGCTCTTTGTCCAGTTCTTTGCCGAGGGCTGGGGGATCAGCACGGGCGACGCGGTTCGGATCAGCCTCGCCTCGGCGGGACTTTGGTGGGCGATCTTTACCTTGATACCCCTGATTCACCTGCGCCAACGGACGGTGATCAAGCCCTTGCCCCCTGGCGCGACCTATCTGTCGATTGGTTTTATTCAGCTGCGCCAGACGCTCCGCAACCTGCCGCGCTATCCTCAAACGCTGCTCTTTTTGGTAGCCTATCTTATCTATAATGATGGCATTCAAACGGTGATCAGCCTTTCTGCCCTCTTTGGTAGCCAGGAATTGGGCTTGGGCACAGCGACCCTGATCCAATTGATTTTAATGGTGCAGTTCATTGCCTTTTTTGGGGCCCTTGGCTTTGGCTACCTGGCAAAGTGGCTGGGCAGTAAACGCGCCATTCTCCTGAGCTTGGTCATTTGGCTAGGGGTGACAGTCTATACCTATGCGTGGCTCCAGACAGAGTTACAATTTTTTATTGTTGGCGGGGTGATCGCGATTGTCTTGGGCGGTAGCCAAGCACTCAGTCGCTCTCTCTTTTCGCTCATGATCCCGAAAGGGCAAGAGGCCGAGTATTTTAGCCTCTATGAGGTGAGCGAACGCGGCACCAGTTGGTTGGGGCCACTCGTTTTTGGGCTAGCGCTCCAATGGACAGGCAGCTATCGCGTGGCCTTGCTCTCCATTGCCATCTTCTTTGCTGTTGGTCTGCTCGTACTGGGCCGCGTGCAAGTGGAGAAAGCGATCCGCGAAGCTGGCAATGCGACCGTACCGCATTGATGGGGTAGGCATTTCTAGGGAATGGATGCACCGCCGTGATGACAACCACAGCCGAATCTTCCGCAGCGCCGCTCGACTTTTGGGCATTGATTCAAGGCCGCCGCTCGCTGCGCCGCTATCAAGCCCAACCGATAGCGCCGGACATTATAGAAGGGCTTCTCGAAGCGGCCCTGTGGGCTCCCTCGGCCCATAATCGCCAACCCTGGCGCTTTTGTGTGGTTACCGGCGCAGAGACGAAGCAAACCTTGAGCCAAGCCATGGGCGAGCAATGGCGGCAGGATCTCGGCAACGATGGCCTAGACGCCGATCTAGTGGAACGTCGCGTGGCGATTAGTCAAAGCCGGATGATGAATGCGGGTGCGCTGATTATTGCCGCCATGAGTATGGAAGAGATGGATCGCTACCCCGATGAGCGCCGCAACCAAGCCGAGTGGACCATGGCTGTGCAAAGTGTGGCGCTTGCTTGCCAAAATTTACTCCTAGCGGCCCATTATGCAGGGCTAGGGGCCTGCTGGATGTGTGCGCCGCTCTTTGTCCCCGAGCTGGTGCGGAGCGTGCTCCAACTGCCCGAGAGCTGGATTCCCCAAGCTCTGATTACGGTGGGGTATCCTGCCGAAACAAAAACGAAAGAACGGGTGCCTATGGCCGAACGGGTGGTTTGGCGTCCGACATAGGCACCGCCTTTCTCAGCAAACAATGTCGATGAGAGCCAGTGGCGTAGCGTCTTTTACAAGCGGGGCTCCTCACTAGGCGGGACTATTGGGTCTTATCGTAGAAAATAGCGAGATCGATTATGCGCAACATCAATGTGGTGGCCTTGGCGGGTGGTGTCGGTGGTGCCAAGCTAGCCACCGGTCTACAAGAGGTGATTACCCCCGGGAATTTGACGGTGGTGGTCAACACCGGGGACGACTTTGACCATTGGGGACTGACCATCTGTCCTGACCTGGATACGGTTGTCTATAATTTGGCGGGCATCCATAACCCAGAATTTGGCTGGGGGCGGGTGGGCGAATCTTTTACCACGCTCAAGACGATGGGTCAATTGGGCGGTGAAGATTGGTTTATGTTGGGTGACCGCGATCTAGCACTCCATTTGCGCCGAACGGAGTGGCTGCGCCAAGGTATTTCCTTGACCGAAGTGACGGATCGGTTGCGCCGGAGCTTGGGCATTCCCTCGCGCGTCCTCCCCATGAGCGATCAACCTGTGCGGACATTGGTCCATACGGATGAAGGGGATCTCCCGTTCCAGCATTATTTTGTCCGCCGCCGTTGCGAACCCATGCTGATTGATCTGAGCTATGTTGGTGCGGATGCTGCCCGTATGAGCGAAGATCTCCACCGCGCGTTGCGTACTGCTGATCTCATTGTCTTCTGCCCCAGCAACCCCTACCTCAGCTTGGATCCGATTCTGAGCGTCCCCGGGTTGCGCACGGCTTTGCGCCTATCAACCGCCCCCAAAATCGCCGTCAGCCCCATTGTCAGCGGGCGCGCCATCAAAGGACCCGCGGCCAAGATCATGCAAGAATTGGGGCTAACCAGCAGCCCGATCACCGTGGTCGATCACTATGATGATCTGCTCACGGGCTTTGTCTTGGACCAAACCGACCACGAGCTTGCTGCGTCCATTCACCTACCGACGCTCGTCACTGACACGGTGATGACTGATCTAGCTAGCAAGGCCCAATTAGCGACCCAAGTGCTAGCCTTTGCACAACAGTTGACGGACCAGCCAGATCAACAAGGGCAATGGCCCGTAGAAAATCGGGAATAAGGTGTGGGGAGCCGTGTTGCTAGCGCAAGCGGCCTTCCCCTTGCTACCGCTCACGTCCTATGAAGCTATGGCTCATTGTTCCTGTGAAACCCTTTGCCGAAGGGAAGAGTCGGTTGGCCGCGGTCCTTTCGCGGCAGCAGCGCCACACCCTAAATCATAGGCTTTTTCAGCATGTCTTGGCTCAAGCCCGTGCTGCCCACCGGTTGGCCGGTGTCATTGTCGTTGGGCGCGATCCCCAGATCATGGCCGACGTACCCTGGGATCGCGTCTTCTTCGAGCAAGAAGAAAAAGCCTCGCTTAACGAAGCCCTTGAGCAAGCTCGTCGCCGGGCCTTGGCCGAACAGGCTGATGCGATCTTGATCCTCCCTGCCGATCTCCCTTTGCTGACTAGCGCTGATATTGAACACTTATTCGATCTGGGGAGCGTTGCGCCGAGCATGGTCATTGCCCCGAGCCAAGATGGCGGCACCAATGCGCTCCTGCTCCACCCGCCCCAGCGTCTGCCCTTTGCCTTTGGCCCCCAGAGCTATGCCCGCCATTGTGCCTTGGCCGAACAGGCCGGATTGCCCTACCAAACCTTTGCGTCCGCTTCGCTCGCCTTTGATCTCGACTGGCCGGAAGATCTGAAGAATAGTCAATAAGCAATGGCTAATGAAGAATGGTTAATGAGCCCAGTCATTGGCGATTCTTTATTAGCGATTCTTTATTAGCGATTGCTTATTAGCCATTGCTTATTGCTTGTTGGTATCTAGCCGCTGCTCCCCACAGCCTTGTTGATAGCCACAGGCGCGACACCGATTGGCTTGTTGGTGGTTGCGGGGAACGTCGTTGGCGCGTTGATCACGCCGAATGGCTTCGGCGGCAGTGTTTACTTGTTGGCGGAGTTCGGTGGTAAAGGGAATCCGGAGCGTGGCGTCGGCGTAGTGCAAAAGGCCATAGGGGGGCGTACGCTGGTAGACATCCTCGACGAGTAAGCAGTAGGCCCCTAATTGGAGAATATGCCCCCCGTGGGGGGTCGCGGGTCGTTTGCCACTTTTGACTTCAACCGGAATCGTAAAGGTACGGCCCTGTTCGCGTACCTGAACGAGGTAATCGGGCTTGCCGATCAATCCATATTGGTGGTTAAGCAAAGGCTTTTCTACCTTCTGCCAAGCACCGGTATCCTGATACACAACCTCACCCATCGGAAGACCACTTGCGCGGTATGCCTGTTGGCCGCGGCGCGTGAACCACCAGCCGAGGAAGAGTAAAAGTAGCGAAAGCCATAACCAATTGTACATGTTTGTTTGGTCAGTTTTTCTTGCTGTCAGCGTAAAAGTGTGTTGTAATATACAGTATACCATTCGCAGCTAGATTGAGTATACACCGGATGCATGACAGGCCAGAACTTGTGTCAATGCACCACTTGCCCCTCCCTAAATCGAGTACGTTTTCCAACTTAGGCAACCCAGTCGCAGCGATGCTGCCGCTGTCAGCATAATTTGCCCAATGGCCGAATCCGTATCCATCGATATTGGCAATTTAATCATTCGAGCACATTTACTACAGGAGACCAGTCTTATGTCTAAGATTTTGTCACGCCGTCATTTTCTCCAGATGAGCAGTGCTGTTGCTGCCGTGGGTGTGTTAGCTGCCTGCGCCCCAGCAGGGCAGTCCCCCAGCGGTAGCACCGGTGGCGAAGGTGCCAGCGCCGATACCATTCACCTCAAGTGGGATACTTTCCGTGGCCCTGGCACCGGCTGGAACGAGGAGCGCATTGAGACTTTCCAGCAAGCACACCCCAATGTAACCATCGAGTTCCGCCCCCTTACCGGTTCTTCGCAACAGGACAACTACGGCAAAATGTATTCCATGTTTGCCGCTGGTGACCTAGGCGATATTATCGCATTTGATCCCTCTCACTATCACTTTGTGCGGGCCATCAATGGCAACATTATCGGCACTTTGGATGATCTCATTGCTTCGGACAATCTGGATCTAACCCAATGGTTCGAACAATTTATTGTTTTGCAAGCATATCAAGGTAAGCAATATGGTCTGCCGAGCTGGGGGTGGGCCGGGCAAGATACCTTCGTGATCAATGCCGTTCATTTTGAACAAGAAGGGGTTGAATTACCTGATCCAGTTGGTCATGATACCACCATGGCAACTTACGGCGAGTGGGTGCGCAAATTCTACAAGGACGGCGAACGCTTTGGCCTCGGCTTCACCTTTGCCGAAGGGCCACTCGTGCCCTTGTGCCGCGCCTTTGGTGGCGATCTGATCGATGCCGAAGGGACCAAGTCGCTCTTGCTCGATAGCCCCGAATCCCAAGAAGCGCTGCGCTGGCTCTATGCGCTGTCGGTCGAGGAGAAGGTGTTACCAGCCCAAGCAGATTTTGTGGCAGCCCAGCTCGAAGGCAAGATCACCATGAACTGGGGTGGTTCACTCAATGTGCGCAACTTCAAGCGCGATATCAAAGACGAGACCGTGGCCAAGGCCCACCAAGGGCTGCTCCCCACCGACGCCAATGGGAAGTTCCCCTCCCAAATCCGCGGCGGCACTTGGAATATCCTCAAGGATAGTGCCCACCCCCAAGAAGCCTTCCAGTTCATCAAGCATATCACCGACACTGAGGGTTGCTATAGCTTCAATCTCGTTGCCGGTCAAGGTGCCTTTGTCCGCCCCGATGTTCTCGATCGGCTGATCGAGCAAGATCCCGTGCATGAATGGTTCATCCCGAACCTCGAGAACGGCATTCCGGCCTATGCGCCAGCCAATTCACGTGGCCGTGAGTACACCGATGCCTGTGCCCAATACCTGACCTTGATGATGGATCCCAGCCAACCGCTGCCCTTTGAACAAGGGCTTCAGGGGTTGCATGATAGCATCCAGAAAGTCCTGGATCAGGAGCCCGCCGCCTAACCGCGCACGGATGGGCTCTGTGGTCCCCACAACCGCTAATCAAAGACCTGTCAGGTCTTGAAAACCTGTCAGGTCTTGCGTTTTAAGAACAGGAGTCACGCGTGGCAACGGTCACCGCAACGAGTAAAGCGCCCCCGCGCTCACCACGGCGCTCGCTAGAACGCCGCCGCCAAAATCTCTATGGGTATCTTTTTCTAACGCCCTGGCTCATCGGCTTTTTTGGCCTTTTTATTGGCCCAGGGCTAGCCTCTCTCTATTTTAGCTTTACCAATTACAACATCATCGGTAGCTCTAGATTTATTGGGCTTGACAATTACGTCCGTATGTTTACGACCGATGATCTCTTCTGGTCATCGTTAGGGCGCACCTTCTACTTTGCCAGCGTGGGGGTGCCGCTGGGGGTGATCGGCTCTATGCTTTTGGCTATCTTGCTCGATAGTAAACTGCGCGGGGTATCGGTCTATCGCACGCTCTTCTTTATGCCTTCGCTCGTCCCCTTGGTCGCCTCGGTGATTTTGTGGAAATGGCTATTAGATACCGATTTCGGCATTGTCAACCAAACCTTGCGCGAATTTGGTGTCACCAATCCACCAGGCTGGTTCTCCGATCGGCGCATGGCGATCCCATCATTAATCCTGATGCGGTTGTGGACCAGCATCGGCGGCACCCAGATGATCATCTTTTTGGCCGGGCTCCAGGGTATTCCCACCGAGCTCTACGATGCCGCGTCCATCGATGGAGCCAATACTTGGCAGCGCATCCGCAACGTGACAATTCCTTTGCTGACGCCGACCATCTTCTTCAATACGGTGCTTGGGATCATTGGGGCCTTGCAGACCTTTGCTGCCGCCTTTTTGCTCACCCCCGAAGGTGGTGGCCCGGCCTTCGCCACCTGGTTCTATGCCTTGCACATTTGGAAATATGCCTTCGACTATTTTGAGATTGGCTACGCTGCTGCGCTGGCCTGGTTCTTTGCGCTCATCATTATCGCAATGACCATTGTCCAAATGCGCTTATCCAAACGTTGGGTCTTTTATTATGGGGACTAAGGGAAGCCCACCCCGCCGCGTACCCTTACGGCCTACGTCTACCAGGAGTATGTTACATGGCAAGTACGACTAAGTCCGCTCCCCCCACCGCGGCGCGACCGACCATTCGTGCCGATCGATCATTCACTAATGCGCTCCGCCGCAGCCAATGGATCCGCAAGACGATCACCTATCTTTTGTTGACCCTGGCGGGATTGATGTTTTCCTTCCCACTCTTCTGGACGGTTTCCAGCTCACTACAAACCTGGCAAGAGTTACGCTCCTATACGCTGCACCTGTGGCCGAGTGTGCCACAGTGGGGCAACTATGTCGAAGTCTTCGAGACTGCGCCCTTTGCCCGCTGGCTCGCCAACAGCTTCTTCATTGTGCTGATCACCATCCCCGGCACGATCATCACCGCGACGATGACCGCCTATGCCTTTGCCCGTTTTGAGTTTGTGGGCAAGCAGCTCTGGTTTATTCTCCTGCTGGGCACGATGATGATTCCGGCCACCGTGACCTTGATCCCTCAATATCTGCTGTGGTTTAAGCTCAAGATGATTAATACCTATGTCCCCCTGACCATTGGCAGTTGGTTGGGCGGCGGTGCCTTTATGGTCTTTATGCTGCGCCAATTCCTGCTCAGCCTCCCGCGCGATCTCGATGAAGCGGCGACCATCGACGGGGCCAATCCTTTCCAGATTTTGTGGCGGATCTTGGTACCGCTCATGAAGCCCGCCTTGACGACGGTGGCCATTCTCCAGTTTTTGAACGACTGGAATGATTTCTTTGGCCCCTTTATCTATCTCAATCGTGAGTCACTCTATACCGCCGCCGTTGGGATGCGCTATTTCCAATATATCCCCATGGAAACCACCGACCCGCGCGATCACCTGCTTATGGCAGCTGCAGCCGTTATGTCGATCCCGGTTTTGTTGCTCTTTGCCTTTGCGCAACGCTACTTCATCTCCGGTGTCGTGATGAGCGGCTTGAAGTTATAGGAAGCAGTGCGGCGCGATCACGCGCCGCACTGCCCACACGACCATACAACTCTGGATGACAGACTATGCCAGCACCGTTTGTTCTTGCCTTGGATATTGGCACCACTTCCACCCGCGCCCTCCTGTTCGATGCGACCGGCCAACCCGTACCCGATTGTGTGGCGCAGGTGGCAAACCACCTCGAGACCACCCACGACGGCGGCGCAACCTTTGAGCCAGCTCAACTCTTTGACCATGCCATCGCCGTGATCGACCAAGTGCTCCAACGGGCGGGCGACCGCGCCAGCGCGATTGGGGCTATCGTCAGCGACACCTTTGTCAGCAACGTCATGGGGGTCAGCGCGGCCGGGGAGCCCGTGACGCCCCTCTTTATCTATGCCGATACGCGCAATGCTGCCGATGCCGATGATCTCCGCGAAAGGCTAGGCCCGGCCGGCCAGCGTACCAGCCATGATCGCACCGGCTGTTTGATCCACACCTCCTATCTGCCCGCGCGCTTTCGCTGGCTGGCGCGCACCCATCCCAACTGGCTCCAAGGGAGCCGCTACTGGATGTCCTTTGGCGAATATCTCTATTGGAAGTTGCTGGGCCAGCGGGCCGTCAGCTATAGTGTCGCTTCGTGGACGGGTTTGCTCAATCGTCATACGCTAGATTGGGATGAAGCATGGCTAGCCACCTTACCGCTCCAGGCAGAACAGCTTTCACCGTTGGTCGATGTCAATCAACCATTGGAAGGGTTACTGCCACCGTGGTCCGAACGTTGGCCGGCCTTACAGGGGCTGCCCTGGTATCCGGCCATCGGCGACGGCGCTGCGGCCAATTTGGGCAGCGGTTGCGACCAACCCAATCGGATTGCGCTCACCATCGGTACGACGGGGGCCATGCGCGTGATTGTCGATCCGGCGTTGACAGCCGTCCCGGATGGGCTTTGGCTCTATCGCGTCGGTAGCCACCAAGGGTTACTGGGCGGTGCGACCACGGAAGGTGGAAATTTGTTTGCTTGGCTGCGCGAGAGCTTGCAACTTCCTCCGCTGGATCAACTCGAAAAAGAGTTGGCCCAGCGCGAACCAGCCGCCCACGGCTTGACGATCCTGCCCTTTGTCGCGGGCGAACGCGCGCCCGGCTGGAACGATCACGCCCGCGCCAGCCTCATTGGCTTTACCCTCAATACCCGTCCCATCGATCTGGTGCAGGCGGCCCTCGAAGCCATCGCCTACCGCTTTTCCATTATCTATGGGCGGGTCAAGCCCCATTTGGCAGGAGGGCAACATCAGATCATTGCCAGTGGTGGTGGTCTATTAAGCTCCCCTGCTTGGCTCCAGATCATGGCCGATGTGTTGGGTGAGCCCATTGTCGCGCTCACCGAAAAAGAGATTACCAGCCGCGGCATTGCGCTGTTAGGCTTACAACAGCTCGGCGTCATTCAGCGCATGCGTGAATTGCCCCCGACCACCGGCCACACCTACCTGCCCCACCGCGAACACTATGCCCGCCATCAACAGGCGCTCGAACGTCAAGTCACCGCGTACAATCTCCTGATCCCGCGCCCCGTTTAGAAATGGCTTGAAGCGGTACGCGCTTTCGCCGAGCCACGGACCCGGCAGGGTATTTGAGGGGATATGCTCAGTCCACACCTGTCAGGTATATAGGCTATCTTTCCAAACCGCTTTGTAGAAAAATTTCGCGGCCCTGTAGGATTTTCAAAATCCTACAGGGCTTTTTTAGCCCAGCGTAGCGCCCCGCCACCGTCAACCGCACCCATCCTGAATTGATGCAAATGATAGGGATTCCACAGAAATGAAGTGATATTTTCTGGTATTGTTAACTTGTCTGTTTGACCGTGATTCAACAGATGAGAAGGGGTAACCAACCATGGTACAGCCAACAACCGGATGGAACCGCGTGTTCTACGATACGGAACGAGAAATTGCCTATAAGCTCAAGATCTTTGATGTCAAATCCTCTTTTTGGGGCATGGGACGCAGCGACGAAGAGATTGAGCGCGAAGCTCGCCGTCGGCTACGGGACGAGGATGGGATCGAATATCCAGAACCGCGTCGAGCGCGCTAGTCAGTCTGTAAAGCGGACGCGGATGAACGCGGATTTGCGCGGATAAAAAGCAATCCGCGTCTATCCGCGTTCATCCGCGTCCCCACCCAATGCTTTATCAAGAGGCGTGACTGGTCCGCCAAGTGGTATGGGCGGTGTGGATCACTTGCAACGTCTCTGAACGTAGGCGGAACTGCGTGAGTGATGGTAGCGCCACCCACGCAACAGCGGCAGCATCATCTTGCGCGGTGAGTTCACCCGCATGGTAGGTCGCCCAATAGTCGAGCAGGATGTAGTGATATTCGATTTCACCGGCGGCATCATAAATGATTGGCTCATAGGTGGTGATAAAACCACCCAGGGTGATCTCAATGCCACATTCTTCTCGCACCTCGCGCTGTGCCGCGTCAGCGAGTCGCTCACCCAGATCGAGCAAGCCGCCGGGCAGCGACCACTCACCCACGCGTGGCGGTCTCCCCCGCTTAACCAGCAGAACATCGCCCTGGTCATTAAAGACCACAACCCCGACCCCCACCAAGGGGGCGGCTGGATAGCGCCGATTGACTGTGATCGGCTTCGTTTTGTGCGGATTCATCGTGGTGGTTCGCCTTATCTGCTCAAGCCCATGCTTGGACAAGGGTTGGGAGTTGGGCTAGATCATCGATGACCGCGTCGGCGGTAACGGTACTAGCCAGTTGTTGGTTATCAAACGTCACCTGCGCCGCGGTGGCAAAGGTCGTCTGCACGGTTAACGCGCCCACGTCGATGCCGCCTTGAATATCACGCCGCAGATCTGCCCCGACTACAACAACTTCATAGGGCAGCGCGTCCCAACGCTCTAGCACAAGCTGAAAGATCTGGGGATCCGGTTTGCGATATTCCACGGTTGCACTGGTCAAACAGAGATCAAGATAAGGGCGCAGCCCCAAGTAGTCAATCGCGCGCTGAAAGGCCCGGTCACAATTATAATTAAAGAGGATCGCCAGCTTGTATTGTTGTTCCTGCAACGTTTGCAACATGGCTAGCGCGCCGGGGTGCAAACGCCACGCACTCATCTCGGGCGCGTAGAAGATATCTACGGCGCGCCGTAACACCGTCTGATCCAAGCGGCTGGCGGGATAGCCATAGAATTGCAGCAGAAAGCTCATGGCGTCGTCCGCCAAATGTTCCTCGCGCTCTTCGTCGGACTTTTCTTGGGCAAAGCGCCGCGCTTCGATGATCTGTTTCCAAAAATCGGGCGGCAGCAGATCCATCCCGGTGCTCCGCATATAGGCTTCGGCGGCTTGCGCACCTTCTTGCATTAGCTCCTCTAGGGGCCGTGCTAGGTAGGCGAGGGTTGCGTCAAAATCAAAGATAATTCCCTGCACCAACCGCGGTGCGGGCATCGTTGCCGGATCGGCGATCTCGGGGAAAAAATTCTGGGTCAATGCCGCCACTTTGGTCGCATCCAGCGGTGCCGCCGCCATCTCCTCTACCTCCTCTGGCACCTCATCGGTTGGACGTGTCGGCTTGGCCGCTTCCCGCGGGGGGCCAAAGAGCGCATACTGCTCCTCGGCGGTCAGCGAACGTCCTTCGGCTCGCACGCGTGCCAGAAAGGCTTCCATCTCCGCGGGCGTTAACGGCTCGCGATTGGGTGGGGGGGAAGATTGCTCAGCCATGGTTACTCACTTTATTTCACACAAGAGTTACACACAAAGGTTGGTCTGTCAGCGAAGACCGGATAGGTCTCGTCCAGATCTTCGGACGCGGATTTACGCAGCGCAACGCGGATGGCTTATCCGCGTCCCATTTTCCTCACCGCCTAGGCCAACTGCTCGACAAAGGTGGCGGTCGTTTTGGCGCGGACTTCGTCTAGCGTTGCGCCGGGCATGAGCTCGATCAGCGTCAGTTGACCAGCTAGAAAACGAAAGACGGCTAGATCCGTAATCACCAGCGTTACCGCGGCTTGGGCGGTCAGCGGTAACGTGCAGGCGGGTACCAATTTGGCCTCCCCTTCGCGGGTTGTATGTTCCATGGTGATGATCAGCCGTTCTGCGCCCGAGGCCAGATCCATCGCGCCGCCTACGCCCAATAACGGTTTGCCCGGCACTGCCCAGTTGGCGAGATTGGCCCCTTCATCCACCTGTAACCCGCCCATAATCGCCACATTGACATGGCCGCCGCGGATCATGGCAAAGGAGGTGGTGCTATCAAAATAGCTGGCTCCTGGCAACGCCGTCACCGGCACCTTGCCCGCGTTGATGGGGTAGTCTAGCGCACCACCGGCTTGGGGTTCGGGGCCAACGCCCAACATACCATTTTCCGTATGCAACAGAATCCCATGCGCCGGTGTGATCAGGTCGGCGACTAAGGTGGGAATCCCCACCCCCAGATTCACCACATCGCCAGGCTGTAACTCGGCCAGCGCTCGTTGGGCCATCTGCATGCGCAACGCATCGACCTTTTTGCTACTCGTTGCGACCGAGGCCGAAGAGCCAAGCTCGGCCACGGTGATCTGAGCCTGTACCAAATAATCGACAAAACAGCCGGGTGTATGGATCTGATTGGGGTCTAAGCTCCCCACGGGCACAATCTCTTCCACTTCGGCAATCACCACGTCGGCGGCGGTGGCCATGGCTTGGTTAAAGTTATTTTCGGTCATCCGATAGACCAAGTTCCCCGCCGTATCTGCCCGCCACGCCCGGAGCAGCGCCACATTGCCCCGCAACGCGGGTTGGAAGAGATAGGCCCTGCCCTGGATCACCTTCACTTCTTGGTCCGCTGCCAGGGGCGTCCCTACCCCAGTGGGCGTATAGAAGCCACCCAAGCCAGCGCCCCCCGCCCGAATGGCTTCGGCAAGCGAGCCTTGGGGCAAAAGTTCAAAGGCAATCGCGCCTGATTGGGCCGCGGCCACGGCTTCGCGATTGCTCGTAAAAAATGAGCCAATCGCTTTTTTGATCTGCCCATTCCGCAAGAGGCGACCCCCCCCTAGCCCCGGCTCACCGACATTGTTGGCGACATAGGTGAGATCGCGTACGTCTGTTGCCGCCAGGGCATGGAGCAGGTGGACTGGGTTGCCGGTCATACCAAAGCCGCCCACCAAAAGGGTGTCGCCTGATTGTACCAGTTTGGCAGCAGCTTCTACCGTAATCTGTGGAACGCTTTTCATTGCGCGCCCTCGCTCCGTTCAATCAGCGTTGCTTCCCCTTGCCCCACCCCAACACAGAGCGTTGCCAGCCCATAGCGCATGCGCTCGCCCGTCGCGGCCCGGCGCTGCATTTCATGGATCAAGGTGGTAAGAATGCGTGCGCCCGAACAGCCCAGCGGGTGGCCCAAGGCAATCGCACCGCCATTGACATTGGTGATCGCCTCGGATAGCCCCAATTCGCGCAAGACGGCCAATGCTTGGACGGCAAAGGCTTCGTTGAGTTCGGCCAAGTCAATATCGGCCAGCGTTAGCCCGGTGCGTTGAAGCAGTTTGCGGGTGGCGTTTACTGGCCCCATCCCCATGATCCGGGGATCCACACCGGCGGCAGCCGAGCCAACCCAACGGGCCAACGGCGTTAGACCGAGTTCAGCGGCTTTGTGGCGTGCCATCAAGACCAGGGCCGCCGCGCCATCATTAAGCCCACTGGCGTTGCCCGCGGTTACGGTGCCGCCCGAACGAAACGCCGGACGCAACTTGGCGAGATCGGCCAGTGAGGTCGCCAGGGTATAACCGCTGGCGCTTTCGGTATAGCGGGGATGTTCATCGACAGCAAAGAGCAGCGGATCGCCCCGCCGTTGGGGCAGCGGCACGGGGACAATTTCGCGGGTAAAATAGCCCTGGTTCAGCGCATGGACAGCCCGTTGTTGGCTCTGGAGGGCAAAGCGATCTTGCTCCGCTCGCGTAATTGGGCCGCCGGCCAGTTGCCCAGCTTGGCTCAATTCCGCAATATTTTCCGCGGTTTCGCCCATGGCCTCCAGCGGAAAGCGCGCTTCCAGTTGGGGGTTGGGGTAGCGCCAGCCCAGCGCGGTGTCATAGAGGGTGCCATTTCCCGAAGGGCCAAAAGCTTCGGGATTTTTGGGCAGCGAATAGGGCGCACGGGTCATGCTTTCTACCCCCCCTGCTACATAGACCTCGCCCTCGCCACAAGCAATCGCCCGTGCTGCTTGGTTGACGGCATTTAAACCGCTCGCACAGAGCCGGTTGATGGTCACCCCACCCACGCTTTGGGGCAGCCCGGCCAATAAAAGGGCCATGCGGGCCACATTCCGATTATCTTCGCCTGCCTGATTGGCGCAACCAAAGTAGACTTCTTCGACCAAGGTTGGGTCAAGCCCGGCCCGGGCCACTGCCGCTTTGATCACGACCGCGGCCAGATCATCGGGACGAACAGCGGCCAACGCGCCGCGGATCCGCCCAATCGGCGTGCGTACCGCGCTGACAATCACAACTTCATTCATAGGTGGTTCCTCTTTGCTAGCGCCGCTGGCGCATGGTGGGGGGCAGGTAGCCATTATACCATGGAAAACCAAGCGCAGCGTAGCGCACCGCTAAAGGGACGGTGCTAGGGAGCAACGCCCACTGAAGCGGGCTTGAGCTAGCGTTGTGTGACCCGCGTATACCGAAACCTTGATTTACCTTTCATCCGGGCAGTGTGCGCTGCCTGATTTTTCTCGTTTGAGGAATTTTAAGATTTCGAGTAACATAGTACGACCGTTTGCCAATTTACGCTCGCTTCCCTGATCAACCACTAGTTGAGCCCAACCGGCCCCATGATTAGCGCTGCTTTACTTCTCTCCCTGGCAATTTAATGCCGGAAGTAGAGTCTGCGACCTTGGGTCAGCGCGTGAACGGCACGAGCCCAGCTTGGCTATGCTATTTTTTGCCCAGCCTATCCATATCCAAAGGAGAAGAATCATGCAACAGCAGCTTTCACGGCGCGGGTTTCTCCGCCTCAGCACCGGGACCGCCGCCGTCCTTGCTCTTGCCGCTTGTGCGCCTGCCGTTTCTGGCCCCAGCGGCGCGTCCGCGCCTGCGTCCGACACAGTAACCCTCAACTTGTGGTGGTTTGAAGGCCCGATCTTTGAGGCCATGGTGAAAGCCTATGAAGCACAGCATGAAGGTGTAACCGTCAACGCCACCATTATTGGTGATATTGTCTTTGGCGACCAGAAGTATTTGACTGCCGTCGCTGGTGGCACCGGCCCCGACGCTGCCGTCCAGAATCGTCATACCTTTTTACAATTTGCTGCCAAAGGGCTTTATCAGGATGTCACCCCTTGGATCGAAAAGACCGGCCTCAAGATCGAAGACTTTACACCGGTGCAGTTGGCCGAATCCACCTGGGATGGCAACATCTACGGCTTGCCGATGTTCACCGATGTGCGCTATCTCTTCTGGAACAAGAAACATTTTGAAGAAGCTGGCCTAGACCCCGAGCAGCCACCTACCACCTGGACCGAATTAGAAGCCTATGCCGAAAAATTAAATAAATTCGATAGCAGCGGCAAATATGAGCGCTATGGCTTTGTCCCCTACCTGTGGGGCAATTCGTGGATGTGGCTCTATGGTTTCCTCAACAACGCACCGGCCATCTCCGAAGACAAGCGCACTATCTTGGCGGACGATCCGAAGTGGGTCGAGACATTGACCTGGATGGTCAACTTCTACGATAAGTATGTGGGCGACTTTGAAACCGCCAACGCCTTTAGCCAAGCGCTCACCTCGACCGGTTTGAGTGATCCCTTCTTGGCCGAAAAAGCTTCGATCTCGGCCACGGGTGATTGGTTTGTGGGTGATCTACTCCGTGCGCCTGATATTGATTGGGGGGCCGCGCCCATGCCGCTGCCACCGGGTGGGGTCAAAAGCACTTGGTCCTGTGGCTTCTCCATCGTGATGCCGCCTTCCTCCACCCACCAAGACGCGGCTTGGGATCTCATGCAGTGGATCACCACCGAAGAAGGGTGGCATGCCCGCGCCGATGCCACCTTGGCCGATACGGTTACCACCTGGGCGCGCGAACAGATCGAGGGCGAAGCGCAATATTGGCCGACGCAAGCCTGCTATATTCCGGCGCTGACTATGCTGGAAACGGACTATGTTTCCAAATTGGGCGAGCGGGAACAAGCGGCTTGGGCCATGGGGATCGATGCGCTGGAAAACTGGACCCATGGCTGCGGTAGCGAAATGGGCGTCGCCGCACTCGAATATTGGGTGGAGATGGACAACGCCGCGCGTGCCGCCCTGGCCCACAAGACAAGCCCCGAAGAAGCCATGCTGACCTGTAAGACCAAAGTCCAAGAGGCCACGGATCGCGCCTGGGCCGCGATTGATCAGAAGGCGTAGGCCGCGGGGAGAGGAGGGAGACAGTGGGATGGTATAGTCGCTGGTCTCCATTCCTCTTGCCCCTTTCCAATCAACCAACGGGGAGGTGAACAACCGTGACAGTTGGGGTACAGAGAAAGCCGTGGTGGCAGACGCTGCGGGGGCGCGAGACGATCAGTTTTTATCTCTTTGTCTTGCCCTGGATTATTGGATTTTTGCTCTTTATCTTGGGGCCGATTGTGGCGTCGCTGGTCTTTAGTTTTACCGACTATGACATTATGTTGACGCCCTCGTGGATTGGGCTTGCCAATTTTGAGGAGCTTTTTGACGATCCGCTCTTCTATACAAGTTTATATAACACACTCTATCTTGTGCTCATTGCGGTGCCGCTAGGGATGATTGTCTCCTTTGCGATTGCGCTACTCCTTAATCAAAAGGTGCGCTTTTTGGCGGTCTATCGCACCGCCTACTATCTACCTTCGATTGTGCCCGCCGTGGCTTCGGCTGCGCTTTGGCTCTATCTCTTGCAACCCCAATGGGGGCTCGTCAATGGCTTTCTAGAAAGTGTCGGGATTTCCGGGCCGGGCTGGCTCTCTTCCGAGGTGTGGTCCAAGCCCGCGATCATTATGATGATGGTTTGGGGTGCGGGCAATACCGTAATCATCTATTTGGCTGGCCTCCAAGACATTCCCCAGTCGCTCTATGAAGCGTCCGCGATTGACGGGGCGAATCGATGGAATCAATTTTGGCGGATCACCTTGCCGCTGATGACGCCTTCGCTCTTCTTCACGCTGGTATTGGGCATTATCGGCACTTTTCAGATCTTCGCCCAAATCTTTGTCCTGACCGATGGCATGGGCGGGCCGCAAAATTCGACCCTGGTCTACATGATCTACCTCTATCGCAATGGCTTTAATTTCTTTCGCATGGGCTATGCCTCGGCTATGGCTTGGGTGCTCTTTGTGTTGATCTTGTTGCTCACCTGGCTACAATTCAAAGCGGCGCAGCGGTGGGTCTACTATGAAACAGAAAGTGCAGAGGGCTAAAATGACCACCACCGCACGCACGAATAGCCACGCCACGGTTGCCCACCCTAGGGCCCGCGCCAGCAACAGCTTTGCGCGCAAACTGGCCCAAAGCAGCCTCACCCATGGGGCCTTGTTGGTCGGCAGCTTTTTCTTTGTAGCCCCCATGCTCTTTATGGTCTCGACTTCGCTCAAGGCCATGCGCCAGATCTCGCGCTTTCCGCCCGAGTGGATTCCAGAGCCGATCATTTGGGGTAACTACCCCGATGTCTTTCTCTACGCCCCCATGCATCGCTACTTGTTGAATACCTTGATCATCGTGCTCCCAACGGTCATTGGCGCCGTCTTTACTTCTTCGCTGGCGGCCTATGCCTT
Organism: Caldilineaceae bacterium; assembly: GCA_019637645.1. The sequence goes on from JAHBVH010000069.1 coordinate 24,117, forward strand.
TGCCCGTTTGCGTGCACCGGGGAAGCATGCCCTCTTTATGCTCGTTCTCGCGACCCTTATGTTACCTTCCGTGGTGACGCTGGTGCCGACCTATGTTTTGTTTGCCAAGTTAGGCTGGATTGGGACCTTTCTCCCCTTGACCCTGCCACCGCTAGCGGGCAGCGCGTTCACCATCTTTCTCCTGCGCCAATTCTTTATGAGCTTGCCGCGGGAATTAGAAGATGCCGCGCTCATCGATGGCTGTAGCCGCTTTCGCATCTATTGGAGTATTGTCATGCCTTTGTCCAAACCGGTCCTAGCCACGGTGACGATCTTTGCCTTTATGGGCGCGTGGAACGACTATTTGGGGCCGCTGATCTATCTAGGCAACCAGAGTCAATACACCCTTTCCCTTGGGCTACAAGCCTTTGTCCAATACCACCGCGCCGAGTGGGGCATGCTCATGGCCGCCTCCACCATGATGGTGTTGCCGGTGATCCTCATCTTCTTCTTTGCCCAGCAGAACTTTGTCCAGGGCATCACTTTGACGGGCATCAAAGGGTAAAGGCAATGGAAAGGCAGGGAAAATGAGCGGGAATTGGCGCAGATGGCTAGCGTGGCTCGGCTTGGTGGGGCTGCTAACCGCAACCGGCTGTGGCGGCTGGTTTGCCGCAGCCCCACCAGCGGTAACAACCAATCCCTTTTTCACCGAAGCCAGCCTGGAGCGCGCCGCGGTGCCGGTTGGCGGCTCCCAACAACTGCGGCTGCGTTTGGCCCGTGCGGCTGGGATGGCGACAATTTTTCAGCTGACGATCACCTATGCCAATGGGGCGGAACAACAGGTGATCGACTCGACCCTCGGCCAAGAAGCAACTCTTGCTTGGCAGATCCCACCAGATGCCACCCCCGGTGAAGCAACCTTTCGACTGACCACCAATGACTGTGGCTGCGGGGATCGGAGCACTGGGCAGCTGACCCTCGCGGGCGAAGCCGAGGGCAAGTTCCGCGTCCGCTAGGCAGCGCGCTCATGAACGTCAAGGGAATAGATCGGTAAACCGGCAGACCGTGTGTTGGTTACAGCGCACCGCCCTGAAGCACCGGGCGGTCAGCGTATACCGCAACAGTTTCGCAAGCTTCATCAGCGGGGCTTGGGCCTATGGCTACGATACATCCGCGTTATTTTTGAAGGAGTCAATGGATGAATACAAATGAACAATACGAAGCCCAAGGCTTCTCGATTCATGCCGCGCCGGTGCTACCGCAAGCAGTGGTCGAAGCCGCCGTGGTCGGGATGGATGAAGTGCGCATGGGCCATTATGACACGGGTACGCCCCCTATGCCATCGCCTTGGCAACCGGGCGATGATCCGACCACTAAGCTCTGTAAGATCGAATTGCCGCAGATCGCCAACCGTGCGATCATGGATCTACTCTGCCACCCGGCGTTGGGCCAATTGGCCGCCGAAGTGACCGGCGCGACCGCCGTACAGATCTGGTGGGTGCAGTTGCTCTATAAGCCTACGGTTCTCCCGGGCGCGACCATCAAAACCAATGTTGGGTGGCATCAGGACCGTCATTATTGGGGTGGCTGGGAAGAAGAAAGCGACCTCTTTACGGCGTGGATTGCGCTGAGTGATGTCACCCTGGATGCCGGGCCAATGGCCTTTGTCCAGGGTTCCCATCGCTGGGGCAAAGGGGGCGGGAGTGATTTCTTTGGGCAAGATTTAGAGACGCTCAAAGCGAACATTCAACGGGAACATCATCAAACTTGGCAAGAGGTGACCGCGGTCTTGTCACCGGGTGGCGTGAGTTTCCATGATGATCTAACCTATCATGGTAGTGGCCCCAACGTTTCCGGCGCACCCCGGCGCAGCTTTGCCGTACACATGCGCACCGAACGCTCGCGCCCCAAAGGGGGGCGCCGTGAAGGGCTGACCCAATTTATTGACAACTTGGTCTATAACCCGGTCATCTACGGCCAACGCAGCGACTTCCAAGATTAACCGCGTGCCACCCCAACGTTACGCCGAGGGGTTCGCCCCTAGAGCTGACAGGTTTACAAAGCCTGTCAGCTCTTCATAACCTCGCCATCAGGGAATGCGAAGAGCTTATTGGCTGGATACTGTCTTCGCAGAAAACTGTATGATTGCTTCATCAGCGTCTCTCCCTTATTTCGATAACTGTTTCCCGTTTGCCCGAAGAATAATTGGATATTGACAGGTGGGTAAGAGTGGGGTATTGTGTCTCGCAAAAGAACCCCCTGATCGACGTGGCGGCGCGGTCAGCGCGTTAATTAGACAGAGGAGCCTATCCAATGACCACCACACTCTACGATACCGACGTATACGCTTGGTCACAGCGCCAGGCCGCGTTGCTGCGGGCTGAAGACTTCGAGCATGTGGATTGGAACAATTTGATCGAGGAGATAGATAGCGTGGGCATTGAGCAGCTGCACAAGGTCGAAAGCCACCTGATCCGGCTCCTACAGCACTTGCTCAAATGGCAGTATCAGCCCAGCAAACGCGCTACGGGCCGGAGCTGGCAGCTGACCATCGTAGAGCAGCGGGATCGCCTACAGCGTGTCCTGCACAAAAATCCGAGTCTAAGCGCCCGATTGCCGGAGATTCTCGCCGAGGTCTATCCATCAGCGGTTAAGTTCGCCGCTGTAGAAACCGGCCTGGACAAGCGCACCTTCCCGGCTGAATGCCCATGGTCGGCGGAGCAAGTACTGGATGAGGAGTTTTGGCCGGAGGCTTAGTCGGCTAACCTTACGGAGGCTCAACCTACCAAAACCCGAAATGTATGCGGGTTGACGTAGGCTTGTAAGCGGGGTATGATGGCGACGTAGGAGTCACCGTACCCACACCCTAATTGAGGCAAAAGAAAAGGCGACCACGGTTGGTCGCCTAAGAGTCGCCTTTTCTTTCTCCTATATGCACCGCTGGGTGCAAGCAGCACTTTAACAACTGAATACTGCTTTAATCCCCAAGCAGTGTTTTCGCCTTACTATAGCAGAGAGTGGCATCTCTGTCTAGTGGGAAAGCACTGATATGGGTACAGGTAGCTCGTACGGGATTCGAACCCGTGTCACCGCCTTGAGAGATCCGTAGCTGGGGCGCTAGATAGAGCTGAAGTGGGGATAAAGCAGTATTCAATGGTTAAGTCACAACTGTGATAGTTCTTGCGCGTCGGTTGTGCATATTAGGCGTAAATAAAAAGGCGACACTTGGCGACCAATCCTAGTGTCGCTTTTTCTTTTGCCCCAAGTAGGTATGGTGATTCTTACTAGATCATTTTCTACTTTATGCTTTAGTAAGAGCTATGTCATCTCTTACACTAAGATTTTCTTTTTCGTAATCTAAATTAATAATTATTTTCATTAAGTCACCGCCCATTGGAGGCTACGACTAAACTTCAGGTAATCGTTGTTATCATTTCTTTTCCCTTTCTTCACCTTCAAGCAACGCGAACGGGCTGATCATTGTCTCGCGAATGTCCTCCACATCTTGGAGGGTATAGTGGGCTGTCATGCGATAAGTTGAATGGCCTAGTTGACGACTGAGCAACTGACCATGTATTTCACCACGTCGGTGTCGGCTGTAATAGGTCGCAAAATATCGGCGTAAATCGTGTGGCCCTTGGATCTCATCTTCGAGGCCAGCGAGCTTGATCAGCTTCTTCACTACCCGATAGATACCAATCGGTGCCAACCCCTCTTTTCTCACGCTCTGTGATGGAAAAAGCGGCCCAGAGGTTCTCCATAAGCTATCAAGCTGTGCCCGGATATATTGACCGGTTGCGCTATCGAAGGCAACCGTCCGCATGTGGACTTCACGATTGGCTACACGCTTAGCTTCTACTTGCAGTTCGCCAGACCCATCAGCATTGATGCGTACCCACTCCACTTTAATACTGGCGCATTCAGCGCGGCGCACCCCAGTGCCAAGCAGGATAGCTAAGATCGCACGGTCACGCTTCGGAAAAGCTGACTTATCGGTTGCGTCCATTAAGCGGCGAAGATAGTCGAGTGGCGCGGCCACACGCATCGGCGCTGAGCCTATACATACATCACGAATCAGATTGACCACTCATTCAATAGCACGCAGAGCCGCAATGGGCGTAGGCGCTCCATCCATTGCGGTTTGCTAGCCTTGGTATTCGCTCTGCTGCTACCCACCATCGTCTCGATCCTCTTCTGCAACATGCTAACCAGCTGGCTGACATAGGGGGGATCATGCTTGCACAACAACTCATAAAACACGGCCAAGGCTTGATCGGTCGCTTCGGTACCGGCAAGGTATTGGGGTGTGCCGCCCTGGGCTGTCTCTTTCCTATCATCGTATCGGGCTTATGTTGCTGTGGGCTCCTCCTGTTGCTCGTGGAATGGCGGTGAAACATGGTGATTGTAGAAAAGACATTGAAGTGGTCAATGGCTGGCGTGCTTGTATTGATGATGCTAGGCGCAGCCAGCAGTACAGTGTTGGGTGGGGCCCTGGCGCTATTAGGCGACCCACTGGTAGTTATTCTGATCGTTGTCGGCTTTTTCTTCTTCCTCTTGCTGCTGGGATTGTTACTGGTGTGTGTCGGCTTTGGGTTTTGGCACCGGTGGCACTTGGCCAAGGCCGAGATCAATCGCGCTAAAGACTTTATCGCGCCGGATCAAAATGGCCGCTTGCCTGTGCCAGCATCCTTGCTCCAGCGCCCAGAGTTTGCCCACCGTGCGCTGGATGTCCACACGGCCAGCTATATGGCGAATCTCTCAACGCTCAATTATCAGCCCCAGCACACCCAGACACTAAGCGGTGTTGCCGGCGAAACAATGGCTGCGGCCGCAGCCAGCTCACCAGGCACATTCTGGCAACTATACCAAGCAGGCCAGCTTCCTGAACATGGCTTTCTAATGGGGTATAGCCTAGATAAAGACAACGAAGGGGAAGAGGTGACCGCCGACTGGCGGCACCTGTATAGCGCGCTCATTGGCGGCAAAAGTGGCACGGGTAAAAGCACACTGATCCGAAGCATTCTGGCCCAAAGCGCGCTGCAAGGGGGCAAGTTTGTGGTGGTGGATCCGCACTATGGTGCCGGTGAAGAATCCCTGGGGGCCAGCCTAGAGCCGTTGCGCTCGTTGATGCTCTGTGATGTGGCAAGCGACGAACGCCAGATCGTTGATGCCCTCAACTATGTAGGTCAGATCGGTGCCCGTCGGCTAGCTGGCCAGGACAAAGACCGATGGCCACTAATTTTGGTCGTAGATGAAACGACCGCACTTTTTCAACGCTCCAATGTTGCAGGGGAGCTTGCGCGTGTCTTAGGGAGCATCAGCCAAGAAACCCGAAAAGTGGGCGTATATGCCATGTGCATCGGCCAAAATTTTGACGGCCGTATCATGGACACCACGGTCCGCAACAGCTTCGTCAGCATGATCTCGATGCCAGCGCGGCGCGATGTTGCGCGTGTCCAATCGGGGAGTAGTGAATTTGGACGCCTAGCGGAAACGCTCACCATTGGCCAATGTGTGTGGATGTCAACAAGTGGCGAACTGCACCGCTTAGTCGTGCCCAACTGCACGCAACAGGATCTAGATCTCGTTGCACGCAGCTTTAGCAACAAAAGTATGCGTAGGGGTGAAAAAGCCCATTTATCAGAGGTAGGGGGTACTTCACTACCCACTTCAAAAGCTACTTCAAAACCGGCTCCGCCGATTGTTTGGGAAGTGGGCAGTGAAGTAGGTAGTGAAGTAGGTAGTGAAGTGGGTAGTGAAGTGGGTAGTGAAGTGGGTAGTGAAGCGGGGGTAACTGCCCACGGCCCACGCGTTGAACGCGTACGTGATCTGATCTTACAAGGTTTATCCCAGAACGACATTATCAAAACCATTTGGGGGGTCAGTGCTGGGAAAGGCTACCAGGATGCTACGGCTCAGTATCGTTCGATTCTAGCGGAGTTAGTGAAAGGATAGTGATGGAAGAAAGACCGAATGTCATTGTGATCTATCAACCGCCCGCGCCAGCCGGATCAGGGGTGGGCAGGGTCTTTGTGGAGTTGTTAACGTTTCTGGCCTTGGGCCTGGTCATTGCCGTTCTTAGCGGCGGAGGGTGCGCCTTGCGATAAGGCGCTAGCGGGGAATGTTGAGGCGTTCTTTGAAACCCTCCATCCGGGCTTACCAGCGCTGAGCTGGGGGCTAGGGATCGCATTAGGGATTGGCCTAGTGGTCATGGCCGGTTTGTTATCTGGCATGGCTTGGGACTGGGCAGATAGTCGCTTTCAAGTTGTGTTAGCCGTAACAGCTGGCTTGGCGTTGTTGTCGGGTGGCATCCAGGCCGCGGCCTATGCTGGCCACATGGAGAATATTATAGCCGCTGTGATCGTCGGCTTGGCCTTACCGGTGATCGGTGAGCTGGGGGTGGCACTGGCCGTGAGTGCCTACAGCCAGGCGCAGCGCCGCCAACGAATGACCGATGCCCAGACGCAATTGGCTGAGGGGGTGCGTAGCCAAATCGGCGATGCCATTGCGACTATCGATCCGACCAAGATTCGGGCGCAAGTCGATCGCGCCGCTACCTTAGTCACCAAGGCGATTGTTGATTCAACGATTGCCGACATGATTGCCGAATTGCAGCGTACGCACTCGCAAGACGCAACCCGGCAGCCCGCCACTTCTGCAACAGATAGCGACCAGCCACCGCTAACGCCGGAAGGGGAAACCGAACAAGCCCGGGAAATTGCAGAACCGCTGCGGGCCTCAGTTGAGGCAATGAACGCAGAACGGCAGCGACTAATTGCGGAAAGACGCGCGGCCATTCTGCAACTCTTTCAAACCTATGGCCAGATGGGTGCCATCGAGTTGCAGAAGCGTTTGCAAGATGATCGCGGGATTGAGGCTAGCGAACGCACGGTACGCTTAGATCTGGCCGCATTGGAAACAAGCGGCGATCTGCGCAAAGTGGGCCGCGGGGCTTGGGATCTCAGTCAACCTATTGCCACGATGCTCCCAGCGCTGTCTGCGCCCGTCCTGAATGGCCACGGCCATAAATAACAGAGGCTTTCCGTCATGAACAATCAGACCCATAAAGAACTGCAAGGGAGTTCTACATAGCTATGGAACAGCAAGCAACCCTCATCGCAGCCATTTACCAGATCGATCATGCCAAGTTGAGTGCTGCTCAGTATCGCGCTGCTCGGCGGCTATTGGATGCAGCAGGCACGACAGGTCACCTCAAATTGACCAAAGAGCGTGCTAACGAACTTTGTTGCACCACGTCTGATGGGGCCACCCGCCGTCTGTTGGGTGGCCTTCAACAGGCCGGAATCATTCACTATAGCACCAATGCCTATGTTTACGTTGACTTTACGGCGTGGTCGCCCGTTGAAAAATCGGATCACCCACGCGCGCTTTTGGATCACCCACGCGCGGAATCGGATCACGAATGGATCGATGAAGACGACGACAACGTGATGCCTGTTGAAAAATCGGATCACCCACGCGCGGAATCGGATCATCCACGCGCGCTTTTGGATCACCCACGCGCGGAATCGGATCACGATGAGGCTGCTACCTATACGCACGCGCGTGCACGCAGTGTTTGTTTGTTTGTAGATCCTATACAATCCCAAATCCAAGAAGATCTTACAAACAAACAAACACCCGACCCGGAAGAACAAGCGTTGGCTTTTGCCCTGCTGGCCTACATTCGGGTCAAAGCGCCCGTGGCCAAAGCGTTGGCCACAGAACACACGTTACAGACCATTCGCGAAGCAGCTAGCCATTGGTGGCTCAATCGCAAAAGTGCAGGCGGGCAGTTTGATGAGACACCAGGCATTGTTGTGTACTGGCTCAACAACTGGCATATCGCCGGTGTGCCAGAGCTATCGCCCTACTTCCAGCATACTGAGCTTTACCTGAACTTCCGCACCCAGGCTGAGATCGCAGCTGAGCAGCAGGCCGAAATGCCTATTGTTCAGGAAGAGCCCATTGCCTATTTGCCACCAGTCGAAGCCGCCCCAACCGAAGGCGACTCAAAGGCCACGATCTGGCGACAAGTGCGCGCAGAGCTAGCCCTAACGATGTCACAGATCCTCTACAACCAGTGGGTACATGACTCGCACGTCTACGCTGTCGAGGGAGATACTTGGCAGATCGCTGTGTGTGATGAGCGCGCCCTGGATTGGCTTCGCAGCCGATTGGTCGCAAAAGTGCAACGGATTCTGGAAAGCATTGTACAGCAACCGGTCACGGTTGAATTTTGTCTGAGCAAGTGAATGTGGGTCACTTGCTGATTGGAATCATCCAACACCGCCCACCCCATCATGGCGGCTTGTTGATGAGATAAAGCAAAGATCAATCTTCTACGCAGCCCAGCGTTACGGGCAAGGGCTTCTATGCACATCACACAAATCACAATCAATTTCTCTGAGACCTGCAATTTGGGCGATTACTCCAATACCAAACCGAGTGTCGAATTAACGGCCCAACTTGATGTCACTGATGATGTCCATGTAGTGCTTGATGAATTAGTAACCACGGCTAAAGGCGTTATTCATGAAAAGATTGATAATGAGCTTGAACGAGTGGGCAAGCCGCCAAAATACTGGGACGGCGAACGCTATGACGTGATTTACAGCTATAGAAACCAATTTGTCGCGATTGTGCCAGCGGCCACCATCAGCCAACTGGACGGTGGCTTCTCTCGTTACTTGGAGGGCGTACGTCTGCCAGCAGCACAACAGGCGGCACAAATCCAACTAGGTCACGTTGGCAATTCAGAAGCAGTAGAATTTTTTGACTGTAGCCTCACAGCCGACACAGCCGCATTACGGAGCTATGCCACCGAAAAGAACGCTATCTACGAACAGGAAGAGCAGAAGCGCCGCCAGCGAGAAGAAGAGGAACGCCGCCAGCGCCAAGCGGCCTGGGAAGCGAAGTATCAAACGTCAGACGAGGAAGACGAGGATGAGGAAGAGGAGGATGAGGAAGAGGAGGATGAATAAGCTAAGGAAGACCAAGGTGCAAACTCGAGGCATTCTTCCTTGGAAAATTCCGCCAAATGACGCACATGGACAAATGTTCTATTGCGATAATATAGGTTATGAACGCTTTGTTTACGTTGTGGTAAAATGACGCCATGACAGATGCGGCAGAGGCTCAACTGGTGGCCGAAATTGCTCGGCAACTACAAACTGAATTACCTGAGTTACTCAAACGCACCGTGGGCGGCTATAAGATTTTGATCCATATTCTGCCAGGTCACAAAGAAGCCAAGATCGAATTCCAGCCGCGCATCATCACAATCAAACAAGGCTGCAAGAAGTAAATAGGCGTTACTTAGTCCGCTAAGGCGCACTTTTCCCATAGGGAGGAGTGCGCCTTTTTTCGTTTTGTTGCCTGGGGGTGTGATGTCGCGGTTTACTGCTCTCAAAATGAGTACCGGGTTGCTCATCAGCGTTTGGGTCAATCTTTCCTTTGTTTTGCAGGTCCTGATCATTCTCATGGTTTTGGACTTTGTAACTGGCATTCTGGTTGCCGTCCAACAGCAAAATCTAAGCAGCCAAAAGAGCTATCAGGGGATCAGCAAAAAAGTCATTGTTTTGGTATTAATCACCGCTACCGCCATCATCGAACAATACCTCAATATCGACATTCCACTGGTTGAAGTCGTGGCTGGCTTCTACATTGCGAACGAGTTTATTTCCATCCTAGAAAATGTTGCGGTTGCCGGTGTCCCCGTCCCCGGCGTCTTGCGCGACACCTTGCAGCGCTTGAATGAGATGGCCAAGCGCTAGAAACGGGTAAAAACTCGATGAGTCAATTTATTTTTGGGCTCCATGATGCCGGTGGGGAACAGCTCCTGCTCGATGCTGGTCGGCCGGGCTGGATCGTCTTTACAGAAGAATTAGGCACCGATCCGCGTGATCGACGTGGGCGTGATTATCGCCCGTGGGCCGACAAAGGGCTGGGGGTGATTGCGCGCCTGAATCATGGGTATGGGCCTGCTGGCACTTTGCCCGCCGGTGATCAGCATGAGGCATTCGCCCAGCGCTGCGCCAACTGGGTCGCGGCGTCGCCCGGCTGCACGCATTGGATCATCGGCAACGAACCCAATCATCCTAATGAATGGCCCCAGGGCAACCCGATTACACCCCAGCGTTATGCCATGTATTACACCTTTTGCCGGGATGCCATTCTGGATCTACCTGGTCACGAAACGGACACCGTATTGGTGGCGGCCGTGGCCCCGTGGTGCGCCAAGGGTAGCTATGCCGGGAACAGTGAAGGCGATTGGATCAAATATTTTGAAGATGTCCTGCGCTTTGTCAGCATTTGTGATGGTATTGCCCTGCATACCTACACGCACGGCGCGCACCCGTCGCTGATCAGCAGTGAATCCAAGATGAGCAATCCTACCTTTGCTCATCGCCTGCTCCACTTCCGTGCCTACCGTGAGTTTATGGCCGCGATTCCCTTGGCCATGCGCTCTCTACCCGTCTACATTACCGAAACGAATCAGGGCGATCATGGGTGGGTAGACGCCAACACGGGGTGGGTTCAAGCAGCGTATGCGGAGATCAACCATTGGAATCAGCAGCCCAATACCCAAAAGATCCACGCTCTCTGTCTCTATCGTTGGAACAACCACGATCAGTGGGAAATGGGCAACAAGCCCGGTGTGCTCGATGACTTCCGTCAAGCCATGCAAAACGAATACCGTACCCCGACCGCCACGGCCTTACCGCAGCCAGACACCTGGCACCGGGCTGTGGTGCAAGTGGCCACCAAACTGCGCAGCGTCCCAGGCTACATTGGCCGCGCCGCAGACAACAATGTGTTGCTGATTCTGCAACCTGGCGAAGAGATCAAGCTGTTGGGGGAAATGGCCCAGGTTGACAAGCTGACCTGGTACGCTGTCCATTGCCGGGGCGGCCGTACCGGTTGGGTCGCTGAGCGTACACCAGCAGGCACGCCATTGATCCAGATCATCACTCCCCAAACCGATTGGGAGCGTGCGTTGGCTTTTGTACTTCGGTGGGAAGGTGGCCACGTTCAGGATCCACAAGATCCAGGTGGCGAAACCAATATGGGTATCAGCAAGCGGAGCTATCCCCATCTCGACATTGCCCAATTGACCCGTGACCAAGCCGTTGCTATTTACCAACGCGACTACTGGCAAGCTAGTGGAGCCGACCAGCTAGCGTGGCCAATGGCGTTGATGCATTTTGATACGGCTGTCAATGCTGGTGTGGACCGCGCCAACCAACTATTAGAGGATAGCCGCGGTAGCCTGACATGCTACGCTGCCTTGCGGCTAGAGTTCTATGTCGGGCTCAAACAATTCAGCCGCTATGGTGCCGCTTGGACACGGCGCGTGGCGGATGTACTGAAACAGTGAACGAGGTTGTGACTATCATGTTGTTACTCATGGGCTTGCTGGGCACTATCGGTATTGCCACCCTGATTGGCTACGCTGCTTGCCGGGCCGCTGGCCGCACAGATGAAATGGAAGGTGATCATGCCACGGATGGCGAAACGACCCTGTAAACAGCCGGGGTGTAGGGCCCTAGTGGAGGGGCACGGGCGCTACTGCGCTGACCATGAACGCGGCGCAACGCGTGAACGGAATCGGCAGATAGACGATGCTAGGCCCAGCGCTGCCCGGCGTGGCTATGATGGGCGGTGGCGTAGGGTGCGCCGGATCAAGTTGGCCATGAATCCAATCTGCGAAGAATGCCAAGCGAATGGCATCATCACCAGCGCTAACGAGGTGGATCACATCCTCCCCTTAGCGCGTGGGGGCACCCATCACCCGGATAATCTACGGAGCCTGTGTAAGTCATGCCATAGCCGCAAGACGATGACTGAGTTAAACACGCACCGCAACGCGCCGCCCGACAAGGGGAGGGGGGATCAAATCTCTGCCACCCAAAGCCCCGAGACCGGGCGGGCGATGAAACGCGTACACCCGCGAAATGAAACAGGGGGGGATCGGGTGGTAGAAGCAAGCGGGTTCAAGTTATACCATAGCGATTGTATGAGTGTATTCCCCGGTATGGCGGCAAACAGCGTCGATGCTATCATGACCGATCCGCCCTATTCCTCTGGCGGGATGACAACCGGGACGCGCCAGAATGCACCCGAGAAGAAGTACATCGGGAATAATCGGGAAAGGATCTGGCCAACCTTTGGCGGTGACAACCGCGATCAGCATTCTTGGTTTCGTTGGTGCAGCATGTGGATCAGTGAGTGCTTCCGTATCGTCAAACCCTCTGGCTATTTCCTGATGTTTACGGATTGGCGACAGCTGCCAACGGCCACGGACGCGATGCAGGCCGGGGGCTTTACCTGGCGCGGGGTCATTGCCTGGGATAAAGGGCGCGGTGCTAGGGCACCTCACAAAGGGTTTTTCCGCCATCAGTGTGAGTACATTATTTGGGGCACAAAAGGGAATGTGCCAATGGCCACCCACGCTGGTCCTTTTGATGGCTGTCATCACATCCCGCTGCGGCAGCGGGACAAATTCCACATGGTGGGCAAACCCACGGAATTGATGCAACACTTGGCGCAAGTCGTGCCGCCCGAGGCGCTTATTCTGGATCCATTTATGGGGAGTGGCACAACCGGGATTGGCGCGCTGCTTAGTGGTCGGCACTTTATCGGGATTGAACAAGAGCAAGTCTATTTTGAGATCGCCCAGGAAAGGTTACAGGAAGCCCAAGAGGGGATGGCAGAGCAGCAATGGCAGGCAGACGACCAACACCCACCGCTGTCAAAAAGTTAACCGGTAATCCGGGCAAGCGGCAGCTCAACAAAGACGAACCGCAACCCAAAGCAAAGCGGCCGCCATGCCCCAAACATATTCAAGGCGAAGCGCGGCGCGAATGGAACCGCATTACCAAGCAACTGTCCGAGTTGGGCTTGTTGACCGAGATTGATCGGGCGGCCTTGGCGGCCTACTGTCAGTGCTGGGAGCGCTGGATACAGGCCGAAGATGAGATGCGCAAGCCCACCTTCCGTATGGTGACCCTAACCGATAGTGGGTACCCGATTCTGTCGCCTTGGTTGGGGGTGGCCAACAATGCCATGAAGCAGATGTTGCGCTATCTCACTGAATTTGGGATGACACCAGCCGCCCGTAGCCGGGTGACGGTGGCCGCAGAGACTGAGGCGGACCCCTACGAGGACTTTTTAAGGCGTAAGAATGGCTGAGTATCGTTATCAACAGTACATAGACGATGTGCAATCAGGCCAACAGGTGGTTTGCAAGTGGGCCCGCTTGGCCGTGCAGCGTCATCTGCGCGATCTAGAGACTGGCCACGACCGCGGGCTCTGGTTTGATCCTGCGGCCGCGGCGCACATCATCGACTTTTTCAGCTTCTTGCGCCATAGCAAAGGCGAGTGGGCTGGGCGTCCGGTGATCCTAGAGCCTTGGCAGCAGTTCCTATTGGGCTGCTTGTTTGGGTGGCGGCGCGCCGATGGGACACGGCGCTTTCGCACGGCCTATCTAGAGATTCCCCGTAAGAACGGCAAGTCTACCATTGCCGCTGGTGTGGGATTATACCTGCTTGACGCGGACGGTGAGGGCGGGGCCGAGGTCTATTCCGCCGCGACCAAGCGCGCCCAGGCCAAGATCACCTTTGACGAAGCCACCCGCATGGTCAAAGCCTCGCCTTTTTTGCGGAGACGGATCCGCGCCTTTCGGGATAACTTGCATATCTTCGGGACCGCCTGCAAATTCGAGCCTTTGGGGCGCGATGCCGATTCAATGGACGGGTTAAACATTCATGGGGCTATCGTGGATGAGCTGCACGCCCACAAAACGCGAGATGTTTGGGACGTTTTAGAGACTGCCACTGGTGCTCGGCAGCAGCCGCTGATGTTTGCCATTACGACCGCTGGTTTTGATCGGCAGTCGGTCTGCTATGAAATGCACGACTATACCGGGAAAATCCTAGACCAAATCCTGGAAGATGACAGCTTTTTCGGGGTGATCTTTGCGGTTGATGAAGATGACAACTGGGAAGAGGAAGTGAACTGGGCGAAGGCTAACCCCAACTTGGCCATTAGCGTCAAGCTCGATGACCTTCAGCGCAAGGCCGACAAGGCCAAAGAGATGCCAAGCGCCCTCAATAGCTTTCTTCGCTTGCACTTAAACGTCTGGACCCAGGCGGAAAGCCGCTGGATGGATCCCGACAAGTGGCGAGCCTGTGCTCATGCGGTGGACAGCGACGGCTTACGCGGGCGGACCTGCTACGCCGCGCTCGACCTGTCGAATACAACCGACATTGCTGGCTATGCCTTGGTCTTCCCGCCGACGACACCCGAAGATCGGTACCAAGCGATCTGGCGCTTCTTTATTCCTGATGAAGCAATGCGAGAACGCAGTCGGCGCGATCGCGTACCCTATGAAGCGTGGGTAAGGCAGGGTTATGTGGCCACGACGCCAGGCAATGTCATTGACTTTGAATTTATCTTGGCGGCGCTAGATGAAGATGCCCAGCGCTATGACATTGCCGAGGTGGGCTTTGATCGGTGGGGCGCGGCTTGGATTCAAACGAAGCTCATCGAGCGTGGCGGTGAAGACTGGCTGATCCAGATCGGCCAAGGCTTTGCTAGCCTGTCAGCGCCCATGAAAGAGCTGGAACGGCTGGTGCTTGATGATCGCCTGGCACATGGGGGCAATCCTGTGGCCGCCTGGATGGCCGACAACCTGGTCGCACGCCAAGACCCAGCGGGCAACATCAAGCCCGACAAAGAGAAGTCGGTTGAAAAAATTGACGGTATGGTTATGCTCATCATGGCGTTGGATCGGGCCACCCGGCACCAGCCAGAGCTGCCCAGCGTCTATGAAAAGCGAGGAATCCGTGAGCTTTGATCTTGCTGATGCATTGGTTATCACTGGCGTGCTACTGTTGGCAATCGCCGTGGGGGCGGCCCTGGGCGTCACTGCCGTGGTTGCCTATGTAGGAACAGTCTGTTTGGTATTAGGCGTCGTAATTGCACGTAGTGGAGGTTATAGGAGCAAGGGGTGAACGGTGGCTGGCGAATGGATCGAATTGCGCTGTGATGGAAAGATGCATGGCCAAGTCAACAGTGATCTAACTTTGGTAACGGCCAAAGGAGATTGGGTCTATGTCTATGATTTGCCGGCAACGTTGCGCGAGCAGCGCCCCGTGGTCACTCGCCTACGGGCTGCCGACTATCACCACGCGCCCGTCAGCGCCGGAAAAACGATGCCGATAATCTCTTGATCTTGTAGAAAACTTGTGCTATGCTAAGGCCAGATAGGCGATGGGGAGTGCGGCATAGCCGCTTCGGGGGAACTTTCCATCGCCTACCTAATATTTTTAGAGCGCACGACGCCCACCCATCAGCAATGATGGTGGGCGTTTTTTGTTTATACCCCAAGGAAGCCAACATGGGGCTGATTAGAAGCCTATTAGAACCAAGAGAAAAGCGGTTAAACCCAAGCGCGTTACGGGGCTTGTTTGGCTTGGTGGCTGCCCAAAGTGCGGCGGGTCCACTTGTTACACCCGACAACGCGTTGACTAGCACCGCGGTCCTCTCTTGCGTGCGCGTCCTGGCCGAATCCATTGCCAGCCTGCCGCTGATTGTTTACCATCGGCGGGGCAAAGCGAAAGAGCGGGCAACGGATCTGCATCTCTATGAGCTGCTGCATGATCTCCCCAACCCGGAAATGACTAGCTTTGAATGGCGTGAGCTCAAAATGCAGCATGTTTTGCTGTGGGGTAATGCCTACGCTGAAAAGGAATTTAGCCTTGGGGGTGATCTGATCGGGCTGTGGCCACTGAACCCCGCGGTGACAGAACCGGTGCGCGTAAACGGTGAGCTGCGCTATCTGACCCAGGTCGGCCATGAGCAGATCACGCTGCCCGCTTGGCGGATCCATCATTTGCGCGGCCTGTCCGGGGATGGTATCCGCGGCTATAGCATGATCCGCTTGGCCATGAATGCCATCGGCTTGGGGCTGGGCATGGAGGAATTTGGCGGCCGCTTCTTCTCTAATGGGGCGCGGCCTGGTGTGGTGCTAAAACATCCTGGCGTTTTGTCCGATGAGGCATACGAACGGCTAAAAACTAGCTGGAATGCCGACCACCAAGGGTTAAGCAACGCCCATCGGGTCAAGATCCTGGAAGAGGGCCTCGACATGGAGACCATTGGCATTCCACCCGAAGAGGCCCAGTTTTTAGAGTCACGTAAATTCCAACTGCAAGAGGTCGCGCGTATTTTTCGCGTGCCGCCCCACATGCTTGCCGACCTGGACCGGGCGACCTTCAGCAACATTGAGCACTTAGGGATCGAATTTGTGACCCACTCGCTGCGGCCCTGGCTGGTGCGCAGTGAGCAGGCGCTACGGCGCGATCTACTCTTTCCCGAAGAGCGCAGAACATTGCTGATCGAATATCTAGTAGACGGCCTAATGCGGGGCGATATTGCCAGCCGCTATCAGGCATATAGCATAGGGCGGCAAAACGGTTGGCTGAGTGCAAATGACATTCGCCAGCTAGAAAACATGAATCCGATTGCGGGTGGTGATGTCTATTTGATCCCGCTCAACATGTTACCCGTCGATGCGGCGGCCAGCAGCGGCCAACGACAGCACCGTGATGAGCCCACTTGTCAATGCTTAGCCTGCCGCGCCCAAGCCGAGCACCGCGCCGAAGATGAGGATGGGGCCGAGAGTGAACCCGAAACGGTAAAGACCTGGCGGCGGCATAAACAGAAGCTGGCTACGGACTACTTGCCCCTTTATGAAGATGTGGCGGGACGGGTGGTGCGCCGCGAGTGCAACGATCTGCGCCGTGCGGTGGGCAAGCAGCTGCGCCGACGCAGCATTACCGACTTCCGTACTTGGCTCGAAGAATTTTACCGCGACTTTGCCGACGTGTTGATCGAGCAGTTCGGCCCATTGATGCAGACCTTTTCTGCCCAAGTGATAACCGCCGTTGCCCAAGAGCTGGACAAAGACGATCCAGGGGTGACGGATGAGATCAAAAGCTTTATTGCTGACTATCTGGTCATGTTTGCCGCTGGCTATGTGGCCTCGAGCCAGAATCAACTCCAAGCCCTCTTGGCTGATGCGGAAAGCGAAGGCGAGGATGCCGCCGCGGTGCTCGAGCAGCGCATTGGTGAATGGGAAGAGACAAAGCCCGGCAATACCGCGCTACGCCAAGCATTTGAAGCGCTGAACGCTTTATCGGTAGCGCAATATGGCATCTTCGGGCTCCTCTATCTGCGCTGGGCTGCCCGTGGTAAAAGCTGTTCCTACTGTCGCCGCCTGGACGGTAAGGTCATTGGGATCAAAGAATATTTTGTGCAAGCTGGCGATTCGATTACGGGCGAGGATGGCGAGCCGCCGCTGACCGTGCGCGGCAAAAAGCGCTACGGCCCACTCCATCGTGGTTGTGATTGTGTCGTGGTAGCAGTGTGAGGTGACAAATGGAACTGGAACGACGATTTTGTGATCGGCATGGCCTTGGGGTGACGCGGCGGGCTGTGGGTGAACAAGAGGTGCGCAGCCTCACAGGCTATGCCGCGGTCTTTGACACGCTGAGCGTTGAATTATGGGGCTTTCGCGAACGCATTGCCAAAGGGGCCTTCCTGGCCACGCTGGGGGATGACGTGCGCGCCTTATGGAACCACGACACCAACCATGTATTGGGACGCACCACCAACGCCACGCTGCGCTTGGCCGAGGATGACATTGGTCTGCGCGTTGAAATTGATCCACCCTCTTCGCCAATGGCCGACAGCTTCATGGCCAGCGTAGAACGGGGCGATGTCAACCAGATGAGCTTTGCCTTCCGCACGCTGGAAGACACGTGGGACGAAGACGCCGAAGGGCAGTTAATTCGCACTCTCACCAAAGTCAAGTTATATGAGGTTTCGCCGGTGACCTTTCCCGCGTACCCAGCAACCAGCATCAGCGCGCGGAAAGATGAGTTATACGGCATCATTCCCGAAATTCCAAAAGAACTCAGGCGGGCGCCTGATTCAGCTAACGGTGACGCAGCCGCACGGGCGTGCTTCGCCATGCGTCGCCGCCGCTTATTGTTATTGCAACATTCTTGAGGTCTACACATGAACAAGCTTTTAGAGTTACGCCGCAAGCGCCAGGCCCTGATCCAGAAAGCCCAGCACCTGCTTGACATTGCCGATGGGGAACAACGGGCGCTGACGGAGCAAGAAGACAAAGACTACAACGATTTCATGGCCGAGATCGAAAACCTTGGCAACGAGATCAAGCGCCGTGAACGCCTGGACGAATTAGGGGCAGAAGGCGGGCAATCGGCTGGCCGCGCAGCTGGTGGTCGCGCCCCACAGCAAGGCACCCAGATCGGCATGGGCCAGACCGATCTACGCAAATATAGCTTAGTGCGGGCAATCCGGGCGGTGGCCGCCAACGACTGGCGCGGGGCCGAGCTAGAGCGCGAGGCCAGCGAGACTGTATCGAAACGCTTGGGCCTAGAGCCGCAGGGTTTCTTTGTGCCAATGGATGTCATCGAACAGCGCGATCTGGTCGTGGGTACCCCCAGCGCTGGCGGTTATACCGTCTCCACCGATCTGCTCGCGACCAGCTTCATTCAGCTGTTGCGCAATCGCATGGTATTACGCCAGGCGGGCATTACGATTCTGTCCGACCTGGTGGGCGATGTGGCGATCCCACGGCAGACTGGCGCGGCTACTGCCTATTGGGTCGGTGAAAGTGGCGCGCCCACAGAGAGTGCGCAAACGGTTGATCAGATTGGGCTCACACCCCATACCATTGGGGCCTTCACGGATTTCAGCCGCAAGTTGATCAAGCAGAGCAGCATTGACGTGGAGCGCTTTGTGCGTGACGACCTGACCCGTGTGCTTGCGCTGGGGATTGACTATGCCGGGCTACATGGCGATGACGGGAGCGATGCTAACCAACCAGACGGCATTGCCGCCGTTAGCGGCATTGGCAGCGTTGCTGGTGGCACCAATGGAGCCGCACCTACTTGGGCGCATGTGGTCGCGCTGGAAACCGAGGTGGCCCAGGACAACGCAGATGTTGGCGCGCTTTCCTATATCACCAATGCGAAGGTGCGCGGCAAATTGAAGCAAACCGAAAAGGCAAGCGGGACCGCACAATTTGTGTGGACCGATGACGGCACCATGAACGGTTATACTGCCCGCGTTACCAACCAGGTACGCAGCAACCTAACCAAGGGCTCTGCCTCGGGTGTCTGTTCGGCGATCTTTTTCGGCAATTGGGCCGATCTGGTCCTGGGCCTGTGGGGCGGGCTGGACATTCTAGTCGATCCCTATACCCACAGCACTAGTGGCACGATGCGCGTTGTTGCGTTGCAGGACGTTGACTTTGCGGCGCGTCATCCCCAATCGTTTAGTGCCATGTTGGACGCACTCACAACCTAACGGGCAGCGATGTAGCGGGGCAATCTCCCACCCTTTGCTACATCGAGGAGCGGAAAATGCAGATCCAGACCTTGCGAAATATTGCCATTGCCGGGGTACACGTGGCGGTCGATACCCTCATCGATGTCGATGAGCAGACGGCCCATGCCTTGGTGCGCATTGGAAAAGCCGCCTATGTCCACGCTGAAAGTGGTTTGATCACAGAAGCCACCGTTGTTGATCCGGCTGCCGCAACTGCCGAGCAACCCAAAGCGCCCAGGAAGCGAGCCAAGTAATGTGGCGCGTGATAACGCAACCGGTGCTTGAACCGGTGACTATGCCCGAAATGCGCGAGCATCTACGGGTAGAGCATACCGAAGAGGATACCCTGATCGATTCGCTCATCATCGCGGCCCGCGAGCTCTGCGAATTGACCACGCGCCGCTCCTTTATCACGCAAACCTTGCGCCTGCACCTGATGGCATGGCCCAAAGGCCCTTCGCTTCGCCTCATGCGGCCACCGTTACAAAGTGTGGTTGCCATTCGTTACGTTGATGAAGCGGGCGTGACACAGCCCTGGGCGAGTAGCCATTATGTGGTCGATACCAATGGGGAACGCGTTGTGCTACAAAACAATGCGACCTGGCCCGCGGCGACCCTCCAGGCGGGCAGCCCCATTACGGTCGATTACGTGGCTGGCTATGGGGATGAACCGCAATATGTCCCAGAACGATACCGCCAAGCGATCCGGCTCTTGGTGGCCCACTGGTATGAAAATCGTGAAGTTGCCGCCGAGAAACAGCAGACTGAGCTACCGTACGCGGTCAAAGCGCTTTTGATGATTGATCGGGCCTACTAATGAGTTTCTACAATAACGCGACCAGTGGCAACTATCTGAGCCATGCGGATATTGCCGATGCCCGCTTCTTATACAACCAGGCGTGGACCGTGTTGGCGTTTATCAAAGCGGTGTCCACCACCCATGATGATGTGGGCATTGTCAACAAGCGTAATGGCAATTTTCAATTTAGCTGGCGTATTGACAACGGCGCAGCGCCGACGCGGACGCAGACCGCGATTGGCTCCACCTCATGGAATCTCAATACAGCCAATTACCTGCACCTAAATACCTGGTACTTGCTCAGTATTTCCTGTAATGGTTCAGGTGGGTTGCGCGCGTATGTCTATAGCATGGATGGGGTCGCCCTGGTTAATGGGGTGACGGGCACGGCAAGCAGCAACGCGGGCACGTTGACCGATATGATCGAGATCGGCTCAACGGGTGGGGGCTCGAACGATCTGCTCTCTGGGTGGCTAGCTCACGTCTGCTATGTCAAGCAGACCGCCACATCTGGCGAGGTTGAAACCTATCTAACCACCCCAGATGCCCAGGTTAGCAGTTGGGGCAGTAGCGTTGTCTTTTACCTGAAATTAGACGCAGAAGACCCCGAGGATCTCGGGATCGATTCTTCGGGTAAAGGAAACCATTTTACCGTACATGGGACCCCTACGGCCTCGGGCGACATGCCGCCCAGCATTGTCCCGGCTGGTACCGCCATTGAGGCGACCGCGGTTGGTCAATCGGGGG
>JAHBVH010000007.1 GCA_019637645.1 Caldilineaceae bacterium
CGGGCTTGGGTGATCTACCAAAAAACTTTGTGAACACTGTATTTACTTTCCATAACAGAATAAAATTATAGGCTGACCTGTTGTTGCCAGGGGACAAGCCGCTGGGTCAGCCAGGTGAGCAAGGTTTGAAAGCCAATGCCCATCAGGACAATCACGACCAGCGCGGCATAGAGCTGGGGCAAGCGCATCGTCTGCCAAGCCAGCCAGATGAGCGAACCCACGCCACTTTGGGTGGTTAAGAGTTCAACCGAGAGGGTAATGATGAGCGCTGTATTGAGCGCTAAACGAAAGCCCGTCAACAGCAAGGGCAAGCTACCTGGCAGTAGGACGCGCCGGATGAGCTGCCGATGGGTCGCACCGTAGCTGTGGGCCACTTCCCAGTAGATCGGTGAAATCTGCTGGACGCCAGCTACGGTATTGATCAATAGGGGAAAGAAGCTGCTGACCGCGATCAAGGCCAGGTTGGCGCGGTCACCCATGCCAAAGATGATCATAAAGAGGGGTAAGATCGCAATCTTGGGCAGGGGATGAAGCGCTGCCACAAAGGGATTGCAGAATCGGTAGAGCCGGGGTGACCACCCCATGAGCAGCCCTAGCATGATCCCCGCGCCACCGCCAAGCAACAGCCCTGTCCACAAGCGGAGCAGCGTAGCAGCCAACGCTGTGACCAAGGCCCCATCGACCAGTAGCTGCCCTAACGTTTTTAGGATCAGGGTTGGCGCTGGGAAAAAGATAGACGAGAGCCAGCCCGCGGCGACGCTGCCTTCCCAAAGGAGTAGGCCACCCAGCAAGAGCAATTGCGGGCCTGCCTTTTCGAGCGCCTGCGGCCATTTAACCGGTGGTCGTTTTAGTTGGTGTGTAGGCTCGGCGCGACTTCTGCTGCGAGCATCTTCCAAATATGCCATCGTATCTCCGTAATGATCTGTTGGTCGGCGACGGAGGTCTCCATGAGTCCAGGTCGTGGTCGTGCTAGGGGTACCGCGACCTCAGCGATAAGACGCCCAGGGCGGCCACTCATGACCAAAATGCGGTCGCCCAGCCGAATCGCTTCTTCAATATCATGGGTGACATAGAGCACCGTCTTTTGGCGGGCTTGCCAGATCTGCAACAGCTCGTCTTGTAGGCGGAGCCGCGTCTGGGCATCCAGCGCACCCAAGGGTTCATCCATCAGCAGCAAGGCGGGATCGGCCAAAAACGCCCGCCCAATCCCAACGCGTTGGCGCATCCCACCAGAGAGTTCGTGGGGATAACGTTCCGCAAAACCAGCGAGCCCTAATTTGACCAGCATCTGCTCTGCTTGCTGGCGGCGCGCGGTGGGCCGCACCCCTTGCGTCTCCAACCCAAAGGCCAGATTATCGAGCACGGTTAGCCAGGGGAAGAGCCCGGCATCCTGAAAGACTAGCGCACTGCGGGGCTGATCGCTCTTGACCGACGCGCTAAAAAAGATTTGCCCCGTGGAAGGTTCGAGCAGGCCCGCGATCAGGCGTAATAAGCTCGATTTCCCGCAGCCGCTTGGCCCCACTACACAGACAAACTCCTGGTCGGCTACTTGAAAATTCAGATCCGCCAACGCCGGTACAGAGTTGTGCCCTGAGCCAAAGGTTTTACTAAGTTGTTGGCATGTAAACAAAACTAGTCCTTCTTTCCGGATAAATACCTTGAACGAGCATGCTTGCCCCGTCACATCAAGGCTGCTGGGGGCTGCAACCATCTTTAGAAGTAGCGCCGTAGTTGGCTACACATGGCTCGCCAACGCGGTGGTTTGGCAAAGCGGGCTTGCAGCCGATCGAGGAAGGGATGTTGTACGTGCGGAAAGCGTGCTTGATAGTAAGCGAGGATGCGATGATATTGGGCATCGTTATGGTGTCGATAATCCTGAACGCTTGCCAACCGCCAAGCTTGTTTATTTCCCAGGTGAAAGGTTAAGTGTAAATCGGTAAATTCCTGGAAGTGCTCGGCATGATAGACCAGGTTGAGCGCCAATGCTGCCCCCACACGACTTGCCCCAATACAAATATCGCCTAATTGGTATCGTGTGTAGACAGCCCGCTTAAAGATAAAACAGTCGTGGCCGGGATGGGGCTCGCCGACTTGTGCATACATCAGCGGGATCTCGGCCACTTGTTGAAAAGTGGCCGAGATCGTTCGTCGGTTGATAATCAGGGCATCATAGCCCTGAGCCAGCAGCTGATCGACCGCTAAATAAAAATGCGGTTGCAAGGCAATATCCACATTGGTGTAGATCAAATATTCGGCCTCCGTCGCGGCATAGAGACGATCCAAAATATCGCTGAGCAAGGCAAGCTTTCGTTTTTGCTGAAAGCGGCCTATGGTCAACACCGAACGAGTTAGATCTGGCGTTCGCTGAAACCCAGCGAGCGGTGTGATCGCTTCATCGGCGTATTGCGTGTAGAACAGTTGAACATCGACCTGATGGTACGCTATGCGTTGCGCTGTTTGCATCGTGGCAAAGGTAATGGGCTGGGCAATGGTCAGATCAGAGGTTGGTTCAACCAGGCCTGGGTGGATGATGTGGGCGATGCTTCTCAACATGCTTGCGTACCTGTGCTTTTCTGCCGCATTCGTATCCTTTTGGGCGCAACACGGTTGATTGTTGGCGATTGGCCGGTTGCTGGTTGTGTACTTCTTTTCCCCTGAAACAAAATACCCTTTTAGGACGATGACCGACTGAGCTGCGGTAGCGCTAAATGTAAACGCATTTGCGGCCACGGCACATTGGCGGGATGTGCGGCCCAGTGCTTGCGCAACAAGGTTGCATACTGGGTCACAAGATCTTTGACCTGCTCGTCGCGGTTTGCCGTTGGTTGGCTTGTTAGGGCTGGGGTAAATTCAACCCGAATGTGCCCTTTCAGATCACTAGAGACAAAAATCGGCACCACTGCTGCGCCCGTATCTAGGGCTAATTCGGCAAAGCCAGTCCGAAACGTCCGTTGCCGGCCATGAAAGGGCAGCGTAATGCCTTCGCGGCTGCCGTGATGGCCATCGGGCAAGATGCTGATCAGCCCTCCTTGCTGGAGGACTTGAGCGCTTTGAAAGAGAAGATGACTGCGCACGGCCATGAGATAATCATCATCGACTTTCCCCTGCATGATGCGGGCCACTTTGCCCAGCCCCAGGGCAAAGATCGGGTGGAACCCCTGCTGTTCTAGAATAAAAAAGGCTTGTTGAGAAAAGAACGTGTGGCTGCGTGCCAGGATCACCCCTTGTTGGCGCGCCACTGCTTCCTGTAAATGGGCAAGCCCGTGTACAGTGAACCAGCGGTCTAGCTGCGCAAGCTGATTCGTGTAGTGCAGTCGAAGGATGCCCCACTTCATCCATAACTTTGTCATCAGACTTTGTTGTACCGTTGCGTCCCGTGTGAGGCGCGGTTGCTCAAGGGTGCTGTAGAAACGATCGATCAGTTGTACGATGTTGCGATAGTGGGTTTGCTGGAGTGGCCGTTGGCGACAACCCAAAGCCAGGAAACGTGCTCGCCAGGCATAAGGAGCCACTGTTTGTAAGCCCCTGCTCTTGAAGCGCTGCCAGTGGGAAAGCGGAATGGGATCGACGGCTCGCCGTGCTCGCAAGACAAAAAGCTCATCGGTCGTTGCGCTTGGCTCAGGCCGCGCGCTTGGCTCGATTGCCTGGCGCGGGGCGGTCGGGTCTAAATGGCTAGCCAACTGAGCAATCGTGGGTTGCTGGGCAAAGGCTCGAATCGGCAGGAGCTGACCAAATTTTTGCTGGATGGCCATGATCAGACGCATGGCTAGCAAGGAATGCCCCCCCAGCTCAAAGAAACTATCATAAATGCCAATGCCTTCGATCAGGAGGATCTCCTCCCACAAAGTGACTAGCGCTGCTTCGGTAGCTGTCGCCGGTGGCGTGTAGGGGACCGCTAGGGCTGGGCGGCTAGGGGGGGGCGCGGGCAGCGCTTTGCGATCAATCTTGCCGCTCGGCAAGATCGGCAAGGTAGGCAGATAGCGAATGTGGCTGGGCAGCGCATAATCGGGAAAACGCGTGGCTAGGCTGGCGCGAATGGCCGCCGGGGGCGTGGGCGGTTCGGTCGCGGCAATTAGATAGGCATAGAGCTGGCCGCGCGTTTCGTTGGCGGTCACGGCTGCCTCATGAATCCCTGGTAGCGCACGCAGCGCATCTTCGACCTCGCCCAAAACCACGCGATAACCGCGCACCTTCACTTGTGAATCCTGCCGGCCAATCAACTCCAGATAGCCATCGGCACGCAGACGGCCAAAATCGCCCGTGCGATA
Source organism: Caldilineaceae bacterium (assembly GCA_019637645.1). The sequence goes on from JAHBVH010000007.1 coordinate 4,269, forward strand.
GATGGTCTCGCCGCTGCCATCCGTGGTTGGTGTAAAGCGTTGGGCAGTCAAGGTTGGTTGCCGCCAATAGCCTGTGGCAATATACCGGCTGCGCACCACAATTTCGCCCACTTCCCCCGGCGTAGCGGGTTGCCCATCATTGTCGACCACCGTCACTTGCTTGCCGGGGAGGGGCGCACCAACATGGATCACACCGTCGTCTAACGGTGTTGTGCGTGTGACCGCGGTTGATGTGATTTGCGTTGTCTCCGTCGATGAATAGCTTGTGAGGATAGCACATTCGGCTGGCACATGGGGCCAAAACCGTTCCAGATCGGCGCGGCTCTTCCGCCCAGAGGGGAGGACAAGCCGCAAGTGTGGATAAAATTCACCGGGAGCCAAGGTTTCTAACCATTGGCGGAAAAGCACAATCGGCGGATGAAAATAGGTAATGCGTTCCCGCTGTAGCCAGGCGGACAAGCCTTGCAACCCCTGCTGATGGAGATCATAAAAACAATAGGTCGCTCCATAGAGTAGCGCGTTAAAGACATCGGCCATGCCGCCGCCCAAGCCACACTGGCGAATGCCGGAAATGGCATCGCTGGGTGAGAAAGTGTAGGTGCCAGCGCCAAACCAAGCGCGATGGAGCACGATGCGGTGTGAACGCGCAATGCCCTTGGGCTGGCTGATCGTGCCCGACGTAAAGAAGATGCCTGCCAGCGTATCCGGTGTAAGCGGAAGATCAGGCGTGCCCCGTTGGGTGGCGGGCAAGGCGTCGAACAACCAGATGGTCGGCGTGGCATCCCCCGCTTGCTCCGCGGCGCTGACGATGGCTTGGGCCAATGCTTGGTGCGCTTGGTCGGTGACAATGACCGGGGCCGCGGTGCTTTGATAGAGGAGCTGGAGTTGACCTACCGCTTGGCTGCTATCAAAAGCCACATACGCCTTGCCTGCTTTGAGCGTCCCTAAAAGGCTAACGAGCAATGGATAGTCGTGATCGAGCAGCAGAATGATCGGACAGTTCACCGGGCCCAACTGATCTAGCAGCGCGTGGGCGAGTCGGTTGGACGCCTGATCGAGCTCGGCGTAGGTATACCGTTCTCCCGCAACGGTCGTAACGGCGACCTGATCCGCGTAATGCGCCATCACGCGGTGCCAACGCGCGATCACAGAAGATTCAATTTCCGCTTCGGTTAGAGGCAGCACCGTTGTCATTTTTGCTCCAACTGGGCTAAGAAACCACTTGCTTCAATGGCGGTAAGCAGCGTGGTATCCACAAGCTCCGCGGCTTTGAAGGCGGCGGCGGCTGGGTTTTCGACTGCCGCTTCGTCGAGGAGGAGTTGAATCCCTTCGAGAGTTGGATAGGGCATTATGGGCAAGTAGGTGCCAATGAGGACGCGATGGGCTTCGGCTAGGGCTGCGGCATCCTTTTCAGCATCCATCAAAAGATATTGGGCGATGACTTCGGCCACCCCGGCCTGATCCTGCTTCATTTGGGCAATCGCCGCGATGGTGGCTTGTAAGAACTGGGTAACGGTTGCCTGATTTTCCTGTAAGAAGGGGCCACCTGTCACTAACGCCGTGTGGAGATAGGGCACATTCAAGGCGGCCATATCCACAAGTTCGTGAAAACCCGCCGCGCGCGCCATGGCCGTTTCGGGTACACTAACCAGCGTGCCCACAACCGCGCCACTTTCCATGGCGGCCAAGCGTTTGCCTTGGGAGCCTACCGCAAGGAGGGCAACATCTTCTTCTGGTGCTAGCCCGAACGAACGCAAGACCACGCGCAGCGCTGTATCCGACGAACCACCGGGGTCGCTAATGGCAAGGGCTTTCCCTTGTAGGTCTGCTGTGGTGGCAATCTCTGGACGTACCATAAGCGAGTAGACATAGGTATTGAAAAGCCCGCCAATTAGTTTGAGATCGCTACCCGCAACGATGCTGTTGACCACCGCTGAGCCCGCAATCTGGCAGATGTCTACCGAGCCCGTCATGAGGGCAGTGGTGGCGGTGGAACCGCCTTCGATGTAGATCAAGTTCACCGCGAGCCCATAGCGTTGAAAGATGCCCTTCTCATAGGCATACATGACGACCGATTGGGTGGCACTGGCCGAACTGTAGCAGACGTTGATCGGCGTCAGCGCTGTGTTCTCGGTTGCCGGGGTGCCGTTGGCGCGTGTTTGGATGGGGGCGCAAGCGCTGAACAGGAGCAGGATCGACAGAAGTGCACACATCATAGAATAATGCCGAGATAAGCTTTGTTTTACCATTTTTTCGTTTCCTTAATTCTGGAGCTATGACACCGCGTCAAGTAAGTTTTTCGGTATACGATGCGCGCACCGCCCTGAAGGCACAGGGCGGAAATACCGAAAACCTGACTCGCATGTTTTACTTTCGACATTCCCTGTTATCTTATTGCTGTGGTCGCCATTGTGATAGGTGATTCTCGATCCTTTGCAGCAGCGCGGTGAGGCTCCAACTCACGCCAGCCAGCAAAACGACGCCGACAAAAAGTTTATCGGTTTGAAAGGTGGCCCCAGCAATCGCCATCATATGACCAACGCCCGCGGTGGCCGCGACCAACTCACCCACCAGAACCCCAATGAGCGAACGCCCAACCGCTAACTTCATGCCCGCGATAAGAAAGGGCAAGATGCTGGGGAGGGCCACCGTCAGAAAGAGCTGGCGATCGGTGGCGCCAAAGACGCGCGCACAGCGGATCAGTTGTTCGTCGAGGGTTTTCATGCCCGCCATCACATTGAACAGAATGGCAAAGACCCCGCCTAAAAAGACAATGGCTACTTTGGACTCGATCCCAATCCCTAGCCAGAGAATGAGCACAGGCAGCAAGGCTACGCGCGGAATGGCGTAGAGCACCGTGATCAAGGGATCAAACAAGGCATGAACCCGACGATACCACCCCATGAGAAGCCCAAGCGGTGTCCCAACGAGCAGCGATAGCCCAAAGCCATAGAGAAATTCCACCGCGCTCACCTGGATGTCGCGCCAGAAGCCGTGGGCAAAGAGCCATTGGGCGGCACGCCAGATCCGGCTCGGCGAGCTGGTAAAAAGGGGGTTGACCCACCCTAGCGCGGGGGCCAACTCCCAAAGCACGAGCAAGATCAGCAAAGTGCCCCAGCCCAGCAAGATACGTTCGGCGCGTTGATAGAGGCTGCGCGCATTGATGGCATTGGCCGCGCCAATGCGGAGGGGCAGGCTACTGCTTTGTTCAAGCGAGTTCAGCATGGCGTCTCCCTTCCCGTCTCTCTGTAGTTCGAAAGCTCTGGTCCAGTTGGAGCAATTGCCAGATCTGCGCGGTGAGCGCCGCAAAGGTGGGATGCTGTTTGATGGCAAAGCGGCGCGGCCGAGGAAAGTCCACGGGGATGATCTGTTGAATCTGCCCAGGACGTGCGGAGAGCACCACGACTTTATCGGCCAAAAAGATCGCTTCATCTATTTGATGGGTGACATAGAGCGCGCTGCATTGGCTTTCGAGCCAAATGCGTTGTAGCTCTACCTGCATCACTTCGCGTGTTTGCGCATCCAAGGCCGAGAGCGGCTCATCAAGCAGGAGCAACTTGGGTTGGACGGCTAGGGCCCGCGCTAAATTCGCCCGTTGCTGCATTCCTCCGGATAGCTCACGTGGGTAGCTTGCCTCAAACCCTTGTAAACCAACGAGGGTGATAAAGGGCTGGGCACGCTGGTAGGCTTCTCGCCGCGCGAGGCCACGAAGCTCCAACCCATAGGCCACATTGGCATGCACCGTGCGCCAAGGGAGGAGCGCGGGTGCCTGAAAGACGAGCGCCCGTTCTTGGCCAGGGCCGTTGATCACTTGGTCATCAAGCCGCATTTCACCGCTCACCGGCGGCAGCAAGCCCGCGATGGCGTGCAGCAGGCTGCTCTTGCCACAGCCACTGGGGCCGACCACCGCAATAAACTCACCGGACGCGACGTGGAGGTCAATTTGGTGAAGTGCTACGGTGGGGGCAAGGTTCCGCTCGGGCCAGTACGCCACTGATAGATTATGGATGGCTAATGTAGTCATAAAATTGTGAAAAGGTGGGAATGCTGCTCCGCACCCTTGGGCGGACTAGTCGGCATTTCCATAGTATTTGGCATTGTGATTGGCATAGTATTCACCATAATAGGAGTACCCGCGTGACGAACGGCTCAATTCGTTAACGATCACGCCCCGAATGTTAGCATCAATCTTGCGGACATTTTCGACCGACCGGGTGAGGGCACTGCGTTGGGTGCGTTTGGCATTGACAACCAAAATAATGTCGCGTACATAACTGGCAAGGACCGCCGCGTCGGTGACGACCAAGAGAGGTGGCGTATCCAGGATGACCACATCAGCATGGTTATGGAGATCGGTAATCAGTTGGCGCATCCGTTGTGAGCTTAGCAATTCGGCGGGGTTGGGGGGCGTCATCCCACTGGGCAGCAGCCGCAGATTGGGTACATCCACTTCGCGTAGGTATTGCTGAGGCTCAGTGTCCTCGGCCAACAGCGCTTCGCTCAACCCCGGCTGCTTTTGTAAGTGAAATAATTTGTGTTGCGTTGGTTTGCGCGTGTCGGCATCGACCAAAACGACGGAAAGCCCTAGTTGGGCCATGACAATGGCTAGATTGGCGGCTGTCACACTTTTGCCTTCACCAGCGACTGAGCTTGTGACAATGAGGGTGCGTAAGCGGCTGTCAATGGCCGAAAAGCGCAGATTGGTGCGAATGCTGCGGTAGGCTTCCGAGACGGGATGACGGGGCTCGACGGCGGTGATCAGCTTTTCACTCAAATTACTATTGCTGCTTTGGGTACGGATCACATCAATGGCCCCCAAAAAAGTTGTGCCCAGCGACTCTTGCAATAGGTGGGGTGAACGGACGCGATCATCCAGATATTCGATCAGCGTAATCACGGTTAGCACCAAGGCAATCCCGATCAAGCTGCCTAGTAGAATATTGGGGATGGTGTTGCCGCTGATCGGTGCTTTGGGCAATTGCGCCGAACGGACCGTGGCAATGTTGTCCATGGCTTGCAATTCCACCAGCCGCAGATTCTCAAAGCTCTGGACCAAGTTGGCATAGCTGTTCTGCTGTTGGGCGAGGACTGTCTGTAGATCGCGCAGCTGATTTTCTTGTTGGGTGTTGCGTGGCGTGCCAAGCCGATCCATATTGCTCTGCGTGACTTCAATTTGGGCTTTGATCGCCTCGATCTGGTTGGTCAGATTTTTGCGCGACTCGGCAAAGCGCTCCGTGCGCACATTGGTGATCTCGTCGCTCAGCACACGGGGCAAAATATTGGCGACGGCGACCAAATATTCGGGATGGTAGCCTTCCACATAAACCCGGAAAAGCTGCGTGTTGCGGATCGACTCCACGCGCATATCGGTGATGGTGTCCGCGAGTTGGGTAAAATCGACCTTGAGCACTTGCGCCACTTTCTCTAGCATGAGCCCTTGGTTGATCAGCTCTAGATAGGTGCTGGTGCGACCGGCCAACGTGAGGTCGGCGTTACTAAGGGAGCGCGTTTCTTCAATTAATAAGAGCACCTCCGTTTGATAGATGGGCAAGGATTGAATGCTTGCCGCATAGCCTAATCCCGCGCCGATCAAAGCACCAAGGAGTAGGAGCCAAGCCCAATAGTGCAAAATGCGCAAAATGGTGCGGAGATCGATCCCTTGGCTGGGCTCGGCTGATAAAATTGGAGTGGAAGAAGTAGTGATTGTCATATTGGATTATTTGCGAACCACAATTTCGTTTTCAACAAGGCCAGCAAGAATTTCGACACGTTCCTCTGTCCGTAGACCAACTTGGACCAACACTTCGCGCTCACTTTCGCCGTCGCTCACAATCGCATAAAAGGCGTTGCCGACTTCGCGTAGCGCTTGTGGTGGTAGCCAAAGCACCTGTTCCCGGCGTTGGGCCTCGGCATAGACTGTCACCGCGCCGCCCATGCGCAGCTTGCTCTGGTCGCGGGGCGGCACGGCAATGTGAATAAAGCCATCGCCCCCCGTGCCAAAGGGAAAGGGGAGCTGTTGAATCGTGCCGGACAAGACGATTTCGGGGCGATAGTTCAGCGTAACCGAAACGGCCATGGTCTCCACGAGCTGTTCCATTTCGTTTTCGACAACCGAAGCGTCGATCGAGAGCGAGGTTGGATCGACCAGGCGCATAATCGGTTCATAGGCCGTGGCCGGCAGCCGTTCTAGCTCGCCGCCGGGTGTAATGAAATAGACATTGCCATCAAAAGGGGCCAGAATCCGGCTTTGTTCAATCGCCTGCTGCAAACGGCGCACTTTGACTTCGGCAACGATGAGTTCTTTTTGTTGTGTTAGGTCATCGGCGCGGCCCAAGCGCTTGACATCAAGCTGCGCCGCCGTCAAGGTTTGCTCCGCTTTGGCTAGCGCTTCTGGGGCAACAGCACCGGGATCATTTAATTTTTTGGTTAAGAGCGAGGCCAGGGTTAACTCTGCAATCTTGACTTCTTGCTCGGCCAGTTGAACTGCATCGGCGCGCGCTTCCGCGGCCATGGCATGTTTCTGGCGAACAATCTCGAGGTCCCATTCGGCCTCGGTCAGTTGCAGTTGCAGATCATCAACCTTCTGCTCGGCTAGCACCGTATTGGCGCGCACAAAATCGCCACTTTGGACATAGAGCCGCGCAATGCGACCATCTTGCGGAAAGAAGAGCTCGGCTTGCTGTCGCAAATTGATGGTGCCAGGGAACTGGATACCAACAATCATATCGCCGCGTTGGACGACATAGGTCTCATACCCATTCAAGAGCGTATCACTTGCCATGAGCGGCTCAGGCGTAGGTGGTAGACGACTACCAAAACGACAGCTTGTGGTGGTAAGCAACACAAGCAGGACGAACAGCCAGACGCGTAATGGTGAAAAATAGTTAGATGGCAGAGTCATTTGGCTTTTCTATGGTTTCTGAAATAAATGCTAAGGCAAAGATCGACCAGGGAATAAACGTGAGTTTGGTTCCCCATAAAGCGTTATCAAAGGTGCCGACGACCAGCATTGCCATGAAGGCACCACTGACGCCCAACGCTAGCGGATAGCTCTGGGGGTGGCGCGTCCAATGGGCGGCCTGGAGCGTGTGATAGAGTGAGCGGATCAGCGTTGCCAACAGGCCAAGATAGGCCACCAAACCGGGAATACCTAGATCGAGCGCCAACTGTACAAACAAATTATGGGCATGGGGGGGGGCCAAGCGTCCCCCAACTAGGGGCAAGGTGGGAAAGCGCAGCGCAAAAACTTGCTCATAAACCCCTAAACCGATCCCGGTTATTCCATTGGCCCCTAATAGTTGGAGCGAGAGCTGCCAAATGCCCAGGCGTCTGGTCAGGCTGGCTTGGGCACTGTGGATCAGGTTGGCATTAGCCAGGCCGTCCCAAAGGCCGCTTTGCCAGAGGGCTACCGTCCCCACCAAAAGGCCACTGCCTAATAGGAGCAGGGTGGGACGCGGCCAGCGTACCCAGCAGAGCAGCAGGGTGCTGACAAGCAACGCTAACCAACCGCTGCGGCTTTGGCTCAAGAGCAGGGCATTGCCCATGATCAGCACCGGTACCCAGCCCAGTAACGACAGCCAACGGCGCTGCGGCCACGGCCAATAGAGGGCAAAGGCCATGCTCAACGGCATGATGAAGACGAGCGCGCCCGCCAAAATATTGGGGTTGATGGTTTCGCCTGCTAGGGTGGCGGCGTTCACGGTAAATTCTTCGCTCCGGTAGACATCGAGCATTTTGTCTGGATTGATGGAAAAGAGTTCCGGCCCCACCATGGCTAAGCCAACACCGAGTAGTAACAGTGCTAACACAAGCCAGCCGGGCTGCTGACGTAGCGGGGGCCAGTGAATCAGCGCGATAAAGGCCGCCAAGGCAAAGTAGATGTACCCTGCCACCATCCACGATAAATCGCTATCGACTGACGGCCAGATGGTGACAGGCAGCCAGAGGAAGAGAAAACCGATAAACCAACCAGCCGCCCCCCCTGGTAACAAAGGCTGTTTGGCTTTCAAGCGCATCGGCCAAAAGAGAAAGAGGGCGACGATCAACAGCGGGCGTGCTGTCGGTTCCCAAAAATAATCAGTAAAGAGCAAGGATGGTGCCAGCAGCAGCAGCCAAAATGGTTCAAGCCAAAGCAAGCGTTTGAGCCAAGACTGGTGTCGCCGCCGGCGCGGTCTGGTTGAAATTGAGTTTGCGACCATAGATCATTCTCGTCGAACTGCTATAGTATCCCAACGGTTACGTATCCCAACGGTTACGGGTTGGGGAGGGCTAGACAGACAAGACAAACCGGTGGCTTGCTTTGCGGATCACCATCATCCACCGGCTCAGCCATAGGAACATAAGGATCGCCATATTTCACCCAAACCGGATCACGGACTGCGAAGGTAAAATCTGTCAACTGACGTTGCGCACCGCTCTGGGTGTCCAGCAACCAAAGTTGCTGAATGCCAGAGCGGTCCGCGGAAAAGACAAGGGTGCTGCCGTCGGGCGACCAACTTGGATGGCGCGCTGCTGTGCCATCTGGCTGGGAAACTGGCGTTGCGGGCCAGACCCCCGGTTCCAACAGCCACAGGGCCTCGTTACGATTCTCGCTAACGACCAAAGCCACGCGGTTGGCGGTTGGTGACCAAGCGGCTTGTCCAACTGCACCCGTCGCAAAGGCTGTTATCGATTCGCCACGCTTGTCGGCTATGTTTTCCAGGTAGAGCTGTTGCCCATTGCCATCCTCCTTGGCAAAGAGACGGGCGCTCCCCGCCGCGTTATAGCGATCGCGTTCTTCGGCAATGGTATAGGCCCAGCGGTCGGTGAGGCGGGCAAGCCCCGTGCCATCGGGGTTGATGGCATAGAGCACTTGGCGTGCATTGGGCTGATTGCGATTAAAGTCCGCCACAAAGAGAATCTTACCCACCAACTCGGTTGGGAAGGTTAGCTGGGGCGGCGGCAAGACCGGATCATCGCCAAGTTGGCCTGGATCTTCGACAGGGATCAACACTGGCGTTGGTGTCGCCACGGCAATAATGGCGTTGGCTGGTGGTATCCCGGTCAAGAGCGCAATCGCCTCACCCAACTTGGCCTGCATCGTTGCCGTGGCCCCATTGGCCGGGGTCGGGGTATTGGTCACCACGATCGGGGTGACCACCCGCCAATTGGGGGGCAGCGCGGTGGCCGTGCCTTGGGCAAGGGCTTGCGCTGTCGCGGCGACTAGCGTCTCTGCTGCATCCACCAAAGTTGCGGCGCGGGGCGTAGCCGTCACCAAGGTAATCTCGAGGATAACGCGATAGGGATTGGGCGTACCTGTGGTGGCCGCGCGGGCCGTGGCTTGGATGGCTAGCGCTTCGGCTGTGGCACCATTGGCCGGTGTGGGCGTTGCAAAGAGTAATACGGGCGTTACAACGAGCCAATTGCGCGGCACGGGGGTCCAGGTGCCCGTTAACAAGGCGGCTTGGGTAACCGCGGCAGCGCGGGTGGCGGCGCTCAAGAGATCCGCTGGTGTGGCGGTGGCCGTAACGACAATGGGGGTCGCGGTCGGTGTTACGGTGGCTAGCTGAAGCGCCGGTCGATTAACGCTGGTTAACAGCGCCCTGACGGTCGCTTCGACTTCGGCTTGGCGCATCGTGGCGGTGGCGTCGGGTGTCTGCTGAGCTGCTGCCAAGGTACGTACTGGTGTTGGTGTGTTTGTCGCGTCGGCCATGGCCGCGCTGGCTGTGAGCGTTGCCTGTTGGGCCGCCGTGGCCGTGGCAAAGACAACCGCCGGTGTCAGCGTCACGGTGATCGGTAGCGCAAGGCTATTCTTCACTTCCTCCGCTGGTGTCAGCGTGGGTTGTGCCATTGGTTCTGTGGCTGCCCGCAGCTGTTGGATGACCGCCACGGCGGGCGCTTCCGGGCGCGCTACCCAGGCGAGCAAGGAACGGAAGTTCGCTGCACTCTGGTGGCGCAGCGCATTCACCGTCGGCAACGGTTGCGCAAGGCTATGAATGAGCCCCAAAAAGAATAAGCTTAGGAGGATCAGCATGAACCAGCGATACCAGCGGTATATCATGGTGTTCAGCCTATCTTGCTTTCATACAAACGTGGTTCGTGATGGGATTGCACCGGATACCCCGCTGGCGGCTGTACGGTCCGGTAGGCCAGATCATGATCAAAGTAGCGACGCAAGCAGAGATCATAGTTCTCGAGGGCTGTGGTTAGCGTATAGTTAGCCTGAAAGGCTCGATAGCCCTGTTGCCCCATCTGCTGTACTGCTTGGGGGTCTGCCCATAATTGGCGAATAACATGGGCGATTTGGTGGCCTGTTGCCGCCGGAAGCACAAGACCACATTGGCTCTCTTGCACGAGCTGGCCGATCTCACTATGCGGCGCTACGAGGGCCAAGATGGGGCGTGCACAGGCCATGACGCTATAGGTCTTGCTGGGCACTGATGCACCGGTAAACGCGCTATCCAGACAGACAACGGCCAGATCGGCTGCCGATAACATGGGGGCCAGTTCTTCATAGGGTTGATAGGAGAGGAATTGTACATTCTGCAGCCCAAGTCTTTGGGCCTGGCTCTCCAAGGTGGCCCGCTTGGCCCCTTCACCGATAAATTGAAAGAGTACCGGTATATCTTGCAGCGCTTGTGCCGCATCGAGCAGCGGTTCCAAATTATGTAGACGCCCCATGCGCCCAGCGTATTGGACCACAAAGCGCTCTTGGAGCTGATGTTTGGCAACAAAGGTGTTCGTTGCTTTCGGGATCGGGTAGAGGTGCGTTTCGTCGGCCCAATGGGGAATCAGGGTCATCAGCACAGCAGAGCGGCGGCTCAATTTGGCGCGCACAAGGTGGGCCATGTCGCGCCCAATGACGATTAGGCCCACCGATTGATTCAAGATGAGGCGGGTCAATCGTTCCCACAACCAGGTTAGGGGTGAGTGTTTGGCGAGAAGGCCCAGTTGAATGGCAATATCGGGGTAGATATCGTGTACGATGGTGAGAAAGGGTAGTCCTAAGCACCACTTGGCAAACCACGCCGTCAGCCCCAAGAAGGGTGGATTGGTGGTATTGATCACCCCGAGCAAGCTTTTGTGATCGCGCAGGAGATACCAAGCAATTGCGAGTAAAAAGGTGACAGCATGGGTAAAGCGTCGGAATAAGCCTGCCCGTGCCGTGCTGAGCGTGGGCACGCGAATAATTTCTACCCCTTCATATTCCAAATAACGGGGGGTATCTTCCGGGTTGGTACTGCCGGGCAGGTAGAGGGGTTGGGCGCAATAGACCCGCACCGCCCAGCCGCGCTGTACCAGCCCGGTTGCCATTTGGGTGAGAAAGAGTCCCGTGGATAACATTTCTGGATAAAAATGCTGACAAATAATCGCTAAATATTTGTTCGACAAAGTAGATACCTCAACCGTAAGCCGCTTGTGTTTTAAAACTTGGATCAGCGTGGCTGATCAGATGATGATGGCCCCGCGTAGAACAGCCGGCTCGCAGGCTGGAGGGCCCAGGCAATCGCTAAAAAGAGCCAGAGTGACCGTTGATGTTGGAAATTGCCACTAAATTGCGCAATAATCAGAGAATAAACGAGACCAATGGCTGTGATCTGGGCCAAGATATAGCTGACGGAATCGGCTGGCTGCCTAAGCAAAAGGCGCATTTTATTCCAGATCTGCCAGGCTAACCCCAGAAACAGGAGAAGCCCAACGGTACCAAGCTCGGAAGCAACCTCTAGAAAAATATTATGGGGGTAGCGCCCGTTGGGTTGGGTGCCGATGCCGAAGAGGGGATGGGTAAGGTATCGTTGGATGGCATCAATATACATGTTCACGCGTAGCTGCGTACTTAGATCAAGCCCCGTTGCATAATTGTAGAAAGAGAAGTTGACGAGATCGATGACACGATCCCCCCAAGTGGTGGTGATATAGAAATAGGCCAAGACCCCAAAGCCGATGACACCAAATACCCAAAGGGGTGGTCGGCGGCGATGGAGGAAGAGCGCAAAGAGCAGTGTCCCGATCAGGCCCACCGTTGCCCCTCGCGAAGTCGAAAGGATCAGACTCATGAGGGTGATCGGGAGTGAAAGCAGGAGAAACCAACGCCAAATTTTGGGCAGCGTCTGATCATAGAGAAACAAGCCGAAGCTCATCAGGATGCCAGTGGCCAAGGTGCGCCCGAAGACTACATCGTTGGCGGCAAAGAGGGTAACACTGCGGAGGCTACCACCGCTGTCGAGCATAAAGGTTGCGACGGACATAACCGCGGTGATGACCGCCAGAAGGGCTGTGTAACGAAAGGCTTGTAAGAGCAGCTGGGGTGATTGTAGAATCAACTGGGCCATAAGCAGCGACATACTCGTAAAAAAGGTGAGGCGCAAGGATTTTTCTAAAGCCCCGGGCATTCCGGTAAAGAGTGCCGAAAGGAAGACGAGCCCATTAAAGCCGAGCAACAGACCAAGTAAGGGATCCATGCGCAAAGAAATGCGGGTCGTGGCCGGTGTGCGGACGGCCAAAATGCCAATCGTCAGCCCCAAGATAAAGAGGGTCGGTATGATAGACTCGGCATCGCCAAAAATGTCTGCCGTTTTAAAGATTCCGTTAAAGAGATAGAGCCCAACGCCGATTTCAGGAAGGTACAGAAAGAGGAGCACGCCCAGAATCCCAAGCGCGCTCAAGGCCAGCATTTTGGTAACTTCGTTGATGTCTGGGTAGCTAATCCATAGGCCATAGCCGACGAAGGCTAGCTCGCTCAGCCCGACGGCTCCGGCAATAAGCCAGGGGAGCCGCTGTTCCCAATTCTGGATCATCACCGGCTTACTTGCCTCCTATAATGACGGTGATCAACCGCTCTAAATATTTCTCTTGGGTGAAGTGCGCCACAAAGTGTTGCCGTGCCTGCTGGCTCAGTTGTTGATAAGCGGCGGGGTCTTCGCCTAATTTTTCCACTGCCGCGGCCACCTGTTGCGCTTCTGCCGCTACCAGAAAGCCATTATACTGATCGCTCACTTGGTCCAGGATGCCGCGGTGGGGGGTGGCCACCACCGGCGTGCCAAAGGCCAGGGCCTCGATAATACACAAGGGTTGCCCTTCCCAGGGATAGCTGGTGGGCAAGACTAAGGCATGGGCTTGCTGTAATAATTCCTCTTTGGCGGCTCCGCGGATGACGCCATGATAGGTGACTACTTCGGTTAACTCCCACGCCTTGATCAGCTGGAAGAAGCGCGCTTGTGCCGACTGGGCCTTGTGCGGCGTATCGACCATCGTTTCGACAAAATTCCCACAAAAGTCGCAGTGGATCGCTAGGCCCCGCTCGTGGGTTAGAATGCGGCAGGCTTCCAGCAACACCAAGTAGCCTTTGGATGGCATTAGATTTGAAAGATACAAGAGGCGTAGGGGGCCTGTGGCTGGCAACGATTTAGGCTGTAGCGTTTTTGGGTGTAACTCCAGCGGTAGGCCATTGGGAATTGTACAGATTTTCTGCGCATAGTTGGGAACAAAGGCAAATTGATCCCGAAGCTGCTCCCCAAGCACAATGATTTTGTCGGCATGCGCAATGGTGCGCGCAATGAACTGCTGTAGCCAAGCTGGCTGGCTTTCATAAAAGGTGCGATAGCCACCGCCATGTAAGTGGATGATCAGCCGATGACCTACCCAATAGTTGAGCCAGATCATGCAGGCATCGCGCAAAAAGCCAAGCTGTGAGGAGGCCACAACGAGGTAGAGTTGGTCCACCCCCCGTAGATTTAGGCAGAATAAGTATAAGATCTTGAGGGTGACCAGTAACCGCGCTGGATCAAAACTGCCAGGCCGCGCAGCCAAGCCATCCATCCCTAGATCCACCAGGCGATAGGGAATATCGCGCTGCTCCAGGCCAGTCAGCAAGAGGTCAAAAGCCAGGGCCTGTCCGGTTACATCACGCCGACTCGTAAAACCGACGAGTAAGCAAGGCTTGCGCTGGGCGGCTGCCCTTGCACTGCCTGGGTTGGTAAAGATGGCTTCTGATGAATAAGGTTCCATACCCTCTTCCTACTTGGCTCAAAACCAATTCGTGGGGACTGGCCAAAGGGGCCAACGCCGCGTTTGGGCATGTTGGATAGCCGTTTCGGCAAGACTAAACAAATTCTGGGCAAAGCGCGCCGGTGAATAGTGTTGGATGTGCTGTTGCGCTTTGCGTCCCATGTGCTCGCGCAAGGACTCTTGCTGTGTAATCGACCCGAGCAAATCGGCGAGCACTTGTTCGTTGGTCGGATCAAAGGTGAAACCGGTCTCGCCCTCAATCACCAGGTCTGCGACACAGCCACAGATTTTGCTGACCAGCACAGGCAAGCCAGCCGCCATGGCTTCATTGACCACGAGCCCCCACTGTTCCGCATAGGCACTGGGCAGCACAAAGGCCGCAGCAACACCGTAGATCGCAGCCATCTCGGGGGCGGGCAAATAGCCGAGAAAATGGACAAGGTCGGCTAGGCCCAAGGTTGCCACCTGTTGCCGTAACTGGGGGGCCAATTCCCCGTCGCCGACCAGGACCAGCCCCCAAGGCGCTGTACCGGTTTGGGCCACATAGCGTGCATAGGCATTGAGTAGCCCCGTGAGATTCTTTTTGGGTACAAAGCGACAAGCGGTGAGAAAAAAACGGCTGGGTACGCCATAATGGTGCTGAATTTGGCGTGCCTGGCCGCGGGCGGTGGCGGCGCCGGCGCGCCAGAAGTCATTGTCGACCACCCCATAGCCTGTCGCTATCCGTTTGGTGGGGACTCCCAACTGACGGGCGTAGTCGAGTTGGGGTTTGCCACTGACAAAGGCCGCATCGTAGTAGCTGACTAATTGACGCTTCGGCCACTCGCGCCACCAAACCCGGCTATAGTCTGCGCGCTGACTCGATAACATGAGAATTGCCCCGCGGCGGTGATAGCGGCACCAGCCCAAGGCTGCCCGTGTTACGAGGCCGGTATAACCAATAATCGCAACGGCATCTGGCTGAAGGTGGTCCAATGCTGTTAAGAGCTGTTGCTTCGAGTGGTGTGAAAATTCACCCGCTGTCGTTGGGTCCTGCGACAGAATGGTGAGTTGCTCTCCCAGCGCTTGCTGTGCGTCGCGGGTGGCCGGGGTCGCGGCGGCACAGAGGATAAAGCCCTGGATGGAATGCCCGTTGGCTTGGCCCGCTTCGCTTAATGCCTTTAGGCGCGCTAGGTGATAGGGCAGAAGATCGTGCCAAAAAATTGCTAAACGCATACCGCTACGTTACTTTCAACCGGTTTGATGATAATCTTTTCCGCCTAGCCTGCCATGGCGGGGGTGACTTCCGCATGGTTCGCCGCTTTCCATGAAACAAAAGGTTGCAGATGAAAGCCTTTGACTGGTTAAGGTCAGCTCTTTGTGGCTTTTCTGGATCAGTTCAAAGCCGTCTTTGCGTGGTTTCCCTAAATTAAGGGAACAGCGTGGATTAACACCTATGCTGCGATCAGGTCATCGATCGCCCATGGTGGGGCCAGCCCAAGCCCTTTCGCGAGGACTTCGACAAATCGAGCAGGGGTGTTCGCTGTGGCGAAGTTGCTTGCTGCATCTGGATCAAATTGATCCGTAACGCTGCGTTCTAGGTATTCTGTAATGCCCGCGGCGATCTGCGCTGGTTGGGTGGTGTCGAGGGTCAATCCCAACTGATGCTGCCGAACGATCGCGCCCATTAGCCCATATTGAGCGGCAAGCAGTGGCTTTCTGGCTGCGGCTGCCCGGACCACAATACCACTCATGCCAACATGCTGCTGGTAGGGGGCCAATATCACATCGGCTAGCGTAAAGAATGGCTGGATCTCCTCCTCGTGGATATACCGATCCCATACGAGCAGCTGGACGGCTGGCTTTGCTGTGCGCACGGCTTCACACTGCTGGGAGAACCGTGCTGTGTCGCGCTGGGCGATTGGCCCGACGAACAAGATTGCCAGCTTGCTTAGGGCTGTGTCTGGCAACAGGCGCAAGGCGTCTAGCAATTGATAGATGCCTTTGCGGCTATCTAAAACGCCAAAAAGCAGAAAGAGATGACGGTGTTCTGCAATCCCCAATGCCGCCTTGGTAAGGTGAACTGCGGAAGCGCTGTCTACCGTGTTGCTCGCAACCGGATCGGGCAGGTGCAGCACCGGGCGCTGTTGGGTTAGGGCTTGAAGCGGCGCTACGGCGAGGGCATCCAAACAGAAGAGTGTCTGGAAACGCGGGTGACGGAAGGCTCGTCGCCAGAGCAGACGTTCGCGTTGTTGTTGGCACTGTTGCTTAAACGAAGTTGTTGTGCCCGGCAATTGGCTATAGTGCAATTTGGGGCGAAAGTAGATGCCAGAGACAAGCAAGGATACCGGCAGGCCCAATGCCAAAGGTAGCTGAAAGCGATCTAAGTACATGACCAAGCTCTGGGTGGCTTGGGTTAGGTTCGCATAACGACAAAAAAGCTGCCATTCGGCCCAAAGCTGCTGGATTATGGAAGCTGTCATGCGTTGATACCATTGGTACTCTTGATCAGTAATCGCTCTCCATTCGATTTGTGCTCTCTGTTTAGTAGCCTGGACAACCGCAGGGTGCTTTGTCAGAAAAGCGGGGGCAACGACCACACTGAGCCGTATAGAAGGCATCAGCGGTAATAGCGTAAGTAAGTGATATAAATAGCTGGCATGATGACCACCGATGGCAAGATCGAAGATCAGGATATGTTTCTCTGCCGGAGCAATAGTCATTGGCGAATAGAAAAGTTCTTTAGCTTTATCATTAGGTAACTTACTATTTTTCCTGATATAAGAATTCATCTTTCGCAACACGGCGTAAAACTTTCAGGGACAAACGACTCAGTTTTTCATAGATAATGCATTATCTATGAATTGTACCATAAAAAGTATAATTTTTTTTAAGTTTTATGACGTATAAACTTACACATAACCTTTATAAGCTGACATTTTCTGGTTAGGGTTGGAAAGCTGCAACCGCAGTACAAGCCGGCTGGCGCACCTGCTTCTGATCGAATTCGATCCGCCCCGTATCGAACTTGATCAACCGATCCGCGACATCAAAGTAGTGATCATCGTGGCTGATAACAAGGACAAGTTTGCCGTTCGCTTTTAATTCAGGCAGAAGTTGGCGATAAAAGATCTCGCGAAATTCGGGGTCTTGGCCAGCGGCCCATTCATCAAAGATATAGACAGGCCGTTCTTCCAAATAAGCGGTCAACAAGGCCAGCCGCTTGCGTTGCCCATAGGATAGCGTAAGCGTAGAAAGATGACCTTGCTTGACCCGCACTTTGTGATCCAACTGGAGCCGGTGGAGCCACAGTTCGGCGCGCTGATCCAGATCTTCCCATGCCAGACCAAGCAGCGCGGTAAATAAATAAGGTTCGGCAAAGAGAACGGCAAAATTTTGGCGATAGGCTTCGGCGTTTGCTGCCGTCACGGGCTTGCCATTCCACAACAGGTGGCCGCTTTGGGGTGTATAGAGCCCAACTAAGAGCTTGAGAAAGGTCGTCTTGCCACTGCCATTCCCTCCCGTCAGAAAGACGATCTCGCCCGCTTGGAAGTGGCAGACAAGTGGGCCAAGCTGGAAATTTGTCTCAGTCTCGGGGCTTATATATTCATAGGTGATATTTTGTAAATCCACCTGAAATGCTGCGGAGACAGGCTTGCTTTGGGATGGTTGCTCCAGTGGCAAGGGTGATCGTAGCGTAAAGCCCAGATCTTCGACGGCCCGGAGGGTGGCCGTCGCTTCTGTCCAGTGGGGCAAAGCGGAAACGAGGGTCATTGTGGCGTTTTTTAGGTAGAGAATCATAATGGCATAGGCACCCAGCACTTCCAGCGATGTCTGTGTCCAGTGGTGCATGACAAATAGACCCAAAATAAGCACAAAGAAGGTAAATTGATTAACGTTTTGGGCCCAGTAGTAGCTCTGGGTATACTGAATTGAGGTCTGCTCACTCTGCCGCAACCGTGGATGCAGCTGGCTGTAATAAAACTCGCTGCGGCGTTGGGCATGTAATTTGAGCTCTTTAATGCCTTCGGTCAAGTCACGATAGGTTGCAAAGAGCCGATCACGATGGACTAAAGCTGTTTGCCATAAGCGTGCGTTTCGTCTTTGCAATAGCCAGTAGCCAGCCAGAATGGGCAAGGCGAGGAGTATGGTAGCCGCCAATATGATTGGCTCTAGCCAAGCTAGGTAGAACAGACAGCCCATGATAGTGGCCAGGCCGATACAGAGCGTCGGCAGCTCCCAAATGACGTGACCAAGCGAGCGGACATCTTCGCTCAAGAGGGACATGAGCCGTGGGGTACCAATGGCTTCTAGGCGGGGGAAGGGGGTGGCTAACAGTTGATCAATAAAACTCAGCCGTAATTCGGTTACCACCTGATGCATCAGGTGATTGAGGGCATGTTTCGCCACGAAATCGAGCAGCACAGCTAGCAAAATGAGGCCGGTGAAGCCTAGCAGGAAGTTACGGTCAATGGTGCTGCCCATAACGAGATGTTGACTAATGACGCCAGCCAAGGCTGCATTGCATAAACCACTGGCAATACTGGTCAGGATGGCAAGATAAAAGAGTCTTGCCGCTGTTTGATGGGCAAATTGGAGAAGTTTCATAAATTCAAACGCGTTTCATTGAATAGTGTGCCTAGGGACGAGTGGCAGTGGTACTCTCGGCCAAATCAGTGCTGCTACTGGCCGCGTTTTTGACGTTGGATATCGGTCCAAAGCAGGAGAGCCCTACCTACTTTAGGCGAGAAGCGTCCTAAAAGCTGCCTTTCGTATGCTTCAAAGGGGTGGTAAGGCAGCGCCAGTACCCCTTCTAGGAATTGGGGTGGGATGGGCGCATCTACCCACTGTTGCAACCCGGTTAACGCCGCCGCCATGCGTACTTGGGTCGCCTGGGTCCGGATCCGGACCAAGATACGTTCCCAGTCGATGGTGGGGGCGGCCGCGTGGAGCACCATCCAGGCATCGGCCACCCACTGCACGGCCCCGCGCTGCCAGAGCGTCGCAATGCCTTGCTGGCAAACCGTCAGAAAGAGTTCGGTGGCGTCTACATGCTCCGTCATCCGATCGCCCAGGCGGAGTGATACTGTATGCTGTCCGCGTGTATGGCTGGGCCCGGGGCAGTTTTGCCAAGTCAAGCGGAGTGGGCTAGCGGGCTGGCGAAATAGTTGGGGAGCGTTACTGCCGAGCCAATGGCGCAGCCAATGCTCTTTGCTGGGCTGTGGGTACCAGCCTGCTTGGGCTAAGAGACGGGGGACGGTCGCGGCTTGCGCGGTTGCCGTAACCAGCTGGATTTGGTGAATGGCGCGCAACCCGAGGGTCGGGTAGGCAGATAGAACCAGCGTGCTATCGCCTTGCAGGAGGGGCGTAATGGCCGCTGTCTGGAGTAACTCGATGACTTGCCCTACTTGCTGGAGGGATAGCTGATTTTGGGTCCAGGTGCGTCGGTAGATCCCGCGGCACTTATCGAGCAGGCTATCAGTGATGCCTTGTTGTTGTAAGTTGTGGGCCAGGAGAGGAAGGAGATCAAAGCCACCAATGGGTAGGCGGTCGAGATCGGCTTGAGGACGCCACGCACGCCACGCCGCGCGGCCAGCTTCCCCAGAGAGCAACCCGGCACGCAAGAGTAATTGTTGTTGTGGGTCGGGCCCATGGGGCTTTGGCTGGGGCGCTAGCGCCGACTTGCTTGGTAATTCTCTGCTATTGGCGCGCATTGTTATGATTTCCTTGTTCTTCCCACTTGCCATACGCATGCTTCCTTGGCCGAATCGTCGGCTGCTTTCTTTCGGTTGACGGTGAAGTTGTGGCGGCGAATGCGCTGGGCTAGGGCGGACTGACCTCAGTTTGTTCACGGGTTTGGGCGCGCCGCTTCGCTAGGTTGGCTTTGATGATCTTATGATAATCGCTGTGATGCGCTTGGTTGTGGCGTGTCATATTGGTGGCGTGGAGACGGCGGCGCATCACTACTTCCGGCAGGATCAGGCTCTGTAGCCCAGCTGAGGTGGCCCGTCCATACCATTCAATAAACTCGCCCACCGTCCAATCGGTGGCAAAGGCCCCCACGGCAGCAAAGCGTTCGCGGCGAATCAGCATCGCACCCGCAATGACGCCTGGCAGCGTGTTTTTGGGGGGCAAGGCCGGGTATTGGGCCAGCGGCAGATCGGGGCTAATAAATTGTTCGACTTGGCCGAAGACTATATCTAGCCAGGGCTGATCGCGTAGACAAGCCAGCTGGTGGGCCAGCTTATCCGGTAGCCAGAGATCATCGGCGTCAAGAAAGGCTAGAAATTCACCTTGGGCGAGGCTAACACCGCGGTTGCGCGCCGCACCCACGCCAGCATGCTCTTGGGTGTAGAGGTGTACTTGATCGCCAAAGGCGGTGGCAATTTTAGCGCTTTGATCAACCGAGCCATCATTGATGATCAGAATTTCTGCGGGTGGCATACTTTGGGCCAAGGCGCTCTCGATCGCCGCGGCCAAATAATGTTCACCATTATAGACAGGAATGATCACACTGATCATCGGAGATGCCCTCTTCCCTTTTTATCCAACGGTACCATTGCTCCTTTGTGGTTGATCAGGCTGACCGGAGCGACTGTAGCCGTGGTCTGTTCTGGGGCTGGGCAAAGCGACGGTAGAGTTGATCATAGGCTTCCCCATATCGCGGCCAATCATAAACCGTCTGGGTGCGCTGATAGGCGGCCTGGCCCAGTTGGTTCAGTAACGCTGGCTGGCCGAGAAGCTGATCCAGCGCGGTGGCTAGGGCCAATGCTGATTCTGGCTCGACCAGCAGGCCCGTTTGCTGGTCCACCACAACGTCGGTCAGGCCACCCGCTCGTGTCGCAATGACCGGGCGTGCCATCTGGGCTGCTTCGAGCGCGACTAAGCCAAATGCCTCGCGCCGCCGCGAGGGGACAAGGAGCAGCGTCGCTTGGTTGAGATAGCGCCAACGTTCTGCCTCGGTCACCCACCCCGTTAAGGTGATGCTGGCTTGCAGCCCCAATTGGTCGATCTGGGTCTGGAGTTGTTGCCGTGCGGGGCCTTCGCCAACTATGGTCAACGTTGCCGTTGGATAACGCCCCGCAATTTGGGCAAAGGCGTCAATCGCCAGGTCAAACCCTTTGTCCGCCGTGATTCGCCCCAAACAGAGTAGCCGTGGCGGTTGGGTGTTCAGGGGTTGGGGCAGGTAAGGGGGCGCTGGTAGGGCGCATGGCAGTAAACTCATGCGTTCGACGAGCCCTGGCATGATTGCTTCGGCGTCTTGCCACATGGCCGTCGAATTGGCGACGACCCATGCCGCTTCAGCCAGACAGCGGCCTAAGACGGTGTTGCTACCAGGTTCTAATCCTTGGAGGGTGTCATGAATGGTGATCAAGCTCGGGGCCGGGCAGACATGGCCGGTTTGTAGATGAAAAAAGAGAATGGCGGCCTGCCCCCCCAATTGGAGATGGACCAATTGGGGCTGAAAGGCTTGTTTGATGGCGGTGATTTGGCGGCGAAGGGTCACGATTTGGCTCAAGTTTTGCTGGGTCATGGCTGCCAACAGGGGGAAACGATAGACCGGTATGCCAGCATAGCTGCTCTCTGTCGGCAGATCCAAGCGACCCTGTGATGTGATCACAACAAACTCGTGCCCGTGCCGCTGTAGGGCGGTTGCTAGGTGGGCTGTGATGGTCTCAATCCCACCGGTTTCGGGGGCAAAGAGGGGGGACCAAAGTAAGACGCGCAAGGGATCTTTCCTCTCTTATCCTTAGAAGTTACGCCGTTGATCGGCATGACCAGAGACCTGACCGAGTCTTTCGTTGGCGGTTGTGGGGACCACAGTGCCAACGGGATACAAGGTTTAACAAACCTATCAGGTCTGGCCCAAGTGCGTAACGCTTAATCCTGTTATTCTCTTTCCCGCTCATCGACCGGAGCCGCTGACCCCCACGTCGTCCAAGATGGTAGGGTTGGCGGCGTGGGGGTGCCTGCATCGCGCCGCCGTGCAAGCGATTGCTGGAGGGCGACGGCCAAGCCATGATGGCTAGCTGCTTGTTGGTTGGTTAGATTCTGGCGATGCCGACGGGCAAAGACCGCAACCGCGGTGTGGCGCAGAATCGGAATACCCGCTTCGCGCACGCGCATAAACCAATCGACATCTTCGGCATACAAGTAGCTTTCATCAAAAGTACCTATTTGGCTAAAAACCGAACGATGGACAAGCGCACATTGTAATAGCAACATGGGCCGGGGCTGTTGCCAGGGTGCAAAGTGGATTTTCCCAGTGGCATTGGGTGTGGCTAAAAGGATTTGGACCGTACCCAATGCCACGCCCGCGGTTGGATTTTCTTGCAGGCTCTGTAGGCGGCGTGCCAAGCTGGTGGTCGGCCATAGATCATCGGCGTCCAAAAAACCGACGAACTCGCCCCGCGCCTGGGTAAGACCTGTGTTGCGGGCCGCGGCTGGGCCGCCGTTGGGCCGGTAGAGATAGCGAATCTGGCTGCCAAACTGGCGCGCCACTTGTGCCGTCTGGTCTGTTGAGCCATCATCAACGACGATCACTTCGCGCGGTTGGTAGGATTGTGCCAATACACTGGTAATCGCTTCCGCTAGAAAGGCTTCGCCATTGTAGACGGGGATGATCACGCTGATGGTGGGTGGATGGCACGTTGGTTCCCGGTCAGGATAATGCATGGAGTAACTCCGTAATGGCCGCAGGAATGGTCGTGCGGTCGCGGCCCAATTCGAGTAGGAAGCACGGCAGACGCCGGACCAATTGGGTTAGCTGCTTGAAGGTTTGGGCTTGCGAACCAAGCAACTGGAGGGCGCTGCTCGGGCCTACTGCCAGGAGCGCCGCCGCCGCTGTTCCCTTTATATAGCGCGTTTTGGTCGCGCTGGTAAGCCGCGGTACCAGAATTGCGCGGAGCGGCAGGGCGCTTTTTACCTGGTTGCTAAAGGATTCAGCAAAAAAGTATAGATTCTTTTCCAGATCCTGATAGACATACCGCGTACTTGCTTTGGCCAGCGTGGAGAAATGGGCGAGATCGGTAAAATGAATTTTGCCCGAATTATAGAGGCTATACAGGGTCGGATTAGGCTGATCATCCACCAGGCAATAATCATCACCAAGATAGGCCAAACCCGCTTGTAAACAAGTGAGCGCGGTTGTCGATTTCCCGGCCCCACTGCGCCCAACCACCAGCGCGCCGCCTGCCTCGGTGCCGACGGCGGCCCCGTGCACAATCTGGCCGCCACGCGCGCTCAGCCACCAATGGAAAGGCAGCAGACAAGGAGCTGCCCCTTCCATCATCGGTAGCTGTTCTAACGATGGGATCCAGCAATAGGCTTGGTTTCGCGCCCGGTCTAGCAGGTTAAAGACGGGGTACTGACCGGGAAAGAAGAGGCTGTAGCGCTCAGAATGGCTTTGAATCCCACTCAATGCATTGGGGCCGAGGGCGTGACGAATGGCGGGCGGAAAAGGTGGTAGATCGACACCGCTGGTGGCACTTTCCCAAAGCGTGATCGTGAAGTCTGGTGCTGTCGTGGGGGCCACCGCCAAATGGGTCAGGGCTGGTGCCCAAGCGGCCATTACCGCCGCGGTCGTAAAGCAGAGTTTGATATGATAGCCGCCAATCGCATACGTTTGGCTTTGGGGCTGTTTGCTCTGCCGAATTGCTCGATCAGCAGCGCATGCAACTGCGCTGGCAAACGCGGCTAGCGTATCTATGGTTGCTGGTGCCTGCTGTTCGTTAGCTGGGGTCATTCCCGCTCACTATGCCATTCCTTGCTTCTTCCCTGTCGATCCTGCCGATACATTCGTGTTAGTATCGATCTACGGTGGCTTCGTGGAGCGAATCCTGTAGGCAAAGGAGGCATTGCACCTCTAGACAAGAAGGTAGTCAAGTAAATTAGGTATACTTAATTTTAGTAAAGCTTATCATAACCAAAACGTAAGATCAATCCTTTCCTCTACTACATTCTACCTAATTCAAGAGTCTATTTTTGTCTTGTATTACTCCATGAGGCTAGGACGCGGATTTACGCGGAAGAACGCGGATTTTTCTTCATCCGCGTTCTTCCGCGTCCCTAATGTTGGTCTGAACCGTGCCGAGGCTAGGTAGCGCGGTGGGTTCTGATGGCTGGAGGGCCTTCCCTTTTGCCCGCCTGCCCTAGAACGCAAAGATCGGTTATACTAGACTCTGTTGACATGCTAGCCGCTGAGACGGCTTTTCGCTGGTAGTAGCGGGTTCAACCCGGCTTATATTGATAATCTTCCATAGATGAGGAGCAGCTTGTGCAAGCAGATGTGATTGAGTTAACCCAAAAATTGATCGCGATTCCCTCGGAGACAACGAGCAGCAACGCGGCTATCAATGATTTTTTGCAGGAGTGGCTCACGGCACGCAACTTTACGGTAGAGCGACTAAGCTACCTTGAGCCCACAGGTGAGGAAAAGGTCAATTTGGTGGCCAAACTGGGGACGGGCCAAGGGGGACTCGGTTTTTTCTCCCATTCGGATACCGTGCCGGGCGATGCGCGGGAATGGGAGCCCTTTGCGCCGACGGTTGCGGATGGCAAGCTCTATGGCCGCGGGAGCTGCGATATGAAAGGACCCTTGGCCGCCACGCTCATTGCCGCGGCCAGCATCGATCCGGCGCGGCTACGCAAACCACTCTATCTTGCCATTGCTGCCGATGAAGAGCAGGGCCACCATGGTGCCCATTATATGCAGAAACATTCGCGGATCTTTCAGGAAGGTTGGCCGACTAGTGCGGTCGTGCCCGAGCCAACGGAACTCCAGCCAGTCTATGCCCACAAAGGCCGGGTCTTGGTGACGGTGACGGCCCTGGGCCGGGCGGCGCATACAAGCACCGACCGCGGCCTCTCGGCCAACTTTCTCATTGCGCCCTTTATTGCCGAAATGGCCGAACTCGCCACGTTC
Source organism: Caldilineaceae bacterium (assembly GCA_019637645.1). Next base: position 29,158 of record JAHBVH010000007.1, read on the forward strand.
TTCAAAAGCACGGAGCGCTTCAAAAACTATGAATTTGATCCGCCAACCAATGGCTTCAATATGACGATTGACGATGGTCAGTGTCGCACCAATGTCACCGCGGCCAAGACAGTGGTCAGCCTGAGCATTCGCCTCATGCCCAATGATCATCATGAAGAGCAAGTGGCCATGATTGCCGAGCGCGCCCAAAAATATAACCTGGCCGTTGAAGTGGATAAACTGATGTCCTTCTACATCGATCCCCAGGCCGAGATTGTCCAGGCTTCCTGTCGCGCAACCGGGGTCGCCAAAGCGATTAGCGTCCCCTATGGTACCGAAGCCGAATCTTATCAGAATTATACTCAGTGTGTGATTTTGGGGCCGGGTAATATTGCCCAGGCCCATACGATTGGTGAGTGGATCGAGCTTAAGCAACTGGTGGACGCGGTTGGTGCCTATCAGCGCTTGATCGCGGATTTCTGCCTGTAGTTGCAGCGACAGCCAGGGCTGACAGGTTTTCAAAACCTGTCAGCCCTGGCTGTCGCGTCCTTAGCGTTGAGGTGGTGGTTTGGGCAAAGTCAGCTCGACAGTCCCGCTGGCCTCGGTATCCACTTGGGTGCGCCAGCCAAAACTATTGCTGAGGGAACGCAGATAGGGATCTTGGTTGAGGGCCTGTTCAATGGTATAAGTAGAACCGGTGAGGAGGATCACATCATCGTCACGCTGCATGGCTTGGGCCACATCTAGCGCTTGGCGTGGATCATTGAGCACCAGCAGTGGAATGCCCCGGGTCAATCCTGACAATTCTTGTTGGACCTTGCCTGGATCTTGTCCTTTGTAGGACGCGCCCGTCACAATAATCATTTTAGCGACTTTGGCGAGCGCGGCAAAGACTTGGTTCGGCGCGCGTTTCCCTGAAATCCCCAAAATTAAGATGATGCCCCGTTCCCCAAAGTGCTCGCGCAATTCGCCCGCCAAGGCGCTGATCTTCTCCACATTGTGGGCAATATCGGCATAGAGATTGTCTGCCACTTGCCAAAAACGGCCTAACAAACGGGCCTGGCAGAAGGCTTCGAGGACACGGCGTTCGTCAACGGTGGGGCAGAGGTGGCGAATGATGGCATAGGCCAGCGCCGCATTCCATTTTTGATAGGTGGCGCTGAGAAGCGATTCGCCTTCGACCGTCAACTGATGGCGCTCGAGGGCCGCTTCGAGCGCGGCAACCGCCTGCTCATCGACCACCTGTAGCTCGGCCCCTTCGGCTTGGCAAACCGCCGCGAGAATGGGCAAGTTTTCGGGATGACGGTCACTGGTAAAAAAGGGCACGCCCGGGCGAGCAATGCCCGCCTTATCGAGCGTGCGCTGCCACTGTTCCTTGCCCAACATGTGGGCATGGTCGCTGCCCGCATTGGTCAATGCCGTCGCCACCACATCGAGCGCGCGCGTTTGGTCATAGCGCCCGCCGATGCTGGTCTCCAGGGCAACCCATTCGACGCCATGCTCTTCATAGAGCGCCAATGCCATGAGAATCGAAACTTCGTGAAAGGTGTGGGTCGCATGGGGATTTTGCAACGCAAGCTGTACACAAAAAGGCCGCACCCGCTTCTCCCACGCCCACTGGACATCTGCTTGGCTGACAAAGGCCCCGCTGATGCTAAAGCGCTCGCGATAATCAAACAAATGGGGGCTCATAAAAGCCCCCGCCTTGCCGACACACCCAAGACCCACTTCCAAAAAGCGAGAAGTTGAGCCCTTCCCACTGGTGCCAGCCACATGGATCAGGCGGGTTGGGTGCCCCTGCGGCCATAGCTTGGCAATCGATTCGCGGAGGAGTTCGAGGCGCGCCAGCTTGGTAATCGACCATTCGGCATGGTAGATCTGGTCGATGACATTGTAATAAGGAAAATTCGGTTGGTTCACAGTGATCCTCAATAGGCCCGTGCGAAGATCGCTTGACGGGTGGCACGTTTACCTGTGTAAAAACAGATGCCTTCGCCGCCGGTCTGTTCGAGGGGATAACAGCGATGGGTCGCTCTTGTCTCTTGCTGAACTTGTTTTTCGTCGGCATTGCTCCCCGCCCACCAGGCGCGCACAAAGCCGCGTTGGACCATCTCTTTAAATTCGTCGTAATTGGTGGCTTCGTAGGTGTTCGCGTCGCGGAATTGCGTGGCCTTAGCCAACAGACTCGCTTGGATGGTATCGAGTTGGGTCTGCACCGTTTGGGCAATACCAGCTTGGCTGACCGCCTGTTTGCCATCGCGGCCTGGGATATCGCGACGGGCCAACATCACCACATGATTAGTCACATCGCGGGGGCCGATCTCCAGGCGGAGCGGCACACCACGTAGTTCCCAGTCATTGTACTTAAAGCCCGGTGTGAGATTGTCCCGATCATCCACTTTGACGCGGATGCCCGCGGTGGTGAGTTCTTGTTTCATGCGGTCGGTGGCCGCTAAGACAGCGCTCTTTTCTTCCTCTTTTTTGTAAATAGGGATCATCACCACCTGATAAGGCGCTAGGCGCGGTGGCAAGATCAAGCCATTGTCGTCGCCATGGACCATGATCATCGCGCCAATAAAGCGGGTGCTGAGCCCCCAAGAGGTCGTCCAGGCATGTTGCAGCACATTGTTGAGATCGAGATATTGAATGTTAAACGCCTTGGCAAAATTTTGGCCCAAGTTGTGCGACGTACCCGATTGGAGGGCGCGACAATCACCCATCATGGCTTCAATGGTCAGCGTGCGGTCGGCCCCGGCAAAGCGTTCACCTTCGGACTTCTCCCCCGGAATGACGGGGATGGCCGCTTCATTCCGCGCAAAATCGGTGTAGACATCCAACATTTGGCGCGTTTCAAACTCGGCTTCTTCCCAGGTGGCGTGGGCGGTGTGCCCCTCTTGCCAATAAAACTCTGTGGTGCGCAGGAACAATTTGGTGCGCAGCTCCCAGCGCACGACACTATTCCACAAATTGAGCAGGATCGGCAGATCCCGATAACTTTGCACCCATTTGGCAAAGGCATGACCAATCAGGGTTTCGGAAGTGGGGCGGACGACCAACGGCTCTTCTAGGGCTTCGCCGCCGCCATGGGTGACAAGGGCTAGCTCGGGTGAGAAGCCTTCCACATGGCTGGCCTCGCGTTGGAGGAAGCTATAGGGAATAAACATCGGAAAGCCGGCGTTCAGATGGCCGGTGGCCTTGAAGCGCCGGTCGAGCGCGCCTTGGATATTTTCCCACAAAGCCCAGCCATAGGGCTTGACAATCATCGTGCCACGGGCCGGGCCATAATCGGCGAGATCGGCAGCTAACACCAAGCTATTATACCATTCGTTAAAATCGGCGCTCCGGGCAACAAGCTTTTCAGCCATAGGTCTCTACTCTCTACAAATCAAATGAGGTGTGTTATAAGGTTTCTTCTTGTAAGAGCGCCTGAAGGACCGTGTATTCAGCCGCAATTAAATCGTGTACCCCAGCAATCAGTTGGTCGAGCGCGATCTCGCCATTGTTCCCGGTGCGGCGGACTCTGTATTCAACGATGCCATTTTTGAGCCCTTTGCCGCCCACCGTGAGGCGCAGGGGAATGCCAAGCAGATCGGCATCATTAAACTTCACCCCGGCGCGCTCATCACGGTCATCATAGAGAACTTCAACGCCCGCGGCTTGCAACTGTTGGTAGAGTTGCTCCGCTGCCGCGTTGACTTCGGGCGTGCGTTCGGTTGCCAAGCTGACCAACATCACTTGATAGGGCGCAATGCTGATCGGCCAGCAGATCCCTTGGTCGTCATGATGGCGCTCGATGACACAAGCGAGGAGGCGGCCACTACCAATGCCGTAGGAGCCCATGACAATTGGCTGTTGCTCGCCCTTTTCGTCCAAGTAATAAGCGCCCATGGCCGTGCTATATTTGGTGCCGAGCTTAAAGATATTGCCCACCTCGACCCCGCGCACCGAACGGAGCGCCGCGCCACACTGGGGACAGCCATCCCCCTCGGCGGCAGCGACCAAATCAATGACCAGATCCGCGGTGTAATCGCGCCCATAGTTGACATGGCGATAGTGCCAATCTTGACGGTTGGCCCCAGCCACCAAATTCGGGCTCTTGGCAATCAGATCATCGACCACGAGCACAACTTGGTCGCGCTGGATGCCCAGCGGTGAGCCATAGCCGGGCTCGGCTCCAATGGCGCGAATTTCGTCCACCGTGGCGGGGCGTAAACGACGGGCCTTGATGGCATTGGTCAGCTTGGTTTCATTCAGTTCCATGTCGCCGCGCACCACGGCAAAGACAAATTGCTCATAGAGTTTACCTTCTGCCCCATTCATCTCGGCCATTAAAAAGATGGCTTTGGCGGTCATGGTTTCAGGGATCTGGAGAAATTCGGCCAGGGCCGCAATGGTGGTGACCGCGGGCGTATGAACCTCTTCCAAGGCATGGGCAACGCCTTCCACCGCTACGCTCTTTTGGAAGGTGGCAATCTGGCGATTCGCCTTGTAGCCACAGTGATCGCAGAGCAACAGCGTATCTTCGCCGATGGCGGTCAGGGCCATAAATTCATGGGCCATGGTGCCGCCCATCATGCCTGTGTCACTTTCCACGGCTACGACATCAATGCCACTGCGCCGGAAAATGTTAAAGTAGGATTGGTAGATGCGCGGGTAGAAGGCATCGATGCCCGCATAGTCACGGTCAAAGGAGTAGGCATCTTTCATGGTAAATTCGCGCACGCGAATGAGCCCACCACGGGGGCGCGGTTCGTCGCGGAATTTGGTCTGGATCTGGTAGAGCACAAAGGGCAGTTGGCGATAGCTCGTGACAATTTGGCTGGCGAGGTCGGCCATGACTTCTTCATGGGTCATGCCAAGGCACATGGCGCGCCCATTGCGATCTTCCAAGCGCGCCATGTCATCGCCAATCTCATACCAACGACCGCTACGCTGCCAGATCTCTGCCGGGTGGACCATGGGCAAGGTCACCTCTTGTCCGCCAATGGCGTCCATCTCGTCGCGGATAATGGCTTCAATTTTCTGTTTTACCCGTTGGCCGAGCGGTAAATAGTCAAAAATGCCTGCCGCGACTTGACGCACCAATCCAGCGCGTAAAAGTAACTGGTGGCTAATGACTTCGGCTTCGGCGGGTACTTCGCGCAGGGTTTGAAAGAAAAGCTGAGACATGCGCATGAGGACAATACTCCCTCTCGAATGACTGGTCGTTAAATGCTTCGGGCGAGCCAAGGCTCAACCCGTGCTTGGATGGCTTGATATTCTGTCACGCCGACAATGCGGTCCACTTCCTGACCTGCGTGGAATAACACTAAGGTCGGCAATCCCATGACGGTATAGCGTTCGGGTGTTTGCGGATTTTCATCCACATCGAGCGCCGCTAACAAGATCTGATCGCCATAATCTTTGGCTAAGAATTCCATATACGCGGCGGTGATCTGGCACGGCTGGCACCACTCGGCCCAAAAATCAACCACCGCTAGGGTTGGGCTGGCTAGCACAATCTCAGTAAAATTGTCGTCGGTCACCGGTACAATGGCAACCGGGGCCGGCGCTGCTGCGGGCGTGGTTGCTTTGGTTGTGGTCGGCGAAGACGTTAAACCAATTTTTTGCAATAGCTGTTTAAGCATAGTTTCTTTGCGCGCGGGCTGGCTTTGTCAACCTGATTGCGTTTGCTCGTCTATGTTCCTGGGTTGGATCGCAAAGTCATGGGTGATCTTGGCAACGCCTGCTAAGGTCGCGTGGGCCCCGCAATATTTTTCCACGCTGAGGTTGATAGCACGCGCTACCTTGTGTTCGTCCAAACCGTCACCCGTTACAATATAGTGTAAATGGATGGTTTCCCAGGGGCGCGGCAGCGCTTCAGCCCGTTGCGCGTCGATCTGAATTTCAACATCGGCCAGTGGTTGGCGTTGCTTTTGTAAAATGCTGATCACATCGACCAAGGTACAACCGCCCAACCCAAGAATCAGCATTTGCATAGGGCTGACCCCCGGTCCATCACCGCCGCCGCTCATGACCGCCGCTTTACCATTGGCATCAATGCCTAAAAAGGTGTTTCCTTCCACCCACTTGACTCGTGCGGCCATTATCTCTCCCTCTATTCTATGACTGGCTCTTGTGCCGAACTGCATCTACATTCATTGGACAGTGAATTATGCCACAAGCCTAGGGCAATCATCAATATTGTGCACGTGTACCTTATCTGGCCGCTTGATCGATGGCAACACGGAGGGTTGCTTCTTCGGCCATGAGCTGTTCCACCTGGCGCTCTAGTTGGCTGATGCGGCGGTGTGCGGGCTGTGCTTTGGCGCGCTCATGGTCAAGTTGGCGTTGGCGCGTTTCCAGGCGTTGACGTACTTCTTGTTTGCGGGCAATGAGGGCAAAGCGATCCACAAGGCTCCTCCTTTGTCCTTTCTCCTGTGTTGGATTCCACTCTATAAAGCGTGAGAGAATCAGAATTGGCGCGTTGTTGATTCACCAATTCTGATTCTCTCACTTGCAGGCTATGTTATGGTATACGTCCGGTGTACACGCTATTCCTTGATAAACGGTTCCTCGGAAAAGTCGCGCACTTCACGGGGGCGGTAGAGCAGATAGGCCAACCCGACACTGCCAAAGTAGAGCGCAATGAGCGGGATCATCACAATCGCCATATTGACCGGATCCACCGTTGGGGTAATCGCCGCGGCCACAATGGCAATGACCACAAAGGCTTGGCGCCAGACGCGTAAGAGCGTTGGCCCACTGACTAAGCCCATTCGGGCAATAATGGCAACCACTAGGGGCATTTCAAAGGAGACACCAATCCAGAAAACCAGCCGAGTCACAAAATTTAGATAGCGATCCGCCGCCCAATCTTGCTCGAAAACACCCGTCAAAATCGTGCTAAGAAAGCCAACCGCGACGGGCAGCAGCACAAAAAAGGCAAAAGCCGCGCCAATGCCAAAAAGGATGAGAATGGCTGGTAGCGTCAACAGGATGTTCCGGCGTTCGTTGGGATAGAGGCCAGGTGCCATAAAGGCGATGACATGATAGATGATGACAGGGAGGGCCAACGCGGTGCCGGCAGTAAAGCTGACACGAAAGATAATCCCGATAGAGTCAAGTGGATTGAGGATCTGCAAACGGACGCCCATATCGCGCGCCGTGCTGGTAATAAAAGTGACCAGTGGCGTGTAGAAGAAAAGTGCCAGCACCGTGCCAATGACCAGCGCACTACAAACCCAGATCAAGCGGGTACGGAGCTCGAGGAGATGCTCCATCAACGTCATCTGACTTTCATTTGGGTTAAAGGTGGAGGCTTGCTGACTCATCTTTCTCTTCCTCTACTGATAGAACGGGTAGGCGGGTACGATGGCTAGAACGACGCTAGCGGAACGGGCGTGGCACTGGGCCATTTATTGTGCTAGGGGATGCTCTTGTGTCCCATTGGCATGAACCGTGGCCCGGGCGACAACTTCGTCGGGTGTCTCTGCTTGCGTGCCATTCGCGGCTACTTCGGCGGCCGGTGGGGCAATGCGGTTCTCTGGTTCAGCCGCCAAAGGCAGGGTCGTCTCTGGATTCATCGCCGGTAAGCTGTCTTCCGGTTTGCTACTCTCTGATGGGACTGTCGCGGTTGGCGCCGCTGGCTCAGTGGCAGCGGGCAAGGGACTGGTCGTACTATCGGTGGCCGTCTCGGCTGTTTGGGTCTCTGTGGTAGGCTTTGTGCTGCTTGCCGCTGGTTTCGCAGTTGTTGTTGACGTGGTCGTTTTGGCCGGTGTGGGCTTGGCCGGTGTGGCTGGTTTGGTCGCCGTAGCTGGTTTGGGCGTGGTTGATTTATTGGCCGGTGTGGGGGTAGTCGTTTTAGCTGGCGTGGTTTTCCCTTTGTCCCCGTCCTCTTTAGCCTTTTCCTCTTCGTCGATCGACTCAATGGCCTGTTGCAACATCCGGCGCGGGTCTAAATCTTCCAGGGCTTTGAAGTCATCGCCAAACTGTTGGGTAAACTCATTCGTCAGATTGCGCACCTGACGGATAAACTTTGCAATTTCGCGGAAGGTGGCAGGCAGCCGTTCTGGCCCCAAAACGATCAAGGCGACAATCGCAATTAAGACCAGTTCTTGTATTCCAATTCCAAAAAAGCCATCCATAGTTCAACCCTAATCTTCTACGGATAAAAAATAGAACGCTGATGTTCCGGCACCGAGCGGTCTCCGGCGGATTTGCGCTATTCTATCCGGCTTATCCGCCGAATCACTCTTCTCGTTTTACAGTAGCCGAAAGTGCAAAATCATGTGGGACTTGTTGCCAGCGTATTCGCTTTGGCACTTTGCGTAGATGAGCCAGTTACGCCTGCGCCTAAAAGATCCCGCGCGCGGTGGTCAATGCTGAACCAAGTACCCCATTGATGAAGCGCGGGCTGCTGTCACTGCCAAAGGCTTTTGCCAACTCTACGGCTTCATTGATCACTACTTTGGGGGGAGCATCGGCCTCTTTTGCGCCGATTTCGAAGAGGGCAAGCCGCAAAATGTTGCGGTCAATAATCGCTAGTTGGTCAACGGGCCATTCGGGTGCAAATTGATGAATCCGCTGGTCTAGCTCGGCCAAGTGACGCACCACGCCACTGACCAACCAACGCATAAAGAGCGCTCCATGCTGCCCTACTTGGTTATCGGCCAGGCGTTCATCGACAACACTACCTGGCCGATGTTGCACACAATCAATTTCATAGAGCGCTTGTAAGGCCAGCATCCGAGCCTGACGGCGCTCTTTGATCACTTGCTGTTGTGGCGCTGGCAAATTCGGTTGGTCTTCGCGCGCGTTCTCCAACGTCATCTCGATTTCCTGCTTTTTTGCAACCAGCCTGGGCTGCTTACATGACAAGGCCACCATCAACCGTAAGGACCTGACCCGTAATAAAGCCTGAGCGTTCAGCCGCCAAAAAGGCAACTGCCCACGCAATTTCCTCTGGTGTACCCATACGACCTAGCGGTGTATTGGTAATGATCCCTTGGCGTTGTTCGTCGTTCAAAACATCGGTCAAGGCGGTGGGGACAAAGCCCGGCGCGACGGCATTCACCGTAATATTGCGGCTTGCGACTTCGCGCGCGAGGCTCTTGGTAAAGCCAATGATGCCCGCCTTGCTCGCCGCATAATTCGTCTGCCCCGCTTGGCCCGTTAGGCCAACCACACTGGTGATATTAATAATCCGGCCCCAGCGATTTTTGAGCATGCCGCGCAACGCCGCACGCGTCACGGTGTAGACACTTTTTAAGTTGGTGTTGATGACCGTGTCCCACTCGTCTTCTTTCATGCTCATCAACAACGTGTCCCGGGTCGTTCCCGCATTATTGACCAAAATGTCCAAGCTGCCCAAGTCACTTTGAACTTGTTTCACCAGGGCCGCAGCCTGATCCATATCGCTTACATCAGCTTGATAAATGGCACATTCTGCGCCAGCTTCACGGATCGTAGCTGCAATCGTCTCGGCCCCTTGGGCATTGCCACGATAATGGATCGCTACTTTGGCACCGCTGGCGGCAAACTCTTGGGCAATCGCGGCACCAATGCCGCTGCTGCTGCCTGTGATTAGTGCGGTTTTCCCCGAAAAATTCATGATTTCACCGATTCAAAAGTAGATTGGCAACGTTAGTCCACATTATAGCGCTAAACTTGGTAAATGGCGAATACACGCTCAAGGCGTTGTTGCCAAGGGGCCTATTCTGGCATTATGCAAGCGTTCGCACATATTCTTGCACACTGGTGGAGCTATTCAGTGACCAGCGGTCGGCGCTGCGGGCAATGCGTTTGACCAAGCCTGCCAGTACATCCCCAGGGCCAAGCTCGACAAAGCTAGTTACCCCCGCCTGAACGGCCCATTGCATTGACGCTGTCCAGCGGACGCTGCCCGTGAGTTGGGCGGTTAGCTCTGCTTCGATTGCGGCCACCGTAGTCAGCGGCTGGGCTGTTGTGTTGCCAATAATCGGTACAAGCGGCGGGGCAAGCGGCGTCGCCTGGATCGCCGCTTGGAGGGCTTCGGCGGCTGGCTGCATGAGTGGGCTATGCGCGGGAATGCTCACGGCCAATGGTAAGACACGGCGGGCTCCTGCCGCGGTCAAGGCGGCCATAGCGGCCTCCATGCCTGTCTGATCCCCAGAAATGACAATTTGACCAGGGCAATTATCGTTGGCGACCTGAACCAACCCACCTTGAGCTGTGGCCTCGGCACACGCGGCGGCCACTACGGCTTCCTCTAGGCCGAGGATCGCGGCCATTCGACCAGGGGTCTGTTCCCCAGCCAATTTCATCAGGCGTCCTCGTTCGCGCACTAGCCGCAGCGCATCGGCAAAGGTGAGGCTACCCGCGGCGACCAGCGCCGTATACTCGCCCATGCTATGGCCGGCGACAACGGTTTGGGCATCGCTTGGGCCACCAAGCCGTTTGCCCAACTCGGCCTGAAGGACGCGCAATACCGCCACGCCCGCGGTCAACAGCGCCGGTTGCGCGTTGATGGTGTCGGTCAACTGCTCTTCTGGCCCTTGAAAACAGAGCGTACTCAGGCCGAAGCCAAGGATTTCATCGGCTTCGGCAAAGGTTTGGCGTGCCACGGCATAGTGCTGACAGAGTTCCTCCATCATCCCGACTTCTTGGCTGCCTTGTCCAGGAAAGAGAAACGCGGTGGCGGGGATGGTCGAAATAAAAGGAAAAGAGGTCATGCAATCATGTCCATAAAATAAAAAAAGGATTTGGAACAGATGCCCAAATCCTTGAGGTGACAGCCTGCTTACGCCGCCGCGACGTCATCAGCAATATCGAGCAACTGTCGGCCTTTGTAGTAGCCACAGTGCGGGCAAACCCGATGGGGCAACATCTTCTGGTGGCAGTTGCTGCATTCAACCAGTTTCGGAATGCCGATGGCATCATGGGCGCGCCGACGGTTGCGGCGACCTTTGCTTAATTTACGTTTTGGTAGAGGTACCATTTCACTACTCCTTCATCCCACAAAAGATAAAAATATCACTTACCTGTATCTGCAGAGGAAAATCCGTGCCGCCACCTAGTGACACCCGGCCTCTTCTCTTGATTGGCGTATAAGCCACAACCATGGCACAATCATTACGTAGCAATTGGCTGGCGACAGGATCGAGAAGCCTTTATTTAGAATTCTCGTCCTTAGTGTCTAGGCGCAATTTCAAAAGGGCTGCCCAGCGTGGGTCAACGCCTTCGGGCAGGGCATCGACTTGCTCTTCGTCCTCATCGGTCGCCGATAGGTGCCGTAGCGCCTCACGTTGGGTAGCCAAGTTGGGACATTCACCTTCGCCTGCCCAATTACAACTCGGGTACATTGGCACAGCCAACCAAATATTCTGACGCACAACTTCGGTTAAGTCAAGAAGATGATGCTCGTCGATGACTAATGCATCATCTTCAAAATCGGCCGAGTCTCCTTCAAATTCTTCGGGACGTAGGTAACGACCCGTTTCTACTTCTGTGAGTGGCCGAAAACTTTCTTCAAGTTGCATCCGCAAAGGGTAGACAATGGGCTCGATACAGCGACCACAATTAACACGCACCGCTGTGCTAAGCTCCCCCGTGACCAAGACACCACTGTTTGTGCGCATGATCTGGACCGTACCTAAAAGCAGACCTAGCACGTCTAGCTCGCTGTCAAGCTCACTAATGTCTTCCTTCAGTTGGTAACGCCGTACAGCGCCGACTGGCTCTTTGAGTAATTGGGCAACGTTGAATTGCATAATTTCTCCTTGCTGCGCTGCAGACGTTGGTCCGATGGCACTATCATTATGCCGAGAGAAAGACTCGAATCAAGGTGCGTTCTGCACACCAGTTTAGGGACAGACCCTATGCTATCGTGCCAATCGCTTCAGGATGCCATCATCACTGTCTACGTTGTCAACGTGCAAAGCCCTCTGACTGCCGTTTTTGGACCCCAATGTTAACTCTACATTGTTAACTCTACATTGAACTCCAATAAGGCACCGCCTTTGGGACATTCGGTCATTATACCGCGCATCCCACATCCTGTCAAAAGATTGGCGAATTGCGCAGCATAGGCTTTCTTCGATGTACCCCACGCGCTTAGCACTGGGCTGTTAGGTTGAACCAGCCTAGCAGCCCGGCGCGTCATTCTTTTATTCCTCGTCACCCAAGGTAGCGGCTAGACGATTATTTTTCATAAGCTGAATGCCGTTATCGACTTGTTTGGTAATCACCTGGAGCTTTTGGGCTAATTCTTCAAGGACTTGGACCGCGTACCGATCGGCCTCCGCCGCGCGCCGTTGGGCCGCGGCGCGACTCTCTTCCAAGATGCGTGCCGCTTCATTCTGGGCGGTCTGCATAATTGCCTCTTGGCTAATGATCTCCATGGCGCGCTGCTTTGCCTGTTGGATGAGGCGGTCGGCTTCGGCTTCGGCTTCGGCCAAAATGTGGTCACGTTGGGCCAACGTACGCTCACTCTCCATGATCGAGCTAGGGACGCTGATCCGCATGCGCTCGATCAGCTGGGCAAACTCGTTAGCATCAATGACGCGCAGCGAAGAAAGCGGAATGGGCCGGCCACGATGCAAAGTATCCGCAAGTTGATCGATCAACTGTAGAATTGCGATAGGACACCTCCCCGACGTTGGGCAATAAGCCAATGGTTGGATCAAGAGTTGATGTACAATTGCCTGGACAAAGCGCACGCTTGCCGTTGTCCCACCCTAGCCATGATGCGATAGCTTTGTTGCGCGCCCCGTTGTGGCGTTGGGTTGGGTCAGCGCAGGCTGTCCAAATTTGGCCTGCAATGCTTGTTGGACATGGGGTGGGGCCCATTGTGAACTATCGCCACCCAAGCTAGCTACTTCCTTTAGGATCGTAGCGCTGAGATAGGCATAGCTGTTGCTACAAAAGAGACAGCACAATTCAATGTCATTGGCGAGTTGGCGATTGGCCAGCCCAATTTGGTGTTCATATTCAAAGTCGGCCACATTGCGCAAGCCCCGGATCATGACCTGTGCTTGTAACTGTTGGGCACAGACGACGGTCAAGCCAACATAGGTCGTCACCCGGACATTGGGTAGATGGGCGAGCGCTTCTTCCGCCAGGGTCAGTCGCTCTGCAGTGCTGAATAATAATTTCTTGGGCGGCGCATCATAGATAGCCAGGATCACTTCCTCAAAAATTTGGCTAGCGCGGCTGGCAATATCAATATGTCCATAATGGATCGGATCAAATGTTCCAGGGTAGAGTGCCCGTGTCATAGCAAAACACTTTCTTTAATCCGGTAGGAAAGTTGCGAAAACCTGGTTGCCTAGCAAAATCCCTTTAGGTGATAAACGTATGCGGGTCTGATCAAGTTCAATCAGTCCCCAAGCTTGTAATTGTGCGATCTCTTTGGCAAAGAAGGTGGGTAGCTCAACGCCATGCATGGCATAAAACTGATCAAAGGCCACCCCTTCGCCCACCAAGCGGAGCCCCAGCATCATGGTCTCGCCCATGGCGGCGCGCTCATCGATCACTTCACTGCTCTCTTCCAGCGTGCGATCTTGCTGGAGGCGTTTGACATAGCCCGGCACGGCTTTACGATTGCCCCAGCGGCGGCTGATGAAGGCACCCGTTGCATCTTGAAAGTACAGATGGCTATGCGCGCCGGGGCCGATACCTATATAGGCTTGGTTGCGCCAATAGAGTAGGTTGTGGCGGCAAGCAAAGGTCGGTGTTACGCGGTCTGCTGCCTGATCGGTGGGGGTGGCGCGGGCCCAATTGGAGATTTCATAGTGCAGATAGCCCGCCTCGGCCAGATGCTGCATGGCATATTCATAGTGGGTCGCCGCTAGATCTTCATCTGGTTCCGCCACTTTGCCGATCTGCACCCAGTGGTATAGGGGTGTGTTGGGCTCCACAATCAAGCTGTATAAGCTGAGGTGTTCAGGCTGTAGCGCAATAGCGGCATCTAGGGTTTTGCGCCATTGCGCCAGTGGCTGGTTGGGGAGACCAAAGATGAAATCGAGATTGATATTGGCAAAGCCCGCCGCGCGCGCCGCGGCAAAGGCGGCGTAGACATCATCAACTTGATGGATCCGCCCTAGAAAGGCAAGCTCTTCGGGTTGAAAGCTTTGGACGCCAATGCTTAATCGATTGACGCCCAAGGCGCGCAAGCTTTCAAACTTGGCGCGATCGACGGTACCAGGGTTGGCTTCGCTGGTGATCTCACAGGTGGGGGCTAGGGTAAAATTGGCGCGCAGCGCGGTAAAAAGTTGGGCTAAATAGTGGTGAGAGAGCAGTGTTGGTGTGCCGCCACCGAGAAAAACGGTATCAATCAGGTAGGGGCGTAGCGGCAGTTGCCACTGTGTCATTTCCTGACAAAGCGCATCGACGGTCGCGGCAAAGTAATCGTCTAGCCCGGCATAGGTGTTAAAATCGCAGTAGTGGCACTTTTGCGCGCAAAAAGGAATGTGAAGATAGAGCCCCAGCCGCACTGGGGCTAGATCATGATCAAAGCTCTTCTTGGCCTGATCCAGAAGGATGGGTGCCCAATCGGCTGGCATGGGGTGGGCTGACATCAGTTGCTTCTGGGGTAGCGTAGGTGCGTTCAACGATTCTCCAAACGGAAGCCATGCCCGCGCACGGTGACAATGTAGCGGAACTCTTCATCGGTCTCGCCAATGCGCTCGCGTAGGCGACGAACCAGGGCATCAATGGCTTGTTCACTAACTCCTTCGCCACTAGCCTCGGGCCAAACGGCATCCACAATCTGCTCGCGCGTAACCACGCCACCGCCGGAATCCCAGAGGACTTCGAGGAGGCGATATTGGTGTAGGCTCAGGGGCGGATCGGCGAGAATGCCATTGATCCAAACTTGTCGGGTCTCTTTATCCAAGCGGAGCCCAATTTTATCATTATCAAAGGTCAATGGCGCGGTGGCACCGGCATCGACAAAGGCCAGCTTAAAGCGCAGGGCAATTTGAATCTCATCGCCATCTTGCAAAGGGATGACCCCTTCGACGCCTTGGCCGTTCACATGGGTGCCATTCTTGCTACCCAGGTCTTCTAATTGATAACCATCTCCTCGCCACGTAATCCGTGCATGATAGCGACTAACTTGGCGATCGGGGAGCGCGATATCACATTCTTCGCTGCGGCCAATGGTGAGGGCCCGCGTTCGTTCTAACGGCCACCGTCGGCCCGCTTCCGAGCCCCGTTGGAGTACGAGCATGGCGGTTTCGCGCGGCTTTGGTTTGGCCTGTAATGGTTCGGTAATGGAATGATTTTGTTCAGTAGTGGTAGCCATATCAAGTCCTTTTGCTGAGATGGCGTCTGGATTGATTTATCGAAACCTCAATATACCCAGCGCAAACATAAACATCAATAACGGTTCATAGGCGTTTGTGACGCAGGCACCCTGGCGATCTTACTCCCCTCTAGTGAGACGCCATTGGCGATCTGAATCGCTTCGAAACGGTGCCCTACACCCTGGACCGGTTTTCAAAAATCGGTTCAGGGTGGACTGTTCCTTTGGAAACAGCTGCTTGCCCTTGCACGTTTCGTGCCGCTGCGTCAACCTTGTTTCATCCGCGCTGAAAAAGGGATGGAAAACATCAGAAAGCTACGATGACCGCCCGGCGATCCATCGTCAGGCTAGTCAACCCAGGCTAGTCAACCCAGGCTAGTCAACCCAGGCTAGTCAACCCAGGCTAGTCAACAACGTAGGCTTGAGCGAGCGTTGTTGACTAGCACCGTCCTTTGATAGGGCGATGCATACACCCAACTGCGCTCTGCCCCGCATTCATTGTTGGTATCTTGCTAATTGACAGCATTGTCAACCTAGCGCATAATGCTCTCGGTGACATCACTTACCGTGAATCTCACTGAGCATATGCACAAAAAGAAAAGAGGGACCGTCGGCTAGAGAGTTTGACTTCCGGCGCCCTATGCGGTGATGGAATTCCCCATACACCTCGCCATGATGCTCCATAATGCTCTCAGTGACATCTCAAGGACATGACCTCTCAAGGATAATCGTCTGTACCCTTGTGACTGAGTGCTGAGCGCGCAATCCTTATGTATCCATCAGATGTATCCATCTGAATGCGTTGATATGACCTGCGATTTTCCTGTCAGGCAGATTGGCCCAGAGAATTTCAGGATAAGCACTCGTGCATTCGTTTGGTAAGCGCCACCATATGATGAGCACATCGCGCAATGGAGCCAGTATATATTAAAAGTACAACATCGAAAAATGCAAACAGTATCACCTTGCTATTGCCGACTCGAATGCTATCTGTACACGCTGTGGCTGCACACGCTGTGGCTGTTTCTCGCGCAGGCTAGACAAACCGCAAAGCTGTCGGCTCTGCCGCACCAGCGCGATGTGTTCCCGCGCGTTGGGGTGTGGCGCAAGGATCGCCAACAAGTGAGTAAAAAGTTCAAACCGGTGGCTTGGGGCAGATGGATACAACGAGCATTGACCGAGCAAAAACGTCCACTTGGCACCCACTGGAACCTACCGCTTCCATCTGCTGAGGAGGTATAACCATGCAACATATTCTAGACCCAGGCACCGTTTTGCGCAACCGTTATGAAATTTTAGAATTGGTTGGGCAGGGCGGCATGGGCGCGGTCTATAAGGCTTCAGATCGGCGGTTGGAAGGTCGTGTTTGTGCCGTTAAGGAAATTTTACCGTATCTTTCGGAAAATACAACTTCGGAGACAGAGCTAGAACAGATTACTGAGCAATTTCGTACAGAAGCCAGTATCTTGGCGCGGCTAGACCATCCGCATTTGCCCAAGGTCTCTGATTATTTTGCCAATGGCAACCGGGAATACCTGGTGATGGACTTTGTGGAGGGGCGCGACCTCCAAGAGTTGGTTCAGGACGCCAAACGGCGCAACGATCTGCTCTCTGAAGCCCAAGTTCTGACCTGGACTGCCCAACTATTGGATGCTCTAGAGTACCTCCATAACCAAGACCCCCCCGTTTTGCACCGGGATATCAAGCCAAGCAACATCAAAGTAACGCTACGCGGCGATATTAAACTGGTCGATTTTGGCCTGGTCAAGGTATTATTTAAGGATGATAGCCGGACGGTAACCGTGGTGCAAGGTCGCGGCACCGTAGCCTATACGCCGTTGGAGCAGTACGGGGGCGATACAAGTTTTACGGATATACGCAGCGATATCTACAGCTTAGGCGCAACGCTCTATCATCTGCTCGCTGGTCAACCACCGGTGGATGCACGTGAGCGTTTCTTGCACCCAGGTACGCTAGAATCGTTGCGTTTGGTGAACCCGGCCGTTTCGCCACGCGTAGAGCGCGCGGTCTTTCATGCGTTGGGTATGCATCCTAGCGAACGGCCAAGCACGATTCGTGAATTGCGCGAAATGTTATTGGGCTCTGCACCTTTGTCGCCTCACCCACCGCTCATTACCGACCTGATCCGGGCAGACCGGAGTTCCCCTGGTTGGCGCGAGCTATTTTACGCCAATCGGCTTTTGCTCGGGCTGGCCTTTGCGCTGGCCTTGATCGCGATCTTGATCAGTCTCCCTTGAGGATGATGCCAAGCAATAGCGGATAGCGGTACCATAATCAGAACATCAAAGGCACGCTGCTGTGCTTGGACAAAGCAAAGGGAAGCGCATGGGGTATTATTTTGTTGATCAGCAACAGCTGACCTATGGCAAGACGCCACCAGCAGGCACAAAACCATTCAAACATCAGTTGAGTCTTTTGTTGCCGCCGCTCGTCAGCAAACTCCATGCTAGTTTTCAGGCATGGGGGCGGCTCGGTTATTCACCAGGGCTGGCGTCTGTAAACCAGGTCTATGTTAATGCGCAGGGCCAGCTTGCTTTTTATCTGGATGATGGCTGCCGCCCCATGCCGTTGGGGCAAGTGGGGGTAGGCCCTGATCTAGCAGCTTGGTTGGTCATGCTCGACAAGTGGATGGAGACCTTTGTGGTCATTGCCCGTGCGCGCACAATATGGAATTTGCAGGAATTAGCAAGTGCATTATCATTCGTCACACCGGCTTTTTTACCCCCGCGGCTAGTTGCCCATCCCCCCGATAACTGGGAGCGTGTTGCCTCGGCATTGGCGGTCGTTTTGGCGGATGGTTCGCTCCAGGGCACACCGACCAATCAATACTGGAAGCAGGACAAAGTCCGCGATCATCATTACATTGTTGATTAAGTTTTTGGGTAGACTGCCCAAGGCTGATGAAGATTACCCATGAAATTCGGTAACCCAGTGCTGATTTCAATCAGCACTGGCGCGGTCAAGCTGCACTAAAGCGCACTAGTGAACTCTACTGCTTTCATTGCTTACCCTTCATCAGCGGGCGTTGCTCCTTAGCACCGTCCCTTCAGGGCGGTGCGCATACCAAATGCCAAAATACTTTGTAAACATTGTAATCATTCGATCAATATAAGAAATTTGTGACCAACGAACGCTTTTCTCTACCCACCATTAATCAAGAAATCAAACGCACTTGGCGTCGTACCCGGCAGGATTATTCTGCCGGTGGTGTCGTCTACCGGCGCTCCCCGTTAACCCAAGAGCTGCAACTAGCGTTGATTGCCACGCATGGCGGTCAGCGCTGGCAACTGCCCAAGGGCTCGCGTGAACCGGGCGAAACCTCGCTGGCCACCGCCATTCGCGAAGTGGCTGAGGAGACCGGCATCGAGAGTGTGCAGGATGCCTTTCTACAAACGATTGATTATTGGTATTGGGATACCTATCAAAAAGAGGTGCCGGAGTTGGTCCATAAGCTGGTCGATTTCTATCTGCTCCGGATGGTCGCTGGGGAGCTGACCGACAGCAGCTACGAAGTGGATGCTGTCGGCTGGTTTGCGCCAACAGATGCTTTGCGGATCATGACCTTTGAGGGGGAAAAAGCCGTTGTGCGGCAAGCACTTGACCTGCTTGCTGGTTTAGGGTAACCGTCGGTCACCCCAATCCCGCAGCGTGAGCAATCTAGCACCAGTGGATTGTGCGCAATCACTCACGCTTCCCTACAACAATCACTCCTGTTCCTCTACAAGTGGTTCCTCAGCAAGGTGCTCTTCTTTAGGCAAAATCCAACATCGCCTTGACCACCCCATTGGCTGGCTCTAGCCAAGTCGGGAATGCTTCAATAAATTCGGCAGGCGTGGCATGGTGGGTGATCCATGGATCGAGCTTGATTTTACCCCCATTCAGACAATCGACCACATAGGCAAAATCAGCCGAGGTGGCATTGCGGGTTGCCAACAGCGTTAGCTCATGGCTATGGAAATAGGGGTCATTAAAAGTCAGCTCGCCTTGGACAAGCCCGACATAGATGAGCTTGCCGCCGTGGGCCGGATAGTGGAAGGCATTCATCATCGACTGGGCATTGCCGGTTGCGTCAAAGACCAAGGTCGGTAACTCGCCGCCCAAGCTGCGTTGTAATGCTGCCTCTACCGCTTCCGTGCTATGGATAAAATGCTTAACCCCTAGATGCTCCTGGCAAAATTCGATCCGCTTCTGATTGAGTTCCAAGCAGATCACCTCGGCACCGGCCAACTGGGCAAATTGCATGGTCGCCAACCCAATCGGCCCTGCCCCAATCACGAGCGCCTGTTCACCTGGTATCACTTGGGCGCGGTGAACCGCGTGCGCCCCAATACAGAGCATTTCGACGACGGCTAGATGTTCTAGTGGCGCACCTTGGGCTTTGTGCAGTTTATGGGTGGGCACGGTAATATATTCGCGCATGCCTCCATCAATATGGACCCCCAATACCTTGAGCTGTTGGCAGCAGTTCGTCTTGCCCCGGCGGCAAGCACTACAGACGCCACAGTTCAAATAGGGCTCAACGGCACAGATATCACCGACCTGCAGCGTGTGGGGCTGTTGGCTATCGCCCAAGGCTACGATTTCGACGCCCAATTCGTGCCCTAAAATGCGTGGGTAGCTGAAAAAAGGCTGCCGCCCGCGATAGGCATGTAGATCTGTGCCACAGATCCCGATCCGCCGCACCCGCACTAATGCTTCATTTTGGCCGGGTGCGCTTGGCTCTGGCGTATCGATCAGCCGGAATTCACCCGGTGTCTCTAAAACAATCGTTTTCACAAATGGTTCCTACCTTCTTCTCAATAGCGAGCGTGAACGGGCTTTATCGCTTCAAGCGGTTGTCTCCGCGAGTTATCTTCTTAACAGGGCAGCTTGGGCGTGGGCTAGCGGCGAACGCGGCCCAACAGATAGCGATGGTGGGCCCAAACCGCCTTGAGTTGCCAGGGCAGCGGCGCGTGATCAAGCCAAGCATATTTGATGACCCGTTCATAGAGATCAGGCTCTTGGTTTAGATAATAGGCCATGGTGCTCCATTGCCAGTTGTCACCGGTGAATTGCGTTTCTAGCTGCTTGCTCTGAATGCCCAATCGCTTGAGTACCTCATTGGCCGGCATGACTGTATCGGGCCAGGGCGGTGTATCGAGCACCCCTTGTTCGATAATATCGACGCCCGCAATCTCTAAGATGCGGCGGATGCGGCTGATGTCGGTCCACTGTTCGTCGTGGGTGGCAAAAAAGTCGCGGTCAATGACCAGCTTGCGCAGCCAGTAGCCCACCTGTAAATTATTGGGCATGGCGACAAAGACTAAATCGCGGCTTGTCCGCACCAGTTCGCGCAGCAATCCAGCCGGGTTGTGGAGATACCAAAGCCCGGCCCACTGCCAAGTAAGATCAAAGCTGCCATCGGCAAAGGGCAACTGGTGCCAGGCATCGGGTGGTGTGTAAACCAGATTGACGGGTAGGCGCAAATCCTCTTCCCAAATCCGCTGTACCCCTTGCAGCCGCTCTACATTATCATCGACCATGGTCACGGCGACGCCCTGTTGGGCAAAGATGACATCGTTAATGCCGCTGACCCCGGCCATGCCATAGAGCGGCGCTTCGAGCACACTTTTCACTTGGTAGCGTTGGCGCAGCTTGTCGAGAAAGTCGTTGAGCACAAAGCGTTCGTAGACGAGGCCAAGCCCCTCATTATAATCGGTTAGATATTTCCGCCAAGTATTGTTTTCCATGAGCTGACTTCTTCAACTGACTGTTTGGACTTTTTGTACTTTGACCTTTTGTACGTCATGTAACATCTCTTCGACCGACCGGCGCCCCGCGTCACTTTCAGCCCCTAACATTTGCATCAATTCCTCCACGCGCGCGCCCGCATCCAGCTGGCGGACGACCGTGCTGGTGCGCTCTTCGCCATTGCTCTGGATCACCTGTTTGTTTACAGTAAAATGTTGATCGCCAAAAGCGGCTAGTTGGGGAAGGTGGGTAATGCAGAGAACTTGGTGGGCGACACTGGTGTCGGGTATTGATTCTGTCTTGGGCGTGTGCTTCTTGCGGCCTTGGCTTTGCCCGTTGCTGTTGGGCACGGTGTCCTGCTGGCCGGTAAGCATCCAAAGTTTTTGCCCCACTACGGCACCGACGCGCCCCCCAATCCCTTGATCGATCTCGTCAAAGATCAGGGTGGGGGTGGCGTCGGCATGGGTCAACACGCTTTTTAGTGCCAACATTAAGCGCGCAGTTTCGCCACCGG
Source organism: Caldilineaceae bacterium (assembly GCA_019637645.1). The sequence continues at coordinate 50,667 of JAHBVH010000007.1, forward strand.
AGGCCACCCGGGCCATGGGCTTGAGCGGTTCGCCCGGGTTGGTGCTGATCATAAACTCCACATGGTCAACGCCGGTGCTATCAAAGGCCACGCGGCGGCCATCGGGAAGATAGGCCCCGTCACTGCGTTCGCTCTGCTCGACGGCAACGCCAACGCGCGACCGTCCCATGCGCAGATCGGCCAGTTCTTGTTCAACCTGGCGCGCCAAGTGGACACCTGCCGCCTGGCGTTGGGTGCTCAATTGGGCCGATAGCTGCCCAATGCTTTGGAGGAGCTTGGTCTCTTCTTCTTCGAGCGCGGCGGTTTTTACTTCCCAGTTGCCCAATTCGTCGAGTTCCATTTGGGCACGCTGGCCAAAGGCGTTGATCTGTTCAATGGTATCGCCATATTTGCGCTTGAGATTGGCGATCAGCTCCAGGCGTTCTTCGACTTCCTCCAACCGTTCGGGGTTGAACTCTAACTCATCGGCATAATCTTGCAAGCCACGTGCCAGATCGGCGAGTTGTTCGAGGAGGGCCTGCCCCTCATCGGCCATGGTATTCATATCGGGATCGATCCGCGCGAGCCGTTCAATGCGGCCTACGGCTTCGCTCACCAGATCGAGCGCGCTAGGGGCTTCCCCATCACCATTGCTTAAAATGACCTGGGCGCTTTGGGCCAATTTGATCAGCGCCTCGGCATTACCCAATCGGCGGCGCTCGCTCGCTAACTCCGCCTCCTCGCCAGCCCGTAACTTGGCCGTAAAGATCTCATCGGCCTGGAAGCTCAACAGATCAACCCGTTGGGCGATAGTACGAGCATCTTGGCGTAGGCGCTGCAACTCTTCGCGGATGCGGCGCAATTCGCCTACGCGGGTGGCGATAACGCGTCGTTGGGGGAGCAGATTGGCATAGCGATCCAAGAGATGAATATGGGTGCGTGGGCGGAGCAAATTGAGGTGCTCGCCTTGACCATGGACATCGACCAAGCGGCTGGTCACTTCGCCCAAGAGTTGCAAATTGACCATACGCCCGTTGACGCGGCAGATATTGCGGCCTGTCCGGCGCACCTCGCGGCTCAGGGTAAGCCAATGGGGGTTGTCGGGTTCATCGAGGCCGTTTTCTTCCAAAACGCCGCGCAATTCCTCAAAAATTTCCCCTTCGACCACCTGAAAACTAGCTTCGATCTCGGCCAGTTCGCTGCCGGCCCGCACCCACTCGGCAGTGGCGCGGTCGCCCAAAAGCATGCCCACTGCATCGATGATAATCGATTTGCCAGCGCCGGTCTCACCGGTTAGAATATTTAACCCTGGCCCGAAGGTTAGTTGTAGATCATCAATAATGGCAAAGTTGCGAATATGTAATTCAGTCAACATAAGCTGCCTGGTATTGCACCCATCGCGATTTAGCTGGATAAACGCACGGCATTGACAACTTCTCAACAACGGGCGTACTGTGGCTTTCGACCTGGGCTGGCTACGCCACAGGCTTGACTCGCTTTTTATTGTAGCATAGAGCATGGTGATGTAGAAGCGCTCTACGCGCTAATCTAAATTTGCCCGCTCTTTGGCTGTTGACTGCGCATGCTTTGCACTCGGCATCGCGCGCCGCGCGCAAAGCATGCGCCCTCTTTGTTTGCACATCACCATAACCGTGTTATAATTCTACTAATTGAAGAGGATACTGCGCTTGATTGGAATGATATGCTGCAGAAATTTCTATTTCTCATCAAAGCCAGGATCAGTAACCACAACTGCCAAATTGATCAATGGCGCAAGAACTGTTGCAGATAACCGTTGTGGCCAACTCTATACAACCGGCTAGGTTGTGCTTGTATGTCGTATCCGCCCTGAAATTCGGTTGTCGTGCCTCTGGTACCCAAGCAAGAACAAAATCGTATCGAGAATTTCAGGCTAGATCAAATTGTCGAGTCGTTGTGCCTAGTCCCGGGTATAGTGGCTTATAGGTTAAAGGAGGAAAGCATTATGAATATTATCCCAGGCCCATGGGAGCTTGTGATTATTTTGCTCATCGTCGCCATGCTTTTTGGCGTAGGGCGACTCCCCGAAGTTTTTGGGGCGGTCGGTAAAGGGATTCGCGAATTTCGCAAGGAATCCACTACCGCTGACAAAGCAAACCCGGCTGTCACCACGGACAAGCCTGCTGAACACACAGCGGAAAGTTAATCTACCGCACTCTGGCTGTACACCCGTGCGGTTTGCCGAAATTTTTCTGCAGAATTCTCTGTAAGCCGCACGAGAACAGCAAGAATATGGTTGCTGTGTTGGAAAGGTCGTTGTGTGCGCTTTCTTCGCTTTGTCGCCCTCTTCGTGGTTGTGGTCGCCGCCTATAGCGCGCAACTAGTGCTTCATCCCCTGTCAACGGCGGCAACCTATGAACTCTTTCCGCCGCAATTTCAATCCCTACTGCCTAATCTAGCGCAAATTCGTGCTTTCCTCTGGGCTGATCTACAGGACACCGCGCTCTACCTGCTGGCGGTGGCGACGATAACCTATGGCCTGATCGCAGCTCCATGGCCGTTGACGGCTTCCCCACTGGTAGGACGAACGACCGCGCTATTGCTTTCCAAGCTCCGGCGACGTCAGCGTGTCGGCTGGCTTTTGGCAACTATCGCGCTGCTCCTTGTCATAGCTGTTGCGCTATGGCCGATACTCCAGCTAACCACATGGCAAACAACGGTGGCTGCATTGCTGCCCGCGTGGGTAAAGCTGCCCACATTGACCGAACTGCCCGCTTTGAATACCTGGCTATCGGCGCAGCTATGGGTCATCAGTCTTGTGCTCTTTTTCTTGGGGTGTTCGGCTTTTCCCCAATTCCGGCCCGCCGAAGGGACAACATCCGTTGTGTCCGCGCGCCTGCCCACCAATAGTTGGCCTTGGTTGTTGCTTTTCCTGTTGGGCGCTGGCTGGCTCTATAGCTGGCAGTTGACCACGACTCCGCTGCGCGTCGAACCACCGGTCGCGCAAGTGGGGCTCTTTGTACACAACTGGCTCCGCATAGGGGCTACCCCTTCCCTTTTTTCCACATCCCTGACCCTTGAACCAGGGTTAGCGGTTGCAGGGCTGGGCACGACCGCCACGGCTTTTTTCTACGCTTTAACAGATGATCTTCTCCTAAGCACCCGCCTGGCAGGTTTGTGGGGGGCTGCGCTGACGATCATTGCCACTTGGTTGTTGGCCACCGAATTGTTCGCCCGCCTGGTTTCGTCATCAACTGGGCGAGCCGAAGATCAAGGGCAATGGCCGACGCTGATCGCGGTCATCTTGCTGATTTTTATGTTGCCTTTGTTGCTCTTTAGCCGTCTACCGGTGCTATTGGAGATGGTTGCTTGGGGGTGTCTTGGGAGCTGGGCCTTATTGCGCGGCTTACGCACGGGTGATTATCTCGCCATGGGCCTCAGTGGGGTTGCGCTCGGCCTAAGCGCTCTGATGTATACACCTGGTTTGGTCTTTGTCGTAACGCTACTTTTCTGGTGGCTCGGCTATGGGCTCGTGCGTGCTGGCTGGTTACCGCATCATCTTCAGGTGCATCTCCCCGCGGCGCAACTGCGCAGCTACTTTCTGCTTTGGTTGATTGGGCTAGCTCTGGTGGCTCTACCGACCTTAGCCGTGCGGGGTGTCGATCCTGAATGGTTCGCCGCCTTAGGCCGCCAGATCATGGCGCAATGGCAGCCGACGCTGCTCGCCTTTGGTTATCAGCATGATCTAAGCCAATTGAGTAGTGTGGCCGTGCCTTTACTGCATGCACTATTGGTGCCTATCCTCTGTTTGGCACTGGGCGCGCTCGTCTTTACCTTTGATCGGCGGGTGAGTTGGTTGTTGCTCACTTGGCTGTTCTGTAGCTTGCTCGGTGGGATGGCTTTCGGCCCCACTGCTCCACACGGGCCGGCGCTCCTCCCGGTGTTGCCTGCCTTGGCCTTGACCCTTGCGGTTGGGCTCGATCGTTTTCGCCAAACGGTTTGGGTGAGCGCGGGTCCCTGGCTGCACAACTTTGTCAACTATCTGCTACTCGGTCTGCTCCTGTGGGTGGGGCTGACGAATAGTGTCACCTACTATGATTTTGCCAAAGAGCAGGCCGATAGTGTGAGCGCGCTCGGCTATGAACTGCGCCAGTTACCAGCCGGGCAGACTGCTACGATTGTTGCCCCAGCAGAGATTACGGCAGATGCCGTGCAGCTGCGTTTTCTGACCAATGAGTGGCGAACCCCCTCGCTCACGTCTGTAACCTTCACCACGACCTTGCCCGCTAACCTTGCGGCTGGCACTATTCTGCTGATCGCGCCAGCCGACGCAACTCGATTGGCAGAAGCACAAGTGCGCTATCCCCATGGCTCACTGCTGGTGCGCCGTGATCATCGGGTCAACCGCCTGCTCTACCGGTATACGTTGCCGTTAGAATAGGTGGGGCGACTGCTGTAATCGATAATGATAGCTAGTGTGACTCAGGCAAAAATTTTGTGAACTAGAGCAGCCTTGTTATACTGGCACAGATCGAATTGCTTGCGCTTTGCGATTTTTACACCCAAGTTGTGTCCCGTCGCCTGTTCGCTTATTCGGTACCATTTGGGTAGTCGCAACTTGAATCTTAGAGGAGAACTTAAAATGAGTTTTGTCAATTTTCTCATGGTTGCAACCATTGTGGTCGCCATCGCACTCACCAGTGTTGTGCTCGTCCAAGGACATAGCACGGGGGGGTTGGGGAGTGTCTTTGGTGGTTCCGATATTTATCGTACCCGTCGTGGGATGGAAAAGACCTTGTTTAATCTGACCTTTATGTTAGCCGGTCTCTTTTTCTTGATCTCCCTCTTGGCCGTAGCGTTTGAGTAAAGAGAAGCAGTGACTCGATCATCGTTCCCAACTTCCCCAGCACCAACCGATTCCTTAGGTCGCCATCTACGCTGGCAAGTTTTATTGGCTTGCCTTGGTCTCTTGGCATTGGGTAGCCTTTTGGGCTACTCAACCTACGCGGTTACCACCATTCTGGTACCCGATCGTGGGGGTGTCTTTCGTGAAGGTGTGGTTGGTAATCCACGCTATTTGAATCCGTTTGTCTGCGACCGCAATGAAGTGGACGAAGATCTCTGCACCTTGCTTTTCCGCGGCTTAACCAAAATTGATCAACATGGCCGTATTGTGCCCGATCTTGCTAGCGACTGGACGATTACCGACGAAAAGATCTATACCTTTCGCTTGCGGCCTAATCAATATTGGCATGATGGGCGTCCGGTCACTGCCGATGATGTAATCTTCACGACGGGGATTTTGCAGAATCCTGACGTGGTGGATATTCCCAATCTTGCCATTCTTTGGCGCACTGTTCGCGTGGAAAAGGTGGATGATTATACGGTTCAGTTTACCCTAAGTGAGCCTTTTTCACCCTTTTTGGATTATACGGCCATTGGCCTGTTGCCAGCCCACATTTATCAAAATGTACCGGCAACCGAGTTAGCCAGCAAACCGCTCAACGGCACCCCCATTGGGTCGGGGCCGATGATGGTTGAAGCCATGGCAGCCGATCATATTCGCCTAAAACCTAACCCCTTCTACGGTGGCGCATCCCCCTATATCTCTGCTTTGGAATTTCGTTTCTATCCCGATCACCCCAGCATGTTGACTGGCTATATGGAAAACCAGATCGATGGCATTGGCCGTATTTTGCCTGCCGAGTTTCCGATTGCGGCTGCCCAAGATGATCTGGCGCTTTTTTCTGCGGTTCAGGCGCGCTTTTTAAGTGTTACCTTTAACCTAGATAATCCTAATGTGGCCTTTTTTGGTGATAAAGCGGTGCGTCAGGCTCTCTACTACGGTCTAAATCGCGCGGCGTTGGTCGAAGAGGTAGGGATGGGGCTTGGGGTGGTGGCGCATAGCCCATTGTTGCCCGAAAACTGGGCCTATAATGAAGAGATTCAGCACTATGCCTACGACCCACAACAGGCAATTCAGTTGTTAGAAAGTGCTGGTTGGGTTGATAGCAATGGGGATGGGATACGCGAAAAGAATGGGGTCCCGCTCCAATTTTTGCTCTATTCCTCTGATGAGGCCCTCCAAACCGCGCTCATTCAGCGGATTGCGCTCGATTGGCAAGCGATTGGCGTACGCGCTGTGCCGACACCGATCGCCTTTGTGAGCTTGATGAGTGATTTTCTCCAGCCACGTAACTTTGATGCTGCGTTAACGGTTTGGGATATTCCGGGCGATCCAGATCAATATTGGCTGTGGCATAGCACACAGATCGAAGAGGGTGGTCTCAATTATGCGGGCTGGCGTAATGACGAGGTTGATGATCTGCTCCAACAAGCACGTTCGATTACCAATGAGCGTGAACGCAAAGTCCGCTATGATCGCTTTCAAGCGATCTTTGCCGAGGAAGTGCCCGCCCTGCTCCTCTACTATCCAGTTTATACTTATGGCGTGAATAAGCGTGTGCAAAATGTTCAGATCGGGCCTCTGAATCATCCCGCTGAGCGCTTTGCCAGCTTTGCGGATTGGTATATTGTTACCCGCCGCGTACCCAGTAACCAAGCCCCAACTTCTGTTCCACCAACACCACCAAGCCGTATAAGCCGCTAAGCGACTCCCTCGCAATGATATTGTTCCCTGTGCTATGGCGATGATAGAGGACCTCAGTCGCTATTTTGTCATGGAGGTGCGGCAGCTAGGACTGCCTTGCGCTTTTTAGGCCACAAGCGTGGCTTGGTACTGCATCGAGCCCCCACTCGGGCCAACGGGTACGAAGAGCAATTTGAGCTTGCCCATGGTTGGATGTTGCAGACAATAGATCTGTTTGGGGAGGAGTGGGCGTAGTGGCCCGTGAAAGACAACCACGAATTGGTGGGTCGTCGTATACTCGCGCTCATGTTCGGCTTGGTTAATCCCGCGGACAGCGCTTAATTTCAATAGGATGGGAGGGAGCGATTCTACCTCAAGCTTAAAGGGCTGGTTGAGATGAGAAGAAAAATCTGTGCTAGTGGGTGCTTCAAGCGACATCATTCTATTCTTCCTTCTACAAAATTAAGAGTCAACATACATATAATCGTTCTAGATCCTTAAATCCTTTGTAAGTAGTTGTAAGATACATCAATTAACTTACGTTTGCCTGTCAATTAAATGGTTTGTATTGGGATTGGTGATTGATAGACGTATGAATTGCGCGACTTCAGTACGTCATATGATGTATGCTTGATTGAGCGTTTTAAAGATGGCAATCAATTGATGTAAGCTGAGGTAGATTGAAGTATGCGCAATAATAGGCTAGTCATCCCATTTCATATTGGGCTGCTAGGCTACTGATTGCAAACTTCTGCCTGATCCGATAACCATAAATGGCAAACGTCTGACTACAAACGCAGTTATCGGTTGGGGCGAGAAGTAGAAGTGGTCTTGCGTTGATCGTAAGGCGGCTTTGGCACGGTTCCGCGGCGCAAAAGAAGCCATCCGTGGCTTCTTTTGCGCCGGTCAAGCGGTTTTTTTGATGAGCGCTGCTTTGGTAAGCGCCTGGGTGATCATGGCGGTTGGATCGAGTGGTGTGGGCCTACTGCGCTGGCACCAGAGGAGAAATTCAACATTGCCCGCCGGTCCTAGCAACGGCGAAGGCTCCAGGCCGCCAATGGCAAGGCCAAGGGATTGGGCAAAGTCAAAAGTCGCTTCTAGCACATGCTGATGCACACGGCTATCGCGCACGACACCGCCTTTCCCGACCTGTTCTTTCCCCGCCTCAAACTGGGGCTTGATGAGCGCAATCACATCGGCTTGTGAATGGAGCAACTGTAACGTAGGGGGCAAAACTAAGGTTAAGCTAATAAAGCTGGCATCAATCACCGCTAGGTCTGCCTGCACACCGGTGGGTAAGGCCGTCAAATGACGAATGTTCGTCCGTTCCATGACGACGACCCGAGCATCGCTGCGCAGCTTCCAGGCCAACTGACCATAACCGACATCAATGGCATAGACGTGGCTAGCCCCATGTTGAAGCAAACAGTCCGTAAAGCCGCCTGTGCTGGCCCCCACATCAACGGCGATCCGCCCTTGGACCTGGATCGGAAAGGCAGCCAAAGCCGCGGCCAACTTCAACCCACCCCGGCTAACATAGGGCAAGGCATTGCGAATCCGAATCACCACTTCAAGCGTTACAACCTGCCCTGGCTTATCCCGCACGACTTCATCGACCAGCACTTCGCCAGCCATAATGAGCCGACGGGCTTGTTCGCGGCTCTCGACCAAGCCGCGCTCGACCAGCAGGAGATCGAGCCGTTGCTTCTTGCCCGTTTTGGGCTGCGCTGGTTGGGGCGTTGCGGGTTGTGATGCTTGGTTATCCACTTCTGGATTAGAACTCATTCTTGCGATACCTATCGGTGAATTTTGACGAAGGCAACAACTTACGAGTAACATGCCTCAGGGTTCTTGCCTAGAAACAATTCCTATCATTCCCTGAAAATCAGAAAATAACAGAGTTAGAATAGCGATGTCTTCACAAATATTTGGCAATCTAGTGGGTCTGATTCGGACTATGCGTCTCCGCCAATGGACAAAGAATGTCGTCATTTATGCCGGACTTGTCTTTGACGGTAAACTATTAGAGCCGATTCCCCTGCTTGCGACCACTGCGGTTGTTCTCTCCTTTTGTCTTGTCTCAAGCAGTGTCTATATTATTAATGATCTAACCGATATTGAAAAGGATCGGCTGCACCCACGTAAACAACGGCGGCCATTGCCCGCGGGACAACTGAACCCGCGCTTGGCTCTTATCGCGGCCATTGTGCTGGCGTTGGTCAGCATTGGGCTAGCCACTTGGCTAAATCCCTGGGTGGGGCTAGTGACGTTCGTCTATCTATTGCAAAATATTGCCTATAGTCTGTATTTGAAAAATATTGTGCTCATCGATGTCATGGTGCTCGCATTGGGCTTCTTGTTGCGTGTGCTCGCGGGCGTTTTGGTCGCCCATGTCACCAATTTTAGCCCCTGGCTCTATGTCTGTATTACACTCTTGGCGCTCTTTTTGGGCTTTGGCAAACGCCGTCATGAGATCACGCTCCTGCAAAACGATGCTGCCGCCCATCGCAGCAGTTTGCAGGAATATAACCTGCCCTTGCTAGACCAAATTATGAGCTTGGTGACAACCAGCACCTTTGTTACCTATACCTTCTATTGCTTTGAAGCGCATACAGCCATCGTGCGTGATGGCCGCATGTTATTGACCACACCGTTTGTCTTCTTTGCGATTGTGCGCTATCTCTACTTGATTCATGTCCAGAAGCGGGGTGGTGCGCCCGATGAGTTAATTTTTGAGGATCGGCCCTCCCTAATCAACGGGCTGTTGTGGGTCGTGACCGTGGTTTTGTTGATCTATGCATAGGCGGGGAGCAGAAGAATCGTATGGGGCTTAGGCCTATCACGGAAGAGCTGCCAGGTTTGCAAAACCTGACAGCTCTAGATTGGGGTGAACTCTATCGTAGATAGCTCAGGGGCCAAGGCCCGCGCTACTCTTCTTGGACAAAGGCAGCCCACGCGCCTTCCATGCCATCATCGGTGACGCCATAAAAGACCCGGATCTGTTCTCCTTCGCGCAGGGCTAGATCATAGCGGACCTTGCCGGCGCGTGCTTGGGAACGCACAAGCCCCACATTCCCCCGCCATTCCACTTTGTCGGCCCGCACCCGTTTGTCTTCGTGCTGTTGGATGGCATAGTTCCATAATTTGCGGGCGCCCTTGCGCGTGACATTGGTGATCAAATGGCCGTTGCGCAAATCACGGATCGTATGAAAGTGAGCGCCGTTACGTTCCTCACTGCTGACAATTTCAACGCCAACTTGGGGTAAATAAAACGCATCAGAAGCATCAATCGCGCTGGGTGGGATCACCACATCTTCGCTGACATCTGCTTTGCTTTCGCCATTCTCGCTTTCTTGCTGTTCGGGCCGCCGTGGCCGATCTTGCCGGCGGTTGCCATCGGATCGATTGCGGTTGTCGCCGGGCTGATTGGCCCGTGGTGGCAACAACTTGCCCGATTCAATCAAGACCTCTTGAATCAGCGCCACAATCTCATCACGGACGGCCAAACTCGTGTCGGTTTCGTCGCGGACATAGAATTTATTGCCGTCCAAGCAATAGGGCCGGTTGTCCCCTTTGGGTACCCGTAGGCGCAGGATATTGGCACCTTGGCTCTGAAATTGGTCGATCTTGACTGCCAGCGGCGGGGTTAGCCGTTCGGTCAAGTCGGCCTGAATCTCATCTTCCACCTGCTTGACATTGGCCAAGCCTTTGGGCTTATCGTTGCGCGGCCCCGCACCGACATAAATCACGCCGCCGTCGGTATTGGCAAAGGCACAGACATCAGCCAGGATGCCGGTGAGCTTGCCGCTGCGCTTGTTGGCCGATTCATGAAAGCTCTGGATGATGGTGGGGCCTTCTTCGCGGGCGCTAATGAGCGGATCGAATGGCTTATCCGCGGCGCGGGCTGGCCGGGTCCGATCATATTGATTACTGCGTAACAGCGCCGCAATCTGGTCAAAGGTGGGTGCATCCAACAAGAGTTCGGTGGGCCGTTCGCCAATGCCCAAGCGTTTGGGATTTTTGGGATCGGTCTTCAAGCGATGGGCATCGCTGCCTTGGATGCAATGCATCCGGCGTGAATACTCGCTCTTGCTGCCGTTGAAGAAACGCGCGGTTGAATGGCCGCGCCGTTCCAAATCGGTCACTTCCAGCGCATCCAAGTTGATATCTTGGGTGTAGGCGATCTTAGTTTGGCCGCCAAAGGGGAAATTGCGCATGGCAACCCCATGGGTACTGTTGGCATGCGCCGCAATCGCAACCCCACCGGCCTCGCGAATCACTTTATAGGCGGTTAAAACATCGGTGCCAGCCCCGGTTTCTGTGCTGCCAATATCCAGCTTATCCGGTGGGACTTTGAGGGTTAACAGAATGTGCTCTAGCTGCCGCACCGACATGTCCGGTGGGAAGATGCCCAAAATGTGAAAACCAAAAGTCGCGGTAAATTCAAAGCCGGGTAAGACCAACACCTTTTCGGCAAAAGCGCGCCAGCCTTGGAGCCGCGCACGCTCTTCGTCGGTAAGACGACCATCGCGTTCGAGGCGGGTCAGCCACTCAATCTCGCGCTGGATCGCGGCAATCCCGGCCACGGTATTGTGATCCGTAATGGCGACCACATCCAGCTCTTTTTCAACAACCTTGGACATCCACTCGAAATAAGAAGCTTGCGGCTCTTCATAATCATTGGAACCAGGGGTATGGAGATGTAAATCAACTTTATACCACTTGCGCTGGGGCTTGGTCGGCGGGGCACTACTTACTGAGGCCCCTTGGCTATTCCCGCTCGGTGTACTGCTCGTACCCGGTGTTGTACTGCTGCCGGACGCACTGCTGCTTGGGGCAGCTTTGGGTTGTCCGTTCTTGTTATAAGGTTTTCGTCTTCTACTCACAAAACTTCTTTCCTCCCATACTCATGTTGTCATCATCTCGCCCTTTCTATCTCCCTCTAGTAATTCATCATCGATGGCGGCTGCCCATACTTCATCAACGGTATCAACCAGGATAAAGTTCAATTTTTCACGCACAGGGGCAGGGACATCATCGAGATCCGCTGCATTGTGTTTGGGAATAATGACCGTTTCGAGGCCAAAGCGGGCCGCGGCCAATACTTTTTCCTTGATCCCGCCAATCGGTAATACTTTCCCGCGCAGTGTGATCTCTCCTGTCATGCCAACTTTAGGGCGCAGGGGCTTGCCGGTTAAGAGGCTAGCCAGTGCTGTTGCCATGGTAATGCCAGCGCTGGGGCCATCTTTGGGAATGGCACCCGCCGGAATATGGAGATGAATATCCGATTTGCGGAAAGTCTCCGGGTCGATGTTGAGGGCATGCGCACGGCTGCGGACATAACTCAGTGCCGCCTGTGCGCTTTCTTTCATTACATCACCCAATTGCCCTGTAAGGGTGAAGCCTTTGTCGCCGGGAGATTTAGTGGCTTCAAAGAACATAATATCACCGCCGGTGGCTGTCCAAGCCAACCCTACCGCAACGCCGGGTAGTTCCACGCGTTCGATGATCTCTTCGGCATGAATTTCTCGTTTGCCGAGGAACTGACCCACATTCACTTTATCTACAATCATGACATCGTTGCTGGCACCAGCGGCCACTTTCGCGGCAATTTTTCGACAAATTTTGCCAATTTGCCGTTCGAGCCCACGAACGCCCGCTTCACGCGTATAGCCCTGGATGATTTCACGCAGCGCATCTTCCCGAAAGTCAACCTCTCCCGAACGGAGGCCATTTTCGCGGATCTGGCGTGGAATCAGGTATCCCCGCGCAATTTGCACCTTTTCATCTTCCGTATAGCTACTGAGTTCGATGATCTCCATGCGATCGCGCAACGGGCCAGGAATCGTATCCAAGATGTTAGCGGTGGTAATGAACATGACTTGGCTCAGATCATACGCTACATCTAAATAGTGATCGCGGAACTCCCGGTTTTGCTCAGGATCCAAGACTTCGAGCAGCGCATTGCTTGGATCGCCCCGGAAGTCTCGCCCCAATTTATCGACTTCATCGAGCATAAAGACCGGATTATTACTCTCGACTCGCCGCAGACTTTGGATGACGCGGCCAGGCATCGAGCCGATATAGGTACGGCGAAAACCACGAATATCCGCTTCGTCGCGGACGCCGCCTAAGGCGAGCCGCACGAACTTACGCCCCATCGCGCGTGCAATGCTAATGCCAAGGCTAGTCTTGCCTACGCCCGGAGGGCCAACAAAACAGAGCACAACCCCTTCCCGTTCGCGGCGGATCTTATCCCGCAGGTCATCGTCATGGGGCATCTCGCGCCGCTCGGCACGCAACTTGCGCACGGCAAGGAATTCCAAAATGCGATCCTTGATCTCTTCTAGCCCAAAGTGATCTTCATCAAGGACAACCCGCGCATGTTGGATGTCCAAGTTATCTAGCGTCTGCTTTTGCCAGGGTAGACTTACCAAGAGATCCAGATAGGTCTTGATCACGCTATACTCTGCTGCTTGGATCGGCATGCGCCGCATGCGTTCCAGCTCGCGTTTGGCCTCCTTTTCTGCTTCGTCACTCATCCCCGCCGCGACAATGCGCTCTTCTAGATCGCGAATATCCGCCGATTGCTCGTCGTCATCGCCCAACTCTTTTTGGATCGCTTTGATCTGCTCGCGCAAATAAAACTCGCGCTGCATCCGCTCCATCTCGCCCTGTGCTTCGGTCTGAATTTTGCGACCAAGTTCGAGAACCTCGATCTCTTTCTTCAGTAATTGCATCAGCCGAATGAGCTTATCGTAGATGCGATCCATTTCCAAGAGCTGTTGGGCATCCTCGGTGGCAAGCCGCATACTGCTCGCCACCAAATAGGCGAGTTGGCGGGCGTTATCCACATTGATCGCCATGATCGCCAGCTCTTCGGGCATGTGGGGCTCAAGCTCGATCAACTTGCGAAACAACTCCTGCACCGCGCGCATGACGGCTTCGGTTTCCAGATTATCCTCTTCGGTCTCTGGAATCACCTCCACCCGCGCCCGCAGATAGGGCTCCTGCTGCATATAGTTCAGAATGCGCACCCGCTCCAGCCCTTGAATCACAAGCCGCATGGTCCCATCGGGCGTCTTGAGGACGCGATGAATCTGGGCCGCTGTGCCGATCGTGTGGATCTGTTCGGGGGTGGGCTCTTCGATATTTTCATCCTTGCTAGCCACCAGGGCGATCATGCGGCTCGCAGGAAGGCTCTCTTCGACGAGACGAATACTCCGTTTTTGACCAATCGGGAGCGGTAGCCACATCATTGGGTAGACGACGGCACCCCGTAGCGGGAGGACTGGCAGGTCGTCGGCCACAATGCTATCAATAGGCTCCTCGTCCTCCAGGGTAAATTGCCGGCTCAACTCTTCTGATTCATATAAAACTTCGTCTTCCTCAGCATCGTCCCAATCGTCGAGGTCGGCGTACATATGTGGATTATTCATAATCTAAGCATACACGATCATGCATCAATGTGATGTAGGCAGTAAGCCATATATCTAAAAATTTTTGAAATTATAGGAGAACGACACCTGACCGGTTTTCCAAATTTGTCAGGTGTACAGGGTACCTTTTCAACCTGTTGCTAAGAACCTAAGTGGGGCGTACGTCCTCATTGATCAACCTGGCAAAGTCGCTCCCCGAAGGGCCGATCGGCCTGTATATAAAGGAGCCGCTTTGCGATGGTTTGTCTTACTCAGTAGTCAAAAAATAAGCATCATTATTTTTCTAATCACGTTTTTGCGTTATCTCTTGCATATTATATCGAATCTTGCAAGTTTCTTACTAATTTGCTCCACTAGGATTACGCGGTTACGGAACAGTGGATTTCCTGGTTGGGCTTTTTAGCGCTGTCGGTGGATGGGCCGCGGTGCCAAGGGCTTCTACAAGCGCCCATTAATTCTGGCGAATAAAAGTACAATGTTATACTTTGAGCATGAATCCATTGGACGCCGGGCGCGTGCCAAAGCAATGACGTTCTGCGCAAACACGAAGATGTACCCTATTTTGCCCTCGGTTGGTACATACCTCGACTAGACAGGAAATGAACATGACCATCGTACCAGCAGCGCTTGCCACCGCTGATCTGACATTACGTGATTTTAGTGACGCGTTGGCGGCGCGCCACTCCACGCCAGGCGGTGGTGGGGCCGCTGCCCTGACGGGTAGCCAAGCCGCAGCGTTGCTGAGCATGGTGATCAACTTTACGCTCGGCCATAAAAAATATGCCGATGTCGCGACCAAAATGCAGGAATGGCTCGCCCAAAGCGAAGCTCTTCGTCATGATCTGCTGGCCTTGGCCGATCGCGATGTAGAAGTCTTTAATGCTGTGGCGGCCTGCTATGCCATGCCCAAAGCAACCGAAGCAGAAAAAGCTGCCCGTACTACGGCTTTACAAAGTGCGCTCAAGGCTGCCGCCGAAGTGCCCTTTGTGGTGGCCGAAAAATGTCTAACCGTGTTACAACTGGCCGCACCGGTCGGCGAAAAGGGGAATGCCAATGTGGTGAGCGATGCGGGCGTTGCCATGTATCTAGCTCATGCTGCTTTACATAGCGCCCTGATCAACGTCAACATCAACTTGAAATTTATCAAAGATGACGACTACGTCGCCACCTATGCGGCCAAACGTGATGCCCTGCTTGCCGCCGCCGCGACGGCCTATGCCGCCGCGCGCACGGCCTGCACCAACACCCTGGGGATCGAGCTATGACCGCACAATTACTCAGTGGCAGTGACCTCGCCAAAAGCCGCAAGGCGACCTTGAAAGCGCAGGTGGCTACCTTCCAACAAATGCATGGAGTGACCCCAACGTTAGCCATTTTGCGCGTCGGCGACGACGAAGCCGCCGCTGGCTATGCGCGCGCCATCGAACGCAACTGCAAGAGTGTCGATATTGCCTTCCGCGCCGAACTGCTCCCAGCCGACGCCACCCAAGCAATGGTGAATGCCGCCTTGCAAGCCCTGAATACCGATGTCCAGGTGCATGGCATCATGATCTTGGAGCCGTTGCCCGCGCAAATGGATGCCAACGCGCTCTTGTTGCTGCTCAATCCTGCCAAAGATGTGGATGGCGTTCATCCAGTCAATGCAGGGCGACTAGCAGCCCAACGTTCGCCCTATTTTACCCCGGCCACCCCAGCCGCCGGTTTGGCCCTGCTCGATGCCGCTGGCGTTGAGTTTCAAGGTCAGCACGCGGTGATCGTTGGGCGCAGTGATATTGTGGGTAAGCCCATGGCCTTGCTGCTCCTCCACCGCCATTGCACCGTGACCATTGCGCATAGCCGCACCCGCGATCTGCCCTCTCTCTGTCGCAGCGCGGATATTCTCTGTGTCGCGGTGGGGCGGGCCGAAATGGTACGTGGCGACTGGGTAAAGCCCGGCGCGGTGGTGGTCGATTTTGGCACTACCTATACCGACGATGGCCTCAAGGGCGATTGTGCCCAAACCGAAGTCGCCACCGTGGCCGGCATGCTGACCCCCGTCCCCGGTGGCGTTGGGCCTATGACCAATGTGATCTTAATGGAAAATGTATTGCAAGCGGCTCATCTAGCGGTTGGGGCTTCTGAATAACGCTATGCGACGACCCACCGCCCAACGTTTGCCTTTCTTCTTTCATTGGTGCGTTCTCATCGCCTATTTTCTCCTCACCGTGCTCATGACCTGGCCTTTAGTCACCCAAGTGACCACGGCGATTCCTGGGGATAGCTTTGATGGCTGGCAGAACTATTGGAATCTCTGGTGGATGAAAATCGCTTTGGTAGAGCGACACCAGAGCCCCTTTTTCACCGATCTGCTCTACTACCCAACCGGGGTGGGGCTCTACTTTCATACCCTCAACCCTTTCAATGGCCTGCTGACTCTCCCCATTCAACTGAGTAATGGTCTCTTCCTGGCCTATAACACCGTTGTCTTTTTTAGCTGGACGCTCGCCGGGTATGGCGTCTATCTGTTGACGCGCTGGCTCATCGCCCAAAGCCGTTATGGGGTAGCCAAACCGAGTTCTGCCGTGGCAGCTTTTGTGGCTGGGGCCATCTTCACCTTTGCGCCCTTTCACATGGCCCACCTGTTGGGCCACATGCAGGTGATGAGCTTGCAGTGGATTCCTTTTTATATCCTTTGCTTGCTCCAGGCCATAGACGCCTACCAGCGGCGAAAGCCCTGGCTGCGTCGGGCGCTGCTGGCGGGCTTCTTTCTCACGCTCACCGGCCTCTGTGACTGGTATTTCGTGCTCTATCTCTTCTTCTTTACGGCTTTGGTGATGCTCTGGCAGTTGCGGGTTGGCTTGCGTGCTCACACCCAACCCGCTAAGTGGCCAAAGGTGCTTGCCGCCGTATTCCCCCCAGCGGTCGCCGGGCTCTTTATGCTCCTGCTGCTGAGCCCCGTGCTGATTCCCATGGTGCGCGAGGCGACGCAATTTAGCTTCATGGTGCGCCCCACCAGCGATCTCTATATCCTTAGTGCCAGCTTGCTCGATTTCTTGGTGCCCAATCGGCTGCACACGCTCTGGCGGCCTGAGAGCTTTGCTTGGCCGGGCAATCAGATCGCGCCGGTGAGCGAACGGACGATCAGCTTGGGCTATGTGCCGCTGCTGCTGGCCGTGGTCGCGCTCTGGCGCTGGCGTCCCGTTGTGCGTTTCTGGGCGATTGCCGCGCTCTGTTTTCTCCTGTTGGCGATGGGGCCGCAGCTACACTTCGGCAACATCACCGAAGCGAATATCCCCACCACGCTCGCCACGACAACCCCCGAGTGGACGCCCTTTGCCCTGCTGAACCGGACCGTGCCCTTTATGCGCATTAGTCGCAGTGTCAGCCGTTATGCCTTGATTGTGCAACTCGCTATCGCGATCCTGGCGGGGCTTGGGTTACAGCGGCTGCTCCAACCACGGCGACCGTGGTTGGCGGGCTTGCTTGCATCTTTGGCCCTGTTCCTGATCTTGGCTGAATTTTGGGTTGCCCCCTATCCCATGAGTTCCCCCGATACGCCACCGTTCTACACCGCGATCCGCGCCATGGACGATGTGCGCGGGGTGCTAAATTTGCCCATGAACTATGACCGGCCCGGCTATTTGCTCTACCAAACGGTGCACGAGAAACCACTCGCGGTGGCCTACATTAGCCGCGAAGATCCGCGCACGCTGACCGAACGCGTACCCTTGTTGCAACATTTTCGTCATCTGGGGCCAGATATTATTGAAGTAGATCCTGTTCAAGTAGGGCGTACGGTGCTAAACGATCTGGGCATCGATCTGGTGATCCAAGATCGCTACAAAATGCCGGGTGGTTTGGAACGGAGTTACACCGAAGAAGTTGCCAACGCGCTCTTTGTGGATACGCCGCCGCTCTATCAGGATGAGCGGATCACGGTTCACCGCGTCGAGCCACCAACGGTCTCTCTGCCGTACGTCGTGCTGGGCGCGTTACATTGGGGCGCGCTAGAAGAGCCAGCGCCGGGCCATCTCCAACGGGTGTTACGTGGGCAGCCGGCCTTGCTGCATCTCTATCACGCTGCCCCGCCGAGCCAACTCCGCCTGCGCTACCGGACTTTGCCGGGCGTACCCCTCGCGATTCAAGCCGCGGATGGGACGCTGCTCGCCACCTTGTCGCCCGCGCCGGAGGGTAATACGGGAACCGTCGATCTAACGCCCCTGTTCACTACCCAACCGACCGCGGCCATCGTCGATCTCGCCCTCGTGGCGGGGCAGGATAATAGTGTGTGGATCGAGGGGATAGCGCTAGAGAATTTACGTTAGTAAAAAGAGGCCGAAGCAAAGCAGAAAAGAGGGGCACCAAACCTGACAGGTTTTCAAAACCTGTCAGGTTTTTTGTCGTCTTACGCGTATGCTTCCAGCGGGGGGCAGGCACAGATCAGGTGGCGGTCGCCATAGACGTTGTCGATCCGGGCGACGGCGGGCCAGAATTTGTGTTCGCGTACCCACGCCGCGGGATAGGCTGCTTCCTCCCGCGAATAGGGATGATGCCAGCTATCGCTGATGATCACCTTGGCCGGGTGGGGCGCATTCTTGAGAAGATTGTCCTGGGCATCGGCCTCGCCCCGTTCAATCGCCGCGATCTCTTCGCGAATGGCAATCATGGCAGTGCAGAAGCGATCCAACTCGGCCAGTGATTCACTTTCGGTTGGCTCGATCATCAACGTGCCTGGTACCGGGAAGGACATGGTCGGCGCGTGGAAACCATAGTCGATCAACCGTTTGGCAATATCTTCAGCCTCGGCCCATTCTTTCAGCGGGCGCGTATCGATGATACATTCATGGGCGACGCGCCCCTCCTTGCCTTGATACAGGATGGGATAGTGCGGGGCAAGGCGCGCTGCAATATAGTTGGCATTGAGAATCGCCACTTTGGTTGCCAAGGCCAAGCCACTGGCCCCCATCATGGCAATGTAGGCATAGGAGATGGGCAAGATGGCCGCGCTGCCCCACGGTGCTGCCGAAACAGCACCATCGGCAGCGTCGCCACCCACACCCGCGACGACGGCATGGTTGGGCAAATAGGGGGCCAAATGGGCCGCCACACAGATTGGCCCCATGCCGGGGCCACCGCCACCGTGGGGAATACAGAAGGTCTTGTGCAGATTCAGGTGACAGACATCCGCGCCAAAGTCGCCGGGGCGGGTGAGCCCCACCTGCGCGTTCATATTCGCTCCATCCATATAGACCTGCCCGCCATGGCTGTGGATAATTTGGCAGATCTCAACAATGCCCTCTTCAAAGACACCATGGGTGGACGGGTAGGTGACCATGAGCGCGGCGAGCTTGGCGCTGTGCTGGGCGGCCTTGGCGCGCAAGTCGTCTAGATCGACATTGCCATTCTCATCACACTGGACGACGACCACATCCATGCCCGCCATGACCGCGCTGGCCGGGTTGGTGCCATGCGCCGAGGAAGGGATCAGGCAGACTGTCCGGTGGGCATTGTCATTGGCCTGATGGTAGGCACGAATCACGAGTAACCCGGCATATTCTCCCTGTGACCCTGCATTGGGTTGGAGCGAGGTCGCCGCAAACCCCGTGATCTCGGCTAACCAAGCTTCGAGCCGCCGAAACATGGCTTGATAGCCTGCCGTTTGCGCCAAAGGAGCAAAGGGATGCAACTGGGCAAACTCCGGCCAAGTCACCGGAATCATCTCGGTGGTGGCATTGAGCTTCATGGTACAGGAACCCAGCGGAATCATCGAGTGGGTGAGGGAGAGATCGCGCGCCTCTAGCCGTTTGATATAGCGCAGCATCTCGGTCTCGGAATGGTAGGTATTAAAGACCGGATGGGTGAGATAGTCACTGGTGCGGGCATGGGGCGCGGCGACCTCTAGGGGTAGGTCAGCGGCCAGCGTCTCTAGCTCGATCACATCGGCGGCCCCAAAGATCGCCAAGAGCATTTGGATCTCGGTCACGGTGGTTGCTTCATCGAGCGAAACGCCCACCGCGCCATCGGCATAGCGCCGCAGGTTGATGTGTCGTGCCTCCGCCGCGGCAATCAGTTCCGCTTGGCTCGCGTTACCACCGCTGATCTTGAGGGTATCAAAGACCGGTGCTTCATTGAGCGTATACCCCAATTGGCGCAGCCCTTGGGCCAGCACAGCCGTTAGTAGCTTCACCCGTTGGGCAATACGGCGCAACCCCTGCGGCCCATGATAGACGGCATACATGGAGGCCATCACGGCCAAGAGCACCTGGGCTGTACAAATATTGCTAGTGGCTTTTTCGCGGCGGATATGCTGTTCCCGCGTTTGAAGCGAAAGGCGCAACGCGGGCGCACCCGTGGCGTCCTGCGAAACACCGACCAGCCGCCCTGGCATGATGCGCTTAAAGTCATCTTTGGTCGCCATAAAGGCCGCGTGGGGGCCACCATAACCCATGGGCACGCCAAAGCGTTGACTGTTGCCTACGGCAATATCCGCACCAAATTCGCCCGGTGCGCGCAGTAAGGTCAACGCCAGCAGATCAGTAGCCACTACGACAAAGGCCCCCGCGGCATGGGCTTGCTCACTGAAGGCCGTGTAGTCGAAAATAGATCCGTCTGTTGCCGGATATTGGAGCAGCACGCCAAAGGTCGGCTGGGCAAAGTCATACTGGGCATAATCTCCCACGACGATCTCATATCCCAATGGCTCGGCACGCGTGCGCACGACATCGATCGTCTGGGGATGGCAGCGTTCATCGACAAAAAAGCGATTGGCCTTCGATGCGCGCGGTTGCGCGCGGCGGCAGAGGGTCATGGCTTCGGCGGCCGCGGTAGCCTCATCCAATAGCGACGCGTTGGCAATCTCCAGGCCAGTTAGCTCCATGATCATCGTCTGAAAATTGAGCAGCGCTTCGAGCCGACCTTGGGCGATTTCCGCTTGGTAGGGTGTATATTGCGTGTACCACCCTGGATTTTCCAGAATATTGCGCAAAATCACCCCAGGCGTCAGGGTGCCATAGTAGCCCATGCCGATGAAGGAGCGAAACAGTTGGTTCTGCTCGGCCAAGGCCCGCATCTCATCCAGCACATCGGATTCGCTGCGCGGGCCCGCCAATTGGAGGGTGCCCTGCATGCGAATGCCTTTCGGTACGGTTTCATCGATCAAGGCATCGAGCGAATCGACCCCAATCACCTCGACCATGCGCGCCATATCCAGCTCGCTTGGCCCCACATGGCGCTGGACAAATTGATCGAGGCGCGGCAGCAGATCGGCCACCCCTAGCTTCCCCTGCGGCAACAATGTTGCACTACCCATAAAAAAATCCTTTCCATCCTAATATGATAGGACTGACGTAGAGCCAGACCTGTCAGGTCTTATCTAACGCCGTACCTTCTAAATCGATCAAACCCGAAAACAGGCAACAAAAAACGGGCATCCCAAAAGAATGCCCGTTACCCCTGTCAAAAACCTGAGAGATTATGCTTGGCCTAACCAAGTTTGCCCCGTCGGCGGCACAGGCGATTGGATAGCCTGTACACTTTCCAGAGTTGCTACATCACAACGATCCCGGTTGCCTGAGAGCGTCACCAACAGAGTGTGGCCTCCCTGTTGACTTACACCTTCGGCGATGCTAATTGTCAATAATCAATTGCTAATGATGAATGCTGTTTGGAGTAGCGACGCCAAACTCATTAACAATTTTTAATTAGCAATTGATTATTGACGATTAAGATGCTCTCTCGCTGTGTTGTCTTAGCGTTATGTAATTGGTCGCTATTGTACCCGATCTAGGGGAGGATGACCAAATTAGGGGGTAACGGTAAACGTCGGTTCAGGGCTGGCGTGGAGATGGGGTGGCAAGCGTGCCAATCATGGCTGTTTGGCGAGGTGGGGAGAATCGGCTAAACTGTGTCGTGATTTCCTTTTTCGACATTATCTTCCATGAAGCAGCTTGGATAAGGAGTTTTATGAGTAAACTGGCAATCAACGGTGGGCAACCCGTACGGACGCAACCATGGCCCAAATGGCCCCAGTGGCAAGCGGCGGAAAGTAAACAATTGTTGGCCGTGCTGGAATCGGGAGAATGGGGCGGCTTTAACCCGGTGGTACGGGAATTTGAACAAGCCTTTGCCCAGCGGCATCAAGCTAAACACTGTTTTGCCGCCACGAATGGCACCTTGACCCTGGAGGCGGCCTTGCGGGTCGTCGGGGTGGGCCATGGCGATGAAGTGATCGTGCCTCCCTATACCTTTATCGCGACCGCCAATGCCCCGCGCCTAGCTGGCGCGACACCGGTCTTTGTCGATATTGATCCAGAGACCTATAACCTGGATCTGACGTTGATCGAAGCAGCCATTACGCCGCGCACCAAAGCGATCATCCCCGTCCATTTTGGGGGGCTGCCGGTCGATATGGATGTGCTGCTGCCCCTGGCCGAAAAGTACGGACTCTATGTGATCGAAGACGCGGCCCATGCCCACGGCAGCGCTTGGCGTGGGCAGCCGGTTGGCACCCTCGGCCACATTGGCTCCTTTAGCCTCCAAGCTAGTAAGAATCTCACGGCTGGGGAGGGGGGCATTTTGACGACCAATCATGCCGATCTGGCTGCCAAGCTGTGGAGCTATATCAATCAAGGCCGCAACCCAGAGGGCGCTTGGTATGAGCACAATATTTTGGGCAGCAACCTACGCATGACGGCTTGGCAAGCCGCGATTTTATTGGCCCAATTAGAGCGCTTTGATGACCAACTGGCGCAACGCGAAGCCAACGCCCGTTACTTGCATACGATCTTGGCCGAAGTAGACGGACTGACGCCGCCTCGCTGGGACGAACGGGCCGATCACCATGCCCACCACTTGTTTATCATCCGCTATGATGCGGAACAATGGCAAGGCATCCCGCGCGAAACCTTTGTCAAGGCGCTGCAGGCCGAAGGCGTGCCGCTCTCGGTGGGCTACACCGTGCCGCTTTATCAACAGCCACCGCTGGCCGAACCCTATAGCCGCTCCCTGCCCTGCCCAGCGACTGAGCGCGCCTGTCGCACCGAAGGTACTTGGATGCATCAAAGTGCCCTACTGGCCGACGCGGCGGCCATGGACGATATTGCCAAGGCGATCTTCAAAGTACGCGAGAATATTCACGAGTTGCGCGCTCTTTCATCGTCAATCTGATAGCGTTATGCACTTGGACAAGACCTTGGATCCGGCTGGCTCTGTGGTGCCCACAACCGCCAACGCTAGACCTGTCAGCTTTTCAAAACCTGACAGGTCTGGCGTTGGTGTCGTGGCTTCAATTTTGTGTAATGACCGGCAGATAAAACTGTTGGGCCGGTATACTTGGCACGGTCGGTATGGTTGGCACAACCGTCACGGTTGGTGTGAGGGTTGGCACTGTGGACGTGGGGGTTGGTGTCTGGGTTGCTGTCGCGGTAGGGCTGGGTGTATCCGTGGGTGTAGGGGTGACAGTCGCCGTGGCGGTTGCCAGGACAGGGCTCAGGGCCTCATACGCCCCAATATCGCAGAGGGCGCTCCCGTTGCTGTCGCCATCAAAGGGGCGCGCAGCATCGCGCTGATCGGTAGCGAGACAAGTTGTATTGTCGCCCGCATCGATGGCTGGGCTACCGGGGAGCAGCGCATGGGTTAACGTGTTGCCGCCATAATCATCCAGCGGCCCCAGGGTTGGATCGCCAGAAAGCGCCGCGCCACAACTGCCATCTTCGATCAGGTTATTGATGTTGGTGGCTAAGTCGCCGCGGCAATCACTGAAGCCAGCCCCGTTGGCGATGAGGGTGTTGTAGAGATGGAGTGTCCCGCGGTTGTCGATGCCGCTCCCCCCAAGATCCTCCGTATTAAGCGATGTCGCTTGGTTGTTGCTAAAGGTGCTGTTATAGACCCATAGTGTCCCTTCATTGTCAATACCCCCGCCGCTGTGTCCACCATGATCGCTTGTGGCGATATTGCTGCTAAAGGTGCTACTTGTTACAGTCAGGGTCGCCGCATTGAAGATTGCCCCCCCCCGTCCATCCGCGTTGCGATAGACGTAGTTGTCGGCAAAGGTGCTGTTGCGTACCAGCATCTGTCCATAATTTTCAATGGCACCGCCTTGCCCCCCCTTGACGTGGTTAGCTTGGAAAGTGCTATTAATGATGGTAAGAATACCATGATTGCGAACAGCGCCGCTACTGCCACTGGTTCTGCCATAGTCGCTACCGGCTTGATTATGCGCAAAGGTAACTTCTACGATTGTCAATATGCCATTATTGACCAAGCCACCGCCAATGCCATCGGTTAAAGGCTTGGGCGGTATAGGCGGTTGTGTTGGACCCTCTACTCGACCATGCGCGATGACCAGCTTGCTGATTGCAACCTCAGCCCCTGTGGTAACGGTTATCACTCTAAAGATGTCGCCGCCACTGAGCGTAACCCTGTCATCTACCCCTGAACCATCAATGGTGACATCTTTATCTAGCACCAATGTTCCACTCAAAACGATGGTTTGACCACTTAGGCTGCTATCAAACGTGATCACATCGCCTGGCGCAGCATCGGCAATCGCTTGACGCAGCGAGCCAACGCCGCTATTGTCTGTATTCGTGACAACCCCCGCCGCGGCATAGAGCTCTGGCCATGCTAAAAATAATAGTATGCTGATCAAACCGAGTGAAAAGCCGAGCAGTGCAGAGAGACACCACTGGCCAAAGCAAAAAAAAGCGTTAGAAAGTCGGGTGAGCATAGCTAAGACCTCCTGGGTTGTCAAGATGCTGGCTACATCGGAATAGCCAACTATCCACAATATGAGGACTTGATCTACACGTCAGGATTTGCCTGTAGCAGAAGAACATCGTCCGCGGCTCAAGGTTTGGTACAATGCCATTGTATCCCTTTTTGTATCGTTGGTAAACTTACGCTATTAAATTTCACTGACAATTTCGTGGAAGTGATTCCTCACTGTGGTTTGCTGTTAGGCCATCCAAATCATACCAGTTCGGGTTGTTGCCTCCTTGCCAGGGAAGGCAAAATCCTGCGCGTTTCTGATTTTCTGGGTATGCGTCTTTGTGTCCCATGTCTGTTTCTCCTATGCGATTGAAATATACCAATAGAATATTATGAGACAATAATTTGATAATACTACGGTTAGCGCACACAAAACCTATCGGCTTTCTTTAGATTCATTATGACAGGCGTAAGTATGGAAGAGCCAGCTAAGTTTTGGTACATTACTCCAGCCGCTCGGCTGCTGATGGGCGGGGGCTGGAGTGAGCTTCTAAGCGGCTGTCTCATCGGTGATAACGTATAACTATGATAGAATAAAAGGATGAGCGCTTAGTCACCCTTTTCCTGCAAATTGTTTATCAACGCAAACACAGGCTACTCGACGACGATCGGGGCCAACAACGCAAAAATTTCTTTCTATCGCGCTTATGTAAGTCCGAATAAGGAGTAATCGTATTATGATTTATCGACAACTTGGCGGCGCTGGTGTGCGCGTCTCGGCCATTGGGCTAGGGACCAACCAATTTGGTGGCAAAGTGGATCAGGCGGGTGTCAACAATATCATTGATGCCGCGATTGATCTGGGGATCAACTTCATTGACACGGCCGATGTCTATCAGAAGGGGCGTTCCGAGGAAACCCTGGGCGTGGCGCTCAAGGGACGCTGGGACAAGGTGGTGTTGGGCACCAAAGTGCGCAGCCCTATGGGCACCGGTGTCAATGACAAAGGCTCTTCGCGCTATCACATCTTGCACGGCGTAGAAACCAGCCTGCGGCGTCTCCAGAGTGACCATATTGACCTCTATCAGCTCCATAGTTGGGATGAGACAACCCCCATCGAAGAGACGCTGCGGGCGTTAGATGATCTGGTGCGCAGCGGGAAAGTGCGCTATATCGGGGCCTCTAATTTTAGCGCTTGGCAACTCGCTCGGGCCAATACCATCGCCGAATTCCGTGGGTGGTCGCCCTTTGTCAGCATTCAGAATCACTACCACATGCTCGAACGAGAGCAAGAGCGGGAGATTGTGCCCTATTGCAATGCCCACAAAGTGGGGATTCTGCCCTATTTCCCCTTGGCGGGTGGCTTTCTCACCGGCAAATACAAACGGGGCGAGGCCGCACCGGCTGGTTCACGCGGCGAAAGCAGCCCGTATGTCCAGAAGTATATGACCGATGCCACCTATACGGTGGTGGAAACGTTGACTGCCTGGGCCGAAGCGCGGGGCCATACCATGGGCGAACTGGCCCATGCTTGGCTCTTGGGCCAGCCCCAGGTTAGCTCGGTCATCTCGGGCGCGACCAAAATCGAGCAGATCCAGGCCAATGCCAAAGCGGGCGACTGGTTGTTGACCGCCGACGAACTCGCCGCAGTCAACGCGATTCTCAAAGGCGAATAGGCCGATTCCCTGTCTAGATGCTGCGTAAAGTACCCGATAGCGGTGAAGCTATCGGGTACTTTTTTATTGGGTATTGACAAAACTAATATAATTAGCTATAATACTAATTATATTAGTTTTGTTTGTTTATTTGGAAAGGAAATATCCAATGAGTACGCAATTTATGCAGCGGCCCGAAGGACGCATTGCCTATGATGATCAAGGGGCCGGGCCATTGATCATTTGTCTGCCCTCCATGGGGGACTTGCGCGGCGAGTATCGTTTTCTGATCCCACCGTTGGTGGCCGCGGGTTATCGCGTGGTGAGTATGGATGTTCGTGGTCACGGCGAGAGTAGTGTCAAGTGGTCCAACTATGCCGTTGATGCCATTGGCAGCGACCTGCTGGCTTTGATCCGCCTCATCGATGCCGGTCCGGCCTATGTGATCGGCACCTCCATGGCGGCTGGCGCAACGGTATGGGCCACGGCGGAAGCGCCAGAATTGATCGCGGGCATGGTCTTGATTGGCCCTTTTGTGCGGGGCGAAGGGTCGTGGCTGATGAATACGCTCTTCACCCTCTTCTTGATGCGTCCCTGGGGGCCAACGATGTGGGGTTGGTATTACAAGCTGCTCTACCCCACCCAGAAACCGGCTGACTTTGGCGCGTATCAGCAAGCACTCCGGGCAAACCTGCGCGAAGCTGGCCGTCTCGAAGCCTTGCTCCAAATGATTCGGGCCTCGAAGGCCGTTTCAGGCGCACGCGTAGGGAAAGTGATCAAGCCGGCCTTGGTGCTCATGGGTAGCAAAGATCCCGATTTTACAAAGCCCGAAGCCGAGGCGCGGCAGTTGGCGGAGCAATTACAAGGACGTTATACCATGATCGAAGGGGCAGGACATTACCCCCATGCCGAAATGCCGACGGTCACCGCGCCCTTGATCATCAACTTTTTACACTCCCTTCGCGAGCCAGCTCAGGTGGCCCATGGCGCGTAAACCACGCCTCGATAAACAGGCTGTGGTCCAAGCCGCGGCGGATCTGCTCAACCGCGAGGGGAGCGAGGCCCTCTCCCTGAGCCGTCTGGCGGAGCAGTTGGGCATCCAGACCCCTTCACTCTATAACCATGTGGACGGGTTAGCGGGATTGCACCGTGAACTGGCGCTGCTCAATGTCCAGCAAATGGGTGACTACTTTGTCAATGCCGCGCTGGGCAAGGCCGGGGTGGAGGCGATCCTGGCGCTGGCCCAAGCCTATCGGGGCTACATCAAAGAATTCCCGGGGCTTTATCTTGCCAGCCTGCGCTCTTCCGGCACACAAAGCCCGATTGACCCAGCGCTACAGCAGGCCGAAGCGCGTGTGCTGCAAATTACGTTGACCGTCGTGGCTTCGCTGGGCCTGCACGGCGAAGAGGCGCTCCATGTTGTACGGGGCTGGCGTAGTTTGGTCCACGGCTTTGCGACGCTGGAAGTTGCTGGCGGCTTTGGCCTTCCCTTGGATTGTGACGAAAGCTTCGCGCGTTTGCTCCAAACGTTTATCCGCGGCTTGGGACCGGTGTAGCCCCCAGGTGGCAGCCCTGGGGCTACCAGGGGAAGCCCCGCTGATGAAGATTAACCATTCAATTCGGTAAGCCAGCGCTGATTTCAATCAGCGCTGGCTTACCGAATTGAATAATGCATGTTCATCAGGCTGCGCTGTTTAGGCCAGCAAACGCGTTCGGGAAATGGGCCTTCCTGCTGTATACTTCTCGGCAATGCCATATACATATCGATGATGCATTGCTTCCCACCCGTAGCTTTCTCCTTGCCTAGCCGCTACGGCAACAACCATAAATACAGGAGGAATCCCATGCAAATTACGGCGGTCAAGACCTTTATTGTCGATCCCGGTGTCGGCAAAAATTGGCTCTTCGTCAAAGTCGAAACCGATCGTGGTCTCTATGGCTGGGGCGAAGCCTATACCCAAGCTGACCGCGATCGCGCCATTGAGATTCATATTCAGCAGCTAGGCCGTTATTTGCTAGGCCGCGACCCCTTTGCCATCAAGCACTTCACCTTTCTGGCCTATAACGACTATGCCAATAAACGGGGCTCGATGGAGTGTTATTGTGCTATCAGTGGCCTGGAACAAGCTTTGTGGGATATTGTGGGCAAGGCAACCGATCAGCCGGTCTACAACTTGCTGGGCGGGAAGTGTCGCGACAAGGTGCGCGTCTATGCCAATGGCTGGGGCGGTGGCGGTACACCCGAAGAAGCCGCGGAAAAGGCCAAGGCGGTCGTGAGCAAGGGCTTTACCGCGCTAAAATTCGATCCCTTTCCCAATCCTTGGCGCGCCTATATTGACCGCCAACAAGAGGACGAAGCGGTCGCCAAGGTCGCGGCGGTGCGCGCGGCAGTGGGGCCCGAGGTCGAAATTTTGATCGAAGTCCACCGTCGGCTCGCGCCTATGCATGCCATCCGGGTGGCGCAGCGCATGGCAGAATATCGTCCCTTTTGGTACGAAGAACCGGTCTCTTTCCGCGATCTGGATAGCCTCGTCGCGGCGCGCCAACAGATCAACATTCCGGTCGTGACGGGTGAAGAGGTCTACACCAAGTTAGAATTTAAGCAGGTCTTTGAACGGCGAGCGGCGGATATTATCAATCCCGACGTGAGCAATGTCGGGGGCATCTTGGAGCTGCGCGAGATCGCGGCCATGGCTGAGGTCTATCATGTGGCGGTGGCTCCCCATAACTATAACAGCACGACCATGGGGCTGGCGGCCACGCTCCACGCCGCCGCGGGGATGACCAACTTTCTCATCACCGAATATTTTGTGAACTTTGAAGCGGTGGGGGCCGAACTGGCGCTCACCCCCTTTACGGTGGAGAATAGCTACATCACGCTGCCAACCACCCCTGGTCTAGGCATTGATCTCGACGAAGCGGCCCTGGCGCGCCGACCCTACCGTGAATATCCACTGCGCAAATTACGTCATCCCCATGAGGAGATATAACAATAGCTGTGGTGCCGGGGACGAACCAATATCTACTACAATGAAGGGGTAATCCTCCGGTTCGTCCCCGGCACTGTGCCACGCAGCACGAATCAGACTATCTACCCTGTTGCGCCCTTCACACTCCACACCGAACCGGTTGTGTAGGTGTTGCGTTCCGAGGTGAGGAATTCGATCACTTCGGCCACTTCTTCAGGATCGGAATAGCGCCCGATGGGGTTGCCAGGGTTGGCAATAAATTCAGGTGTAAAGCGGGGTACTACCATGTCAGTCAAGGCACGCCCTGGCTCCACACCATTGATAAAGATATTTTGTTTGGGATAGGCATTGCCCAACGCCGCGATCAAGGCATAGACCGCGCCTTTGGAAACGCCATAGGGCACCTGGTTGGTCGCACCGTGGCGCGCCCCAGAGGTGATCGTGACACAACGGCCCCAGCCGCCGTTGAGCATGTGCGGAATGGCGGCTTGGTGGGCATAATAGACGCCAAATAAGTTGATCTTCATCACCTTTTCAAACTGGGCCGCGGTCTGCTCCAAAAAGGGCTTTTCCCAGCCCAGAATCCCCGCGCAGCAGACCAAGATATCTAGGCGGCCAAAGCGTTCAACCGCCCCGTTGATCATGGCGTGGACCGCGGCTTCGTCGGTGACATCGGTGTGGA
This sequence comes from Caldilineaceae bacterium, assembly GCA_019637645.1. Next base: position 80,645 of record JAHBVH010000007.1, read on the forward strand.
CATAGGCCGCGGCTTGGCCCAATGCCTCAATTTCCTTGACAACCGCTTGGCCTTGTTCTTCGAGCAGGTCCGCAATAACTACATCGCGTCCTTCTTCGGCAATCCGTAGGGCACTGGCCCGGCCCAAACCACGCGCCCCCCCGGTGACAATCGCCACGCGGCGTTCTTTCGGTGCCGCAAAGCGTAAATTCGGCATACGAGATCTTCCTCATCCTTTGGACTTCATCAACATAAAATAAACAGCACAAACAAGCTTGCATTCTATCAAACCTGTTTCGGCTGTGCCAACGCTCTAGGCCGCCTCATCGGCATCTAAGACGCGAATGCCCAGTTCGCGGGCGGTGTCATGGAACAGACGGCTGACTTCGGGCAGCTCTTCGGTCTTGTTGCCTTCGGAAATGACGGGATAATCGGGCGAAAGCGCTTCCATGCGGCGGAAAAGGGTTTTGAAATCCATCAACCCCTTGCCTGGGCAGCCATCTTGCAGATGGAGCGCCAGCCGGTTTTCGATCTGGATGTCTTTGGCGTGGCAACTGACCATATATTTGCCCACCACATCAAAGTGATGATTGAGCGCGGCACCGGTGTCGAAAATGTCCTCCAAGGTGATCCAGTTGGCCGAGTCATAGTCACAGCGCACCCACGGCGAATCAACGGCATCCAGCACTTCGCGGGCAATCTCGGGCGTCTTGAGGGTCACCAACTGATGACATTCTAGGCTGAGAAAGACGCCCGCATCTTCGGCGGCTTGGGCACATTCCTTGAGCGTCTTGATCAACTGCGTTTTAGCTTGTTGCGTGTAGTTATAGGGATGGGGAAACCAAGGGCCATCGGGATTCATCGAGCCAGGGCCGGTGTCGATGCCCCGCGCACCCAGCCAGCTAGCCAAACGGAGCGCGGCTTGAATGGTGCGCACCGACTCCTTGCGCGCCGTTTCATCCGGCGTGACCATATTCTGCCAATAGCCGGTGGCCTGGTAGAGCCGAATGCCCTCACCAGCCAGGAGATCACGAAATTGTTGAGCTTTGGCCTTGGGAGTGGTATGGGGATCGTTGGCGCGAAAACGGGTGAAGATGCCGCTAAAGCCCAACTCACGGACGCGTTGACACATTGCTGGTGTCATCTCGGCCATATCGCTGGGCAAAAAACAGCCGCTCATTCCAAAACGCATGAGACCAATTCCTTTGCTTATCTTTGGTTGAAAGGGTAAGTAAACTGCGTACCTTTATTGTCTATGGAAGAGCGCTTCCTTGTCAACTTACACCCTACACACCCTCTTCCTTCTGACTAATTCTGCCCACTGACCTTCATACCCTTCATAAGCCCGCAGGCTGATAGCAGAAGCTGCGCGCAAGCGCACTCGGCAGGTAGGCCACTTGTGGCTGCGTTGATCGCCTACCAACACTGCCCCTCACTCCCCCTCTGCCGCTTCCCCATGCCACAATTGTTGCATCTCTTCACTGTGGGCCAGCAACTGATCCAGCTTCCCTTGCGCGACGATCCGCCCCGCTTTGAGGACAATGATCTGATCGGCCTGCCGCAGCACCCGCCGCCGATGCGAAACGACCAGACAAGTCGGCGCTTCGCGGCCCGCCGCACGCTCGGCAAAGACCCGCTCCCAAAGCAGCCGTTCTGTCTCCACATCCAACGCGCTAGAAAGATCGTCGAAGATCAACAACGCGGCCGCGCGGACAAACATGCGCGCCGCGGCGGTCCGTTGGATCTGCCCACCCGAGAGTCGTACCCCGCGTGCTCCTACCTTGGTAGCAAGGCCATCGTTCATCGTCGCAATGTCGCTTTCTAGCACGGCTTGGTGTAACGCCCCTGGCAGATCCACCGCGGTTTCTGGTAGGCCAAGCAAGATGTTATCGCGCAGGCTTTCGCTAAAAAGTTGGGGCACCTGAGCCGTATAGGCACAGCGGGGTGGCACAAAAAAGGTCGTGGGATCGGCCACGCACTCGCCATTCCAAAAGATCTGGCCGGCTTGGGGTGACACCAGCCCGAGCAAGGCTTTGAGCAAGGTGGTTTTGCCCGAGCCAATGCGCCCCGTAATGACGGTAAAGGAGCCGCGTGTCAAGGTCAGGTCGATGCCTTCCACGCCCCCGCGCCCATAGTTCGCTGGCCCGCTGCTGGATGTTGCTTCGCCGCTCTCTGGATAGTGATAGCTGAGGCCAACGACACGGAGTTCTGCTAGGCGGTCGGCTGGCGTCTTTGGATGATAGGGGAGCGGCGGATAGTCACCTTCGGTATAAAGGGGATGATGCGCGGTCACGGCCAAGGTGGGTGCGCCTTGCATAATAGTCTCCATTCGTTGGAGCGAGACGCCAATTTGTTTGGATTGGGTAATGGTATTCGCCACGGTACGCATCCAAACTGTCACCCCCCAGATGTTGGTCGTGAAGAGGGCAAAGTCGCCAATGGTAAAGGTGCCACGCACCATGGCTTGGGCCGCCAGGAGCAGGATCAGGCCCGTGCCAATGGCCGTGGCACTGTTGCCCAGCAGATCGGTCAATTGGGTCAGCAACCGGTCCTTCACCATGACACTGCGGCGGCGGTCGTTGAGTTCGGCAAAGTACTGGATGATGTGCTCTTCGGCCCGTGCCACCTTAATGGCTTGGGTGCTGTTAAACATATCCCCGATCAGGCCGGTGACATGGCTCGTCGCGTCGCGGCTCTGTTCACGGGCCTGTTTCACGGCGTTCCCCATGCGCTGGACAATCACCACGAGAAGAGCCAACGGGGCAAAGGTACCCACGGTGATCCACGGATCGATCTGCCACATGAGCACCACCGAAAGGAGCGCAGACAAGCCAAAGGCAACCATGTCCAGGAGGTTGGTCAACATAAAGCTCGTCTCGCGCGTGTCGTCGCGCATGGTGCTGATGATCTGGCCGGTTGATTGGGGGCGTCCTTCGGCGGTCAGAGGCAAGGCGGTGGCTCCTGGCAGATCCAAGATGCGGTTAAACATATTGCGAATGAGCAGTGCCATTGCTTGATAGCGATAGTCAATATTGCCATAGAAGGCCATGACCATCCCCGCCACCGCGATGCCGCCAATCAAGAGCTGTAAGAGCGTAGCAGTCATGATGCTAAACTGGGGGCCTGGCTCATTGGTCAGCGCGTTAAAAAAGCCGCGCAAAACGAGCCCGCCAATGGGGATCATGGCTAACCGTAGGCCAAAACCGCCCATATCCATAAACCAGGCCAACCAACGAAAGCGAATCAGGCGTAGAAGATGTCGATAGGTGTGCATAACTTTCTCGTTTCGAGTACAACGCGTGCTGGGATTGAGACATGATTCGTGAGACGTGATTCGTGCGGCGTATGCATATCCGTTTCACGAATCACGCAAACACATCTTCCATCCCCGTTTGGAGCAGGCGGGCAAAGCGGCTGGTGGGGTCGGCGGCGAGCGCGGTGCGGGGGCCGTATTCGGCGACGCGCCCGCTCTCTAGGATCAAGATGGCATCGGCGCGTTGCACCGTAGCCAGTCGGTGGGCGATGATAATACAGGTGCGCGCCCCATGGGCTCCTGTCAGCAGCCGATTGAGCGCCGCTTCGACGCGTTGTTCGGTGGTCGGGTCTAACCGGGATGACGCTTCATCCAAAATGATCAAGCCCGGCTCGGCCAGAAAGACACGGGCAAAGGCCAAGAGCTGGGCTTCGCCCGCTGAAAGGTTGCTATCCTCGCCGCTGAGCTGGGAATCCAACCCAGCAGGCAGCGCGGCCAGCCACGACTGGAGGCCAACCTCGGCCAGCACCCCGAGAATCCGCTCGTCAGGAATGGCGCGATCAAAGAGGGTCAGGTTATCACGTACCGTGGCATGAAAGAGCTGCACATCCTGCGTGACCATGCCCACCCGCCCATGGAGATCGGTGTGACGCGCTTGGCGCAGATCATAGAGTTGCTCCTCGCTACCGAGACAGATGCGCCCCGCGGTCGGGTCATAAAAGCGAAAGAGTAGCTTACTCAGGGTCGATTTACCGCTGCCAGTCCGGCCTAGCAAGCCTAAGATGGTGCCTGGCTGTAGCGTAAAGGAGACATCACGGATGACCACCTCTTTGGGGGGCGGGGCCGCGCGCGTCTCTTCCGCTGGTGATGCATGCGCTAGCGTGGGTGTCTCCGTGTTCGCGGCGCGGTCGTCCAGCGGTTCAACATCGACATAGTGGAATGAGACTTGTTCAAAGCGAACGGCCAACGGCCCCGGTGGCAGGGTCACCCCTGGCCCATCGTGTAGCGACGGCTGCACCTGGCGCAGCTTGACAATGCGGTTGAGCGAGGCCGTGGCGCGTTGGAGCTGATCCACCACCTCAATCGTCTGCCAGAGCGGTCCTTCTACGATGCCAATGTAGGTAAAGATCAAGTAGACCGTGCCAATGGTCAAACTGCCGTTGAGGAAAGCTTGGCCGGTTACAAGATGGGCCGCGGCATAGGCCAGAGCAAAGACCCAAATCGGAGTAGAGAGCACCCACGCCTCCCAGCGCACCACTTTTTGCGCGGCCTGCCACCGACGGCGTAACAGGCGGTAGAGTCCTTGCATGACATAGCCCTTGGCCCCACTGGTTTGAATGTCTTCCGTGCCATGGAGCCGCTCTTCGAGGAAGCCAAAGAGATCGGCATCAACGCCCCGCAGCGCTTCCCATTGGGGTGTAATTTTTCGGCGTAGCCAGTTGATCACCACGACGCTCATGAGTGCTACTAGGGTGATGCCCACGCCCATTTGCCAACGCTCACGCCAGAGCAAGAGAACCACGCCGATCAAAAGTAGCGCATTACCGAGCAGGGTCAGCAACATCTGGGAAAAGAAGTTGGCGAGTTCATTAACATCGCCATCCACCCGCTCGATCAACTCGCCGGGAGTATGGGCCTTGTGAAAAGACATATCCAGCCGGAGACAGTGTTTGGCGAGATCGACGCGCAGCCAGTTGGTGGCTGTCCAGCCCACCATTTCACCCACATAAGTGGCGGCCAAGCGGACTACCTGCTGGATGATGGTCAGCGCCATAAAAAGCGCGGCAGCCCCTAGCAACTGGCGTACCTGCCCACCACTTTGCAGGCTATCCAAAAAATAACGGACGATCTGGGGATTCATTAGTTGTAGGCCAATGGTCAGTAGGATCAGAAGCGCTAGCAAAAGCACCCGCCCGCGCTGCGGACCCAAATAGGTCGTGAGCAGGGCGCGATATCCATCGATGGCAACGCGATTATTGTTCATCAGGTTTCTCTTTTGGTAGATCAAGGAAGAAACGGCATCCAATCCACCTGACAGATTTGCCAGACTTTGTCATCCGGTTGGCTCTGTGGTTTCCACAACCGCCAACGAAAGACGCGGTCAGGTGGATTGGTGAACCGACTAACTCTGTAACTTCGAGCTTAGGTTGGTTACCAGCGCTCTTCCCACACGGTATGGTAAGCGCCGATTTGGTCAAAATAGTCGAGGAGCTGACTGTAAAAGGGATGGCCCGCAAGGGTGGCGCTATCCCCAATGACGATCAACTTGCGTCGCGCGCGGGTCAAGGCTACATTCATCCGGCGGATGTCGGTGAGAAAGCCAATGTCCCCATCCCGGTTGGATCGCACCAGTGAAATGATTACTGCTTCATTTTCCCGCCCCTGAAAGCCATCAATGCTGCCGATCTCCAAGCCTTGCTCCAACCACGGTTTGAGCCGTTCCCGCAACAGGCGAACTTGGGCGCTATAGGGCGAAATGATGGCGATCTGGCTAGCCACCACCCCAGCGTCGCCAAGCTGTTCCACCTTTTGCTGGACCACCGCAGCCTCGCCTTCATTCAAACGACTCTCGCCAGCGGGGTCACGCTCCTCTTGGGCGTCGGCCCCGGCTGTGTCGATCCAGGTGACAGGGGTCGTGGTCAAGTCGTTCGCTACGACACCGGGCAAGTCGCTGAGCAGATGCGTGGCGACGGTCGGGTGCGCCATGAGGGTGTCGGCATAAAACGTTTGCGACGAGAAGGTCATGATCGCCGTGTGCATCCGATATTGGGTGGTCAGTTGGCGGGCCAAGGTTGTTGGCTCCGCGGCCTCGGCCAGTAGGCGCTCCATGAGACTGATCCCCAACCCCTGTGCTGCCGCTGTCTGTGACAGAATCGTCGGCGGCAACTGTTCATGGTCACCGGCTAGCACCACCCGTTGGCTGTAGCGTAGGGGCAGCCAACAACCGGGCTCGGTGCTTTGGGCCGCTTCATCGATGACGCAGAGATCAAAGTGTTCGTCGCCTAACAGTCGTTCATCCAACCCACTCAGGGTGGCGCAGACGACCCGGGCACTTTGTAAGATACGCGCCACCAATTGCGTTTCTAGTTGGCGGGCGTCGGCCAAGAGCGCTTTGGCCTCTTGGCGCAGATCGCGGCGCACACCGGGTTCTGGCTTGGCGCGGGTAAACTTGGCGGCCTCGGCCCGGAGGGCATGGGCTTCTTTGGTGAACTTGCGCACTAGTTTCATATCGGCGTGTTGCTCCACCAGCAGATCAAGCGTCTGCTCGCGCAGCGCGGGCAGGACACGCGCCGGATGACCCATCCGTACCACGGTGGTGCCGACCGCCAATTCAGGCAGGGCTAACAGCCGTTCCAACAGATTATCGACGGCCAAGTTGCTTGGCGCGCAGGCCAAGACCCGCTCCCCGCGGCGGACGGCTTGGCGGATCAACTCTACCACCGTGGTCGTTTTGCCGGTGCCGGGTGGGCCATGAATCATGGCAACATCTTCGGCAGCCAAGGCGTGGGCAATCGCTTGCTGTTGTGATGGATTCAAAGCTGTGCCGAACGCGGGCAATTGCTGCACGGGTTGGAAGTGCGCGGGTGCTTCGCCCAAGAGCACGGCACGTAGGGCGGCCAGCCGATCACCTTTGGCGCGGTCGGCCGCGGCCAGGGCGGCGGCTTCCCGCTGGCGAGCAATTTCATCCCCTGCTAGATCAAGCCGAAAGGTGGGGCGATCACCCTGTGGTTCCGGCCATTGAGTCAGGGCCACTTGGATACTCTCGCGGCGCAACTGGCTGACCACACCGCGCCAGCCTGTGGTGGCGTTGCTCTCCTCTTCCGTCAGTTGAATGGGGGAGCCGACCCGTAATTTAGTCCAGGGCAAGGTGAGTTGCTGGTTGCGCTTGGCCAAGGTCACGAGGACACGTCCGCCCAACCCGGCCACCTCCTCGCGGATGACGAGTTGGATCAAGGTGTTGCCCGTCGCTTCGGCCGCGGTGGGCGTCATTTGCTGGATCTGTTGCTGGAGTTGGGCCTGCTCTGCCTTGGCTTCGCTTGCCATCAAGGTGGCTAGGTGGCGAAAGTGGGGCTGTTGAAACGCGTATCCTGTGCTCATGGTCAGATTGTCGCTCGGTTACCTTCTGCAATAACTTCTGCAATTGGGGTTGGATCCAGTACAATGAAGCTACTATTATAGCAAATGTTTGTTCTACCATTCAGTTGTGCTAGGCCGCAAAATCAATGAAGAGCCCGACGCTGAAGCACCGGGGTAGGGAACAACACCCGCTGATGAAGGGTAAGCAATGAAAGCGGTAAACCTTACTGGCGCGCTTTCGCGCTGCTTGACCGAGCAGGCGCTGATTTCAATCAGCACTGGTTTACCGAGTTTAATAATTAATGTTCATAAGCGGGCTTGAGCCTGCGTTGCTGGCTAGCCTGGTGGGCGCGGGCGGTTTACCGAATTTAATGGCTAATATCCTTAATCGTTAATGTTTATTAGGCTGTGCTGCTTTACCGAAACAGTTTCTGAACCTTCATCAGCGGGCGAAGGTTAAAAATAAAGGAGTTACGCACGTAGACCAGACCTGACAGGTTTGGAAAGCCTGTCAGGTCTCTAGTTACCCAGCCAACTGCGTAACTCCTAAAATAGTTGACTGGCCCGGCGATTGACCACCGGGCGGCTCTAGAAAGAAACAGGAATGAATTCTATGACGATCCAATGGCTCTCTGAACTTGAAACGCGGTTTACCCGCTATGTCCAGGTGGACACGGTTAGCGATGATACGTCGGCCACGGTGCCTAGCACGCCCCAGCAATTAGATCTGCAACGCCTGTTGGCGGAAGAATTACGTGGCTTGGGGGCCAGTGCTGTAACGTTGACCGAAACGGGTTTTGTCCTGGCCACGATTCCGGCCACCGTTCCTCACCCGGTGCCGACGGTGGCTTTTCTGGCCCATGTGGATACCGTCCATCACTTTGGGGGCAGCCAGGTGCAGCCCCGTGTTCACCGCAACTATGATGGCAGCGCCATCACCTTCCCGGCTGACGCCACCCTGCTCTTGTCGCCCGCGACCAACCCTTATTTGGGTAAAAAGATGGGGGATACCATTATCACCGCTAGTGGCGACACCATTCTGGGGGCCGATGATAAAGCGGGCGTGGTGATCATCATGACCATGGCCGCGCACCTCCTCGCAAACCCCACCATTCCCCACGGTGAGATCCGCGTCTGTTTTACCCCAGATGAAGAGATCGGCACCGGTATTCGCCATGTGGATCTGGCCGCGCTCAATGCCGCGTTTGCCTATACCCTCGATGGCGACCAAGTGGGCAAACTCGCCTATGAGACCTTCTCTGCCGACAAAGCCGTGGTCAAAGTGACCGGTGTTTCGGCCCACCCGGGCTATGCCACGGGCAAATTGGTCAACGCCCTGACCCTGGCCGCGAAGATTCTCGACCTGCTGCCCCAAGATCAACGCACGCCAGCCACCACCAGTGATCGGGGCGGCTTTATCCACCCGACCAAGCTGGATGGGGATGCCAGCGCGGCCACGCTGCAATTGATTCTGCGTGATTTTGAACTGGATGGGCTGGCGGCCCACGGTGAACTGCTGCGCACCATCTGTGCGACTGTGCTAGCGACCGAACCGCGCGCCCAAATCGAATGTACGATCACGCAACAGTATCGCAATATGCGCTATTGGTTGGAGAAAGATATGCGTCCCGTGGATCTGGTGGTCAACGCCATGCAGACCGCGGGCATTGAACCGATCTTCGAGCCGATCCGAGGGGGCACCGATGGTTCGCAATTAACCGCGATGGGGGTGCCAACGCCCAATCTCTTCACCGGCATGCAGGATATTCACAGTCCGCTAGAGTGGGTGAGCGTGCAAGATATGGCGCAGGCGACCGCGGTTTGTGTCAATCTGGTGCAAGAATGGGCCAAGTCAGCCGCCGCATAAGGCGAGAAAGGCGTACAGACGATGAGTACCATTCGGTTAACCGCCCAGCAAATTCCGGCCTTACAGCCAACCATAGAATTGCAAGCACTCGCCCAAGACGCCCCGCGCTATGCCTTTACGGCCACAACGCTAGCTGAGGCCACCGCGTGGCAAGCCGCGTGTCGATCCGCCTTGGCTACGACGCTGGGCTTTCTTGATACGCCGCCGGTGGACCCCGCACCCCATGTGATTGAAGAAGTAGATCGGGGTGATTTTGTGCGGCGGAAAGTGGTCATTTCAACGGCTCCCCAAGCGCGGATGCCGGTCTATCTGCTGATTCCCAAAGGGATCCCTGGGCCATTACCGGTGGTCATTGCCTATGCGGGGCATGGCTATGGCGCGCGCGATATTGTGGGGCTTTGGGAAGATGGCGAAGAGCGCTGGTCCGAAGATGGCTACCATAAAGATTTTGCCATTGCCCTTTGTCGCCGGGGCTTTCTGGTCGCGGCCCCCGAGATCGCTGGCTTTGGCGAACGCCAGACCGATTACAGCTATCTCAATCGCGAACTGGGCCAAGCACCGCCGACCACCTGCCATAACGCAGCGACCTACGCGTTTATGGTGGGCAAGTCTCTAGTCGGGTTGCGGATACGCGATGGTGTGCGCTTGGTCGATTATCTCGCCACCTTGCCCGAAGCTGACCTTGCTCGGTTGGGTGCCATGGGCATTTCGGGTGGCGGTATGGCAACCTTCTTTCACGCCGCGATCGATGAGCGCATCAAAGCTGCGGTGATCAGCGGCTACTTTAGCAGCTTCCGCGACAGCATCTTGGCGATGAATCACTGCACCTGTAACTTTGTGCCGGGGCTGTTGAACATCGGTGAGATGAGCGACATTGTGGGGCTGATCACACCGCGCCCGCTCTTGATCGAAGCCGGCACGCGCGATCCCATCTTCCCTATTGCGACGGTGCGGGCCAGTGTACAACGCACGCGTGAAATCTGCGCGCTCTTGGGCGGTGACGCCACCCAAGCCGTCGAATTAGATGAATTTGAAGGCCGTCACCGCATCAGTGGCCGCCGCGCCTATGACTTCCTGTGGGAACAGTTGGTGGGCGGTTAACCGACGTAGGGAACGAATGGAGCGAATGCGTTATCTTGTGGCAGGAATAGGACGCGGATGGACGCGGGCGAACGCGGATAAAGAAAAATCCGCGTTCGCCCGTGTCCATCCGCGTCCTCACTTGGCTAACCGCGTTAGCGTGCGATCATGGGCAGGAAAAGCTGTTGGGCGGGCGTGCCCGGTTCGGTAATGGTCAGGATGACCGTCACGCCTTCGGTCTGCCCCGCGGCGTTGCGGATGTTGAGCTGGCCGGTGTAACTGCCGGGGGCTAGATTCCAGTTGATCGTCTCGATTGCCAAGCTTTCTGGCCCGGCCCCGCTCGCTTGGGCAAAGAGCCAAGGGACATTACTGGTGCTGCTCCACGGGCCGCCATTGGCTGTGTGGAGCGCCAGTGGTTGGCTGTCCAGATTGCGTAGGTGCAAGGTGCGCAGATCGGCTTGGGGCGCGCCTTGCCCACCGAGGCGAACATTATCCAACCAAAAGCGCCCACTGCCGGTTTGATATTCAAAGACAACTTCAAAGCCGGTGAGATGGGCGGGGTTGAGTCCTTGGGCTGTAAAGGCGCTGAGGGGGATTTGCACTAATTGCCAGCGATTGTTGAAGGTGGCATAGTCCGCCACCTTGACACTGGTGCGTGTTGCCCCATCGGCCAGATAAAAGCGCGGCGAAACGCTTTGACTATTTCCTTTGACCCAAGCGGTGAGCAGCGCAGTGGCCGGGAGGGCTACCTTATTGAGTTCGCTGTGCCAGATGGCGTAGCCCCCCGCACCAATCGTATAGTCGAGTTGGAGGGCCCCACCCCCACTTTTCGTCGCATCGCCAGCGATGATAGTTGGTACGATGGAGCTGTTGGTTGCGCTGCTCCAATAGCTATTGCCTTGTCCATTGCTCTGGAGATTGGCGTCGTCAAAGCTGTCGATGATCACAGGCGTTACTAGCCCGGTTAGGCGCAGTTCGCGCAGATAGACGCGCCCGCTAGTGGGGCTGTAGCTGCGCGCAAAGGAGAAGCTCAGCGTTTCAATGGCCGACCGATCCAATGTGCCGTTAAAAGAGGCTAACGGAATCTGCACCCACTGCCATTGGGTGGTGATGCCGCCGGGTAATAGATCGCCGATACTCAGTCGCGGCTCATAGGCATGGGTATCGCGGAGCCCAATGAGCAAGGGCTCGCCCCCTTGTTCACCCCGCACGAGCAGATTTAGCGTTGTATAGCTGCGTAGATCGCTTTGGGGTAGGCGCGTAAAGTAGCCCGCGGACTGGCCGTCCTGGGCCACGTTATAATCGAGCGTCAGTTGGCCGTCGTCGAGATAGGCCAACAGCTGGCCGCCGCTGATGGGGTCATGAAAGAGCCCGCTGCTACCCCCTAGGCGATTTTTGAGCTGATCCCCGCCAAAGTCATTGATCAGCAGGCTGCTGCGATCATCGACGCGATAGCGGTAGAAGCCGCGGGGCGCATCGACCGGGCTTTGGCTGACATAACCATTGGGATGGGTGGCCGTCACATAGTAACGAATATCGCTGCCGAGGGGCTGGGCTGGCAATTCGCCTTGATAGAGTGCATTGACGCTGGCGGCTTGGATGCCATGCATGGGCACGGTGCTGTAGGTGCGCCCGCCATCCAAGCTGTAATGCAGGGTCATGGCGGTGATCGCGGCGTCTTCCGGCGCGGTCATTTGGATCAGCCGGGGGCCGGTGTCGCTGCTGCTTTGGGTGAGGCTGTTGGCTTGGATCAGGGCATGATTGGTAAAGCTGACTTGGTCGATGGCTAGCTCCAAAATCCGCCCCGTTACTTCCGCGTTCACCCAGATCAGCGACTTGAGATCCGTGCCGGTCCACGCCACTGCTTGCCCAAAACCACGTTGCTGAAATTGACTGAGCGGAATGGTATATTGACGCCAAGTACCGTCGGGCGTAAAGGTCGCCTGATAGTAGTCGCTATCATTGATCCCGGCGGTTTCTAGAATCAGACGAATGGGGGTGTTGTCGCCTTTGGCCCAGAAGTGTAACGCTTGGTAGGGGCTAACATCCACCGGTCGGCCATTGGGGTTGAGGGTGCGGCCAAGGCCCACTTCATCGACGCGTGTGGCAACTTCGGTTTTTATTTCGGCACAGCCGGCCAATAAGAGATCCGCCGTGTCCATGTCATCCAAGCTACGACAATCACCCAAGCTCAATTCGGCCTTGTTCTGCAGCGTGGGCGCGACATTGAACCAGAGGCCACCCCCAGCATAGACTTTATCGCTAAAGCCATTACTTTCTACATAGATCGTAGCGTCCAAGATGCCGGGGAAGTTCAGGGGGACGGATGATTCCCCCGGTGCGACGGCTACCTGTTGGTCAAAGGGTTGCAACGTCAGGCGATCCAATTGGCTGCGCCACGAGCCGCGGATCCGCACCACTTGCTCGCTTTCGGCCAAGGCGGTTAGATCAAGATAGACCGTGTCGCCCACATAGCGGATTTGGCGGACAAAGACGGTTGGTGCAACCGGTTCGGCCTCATTGTGGTAGATGACCTGCCAACTGCCTTCTTCAAAGTTGTTGAGGTGCATCAAAATGGCCTGTAGCAACTGTTTGGTCGTGGCTAGGTCGCCGCTCCACACCTGTAGATTGAAGACATAATCGAAGGCGAAGTCATAGCTGTCGCCATAGCTATCTTGGGTCCAGCGGCTGTCAATGTGGAATTCTTTGGTGGCTTCGTTGACAAAGATGTGAAAGAGGATCGTGTCTTCGCGAATGGAAGCGCCTTGGCTGCCATTGGTGTGCCAAAACCAGCCTTGTGTCGCCGGTGGTACACTGAGCAACAGCGGGTCAACGTCATCCAGCGTATACCCTTTAAAGCGATTGCAGACGCCATAGTCATGCTGGTAGGGTTGACCAATGGAGAGAATGCCCAGGGCAACGGCTTGCACCTTGCCTTCACGATCGACAAAGTCCACTGCTTTGGCATCCGGTGCGTTGGTCACGGCAAGGACATCGACCGGAACCGTGGGGGTGGGGGTCGTGTCTGCCGGGCCTTCGGCTGGCATGAGATCATCCAGCGTTAATTGCATTGCGGCCAGCAGGCGTGCTTTATGCCAACCCAGGCGCTCTTGCGTGGCGGCGGCGGTTGTGTCCGCTTGTTCACTACCGATACTCCCCAAGAAGGTACTGGGCGCACCCGGGAGCGGGCCAGATTCTAAACCACCATCACCACCAGTTTGTACGGCGCTGCTTGATTTCGTGCCATTGTCGCGAAAATAGACTTCTTGGCCGTTATTGGGGTAGGCGGTGAGCGCTTGGGTAACGGTTCCATGGACCGGCCCCCACACTTTGTGATTGCCATCTACCTTTTGGTCGAGGCCATCCTGATCCTTATCTTGCCCGTTTAAGGTAAGTTTGGCCTCAACGGTATCGCTCAGCTTGTCGTTATCACTGTCCGTGTCCAGATAATCGGGCACGCCATCGCCGTCGCTATCAATCGGTTGCAAGCCATTGCCAAAGCGCTCATCGAGCCCGGTCGCCCCGACTTTTCCCGAAGGAAGTTGATAGTTCTGGGTGGATTGGGCTTCCACCAGATCGGGAATGCCGTCGCCGTCGGCATCTAGGTCCAAGAAATTGGGCAAACCGTCGCCGTCGCTATCTGGGACAGCACCGGCACTGCCTAACTCTGCTGGGCTATCGACTTTCCCGTCGCCGTTACTATCTTTTAACCCAGCTTCAAGAATATCGGGAATCCCATCATTATCACTGTCGAGATCGCTGGAATTAACAAGCCCATCCCCATCGGTATCGAGGGTGCAGCTTGCTATGGTGTAGAACTGAATGTCATCCAGAAAATTACCCGTAGTATTATCCCCATTGCCAGTGGCTACCGCTTGATAGAAAAAGCGGGTCTTGGTTTGATCGGCTGGCACCACATAGGTGCCCGAGTAGACCGCCCAAGCGCTCTTGTCTGTTTGAAAGGTCCCGAGGGTTGTGTGGGGGCCTTGCGGGGGGCCAACGCGCAAGGCAATGGTGTCAACGCCAGTGCGCCCGCGGTGAGCAAAGGACCAGTGCATGGTGCTGCCCGGCGTTGTGGTAATGTCTTGGTATAAGGATGCTGTTTGATTGGCATTAATTTCAGCAAATTGCACGCCGCGATAGGCGGGTACGCCATTAAAGTTTGTTTGCCAGATCTCAATTTCCGAGTCAGTCGCGGTGGTGGACCAACCCGCGACTAAGGCCATTTTGTAGGCCACCGCGGCCACCGGGAGTGAGCCCCAGCGTTTACTGGTCAGGGAATAAGTTCTATCGATATCTGGCTCCTCAAACGAGCCATTGACCACAGCCACAGGCACTTGGCCGATATAGCCCAAACACTCGACGCCATTGGGAATGCCATCTTGGTCGTCGTCGGCCACGGTGGTTGTGTCCACGGTGGTTGTGTCCACGGTGGTTGTGTCCACGGTGGTTATATCCACGGTGGTTGTCATTAGGTTGGCGCTGTTGGCTTGTACAGCAGCGGTGGCGGCGGTCAAGAGGATGCCCAGGAGGAAGCAAATCGGCAGAAATACCCATATTTTGTTTGTGATTGTAGGGCAGCGAACCATAAAATCCTTTTCAATAAAGTTAGAAGTTACGCACTTGGGCCAAACCTGACAGGTTTGGTCGTACCAACCAACTGCGTAAGTTCTAAAAATAAAAAGAGCTACATAATACACTGTTGCTTACATGTTTTGTCTGCGTTGTTCGGTAGCCCTGTGCCTGATGAAGGGTAAGCAATGAAAGCGGTAGAGCTCACGAGTGCGCTTTCGCGCCGCTTGACCGAGCCGGCGCTGATTTCAATCCGCGCTGCTTTACCGAATTTCATGGTAATCTTCATGAGGCCAGGGCGGTCTAACTTTCCCATAGCATAGCAGTAAATGCCATGCGAAACATTTGACAAATGTCTAAATAAATAAAGTATTTTGGGAATTTGTAGGTGTGACTAGGCCGGGCAATTCGTCGCATCGCGGGCTAGCCAGCTAGCTGTTCTACGGTTCCAGCCATGAGCTTTGTCAAAGTGCCTGATTCGTTATATGATATTTCTTAAATTTCTGTTCGTTCTCTGTAGACCAAGCTATGTCATCAACGTGCGCTTTGCCCGATCGTTCGAAAGACGAAGACAACCCTTCGGCCGCGCGCACGTGGCTGTCGCCCCCGCCTTGGCGGATCGATCTGCGGCTCCTCATCGCCGTGCTGGGCGCTTTGCTCTATCATGGTGTTTTGAGTGTCTACGGCACCTATCGCAACACCTACGATGCCTATGTGCATATCTTCTTCGCCGATCATTGGACGCGCGGCTGGTTTGATCACTGGGATCCACGCTGGTACACCGGCTTCACGCTGACGAGCTATCCGCCGCTCTCACAGCAGTCGGTGGCCGCGCTCTCCTTTCTCACCGGCGACCTGCGGCTGGCCTTTGCCATTGTGCAAGCCAGCGCCATGGTCGTCATGACCATTGGCATGTATCGCTTTGCGCAACTTTGGGTGAGCCGCGAAGCCGCGGGCTGGGCTGCCATCTGGTTGGTTCTTTCTTCGGCTATGGCCGAAACCATCCATGTCTTTGGGCAACTGCCCACCACCTATTCGCTGGCGCTGTTGCTCAATGCGCTGCCCTATACCTATGCCTGGATCATCCGGGGTCGCTCCGCGGATCTGATCAAGTGCTGGGCGTTGGTCGCGGCGACGACAGGGGCGCACCATGTCACCACCCTCTTTGGCTCGGTCTTTATCACCGCCCCAGTGCTTCTCTTAGCCCTATTTGAGCGGCTCAACACTGCCCAGCCCGACGAACCGGTGCGTCCACCGCGCTTTATCACGCGCACCATCTGGCGCGCGGTCAGCATGCTGCACCTCCGCCGCGTGTTGGGGCCGGTGTTGCGTACGGGGCTCTTTGGCGTGGGGACGATTGGCTTGCTTCTGCTGGTTGTCTTCCCCTATTGGGCGTGGAGCCGGTCTGATCCTATCAGCCAGGTGCCGATTCCCCATGCCAGCCGCGATAATTTTTTGGTCAACCTCAATGCTGGCTTGGTCTTCTGGTTGATTCCCTATGGCATGTTGCTCTTTGCCATGCCCTATATTTTCTACAAAGGCTTTACCACCAAAGCTTGGCCGCTCACCAGCTCGATCGCGCTGCTGGCCTTTCTCGGCACTGGTGGTACGACCCCCTTTCCCAAACTATTGTTGGGCGGGGCCTTTGATATTTTGACCTTAGATCGCTTTACGCTCTGGGCTTCGATCCTCATGTTGCCGCTCGCCGGTGAATATATGGTGAGCTTATTGCATGGCAACCTGGCGCGCTGGTTGCTCACCCAGTTTGGGCTGCTGGTGCAACGGGGTCTGATCGTCTTTACCGTGGTGGGTCTTGTCCTCTGCTCGATCTTTGTCGTCAACCTCACCCAATTTCGGCGCTTTCAACCCGCGCCCATTGACATGCAGCCGATTGTGACCTTTCTCGCCAAGGATGATCACTGGCGTTGGCGCTATCTGACCCTGGGCTTTGGCGATCAGATGGCCTGGCTCTCGGCCCAGACAACCGCGCCCCAGATCGACGGGAACTACCACTCGGCGCGGCGGCTGCCCGAAATGACGACAACCCCTGTAGAGCGGCTAGAGGGGGCCAAATTTAGTGGCGTGCCGGGCTTGGGCTCGTTGCAACAATTCCTCAACGTGCCTGATAAGTACAACCTCAAGTATGTCTTCTCGAACGATCAATTCTATGATCCGCTCCTCTTTTTCTATGGTTGGCATAAGATTCAGCTATTGGAGAATGGCATTGCCGTTTGGGAACGCGCCGACATCCCGATCCTGCCCGAAGCGCTGCCCCGCAAAGAGATCCCCCGCTATCAGCGCCTCATGTTTGGCATCTTGCCGCCTGGCGCACTGCTCTTCGCTATGCTGGCCGTGAGCGCACCCTATTGGCAGATCCCCTTGTTGTTCCTCGGCGAGGCGTTAGGTCTACGCGCCCAGGCGGGCCATCGCTATGACCGGCTGGCGCGACCGTGGCGCAGGCTCTGGCAGTTGCTCGATCGGTGGCTATGGGCCGCGTCGGCCCTGCCCAGTCCACTGCGCTATCGGCCTCCTCGTTGGCAACTGCTGATCCATCTCTGGCGGCGGCGCGTCCGCCGTTGGTCAAAACCGCCTTCGCCTTCGGCACGCCGCGTGCGGACTGCTGTGCTGCTGTTGGGCATCACGCTGCTGCTGACGTTCGGTGGCCTGCGTATTGCCAGTGATTGGCGCGATCCGCTGACCTTGGTGACGAGCTATTATGACAACTTGGATTTTCAACGCTTTGCGGCGGCCTATGAACAGCTCAACCCGGCCACGCGACCGACTTTGGCCCAATATATGCTCAACCTCTCGGTTCAAGGGGGATTGGTGGCCTCGTATAGCAAGCTAGATAACCTGACGACCACCATCTTGCAGGCCGATGCCGAACAGATGCAGGTCCAAGTGGCAGCGCGCTATCTTACGGCGCTTTCGTACTATACCAATACCCAAACGCTGCACTTAACCAATCACCCCGAAGAGGGCTGGCGCATTGAACCAACGGCGAGTGATCTGCGCGTGCCGCCCGGACAATTTCTGCGGCAACCAACACTGGATTGGCTCACCATTGGCGGGCGTCCTCCGGCTCCTCAGATCGTTGACTTTAAGGAGATCTTGGATCGACCGGCTTTGCAGATCCTGTCGGCGCGCCTAGTGCAGCGCGCCCAAGGGGGTTATAGCGTGGTGGGTGAACTTTTCAATACCGACACTGACCCCGCCGATGCCACGGTGACGGGCTATATCTATGATGATCAGGGAACCTTATTGACCTGGTATAATGCGGGCGCGGCGATGATGCACAAGCTTTTCCCGCTGGAAATTACCCCGTTTCGTATCGATTTCGAAGGAGTCGCTGGGCTGGCGCTCCAAGGAACGCAGCCTCCCTTGGCCTTCACGCCCAATGCCGCGTGGGACTATGAACCTCCTGTTGGCACGCAGTTGGGTGGCTTTTCGGTGCTGGCAAAAGCCGTGGTGGCCCAGCAGGATCTCGCCCGCGCCGTAGGGGCCCAGGATCTACACGTTGAAAAAACGGCAACAGGCTATCTGCTCAGCGGCGCTTTGATCAACGCCGGTCTGCAAGAGGCCGTCATTCCCCATCTCTTGGTGACTTTCTATGATGCTGCCGGCGATGTGCAATGGGTGGATCACTTTTTTCTGCCCCAATCCTTACGTGCCCAACGTACCATGCCTTTTGCGCTGCCCCTAACCCCGCGCCAAGCTGTGACGACCGTCGCCATACCTGGCTCCCTCTATGCCGACGCGGTGACGCCCATCCCGGATTGGCCGCTGCCCCGTGCCGATTGGCTAGCGTTGCCGTCGGCTGCTGGCTATGCCTACTTGCGAGTCAGCGTCCATTACTTTGCAGGGGGATCATAGGTGTATCTACCGCATTGCTGGCGCATGGTCTGCTGGGCGCTAAAGCGATCCGACCGTGGCGCGCCCGATCCGGCTTTGGCAGGGCTGCTACTGCTTCTTGTGCTGTTAACAGCCTGCTCATTGACCGCGTCCACCACGGTTGCCCCGCCTTCCGTATCTGTGACTGCGCTCCAGATTGAGGCCCCTGTATGGGCACCTGCTGGGACCGCCCTGACGGTAACGGTCCGCGTGACGCCTGTGCGCGCTACGCATGCGATTGTGCTGACTGCACAGGGAAGCTTTGGGCTGATGCCCCAACAACAAAGCCCGGTTGATGGCGTCGCCATTTTCGCCTTGGACCCCTTGCAGACCCGCTTTGCCGGTGTTGCCCAGCTACGGGCCACGGCGGGGCTGGTCACCACCACCGCGGCAGTTGAACTACGCCCCGGGCCAGCCGTTGATCCTGTCTTGCCCCTGATCACGACCCATTCGATTGTGACGGGTGGGGAGGAGTGGACAATGATCGTGACCACCCCGCGCGATGTACTGGACAACCCAGTGGTGGACAAGACGCCGGTCACGGTGCAGATCCAGCACCCCACTGCCCCGGGCCAAGCGCCAACTGCTGAGATTGAACGCCAGGAACTCTATACCCAGAATCTACTGGCTTGGTCGCGCATCTATAGCCGCGCCCGCGCCGGGCTCATGCGCATTGCCGTCACCGCAGACTTTGCCCATAGCCCCGAACGGGTGGTGCGCGCAACTCCGGGGCTGCCCTTGCCCTTCCGGCTGACTGCCGATAGGCTAAGTACCCCGGCGGATGGTCGCCAATTGGTGCAGATTGAGAGTGAGCTGATTACGGATCGGTTTGGCAATGGGTTGCTCGACGGCACCCTGGTGACGCTCGTGGCGACCTCACCCGGACAGGGACAACGGTCACTGCCCACTACGCTCATGGCTGGGAAAATTGCCACCACCATCCAAGTGCCTAGTCAGCCAGGCACAATGGTAATCCAGGCTTGGCTTGTCAACGTCGCCAGCGAACCGCTATCGCTCGAATTTACCCCCGGCCCGGCGGTCCAGCCGATCTTGGTTACCACGCGGCTTGAGGTGGATGGGATGCGCTTGGTGGCGGGGCCACTCCTGGGCGAACTCGGCCAATTTATTCCCGATGGAACTGTGGTGACTTTTACCATTACCGCGCCGCTGGGGGCTGTCGAGACCATCACCGCCGTGGCCGATTATGGCTATGCTCAGACGCTGGTGCGCCAGTCAACTTTGCGGCCTGGTCGTTACCGCGTGGCGGTGGCCGCGGGGACGGGGCAAGGACACGCAACCTTTGCACTGCCCGCGGCCGCGGAGTAATACAGTGGAATGATGGCAAAGTCGCGACAACGCCTTGCGCTTGAACTGCTGCTGCTGGGGCTCTTCCTCTCACTCTTCCTGATCGCCGTGCTTGGGGTAGGCCGCCTCCTCGCCTACTTTGGCCGTGGTGCAAACCCAGCTACGATTCTGCAACTGATTCCAACGGCCCCGGTCGATCTACAAGAGCGGGTGATCTGGTTGCCCGATGCTCCCTCCGCGGCGACGGGGCGTCTCCTGGAGCCACACGTGCGTGAGCAGATCGCCGGGGCCTATCTCTATGGCTGGGCGCAGTGGGGCATTGCCTATGAACTCCAGCAGCCCTATGGTCTCACAACCTATTTTGCCCCCCCCGCGCTCAATGCTGTCGCGGCCGCGGTGACTTCTACCGTGGCGGCTGGTTGGCAGGTGCGCCAGAGCAATTTGCAACATACGCTGGCGTTGGCCTTCTATAGTGCCGATGGCTCCATCGTGGCCTTTACGGATCACAATGCCCATTTGGTGCAGCAACTATTGCGGCAAGATGGCACCTTTGTCGATGTGCAGGAAAGCACCCATGTCTATGATGTGGTCATGCGGCTCGAGGATGGCGCTTGGCGCATTCGCGACTTGGTGCGGCGGGGCGATGGCCCGCCGCTCGCCGCGGCTGCACCGCGCACCCCCTCGGCAGATTTTGTCCAGGTGCAAGCGGGGCAGCTCACCTTGGCGGGCGAGCCCTTTGTCGTGGCGGGGATCAACTACTATCCCCAAGCCTCACCGTGGACCAAGTTCTGGCCCAATTACAAAACAACCACCACGCTGGCCGATCTCGCCCTGATCCGCCAACTTGGCTTGAATACGATCCGTATTTTTATCTCCTATGCTGACTTTGGCGCAGACGACATCCAAGGGACCGAGATCGCCAAGCTAACCCACTTTCTCGATCAGGCCCATGCGCAAGGTTTGAAGGTGATTGTAACCCTCTTTGACCATCACACCGATCATCATGTGCGCACATGGGCTGGTGATGATCGCCACCTGGCTGGGCTGATCCCGGCCTTTGCCGACCATCCCGCCATCCTAGCGTGGGACATCAAGAATGAACCCAATCGGGACTACGGGGCGAATACGCAAGCCTTAGTCGATGCGTGGCTGCGACACATTGCGCGCACAGTACGCCGCTATGATCCCAATCATCTCATTACCATTGGTTGGTCACAGCCAGAGGCCGCGACGGCTTTGCTCGATGTGGTCGATTTTGTCTCCTTTCACTATTTTGAGGAGCTAGCCGACTATACGCCGCGATTGGAACAGCTCATGGCGGCAGCCGGTGACAAGCCCGTACTCTTGCAAGAATTTGTCATGTCAACCTGGAATTCCTTCTGGCCCCACGGCCACACCGAAGCAGAACAGGCCCACTACTATGCGGCTCTCCTGCGGCAGCATCGCGCCCACCCAACGGCTGGTTACATGGTTTGGACGCTCCACGACTTTGATGAAGTCCCGCTGGCCGAGTTCAATACGCCTTGGCAGCGGGCAACCCAAGCCAATATGGGCTTATTCCGCCGTGATGGCACGCTGAAACCGGCGGCCAGCATCATCACCCCCGGCGCGAACTTGGATCTTCCTCCCCTACCCCAATGGTACCGCTGGACCAAGCCCTTCTGGCTGCTGATCTTTACGCTCAGCGGCATCAGTCTGCTGGCAAGTGGCGTAGCCTTCTGGTGGTGGCGCCGACGGCAACGGCCCTGAAAGGAAGCGCGCTGATGAACTAGCCTGGCGATTTATCGCTGGGCAGTCTGTTGTGGAATTTCTCCGCTCATCCGCTATAATAGCAGCCTATGATGCTATCCATTCACCTATTGGGCGCGCCCACGATCACCTATGCTGGACAACCGTTGCCGGTCACACGCCGGAAAAGCCGGGCCATGCTCTATTATCTGGCGGCCCATGCCACTCCCCTTGCCCGCGACCACTTACTGGCCTTTTTCTGGCCCGATACCGACCGCCAAGGTGCCCAGCAAAATCTCCGCACGACCCTCTATGGGCTGCGCAAAATTGTGGGGGAGTGGCTTCAAGTAGAGGATGACAGTGTAGCGTTGACCGGCAAGCTCGAGGTCGATGTACGGAGCTTGGCCGTCCACTTAGGCCAGCCGAGTATCGGTCTACCGGAGTTGCAAGCCACGCTTGCGCTCTACCAAGGCGATTTTCTGCGTGATTTTACCCTGCCCGATTTACCCGAATTTGATGATTGGGCGGCGACCGAGCGCGAATACTACCGCCGTTTGGCTGTCAGTGGCTTTACCCGGTTAAGCCAACTCTATGAAGCCCAGCAAGCCTATCGGAGCGCGATCAACGCGCTCGATCAGGCCCTCCTGCTGGAACCCTTGCAAGAAGATGTGCAACGGAATGCTCTGCGTTTGCAATATTGGGCGGGTGATCGCGCCGGGGCAATTCGGCGCTATGAACAGTTGCGTGCGCTCCTGGCCGAGGAGATGGGGGTGCCGCCCATGGAAGAGACGCAAGCACTCTACGATGCTATGATTACCGATACCTTGCCCGCGGCTCCGGCTCCGGCGGCTCCGGCGGCCCCGCTGGCCCCGTTGCCGCGCCCGGCCCCGATGATCATGCCGCTGGTCTGGCAGGGAGTCCAAGCCTTGCCCTTTGTGGGGCGTGCGGCGGAATTACAGACCTTGACCGCGCTAGCCGCAGGCCATGAGCTGCTCTTGATCGAAGGCGAAAGTGGGATTGGCAAATCCCGCTTGCTAGAAGAGTTTGTGCTGCGGTGCCAACAACAGGGCCGCACCTCCCTTGTTTTGCTCGGTCAGGCGCGTGAATTAGAGGCAACGCTGCCCTATCAACCGCTGTTGGAAGCGCTACGCGCGCTCTTTGTCCAGCCACAGTGGTCCACCCTTTCCCGTAATCTCGATCTCACTCCACTGTGGCGGGCAGAAGTAGCACGGTTGCTGCCCGAATTAGCCCCCGAACAGGATGCCCGGCCAGCCTCCGCGCTGGCGGTGGATGAATTGCGCCTTTGGGAGGGCATCAGCCAATTTTTGTTGGCCTTGGCGCGTCAACAGCCGTTAGTGTTGGCCTTTGATGATCTACACTGGGCCGATGCCTCGACGATCCGCCTATTGGGCTATCTCCTGCGCAAGGTGGCCCAACAACAGGCCGCGATTACCTTTGTCGCCACCGCGCGTGCGGTCACTGCCCCCGCGCCGCTGGCCTTATTGATCGAGACCCTGTTGCGCGAAGGGCGGTTGCAGCGTTTCCCGCTGCAACGATTGGCCGCGACCGAGATCGCCCAGCTCACCGAACAGCTTCCCATCCAAGATGCTGCGTTCCTGGCTGCTTGGCTCACCGAGCTTTCCGAAGGCAACCCCTTTATCTTAGTCGAGCTATTGCACTATGCGCGCGACCAACAACTGCTGCTCTCCGATGGTCGCCTGGATCGCACCGCCCTCGCGGCCAGCCAAGTTGTGCCACAGACGGTCTATGCGTTGATCCGGGCCCGCCTGGCGCGGCTTTCCGAAGCAGGGCGACAGGTGTTGAATGCCGCTTCGGTCATTGGCCGTGAGTTTGAGATCGAAACGGTGGCGCGCACGGTGGCGCTTTCCGACGCGGCGGTCTTAAATAGTCTGGATGAATTACAGGGGAATGGTCTGATCCAGCCGCTGGCGGGCCTCCGCTATCGCTTTGATCATCAACTGACGTTGGAAGTTGCCTACCAAGAGATGGGAGAGCCGCGGCATCGCTTATTACACCGGCGGGTGGCCGAAGCGCTAGAAGCGTTGCATCGCAACCGATTGGAGCCGATCGCGGGCTTGTTGGCCTATCACTTTGCCGAAGGCCACTTGCCCGAGCAGGTGGCCCACTATGCCTTTCTCGCGGGCGATCAGGCGACGAAGCTGGCTGCTTGGCGCGAAGCCATGGCCTTTTATGAGCAGGCCGCGGCGGCGGCGGCTCAATTTACTGATCAGTCGCAACACCAACGCATCTTGGCGGCCTTGGGCAATGCCGCGCTCCATGCGGGGCAAAGTCATCGGGCGATAGAGGTGCTGCGGCTGGCGCTTAGCCTGAAGGAAGCGAGTACGCAGCCCGTTGCCGAAGAGGTGCTCTATGCCAATCTCATTGAGGCGTTGATGTTTGGCACCCGCTACGCGGAACTGCTGGCCTTGGTCGAAACGCTGCAAAGTGGCAAGGTGGATGAAGGTCCGCTGGATGGACAGCGCCATCCCACCGTGGCAAGCTTCGCCACCTATTTCCGCGGCATTGCCTTGGCGCAAATGGGTGGCGATTTTGCGGAAGCCGTGCGCTATTTGCAAAAGGCCGAAGGCTGGCTCAGCCAGCAGCAGACGCCAACCAAAGGGGGGGTGACGCTAGGGGACATTCGCTTTGAGCTGGGGAATATTGCCGCCCGCCGGGGTGATCTGACCACCGCCCTTGCCTATTTCCATTCGGCTTTTACCATAAGCCAATCCATGCAGACCGACCGTGAATTACGGATTCACATTTTAGCCTGCAATAATTTGGCCTATCATCTCCATCTGGTCCATGACCCAACCGCAATCGACTATGTTCGGCGTGGGCTGGCGCTGGCCCAAGAGAAAGGTGCGCTGTCGGCCTTGCCTTATCTCTATTCAACCTTGGGCGAGCTTGCACTAGCGCAGCATGATCTCGCTGCCGCCGAGCAAGCTTTTCAAGAGGGGCTCTCCTTAGCTCGGCAGTTTGGGGCCGCCGAACGCGTCGCCGGGTTGATCGCCAACCTGGGCTTATTGGCCCAAGCGCGCGGTGACCAAGCCACGGCACGTCGGCTGCTAGCCGAGGCGTTAGAACAGACCGATGCTCTCCAGATTCGCTTTCCCTCGGCGCAGATCCGCCTTTGGCTTGCGCCTCTGCTCCCTGCGGCGGACGCCCAACACCTCTTGCACGATGCCCGTCGTATCGCGCAAGAAGATGGCTATCAACAGTTGCTGACCCAAGCCGAGCAATTATGGAACGACGCCCAAAAAACTTTGTAAACAGCATCGTTGGTCGGTCATGCCGAGCTGTCCGGTTTTCAAAACCTAACCGCTCTAGGGCATGAGCTTGCTCACGTTTTGTTCACGCCTCGTTCACGCTCCGCCGTTATACTCTCCTTATCGATAGCCAAATATACCACGCGTTAGGCTGTGTATTGCGCTATTTGTATCGTAAAAAGAGGATGAGTTTCCATGACTACAATTCACCCAGCCACCCAGATCGGGGCTGTCGCTTTGACCGTTGCCGATTTGGGGCGTTCCGTAACGTTTTATCAGAAAAATATAGGGCTGACTGTCCAGTCACAAAGCGCGACGGCAGCCGTGCTGGGCGCGGGCGAGCGTACGCTGCTCCATCTCCATGCCTTGCCGGGGGCACGCTATGCCCCCCGGACCACAGGGCTTTATCATTTTGCCTTGCGGGTTCCTTCCCGCCTGGAACTGGCGCGTACGATTGAAAATCTGGCCAGCACCCGCACAACGATTGATGGTGCTTCGGATCATACGGTGAGCGAGGCGCTCTATCTGCATGACCCCGACCGGCATGGGATTGAAATTTATCGCGATCGGCCGCGCGCCGATTGGTACGACCGCGCGGGTAATTTTCTGATGGATACCCATCGGCTTGATTTTGAAGGGATCATGGGCGAGTTAGCGGGCGACAGTCAAGCCTGGCAAGGTCTCCACCCAGATACGGATATGGGGCACATTCATCTCCGTGTTGCCGAGATCAAACAGACGGGCGACTTTTATCAGAAAATCTTGGGCTTTGGGGTGATGGCGACGATGGATAGCGCCCTGTTTGTCAGTGCCGGTGGTTACCATCATCATATCGGGATGAATGTCTGGGCGGGTGTCGGTGTTCCTGCGCCTGCTTGTGACGCGGCGCGCTTGCTCAGCTATGAAATTCTGTTACCCGACGCGGCGGCCTTGACGGCTGTGCTGCAACGGGCGACTGCCGCTGGTGTGGAAGCTGTGCAACAAGAAACCGGTTGGCTGGTGCGCGATCCGTCGTCCAATCCCATTTTGCTGCGTTCCCTCCCGTAAAGCGTTGCTGATGACCCGCGCCCATGGTCGGTGCGGTCATCAGCCGCATAACGTTTGCCGGGCTTGATCGGGAGCGAGCCGAGACACGTGAGCACGAAGCACCTTTCGGGCCATGTTGGCGGCCTTATCAACCGGCTATTTATCATCCTGAGAAGTTACGCAGTTGAGCAGCGTGACCAGAGACCTGACAGCTTTAACAAAGCTATCCGGTCTGGCCCAAGTGCGTAACGCCTAATTCTATCAAAAGAGGAGTAAAGTTCGTGAACAATACAACGTCTGCCCAGAGTTGGGGTCTGCTCATTTTGCGCCTAGTGGTGGGCCTAATCTTTGCGGTGCACGGGGCTCAAAAGTTTTTCATGTTTGGGCTAGATGGCACGGCGGGTTTTCTCGGCTCTCTAGGGATCCCGCTCCCGCAGATTGCTGCGATTGTCCTCATTCTGATCGAACTGGTCGGTGGTGTGGCCTTGCTGCTTGGGTTGGGCACCCGCTATGTGGCCGCGTTGCTAGCGGTTGACATGGTTGTCGCCTTGCTGACCGTACACCTCCCCAATGGCTTTTTTGTCGATGGCGGTGGGGTTGAATTTGTCTTGCTGTTGCTGGCGAGCGCGCTCTTCTTTGCGCTGAATGGTGCTGGTAGCCTATCGCTGGATAAACGGCTGTTCCAGCGCGCGTAGCGGGCTGGGATAGCCACCGCTGACAGGTTTTCCCAAACCTGTCAGCGGTGGACTGGCCATCTCCCTTTTGCCAACCGTTTCGAGCCACCTAGCCACAAGGCGACCCACGATTCATTCGCCTGCTCACCCACTGATCCCACCCCAATAAGAGCAACAGTAACCCACTCATCACATAGATCTGGATCACCACAATCTGGGAAAGCGTCTCATGCCGCGTGATCAAGAGCATGACTTGCAGGATGCCAGCGACCAAGGCAAAGAGAGTCCCTGCCCGATTCCCCAAGGCTAAATGGTAGTTGATCAAGACATTGGCCAAGGCAAAGATCGCCGTTGCGCTGGCGTAGAGCCAGAGGAGCGGTGCCACCGTTAGATAGGCCGCGCCAAACAAAACCAGAATAATGAGCTCGGGCCAGAACACAGTGAGCGTGATGATCAAAGCGGAGACCAGCAGGACCAACCCCAAGCTAATCCATAAAAGCTGACGGTGGGGTTCCTGCCGTTGCTGCTTCTGGGCCACCAGTGGAAACATGGTAATGACCACCGACCAAGTGCCAAAAAAGACTATACGCCCAATGAGCGCCAACGCTGCATAATGACCAGCGTCAACACTGTCGAAGAAGCGCTTTACAATCAGCACATCGCTGTTGTTGATAAGGATCAAGCTGGTTTCACTGATAAAAACGGGCAGGGCAAAGGCGAGCAGGGCGCCGCGTTCGGCGGGCGCTAGGGTCGCGTTGCGCAGGGCTGGGGTCTGATTGCTGGCGCGTAGGCGGCGCACCCCATAATCCGCGACGAGCCAGGTGGCGATGATCGATAAGGTGAGCCCGAGCACGGCCCCGTTGGCCGCCCAGCCAATAAAGACGAGGAGCAGACCGATCCCCAAGCGAGCCCACATCTCGGCTTGATAGCTGGCCGCTAGCCAACCAAAATTCATCTGCCCTTGGAGGAGGCCACGGTCGATCCCTTGGACAAAGTAGAAGGGCAGCCCAATGGCAAAGATCACAAAGAGCCAGGCGGATGTTGTGTGAAAGAAGTTTTGCCAAAAGATCGCGCCACCGCCTACCAGCAAGAGGCAGATCAGCCCAAACAGCCAAGACCAACGATGTAACCAGCGGCGCAATGCCCACAAGTTGGCTTGATCCTGGTTGGCGCTGTAGATCGCCGCAAATTTGGCGGCTGTCTGTTGAAAGCCAGCGGTAATAAAGGTGAGAAAGAGAAAGAGCGTAATGACAATGCTGACATCGGCAAAGAGCGCTGGCCCTAACCAACGCCCTAAGATCAGATTGAAGAGATAGTTACCACCATTGACAATGGTCGTGCTGACAAAGAAGAACGCGCTCCCCGTCAAAAGGTGGTTTCCGGTGAGACGCTGGGTCAACCGTTGCCAAGCGCCATGTTGGCTTTGCGGTGCCAACATGGCGCTTGCCCTACGCTCGGCTTGTTCTGTCTCAAACATGAGGATACTCCTGTGGCTTGCTCACCAAGCGAAAGACTTAGGCAAAATGGGTCAGGTGTCGTTTTACGACCTCTAAAAGCTCCCAGGAGCTGATGGGTTTGGTGAGGAAGTCGGTGGCTCCCGCGGCTTGGGCGCGGACCCGATCTTCATCCAGTACACTGGCGGTGAGCATGATAACTGGCAATTGGATCAGCTTACTTTCCTGTCGTAGCTTTTCCAACAGCGTGATGCCATCCATCTCGGGCATGGCAACGTCAATGATGGCGAGATCAAACGACCGCTGGGCCAGCGCCTGCAGCGCCTCTTGCCCACTGCTAGCGGTTGTGACCTCGTATCCCCCTTTGCGTAATTGGGTACTCACCACACGTAGGGTTACCACATAATCATCGACCACCAGGATCGATGGGGTGATTTTTTGATTTTGGGTGTCCATTACCTTCTCGCGGTTCATCCTTTCGCGCGATGAGCCAAGTTTAGCGTTGAAAGGCGGCTACTGCTTCTTCGACCGACGCTTGCATATCAAAGACCCGATCAAACTTCGTGAGGGTGAGAATCCGTTTGACGGGTTCGGCTTGGGGCCATACCATGCGCGCATCGCCGCCCCGTTCACGACACTGCTTCAGCGCGCTGACCAAGGCCGCCATCCCCGCGCTATCGAGAAAGGGTGTCTGGCTCAGGTCGAGCACAATATGTTTGACGCCGCTATCGAAAATTGTTTGGAGCTGTTTACGAAACTCGCCCGCACGCAGGGTATCTAGGCGGCCCTGGGGGGCAATTGTGACAATGCGAATGACTTCTTCGGTCATAGCAAGGTTCAGCGTGTTATTCATCCGTTTATTCCTTTTCTAAAGGTCTCGCGGCGTAAGTCTATGAGCTATCCGACAACGGGGATGAGCTTGGTTAACTTCCACAGATTGCCATTCGGGCTGTGGCTATACTCAACGACATCGATCAATTGGTGGATCAAGAAAAGGCCAAAGCCATGTTCCTGTAGTTCGCCCAGTCGTGGTGCGGGTACTTGGGTTGGGTTAAAGGTCTCTCCTGTATCTTCGAAATGGATGCATAGACGGAGTGGTTGCTCTTCCAGCACAAGCTCCATGTGAATGCGTCCTGGGCGATTCGCATAGGCATGCGTGATGATGTTGACACCGATCTCTTGGATCGCCAGCTCTAAGTTATAGCGAATAATTTCTTCTTCTTCTAGATTCGGCAGATTTTCGAGCATGGCACAGGCACAGCGGCTGAGTAGGTGGACATGCGCCAGTTCTGCCGGAATATCCAAGCGGACGACTTGTGCGAACGGGGTGGCAATTGGGGGGGGGGCCTCACCTTCATCAGTGGATTCCCTTGGATCGACGGCAAGCCGCGCGTTAGGTTCAGCTTGGTATGACATCCCTTTCCGTCCTTTTCAACACAAGCAAGGTTTGGTCGTCGGACTGAGGACGATCGTGCGTAAATTGATCCACGGTCTTAAAAATTCCCTGAATGATCGCGGTGGCATTGGCGCTGGCTAGCTCATCGGTCAATTGGAGGAGCCGTTCATAGCCGAACATCTCGCCTTGGTGATTTTCTGCTTCGCTAAAGCCATCGCTGGTGACAAGGAGCAGATCGCCTGGGGCAAAGGCGATCTGATATTGTTCGGCCAGATTCATGGGCATGATGCCGAGCGGCGGGGCGTCGGCGGCCAACAAGTGGGCCTGACCATGGACTGGCCGATAGATGACTGGCGCGTGTCCATCATTGGCATAATGCAGGACATGACGGCGATAATCGTATTGACCCACAAAGAGGGTTGCAAACATATCCACATCGGAAAAGTCGCTATAGAGATACTCGTTCGTATTGCCCAATAGCTGCTCGGGCTGGGGGGTGTTCATCTCTTGCGCTTTGCCACGCAAAACGGTGCGTAGCATGGACATTAACAGCGCTGCTGGCATGCCTTTGCCGGATACGTCGCCTAAGGTCAAGGTTAGGATTTCTTCCGCATTGATCAGAAAGTCATAGAAATCACCGCCAACATGGGAGGCGGGGCGTGATTGGGCGGCAAGCTCCATTCCCGGTACGCTAGGGATGCGCTGGGGGAGGAGGCGCATTTGGACTTGGCGGGCGAGGTCCATCTCGGTCTGAATGCGGGTTTGGTCCAACATGTCGCGGTGGAGGAGCGCATTCTCTAGATTGGCGGCGGCTGGCTCGGCTATGGTGCTAAACAGTTTGAGATCAGGGGCCTGGAAATCGCCATCGAATTTATTCGCTGCGCCAAGGAGTAACGCTGTCCCCTGGCGGACGGCCACCCGCTTGACCATGAGGCTGCGGAGCGGTGTATCGAGGCTGTTCAACAAGGGGTCCCATGGGTGGAGCAGCCATTGCTGCCGGTTGGCATCGTCTTTAAACAATGTCCAGATCGTTTCCCACTGCGCCTCGCTCCAGATGGCGGCTGGGTAGAGGACACGTAAGGAATCCCGTTGTTCGCTCTGGAGCGCTAGGAACGCGTATTCGGTTTTGAGGAGTTGCGCCGTGATTTGGGCTAAGTTCGTCAAGGTTTGGCGCAGGCTATTGTGGACGCGGGTGAGTTGCGCCATTTGGTGCAACGCCATTAGCTGATCTTGTTGATCGATAATGTCGGTTGTCATCCGGTCCAATTCATATTCCAACTGTAACACCTGGCTGAGTATCTGTGCATCGGCGGCCAACCGCTTGCGCGCGGTGGTTGAATCTTTGCCATGGACATGTAACTTGCCAATCGACTGCCCATTGATATAGATGGGCGCCGTAAAGGTAGAGTGGCCTGCTGGTGGGAAAGGCGGCCACTGGACAAGGGGATGCCCGGTTAGGTCGGTCAGATAGAAGGCATGCGCACCTAGATCGAGCCAGGTATCGGCCAACTGGCTAAGCAGCGCCTGCTGCGCATCAAGCAGCGTTGGAAAGGGTGAAGAATTCACAATAAGTTTGCTTTTAGGTTAGTCTACAGCGAGTACGGCATCTGCCTCAGTTGGATAGATCGCGAACATTTTATCGAAGCGCGTTAATTCAAAGATAATGCGTACGGGTTGTTGTAGCTCACAGAGCACCAAATTGCCACTTTGTTCGCGGTGATGCTTCATGCTTTTGACCAAGACCGCGAGGCCCGTAGAGTCGATAAAGTGCACTTGGCGCAAGTTGACAACGGTGCGATTGGTCTGGCGTAGGGCCGCGGCCAATGCTTCATCCACTTGTTTCCCCTGGTGGGCATCTAAACGCCCGGTCAGCTCGACAACCTGGACTTGCTCCAGCAGGCGGCTGTTCATTTGCATAGAAAACCCTTCCTATTGCTTAGAAACGGTTTGAAAAGATAATCCGATTATTGCTTTGCCAATAGCGATTCCATGTGTAGCAAGTACCAATCGACGACATCGCCCAAGGGCAGCCCGCGCGCGGCCAGATAATTCTGCTGGGCCATCTCGAGTCGGCGTTCGGGTTCATCCAACAGGCGTGCAATGGCGTCGGCTAAACTCTGGGGATTATTGGGTTCAAAAAATTCGCCCGTATAGCCTTCCTCGGCCACCAGTTCGGCGAGGTCGCCAATATTGGGCAGAACCACCGCCTTGCCATAATCGCCAGCTTGGTGCAAGACGCCAGAGCTACCAGTGGTGCTAGTATAGGGGAAGACGACCGCGGCGGCTTCTGTAAAGAGTTGGGGAACATCTTGCTCGGCGACATAGCCGGTATAGCGCACGTTGGGCACTTGGGCATATTGTTGGGCTACGTTCGCGAGATAGCTCGGCGCGTTCGGGCTGTCGGTGCCTGCAATGACCAATTCCAGGGGGGCTTGTCTTTGGCTTTGCAAAAGCGCAAAGGCTTCTACCAGCGTTTCGACACGCTTATAGGTGCCGAATTTCCCAAAGGTCATGATCCGAAGGGGGCCTGCGGGCAGCTCAAACGAAGGTGCTGTTGCCGCTGTTTCAAAAGAGCCGTGCGGAGCCAATAAGACATTGGTCGCGCCGTAGCGCTTTTCTAAGATTTCCACATATTTGGGGATAGTCACCGCCACTAGATTGGCCTGGAGTAGCAGCTTTGTCACCAACCAGCCCGCCGACCGCATCAGGCGTTCCATCCAGGGGTGTTTGGCAAAACCGGCCTGTTGTAGATCGACGGTCTCCATAATGTTGTGGAGGAGCACAACGGTTGGGATGCCACAGAAACGCAGCAGGGCTGGGGTCAGGAGGCCAAGCGTTGCGGGAATTTTTTGGCTGCCAAAGCTGGCAAATTGAATATTAAAAAGAACAATATCCGGCTTTGCTTGTTGCGCGGCGCGTAGAAGGTGCCAAAGGTTCAGGCGGCTATTAAAGCGCCAACAGGGCTTGAAGCGGAGTTGCGCCTGCCAGGTATGCTGGCTGGTTGCACTGGTTGCTGCTGTGGTGGTTGGCTCCGCTGTTGGGGCCTGGTGTGGCGGGGTTGGCTCGTAGGCTTTCCCGAGCGGCAATTCATCTACCAAGAGAATGAGTTCGGCAACTTCTGGTTTACCGCGAAAGGCATTGACAAAGTGGAAAGCATATTCATTGAGTGAGCCTGTTCCAGGCGGATAGGTTGTCACCATGCCGAGCCGCAACTTACGCATTGGCATAGACACCTCGCCAATCATTCCACTTGATCCGGAAGAGATCGCGTAAGAAGCGCTTGATCTCTTTGCTGGTATCGACTTTGGAGCCAGGTGCATCGATCCAATTCACCGGCACTTCGGCCACGCGATAGCCTAACTTGGCGGCCAAGTACAGAATCTCTAGATCAAACGAGAAGCCCATAATCGTCTGTGCTTGGTGTAACCGTTGGGCCGCTTCCCGCGTATAGAGCTTGAAGCCACATTGGGTGTCCCGCACGCCAATCTGGAAAAGCAAGCGGACGATCCAACGCAACCCGCCACTGAGGAGATGGCGTAGCCAAGATTTATGGCCCTCTGCGGCACCCGCCGCGGCCCGCGAACCAACGGCTATATCATAGCCTTCTGCTTGGACTTTGTGGAGGAGCTTGGGCAGCTCTTCGATGGGGGTGGAGTTGTCGGCATCGGTAAAGAGGACATAGCGGCCGCGCGCGGCTAACATGCCACGGTGGACGGCGTTGCCCTTCCCTGCATTGCGCACGGCGGGTAAAATGCGCAGATTGGCAAAGCCCATGGCTTCCACCAAGCGGACCGTCTCATCGCGCGAGCCGTCATCTGCCAAAATCAGCTCCCAGGGAAAACCGAGATCAGAGATGTAAGAAGCAATCGCCCCAATCGTAGGGACAATGCGTACTTCTTCGTTATAGGCGGGAATGACAACTGAGAGTAAAATGTCGCTGGTGATAGGGTTGGTTTTCCATGCTTGGTAGTTTTGATAGGGCATAGACCCCTCTCCGAAAAATTAAGATCAGCGGCTTAGGGATTGCTTTGGCATTGATTAAATCGAACAATGGGGACAATTTCAATAGAAGTGACGCAGTTGGCTGGTGCGACCAGAAACCGGACAGATTTTCTAAACCTGCCAGCTCTTGTCCAAGGGCGTAACGCCTATCCAACAAAGACTGGTAAAGCGTATCTTTTGATTTTCAACTATAGCAGATTCCTTTTATGGGTAAATCACATATTTTATGTATATTCTCTGCAGCTTTTTATGGTTGTCGATCAATACTGTAAGTCAATGGATGTGAGCAATCAAGGCGCACCCCACGTTGGGCTACGGGCGTTGGGCTACAGGGTGCTAGCTAGCCGCGGCGATAGTGCCGCCTTTGGCTCAGATAGATTGACAAGCACCGGGCTCCGCTTTATGATCGAGCGGGTAGACCTGACCGGCTTGGAAAACTGGCTATCGGGTTGGCTCTGTAGTTCCCACAACCGCCACCGCAAGCAGTTTGTCAGGTCGTTGGTTGTCGCAACCAACCGTATCAGTCCTAAAATTATGACGAAATGAGTTATGACAAAATGAGCTGTCCTGAAAAAGTATGCCGGGGAAAAGTCCATCCCAAAAGCCAAGGCCATCACCCCGTTCGCTTGAATCGAAATTCCCTATGATGACGGTAACCAGTGAGATCTATCTAATTAATATTACCGGCCGCGACCGCCCCGGGTTGATGGCTAGCCTCACGGCAGCCTTGGCAGAAAGTCAAGTGAATATCCTCGATATTGGTCAAGCCGTGATTCACGAGCATATTTCCCTGGGCCTCTTGATCGAGGTCCCCACCACCTGTCCGGCCACCACCGTCATGAAAGATCTGCTCTTTGCCTGCCATGAGTTGGGCGTTCAGGTGAACTTTACGCCCATTTCCCTGGAGCAATATGAGCGGTGGGTCGCCGAACAGGGCAAAGAACGGCGAATCATTACAGTGATGGGCCGCAAGCTGAGCGCCGCCCAAGTCGCGGCGGTCGGGGCCATTTGTGCCGAATATCAGCTCAATATTGATGTGATCACCCGCCTCTCGGGGCGCCGTTCGATTGCCAACCCCGAGATCCATCCCAAGGCGGCGGTACAACTGACGGTCTCTGGCCGCGTGGCGGATGAGCGTGTGCTGCGCAGCCGGTTGCTTCAGATCTCCCAAGAGATGGGCATTGATGTTTCGGCTCAACTAGATGATATCTATCGGCGCAATCGGCGCTTGGTCGTCTTTGATATGGATTCGACCTTGGTTCAGGTCGAAGTGATCGACGAACTGGCAAAATTGGCGGGCGTGGGCGCAGAAGTGGCGGCGGTGACCGCCGCGGCCATGCGGGGCGAGTTGGCTTTCAAAGCAAGCCTCACCCAACGCGTGGCCCTCTTGCGCGGTCTCCCCGAAAGCGTCTTGGCCGAGGTCGCGGCGGCCTTGCCGCTCATGGAAGGCGCACCGTGGGTCACCAGCACCTTAAAACGCCTGGGCTACAAGATTGGGATTATCTCGGGTGGCTTTGACTACTTTGGCTACCACCTGCAACAACAACTGGGCTTTGACTATGTCTACGCCAACCGCTTAGAAATTATCGACGGTCACCTGACCGGGCGGGTCCTGGGCGACATTGTGGATGGCGCAAAGAAAGCGGAACTCCTTCAACAAATTGCCCAAGCCGAAAAGCTAAGCCTAGAACAGACTATTGCGGTCGGCGACGGGGCCAATGATATTCCCATGTTGAGCATTGCGGGCATGGGGGTCGCCTTTCATGCCAAACCAATCGTCCGTGAAAAAGCCGAACGCGCCATCTCCAATCTCGGCCTGGATGGTCTCCTCTTCCTGATTGGCATCCGTGAACGCGAGTTTCGGCAGGAGTAGGGGAAAGAGGACAGAAGACAGAAGACAGAGGACAGAAGACAGAGGACAGAAGACAGAGGACAGAAGACAGAGGACAGTGAGAAAAGGCTCTAGTCTCTGTTGATATGCTAGCCGCTGCGGCGGCTTTTCGCTGTTAGTGGCGGGTTTCAACCCGGCAAAAATTGAAATGTCAACCGTCTCTAGTCTCCTGTCACAAAGTTAAGGATAAAGCCATGGAACTCGATGTACGTTCGGCGTTGGTGTTGCGGCACCCGACGGAGCCGTTGGTGCTGTTGTTACGCCGGAGCGCAAGTAAGAAGCTCTTTCCCAATCTGATCACAGGGATCGGGGGCAAGGTGGAATTGACCCAAGGGGAAGGGAACGATCTGATCGGCGCGGCTTGGCGAGAGTTTGATGAAGAAACGCAGATCCCCCATGCATTGGTGACCGATGTCCGGCTGCGTTTGGCGACGATTGTGAGCCGCGGTGAACAAGTGGTGCTACTGCTCTGGCTCACCGGGCAACTGACGGCGCTGCCGCCCGACCTTGGTTGTACGGAAGGGCAGTTGGCATTTCATGCTATCG
Source organism: Caldilineaceae bacterium (assembly GCA_019637645.1). The sequence goes on from JAHBVH010000007.1 coordinate 116,676, forward strand.
ATCAACTGCCAATCAATGATATGATTCCCACGGCGCGCCACGCGATCCCCTTTATCCTTGCGCTGGCTAAGGACGATCCGGTCGTCTATAGTGGCTGCTTTGATCACCATGGACGATTAATGACGAATCGGTAGCATAATTCTGTGCCCTATCAGGTTAATGATTCACCTTTTTCGTAGTATACTTGGGTGGGAGGTAAGCGCGATGACAACGATGAATCAATTAACGATTGAATATCCGAGCGAACTCCTCTGGGCATTACAACAAAACCCAGATGAATTTGCAACAGAGGCCAAAAAGTTGCTCGCCATCGAGCTTTACAAAACTGGGAAGCTCAGTAGCGGATTGGCTGCACGAATGGCTGGCGTTCCACGGGTAGCTTTTTTATTTTTGCTAGGTCAATACGGGCTGTCGCCATTCGGCGAAGAACCTGACGAAATCGAGGAAGATTTGAATCATGCCCGCACGGCCCGTTATCCTCAATAATACGCCTCTCGTTGCCTTGTGGGTATTAAATCGCTTAGATTTAGTCCGCGACTTGTATGGCGTTGTTTGGATTCCCAAAGCCGTGGAACGAGAATTCCTGGCCGTAGATACTGCTGCCAGAAATTCTGTACTGCTTCAAACTCCTTGGATTCAGGTTGTTGCTATCAGTAATCCGCGACTGGCCTTGACCTATGTCGGTTTGGATCAAGGGGAGGCCGAAGTGTTGACGTTAGCAATAGAGCGATGCAAGATTGGTAGTTATTGACGAACGCAAAGGCCGACGATATGCGCAACGCCTCGGGCTAGCTTTGACAGGCACGCTGGGCCTACTGCTGTTAGCTAAACAGGAAGGTTTAATTCCAATCGTTGCACCACTCATTGAGCAATTAGAACAGGCTGGCTTTCACCTTACGGATGAGCTACTACAAAGAGTTCTAGCTCTTGCTCAAGAAGTTTAGAATCACCCCACAGCTCCTCTCTCTACATCTTACATTTGAAGGAGAAATCTTGATGAAAGTACTATTTATTGGCGGTACCGGCAAGATCAGTTCTGCCTGCACACCGTTAGCCGTTGACCGTGGCTTTGATCTCTATTTGCTCAATCGGGGCCAGACGGATCGCCCTGTGCCTGCCGGGGTAAAGGTCATCCATGGGGATATTCGAGATCAGGCTGGGGCCGCCGCGGCGCTGGCTGATCATACCTTTGACATTGTAGTCGATTGGATTGCCTTTACGCCGGAACAGATCCAGACCGATTTGGCGCTCTTCCAGGGCAAGGTGGGGCAATATATTTTTATCAGCTCGGCCTCGGCCTATCAAACCCCGCCGGCCAGTCTGCCCGTTACAGAATCAACCCCGTTGGACAACCCCTACTGGCTCTATTCGCGCAACAAAATTGCTTGTGAAGAGCTGTTGCTGCAAGCCTACCGGACCCACAAGTTCCCTATCACCATTGTGCGTCCGTCTCACACCTATGACAAGACCATGTTTCCCTTTATGGGCGGCTACACCACGATTCACCGTATGCGTCAGGGCCAGCCCGTGGTCGTCCACGGTGATGGGACTTCGCTCTGGACAATGACCCACCATACCGACTTTGCCAAAGGCTTTGTCGGGCTCATGGGCAACAGCCGCGCCATTGGCGATGCCTTGCATATCACGTCGGATGAATGGCTCAATTGGAATCAGATCTATACGATCTTTGCCAATGCCGCGGGCGTCAGCAACCCCGAACTTGTTCATCTCCCTTCGGAGCTGATCAACGCCTACGATGCCAACTTGGGCGCGGGCCTGCTGGGTGATAAGGCGGCCAGCATGGTCTTTGACAACAGCAAAGTCAAACGCTTGGTCCCCGATTTTATCTGCACCACGCCGCTCAGCCGGGGGGCCGAAGAGGTGTTGGCTTGGTATGATGCCGACCCGGCCCGCCAGACGCTTGACCCGCGGATGGATCAACTTTTTGACCAGATGATCAGCGCCTACCAGAAAGCGTGGCCACACGCCTAGGAAACCCAACCATGCGTTTTGCTTCTTCGATCCTAACGCCCAACCCGCCTGCGCGCGCCCGGATTGTCCAGACGTTGGAAGCCGCGCTCGCCGCCGTTGATCCGCGCAATGCTGTGCGCCATGTGCTCCAACGCGTTGGCGACCAGCTCACCGTGGGTGATCAGCGCTATGACCTAGCTCACTTCCAACGTGTTTTTGTCATCGGCGCGGGCAAAGCGGGCGCACCCATGACCCAAGCCGTGGAAGAAGTGCTGGGCGACCGCCTCACCGCCGGGCTCGTGGTCGTCAAGACCGATCACGGTGGCCCCACCCAACAGATACCCATTGCCGAAGCCTCGCATCCCATGCCGGATGAAGCGGGAGTAGCCGCGGGGCAGCGCATTCTCGAACTCGCCCGTCAGGCTGGCCCAACCGACCTCGTCATTGCCCTGCTCTCTGGCGGCGGCTCGGCGCTCCTTGTCAGCCCGGCAGCGGGCCTGACCTTGGCCGACAAACAAGCGATGACCAATACGCTCTTGGCCTGTGGCGCGACGATTAACGAGATCAACTGTCTGCGCAAACATTGTAGCGCGGTCAAGGGTGGACAACTGGCGCGCCAAGTTGCCCCGGCTACCCTGATTACGCTAGTCCTGAGTGATGTCATTGGCAGTCCTTTGGATGTCATTGCCAGCGGCCCCACCGTGCCCGACGCTAGTACTTGGACCGACGCCTGGGCCGTGGTGGAAAAATACGACCTCAGTGAACGTCTCCCGCCTGCTGTGATCAACCGGCTGCGCGCGGGGCTGGCCGGGACGTTGGCCGATACGCCCAAAGCCGGTGACCCAGCTTTTAGCAAGAGCCAAAATGTGATCGTGGCCGATAACCGAGTAGCCGCGGCGGCGGCGCTCCACGCGGCGCGCCAACAGGGCTATACGGCCCAACTGTTGACAACCTACGTCGAAGGCGAAGCCGCACAGGTGGCTAAGGTTGCGGTGGCCTTGGCCAAGGAAGTGCGCGCCACGGGACAGCCCGTGGCAGCACCCGCCTGCTTGATCTTGGGCGGCGAGACGACGGTTACGTTGGGGCCAGACCCTGGTCACGGTGGGCGCAACCAAGAACTGGCCCTGGCCGCGGCCTTGGCGTTGCAGAGCACCCCCGGCGTTACCCTGGTTTCCCTCGCCACCGATGGCACCGATGGCCCCACCGACAGTGCGGGTGGCCTGGCCGATAGCACCACTGTGGCGCGTGGGCTTGCCGCCGGTCTCAGCGCTGCGGAACACCTGCGGCGGCACGATGCCTATCCCTTCCTCCAGGCCACCAATGATCTGTTACTTACTGGGCCAACGCAGACCAATGTCAATGATCTCATCTTCGTCTTTGTCGAAGCCGGTTAGGCGTTATCCCGTGGCGCGGTGAAAGAGACCTGACAGGTTTTACAAACCTGTCAGGTCTGGTCTAAGTGTTTACTCTTTACTTTATCGCCAATCACCCACAGGAGTTTTCCCATGCGCACTGGTGTGTCGTATCTGGGGCATCATAATCCCAAGCACATGGCGACAGATTTTCGCGCCATGCGTGATCTACAGTTGGATGATATCTTTCTCTGTATGCAGGAGGTAGATTTTGTCCATTTCCCTGGCAAAGTACGCTTTGGCCCGCCCCTTGCCAAAGAACAAGGCATCCGTCCGCTAGCGCTTTTCTGGGGCGCGCTGAATCTCTTTGGCGGGGGACGGTCGAGCCACTTTCTGTTGAGCCACCCCGAATGTTTTCAAGTGGGGCTTGATGGGAAAGCCGCTGATGCGGGCTGTTATGTCAACCCAACCGCGGTTGGCTACTTGCAGGGGTTGATCGATGTCGTGGCCGCGGCTGGCTTTGAAGGGTATTTTATCGATGAGCCGACCCCCTTGCGAGACTGTTACTGCGCGGCCTGCCGCGCGGCCTTTGCGGCAACCTATGACAGCGATCTAACCACCGCCGCAGTCGATCTCCGCGAAGCCTTTCGCCAACAATGTGTGATCGACTATGTGCGCGTCATGGCTGATTACTGCAAGGCAACCCACCCCCAACTAGAGACTTTTTGTTGCATCATGCCCCATGATGATGCGTTATGGGAGCCGGTGGCGCAAATTGCCACCCTCGATAACATTGGGACAGATATCTACTGGACCAACAATGAGCGGGCTGTGCAGGAAATGGAGCCCATTGTGGCGCAGATGGCCGATGTCGCGCAGCGCTATGGCAAGGTTCACCACGAGTGGTTAGAATGTTGGCGGGCCAAACGTGGGCGGGAACAGCGGATCTTCGATCAGGGCGAGACCTTGGTCCGTCAACAACCCGATGCCTTGTATATCTGGGCGTGGGAAGGGCAGATCGGCACCAAAGAAAGCTGCGATGATCCGCTCACGGCGTGGGCCAATGCTTGTGAAGTGCTACGCCTTGCCAAAAGTGGATAGGGCCGCGGTTGCTGGTCGTGCCTTGATGGACTCTGTCCGAGCGTATTAAAAAAAAGCGGCGCATCTGCTGTGAACAGAGCGCCGCTTTTACATGGACAAACAATGGTTAGCGAGCCAAAAGTAGATGTCCAAGGATAGGATACCACGTAAATTGTTATTTGCAATTGCTGAAATTCTGATCAGGTTGTAGGTGGTAGCCTTACAGTTTATTTACTCATGCTCTTTCGAATAGTCAGTTACCCTGATAATCGGGAGATAAGTATAAAACTCCCTCGCTCATTGGCTCCTATAACTTACGCAAAGTTAGCGCCGCGCAGCTTGCGGCATCCGAGCAACTTTGCGGCGTAAGCTCTATCTCCTTATTACTCAATACTCGGCTTGCCCTCCTGGTAGACACGCTAGCCTATCTGTTTCGCATTCCTAAAAATTCATGTTATATCGGTAACCATGTCGTCGATTCTATTTGGCAGCAAAAAATCTCTTAAATAAATAGAGCGAAAGTGCGAATAATTTTACGTGTTTTGCTGTATGCATATGGGTAAAGTTTTGGTTATCCTGTATAGGATTTATGAACAGTGTTTGTGGTTAAAATTCCTACACATAAGCTGCGTAGCAAAGTGATCTAATGCTAGAGCAATCTGCGGCATGGGCCGCTGCTCTAGCAAATTAGTTGCCTGAAATTATTAAGGTTGATTACTTTTTAATAATGTAAATTAAGAATTGCCGTGGCGTATCTTCGTAAACAATGCATGGTCAGCGCCCGACAACGCATCTAGGAGCATCTTTGGTTGCCAGCCCGCTATGGTGGCAACCATCTCGGTAAGTAATTTTCTTAGCCAAATGGAGGAAAACGATGGCTATCTCCTATCTTAGTAGTCGAAAACGAAGTAGTCGAAAGCGGACCCTGCACTATGCATTGTATAAGAGTGTAACCATTGGTGTACTGGCCGCTTTGCTGGCTGGCCTCCTGCCACCACCGCTGGTGAGCCTGATTTCGCCCCAGCTTGCCGCCTTGCTCCCAGCGCCAAAGGTCGCCCAAGCCGCGGGGAGCGCAAGCGGCGGCATTTTCCAGGATATAAACGGTGACGGTCTCGATAGTGGTCCCGGCGAACCGGGTGTGGCAGGCGTCACCGTGACGGCCTACTCTGCCACGGGTGCTGGTGCGGGCACAGTCGTCGCCACAGCGACCAGTGATGCCGCTGGTAGTTATACGCTTGATCTTTCTGCCTTGGCGACTTTTATACCCCTGCGCTTTGAGTTCACTAATTTCCCGGCGGGTTATTCCGCAAGTCCGTTTAATAGCGCTAGCGCAGGCTCGAAGACGAATGTGCGCTTTTTCTCCACCATCAATGGTAATACCACGGCTATCAACTTTGGGTTGGTGAATGCTACGACATCTATCGAGATCGGTAACCGCGTGTGGCGGGATGCGGACAGTGACGGGATCCAAGATCCGAATGAAACTGCCATTGCTGGGGTGGTCATCGGCTTGTATAACAGCAGCGGAACGCTTATTGACACTGTGACTACGGCCACTGACGGCACCTATTACTTTTCGAGCGCGAGCGGCACCGATGTAACTGGACGCAACTATGGCGTGAGTTTACAACCCAATACCGCTTACACGGTGGCTATACTCGACAGCAATTTCGCCAGCGGCAAACCGTTGAACGGGCTGGTTGTAACGACTGCCAACAGCCAGGGTGACACGAGCAACGACAGCATCAATGATCTGCGCGATTCCGATGGCGTGGGAGTCAGCGTCGGCAGTGGCACGAACTTGGCAACCCAAAGCGGTGTAAGCTTTACCACGGGCGTGGCGGGGGCCAACAACCACAGCTTCGACTTTGGTTTTACCCAGACCGGGACGCTCCAGATCGTCAAGCAGACCGTGGGGAACGACGGCACCTTTAACTTTGCCTTAACCAATCCTGACGCGACACAGAATGCTGTGAGCATCACGACGGTAGGTAACACGGGCAATAGCGGGACACCCTCCACCAAACTGATGGGCAGCTACATCGTCAGCGAAGATCAGCCGCCCGCCAACTGGGCGTTGACTGGACTCAGTTGTACGGGTGACACCGACAATGGATCCTTGCTCGACCCAGGCAGCCGCAAAATAACGATTGACCTGGACGCGGGTGAGAATATTGTCTGCACCTTCACCAACACCTATACGTTGCCCGGTGTCGTCCAAGTGACTAAGCAGGTAATGACCACAGATGGCAGTAATCCCACCATTAGCGGCAACTTCACCATCAATATCGCGTGCGGGAATGCCAGTATCTCTCCCGGCAACAGCCAGACGGTCGCGGCGGGAAACAGCATCACCTTTAGCAACATCCCTGCCGGCAGCCTATGCACGATTGAGGAAAATACAAGCACCCTGCCTGCTGCACCCGCTGGCTATAGTTGGGCTGCATTCCAGGTGACGCCCAGCCAGTTCATGATGGGCACCGGGCAGACGGTGCTGGTGACGGCGAAGAATATCCTGATGCCACAAGCAAACGGCAAGAATACGCTGACCGTGACCAAGACCATCGCTGGCACAGGCAGTGGGCCATTCGCGATCACCGTCATTGGGGCTAGCGGCTACCTCAGCGCGACCACAATCAATGGCGGCCAGAGCAAAGTCTTCACCGGATTGGTGGGTGGCGTCTACACGGTCACTGAAAACACACCCGCTGGCTGGACGACGGTCTACACCGCCACGCCTGGCACGGGGGGGAGTAGTCAAGCGGTGGTAACCTTGCAGGGAAGCAACACGGCTACCCTGGCCGCCGCCCCGATTAGCGGCAAAGTCTTTCGCGACTTCAATAGTGATGGGCTGCTCACGGCGAATGGCGTGATCACCGATACGGGCGTGAGTGGCGTGACCGTGACCGCCTACGACAAGAATGGCAAGGTTGTGGGCAGCGCCACCAGCGGTGCGGATGGCACGTATACGATCAACCCGACCGGCGCCGGGCCCTATCGCGTGGTCTTTAGCAATTTGCCCGCCGATTACGAACCGACCACCCATGGCACAAACAATGGCACGAGTGTGCAGTTTGTGAATACCGCAGCGCAGGCAAGTAACGTCAATTTGGGTATCTTGGCACCTTGTCTCTACTGCCAGAACAACCCATCGATTGCCACCGTGGTCATGAATGTCAATGATGCGCCGACAATGGATCCGACCATTGTCGATTTTTCTAATAGCGTAGGTATACCTTTCACCCCATACAGCACGGTAGATGCCAATTATAATTGGGCTTATCCTACGAGCATTCCTGCAAATCCAGCGCTGCGTACTGTCGCCAAGATAGGTGATGTCGGTAGCGTGATGGGGTTAGCCTGGGATCGGTTGCACTCACGGCTGTTCACCAGTGCTTATGGTCGCGGTTGGTCAAAGATCAAAGCCAATAGTTCAGCCAATGGTTACGCCGAGGGCGCGATCTATCAAGTTCCCTATGTCGCCAATGCGCCTAATACGCCCACCCTTTGGCTCGATTTAGAAACTCTTTTTGGGAATGACTTTGCGGGTACCTTTACCCTAGATCGTGCCAGTAGCTTTATCGGGGCGAATCGCACCAATGATTATCCGAATCTGGTGGGTTATACCGGTCTAGGCGGGATGGCGGTTTCCAATAACGGCGACGAACTATATGTAGTCAATTTAAATGCACCAGAAGTGCTCGCGATCCCGGTCGATAGCAATGGCAATCCGCCTGCCAGCTCCGGTGCGATTAAGCGCTTTCCGTTTCCGACCGCCGATTGTCCTAGCGGCACCTGGTCGTATGGCCGCAGCTATCGAGCCGCCTTTGGGGTCACCGTCTATCCACCCACGGGCGAAGTCTATGCGACTTTGACCTGTACCGGCCCAACTGTGGCCGATATGAAAGGATTGGTCTATGCGTTTGACCCGTCTAGCCCGACACCTAGCGCTGCGGATATGGTGCTAAAACTCACCATCCCAATGAACGTCTTGCATCCGACCGTCACGAATGCCTCAAGCTGGTATGCCGAAACGCTGAATGAATGGCGCAACCTGAGCGGATACGCGTATGACTTCCAGCCATTGTCTAAGAATGTAATGCTTTGGTTAGGCGAGCCAGTCTTTAATCTGCGGGCCGATGGCGGTTATGATCTGACGGTAGCCGAACGGAACCGTTACTATGATATGGCTGGTGATGCCTATTGGGTTGCGGCAGGCGCGATGTACAAAGCCTGTAGCACGGGGAGTAGTACATTGCCAACCTGGACATTAGAAAATAACAAGGTTTGTGGTAGCGCCACCAGCACCGTGAATTGGACCTATGGTAGTGGACGTGCCGGCGCGAGTACCGATATCACCAATCGCTTCTATAAGTATGTAGGGGCGGAAGGGGCGATGATGCAAGGCACCCTCGCAACGATACCCGGCTCGTCCGAGATCGTTGGCGTGGGTCTCGATGCTGAATTCAACGCCGGTACACATGGGGTGGCCTGGTTTAATCTATCGACCGGAGAACGGCAGCGCCATGCTCAATTTACAACCTATAAGCATTTTGGCAAGGCCAATAATCATGGCGACATCGAAGTGTTGTGTAATCCGGCACCCATTGAAATTGGCAACCGTGTCTGGGATGATCTCAACGGTAATGGCGTCCAAGATGCGGGCGAACCGGGGGTCACCGGTGTCCAAGTCAGCTTGCAAGGGCCGACCAACACCGTGCAGACGACCACGGACAGCAATGGCAATTACTACTTTAATAACCTGCTGGCCCACACCGCTTACACGCTTACGATGGATGTGCCTGCCGATTACAGCTTGACCGCAGCCAACCAGGCTGCATTGAGCGGCGCTACTGCCAGCAGCAACGACCCGATCAGTGACACCATCGACAGCGATGCTGTATTGATCGGCGGCAAAGCGACCATCTTCTACACCACGGGTGGCGCAGGTCAGAACAACCACGGGCTGGGCTTTGGCTTTGCCCAACCGGTGAGTGGGCAAGTGGATATCCTGAATATCGCGCCAGCATCCGTCAATACACCAACGGCCACGCCAACCAACACCCCGACGAACACACCAGTCGGCCCAACGGCCACGCCAACCAACACCCCGACAGACACACCGGTTGGCCCGACGGCCACCCCGACGGACACACCGGTTGGCCCGACGGCCACCCCGACGGACACACCGGTTGGCCCAACGGCCACCCCGACAGACACACCGGTTGGCCCGACGGCAACGCCGACCAACACGCCCGTTGGCCCGACGGCAACGCCGACCAACACGCCCGTTGGCCCAACCGCGACACCAACGAACACACCTGTTGGGCCGACGTCAACGCCCACCAATACGCCGGTTGGCCCTACCGCAACGCCGACGGATACGCCGGTTGGTCCAACATCAACGCCGACGGACACACCGGTTGGCCCGACGGCGACCCCGACGAATACGCCGGTTGGCCCTACCGCAACGCCGACGAATACACCGGTTGGCCCGACGGCGACGCCAACGGACACAACGCTCGTCAGCATCGGCAACCAAGTGTGGCAGGATGACGATAACAATGGCCGTTTTGATACCATCGAAATGCCGATACCCCATCTGCTCATGGAGTTGTGGGTAGACTTGGATCAAGATGGCATCGCTGAACCCCAAGGGGACGACGCTGTCCAGATTCCGCTCACGACCACGACAAGCATCAGCGGCACCTACCGCTTCTCGGATCTACTGCCGGGCAATTACTTTGTCCGCATTCCTGAGCCGCCCCGCGCCATACCTTTATCCAGCTTCCCCTACGAAGAGCCGGACGACGGCGTGGACAACAATGACAATGGCCGCCAGCCCGCTGGCCCCGCCACCCAAGTCCTTAGCTCGGTCATTCGGCTCGATCTAGGTGAGGAGCCTGGCACCGGTGGTGGCGGTCACTATGACTATACCGTTGACTTTGGGCTAGTCGATCCCTTTATTGGCAACCTCGTGTGGTATGACCAAAATAACAACGGCTGGGCCGATGATAGCGAGCCCGGTATTCCGAATGTAACCATCTACTTGCTCGAGGATACGAACAACAACGGCGTGATCGACCCAGCAGAGCAGACGCCGGTGCGCACCATCGCGACCAATCCCGATGGGCTCTATGCCTTTATGGACATTGGCCCTGGCAGCTATCAGGTGGTGATCCCGGCCAGCAACTTTGCTCCCGGGCAACCCCTAGCGGCCTACCCCAGTTCCAGCACGCCGACCAATCTCAACGACGATCAACAGGACGATGATGACAATGGCTTCCAAGTGGGCCGCGCCATGACGACCACCAGCCCCATCGTAACCCTATCCGTAGACGGCGAACCAGCGAATGGTGTCAGCGAAACGGGGCGCGGTAACTGGCTGGATGATGGGGATGACAATAACGGCGATATGACCATCGACTTTGGCTTCGCCCCGCTGGCCCAATTTGGCGACCGGGTTTGGATCGAAAGTGATACCGATGGCCGGGCCGGGACAGGTTCGCTGATTCCTGTGGCCGGTATGGTCATTACAGCGACGGACGGCCTCCATCGCTATACCACCACGACCACGGCCCAAGGCTACTACAGCTTCACCGTGAATGCTGGCACCTACACCGTTACCTATGGCAGTGTACCGGCGAGCTATGGCTCCGTGACGCTAAGCGATACGCCCGGTGGCAGCAGTGCCAGTGGCAACGCGGGGCTGTATGCCGAAGCTGGCCGCCCCGATCAAAGCCATGTCAATGGCACAACGGTGACAGTAGCCGAAGGCGAGGCTAACTGGACGGTGGACTTTGCCTTCCACGCCGCGCCTGTGCAATTGGGCGACCGGGTCTGGATCGAGAGTGACAGCAATGGGGATGCCAGTGATGGCGTGCTTGCGGGGTTAGGTGGGCTAACGATCATGGCGACGGCCAGTGATGGGACAACCGTCTATACGACCACGACCGATATTTTTGGCTACTATACCCTGATCGTGCCTGCCTATGACACCTACACCGTGACGACAGAGCCAGTGGGTGATCTCTTTGCCTCGCCCGTTTTGGTGCAGGACGGCAGCGACCCGGTGAACAACAACGACCGCAATCATGACCGGCTGGGCACCACCGTTGTGATGACCACAACCGACAACCTGAGCATCGACTTCGGCTTCTCCCCTGCGGCCCAATTCGGTGATCGGGTCTGGATTGAGAGCGACGGCGACGGCGACGCTGCCACCGGGAGTATTATTCCGGTGGCCGGTATGGGCCTGATTGCCACAGCCAGCAACGGTACAGATTTCTACCTTGCCCTCACCAATGTGGACGGCTACTACTCCTTCATTGTACCCGCTGGCACCTATACGGTTACCTATGGTACGGTCCCAGCCACGTATGGTTTGGTCGTGCCAAGCGATACACCGGGTGGCAACTATGAAAGTGGCAATGCTGGCTTCTATAGCGAGCCCGGCGACCCTGATCGAAGCCATGCTCAACATACGCGCGTAACGGTGGCGAGTGGAGAAGCCAACTGGCATGTGGACTTTGCCTTTAGCCCGCCGCTAGTCAGCCTGGGCAACCGGCTCTTCTATGATACCAATGATGATGGGTTGGACAATGACGGTCTTAGCCGCGCGTTGGGCAGTAGCGCGGGCATCGATGGGGCCACCGTCCAACTCTACCAGGACACGAACGGGAATGGCCGCTTTGATCTGAGCGATACACCGTTGTTGAATACGACAACGCAAAACGGCGGTTATTATACCTTTACCAAACTGATGCCGACGGTGGGTATTACCAGTACCTACCTCGTGGTAATCCCGAGCAGCAACTTCGTCGCCGGTGGCCCTTTGGTTGGCTATCTCAGCAGTACCGATATCGCTACCACCCTCACGCCCGACGATGATCGCGACTTTGACGACAACGGCGAAGTCAATGGCGTATTGGGGCAAGCGAGCGGTTTCGTCGCCAGCCGTGCGGTGACGGTGACGCTTGACGGCGAGCCGATCAATGAGAACAACGGTGGCAACGATCCAACAGACGATAACGACAGCAACCAGACCATTGACTTCGGCTTCTTCCGCTATGACTGGGGCGATCTGCCCGCCATCTACGCAACCCTGGCCGTCGCCAACGGGGCGCGCCATCAGATCGACCCGCTCGCCAACCCCATTCTGGGTACAATCATCGATAGTGAATACGATGGTCAACCGACGGTTGGGGCTGGTGGCGACGACTTGACCGGCCGCGCTGATGAAGATGGGGTGGTCATCCCCACGCTACAACCGAATACGACCGTCAATCTCACGGTTACCTATAGCAACCCAACCACCGGCACCGTCTACCTCAACGGCTGGATCGACTTTAACGCTGATGGCGTCATGGGAGCTGGCGAACAGGTGATCACCGATACCACCGTGCCGACGGGAACGGGGCAGTTGATCATTCCCATGACAGTCCCTGCCACCACGCACCCTGGCGAGGTCTATGCCCGCTTCCGCATTAGCCGTGTGGCTGGCCTGGGCATGACGGGGGCCGCCCCCGACGGCGAAGTCGAAGATTATCTCGCCTTTACCAATGTGGCGGACTTGGGCGATCTGCCCGACCGTTATGGTACGCTCAAGAGCAGCGATGGCGCACGTCATCTCCTCACGAGCAATACGCGGCTGAATGGCAGTGTCGATAGTGACCCAGATGGCATGCCCAGCCTGGGAGCAGATGGGGACGATACTGATACCGACGTGCCCAATGCGGGCGATGATGAGAATGGCGTTACTTGGCCGCCAGTGATCTTGCCCAATAGCACGGTGCCTATTACCGTGGTGGTGGCGACAACCGGTACTGCCTATCTCAACGCCTGGATCGACTTCAACGGCGATGGCGACTTTGAGGACGAACAAGAGCGCATTGTGATGACCGATACGGCCTATACCACGGGCACCCATGTGTTTAACATCAGCGCACCCAGCTTTGTCACCACCACGCTCTACGCCCGCTTCCGCCTGACCGACAACCCTGGTGAGGCCACAACGCCCACCGGCAGCGCGCCGAGTGGCGAAGTTGAAGATTATGTCCGCACAGGGGTAGGCAACACCGTCTGGCTGGACAATGGACAAGGTGGTGGTCTCGCGAACAATGGGATTCGCGACGGTGGCGAAGTGGGCATCCCGGGCGTAACCGTAGAACTCTATCGTGGCACGGACACGCCTGGTGTGGCTACGCCATTGGCCGTGCTGACCACGGATGATGCTGGTCACTACTTCTTCACCGGTTTGCCGCCGGGTGACTATGTGATCCACATCCCAGCCGAAAACTTTGACGAAAGTAGTGATCCGCTTTACCAATACCTCAGCAGCACTGGTGCTGGTTTGTCCACCACAGTTGCCGATGAGAATGTGGATGAGAACGGGATCGACAATCCGAATCCGGCAGTCAATGGCATCTCGTCTGGCGTAGTACCCCTCGGGGCGGTTGGCAACGTCACCATCGACTTCGCCTTCCTTGGCTATGACTTCGGCGACCTGCCGGATGGCCCCTATGCGACCTTGCTGGCCAACAACGGCCCCCGCCATGTTGTCAGCCCTGATCTCTACTTTGGCGCTAGTGTCGATGTGGATGCGGATGGTCAACCCGATGTGAATGCTGGCCTGGGCAGCAACCTAGGTGGAGATGACCAAGCCGATGGCAATGACGACGAAGATGGCATTGGCATTCCGGCGCTCATGGCCAATACCGAGCGGACTATCTTCCTCTTCACCCATGTAACGCCGACTGTCTCTGCCTACTATGGCGCGTTCATCGACTTCGACGGCGATGGAAACTTTGGCTTGGATGAAATCTACTTGGGTGTAGCTGGCGATGGCTATAACACAGTGTCTATTTCGATGCCCAGCTTTGTCAGCGACACCGTCTATGCCCGCTTCCGCATCGCCGAGAATCAGGCCGAGGTGAGCACCCCAACGGGGCTTGCTTTGAGCGGTGAAGTGGAAGACTATGTCCTCATGAGCTTGGGCAACCAACTCTGGTTTGATACTAACAATAATGGCCTCTTTGACCCTGGGGAAGTCCCCGTGCCAGCCGGTGTCAAAGTCACCTTATTGGAAGAAGGGGTAACCTCTTCTTGGATCGCCGAAACGACGACCGATAGCAATGGCCGCTACTTGTTCACAGGGCTCTTGCCGGATACCTACCAGGTGCGCGTCGAAGCCGAGAACTTCCAACCGGGGGGCTTGCTGGCTGGCTATGTGGGCAGCACCGGCCAAGATGGTGGCGATGCGATCGATAACAATGATAACGGGGCTGATGGGGGTGATCCCACTATTGTGGGGATCATCAGCAATGTGATCCCCTTGGTCGCCGGTGACGAACCCACCACCGATGGCAATGGCCCTTCGAGTAACCTAACGGTGGACTTTGGCTTCTGGCAGCCGCTCAGTTTGGGTAACCGGGTCTGGCTCGATACGGGTACCGGCTCCGGCCAGTTCAACAATGGGCTCGATGACGATGAATCTGGAATTCGCGATGTCGTGCTGTTGCTGCTCACCGGCGATGGTAGCACCTATGATCGCGATCCCTTGACGCCCGGTACTCAGCTCTATACCGCGACGACCAATGCTACGGGTTACTATAGCTTTACCAACCTGATCGCAGGGGCCTACCACGTACGCGTCCGGGCTGGCAACTTTGCGGCTGGCGGTGCTCTGGCTGGCTATGTCAGCAGCAATGATCCCGCCACCGGGGCCAATCCCGATAACGATGTGGATCGCGATGACAATGGCCCTGGCACGGCCAGCGCAGTCGTCACCAGTGGGGTGATTACGCTGACCTATGGCGGCGAGCCAGATGGCACGCACGCCACCGATGGCGATGATGACGCCAGCACCAATTGGACCGTTGACTTTGGCTTCTGGCTACCCGCGGCCATTGGCGACCGTGTCTGGTACGATGTCGATTCCAATGGCGTGCAGGATCTCGGAGAGACGGGCGTGACCAGTGTCACCGTCGAATTGCTCGACGGCACCGGCGCTCTGCTCCGCACAACTAGCACCAATGCCAGCGGGGTGTATAGCTTTACGCACCTTGTCCCAGGCAGCTACCATGTGCGCTTTGTCCTCAGTAGTCTGCCGCTCGGCTACATCCTGACGCAGCCGGATCAAGGCGACGATAGTATGGATAGTGATGCCGATCCGACCACCGGTGAAACACCCCTGGCCACGCTGGATCCAGGTGAGTTTGACCCAACGTGGGATGCGGGTATCCGCTTACCGTTGCTTTCACTCGGGAATTATGTCTGGCTCGACGGCAACCGGGATGGGCAGCAGACGCCGAATGAACCAGGGGTGCCTGGCATCGTCGTTACGCTGACCTTGACGACCGGTCAACGCTTCACAACCACCACCGATGAGACCGGTTTTTACACCTTCACCCAACTGGCCCCGAACCAGACGGTGACCGTCACCTTTGGGTTGCCCATGGGCTATAGTGTGACGACTCCCAACCAAGGGGATGACACGCTGGATAGCGATCCAGACAATACCGGTCGGGTCGTAGTATCACTCGGTACTACCTCGGATCAGACCATTGATCTCGGCCTGGTCGTTATCCCCGTGGTGGTGGGCGATTGGACCTTCATTGACATGAATCGGAACGGGGTGCAAGATGCCGGTGACCTCCCCTTGCCTGGCGTGGTGCTACAGCTGACCAAGGCTGATGGCAGTGCCGCCACCACCATCTTGGGCACACCGGTCGCTGACCAAACGACCGACGGGAACGGTCACTATCGCTTTGGGGATCTACCCCCGGGTGAATATACCGTCAAGGTCGTCAGTGTCCCGAGTGGCTATGTACCCACTACCCCACAGGTGGGCACCCCGGACTTGGATTCATCGACCACTACGGCGACTTCCAGCCCAACCACCGGCACCGCGGCCCGGCCCGGTGGGGAAGACTTGACGCTAGACTTCGGCTTTATCCCGGTCGTCGGCTTGGGGAACTTGGTCTGGCATGATCAGAACAACAATGGGTTGGTGGATAATGGAGAGCCAGGGATTGGCGCGGTGCGGCTCCAGCTCTTCCGGGCCGACGATGATCCGCTTACGGCAACCCCGGTGGCTACGACAACCACCGATGTGCAAGGTATCTATCAATTTGTCAACCTCGCACCAGGGCGCTACTTCGTTTACATCCCAACGCCGCCAATGCAAGCGCCAGTGAGTAGCACCCCAACGGATGCACAGGACAATGGGGAAGATAACGACGACAATGGTAGCCAAAGCCAGCCGGGTGGCCCTGTCCGCAGCCCTGTCATCGAACTGCAAGTAGGGACGGAGCCCACCAACGATGGTGATGGTGCCAATCTTGACCTGACCGTGGACTTTGGCTTCTTTGCCTTTGCTTCGCTGGGGGACTTGGTCTGGTTCGACAGCAATGCCGATGGCATCCAAGATGCTCAGGAAACTGGTGAACCCGGCCTCGGCACCGAACGTGGCGTACCGAACGTCTTGGTAACGCTCTACGAGGCACTGACCAACCATGTCGTGATGACGACCACCACGGATACCAGTGGCCGCTATGGGTTTACCAACTTGCTGCCAGGGAGCTATGTCGTTGCGTTTGGGGCGCCCGCTGGTTATTTGCCGACAGCACCCGACAAGGGAAATAATGATGCCTTTGACAGTGATGCTGATCTAACAACCTTGCGCACGCCGACCACAACACTCACCTCTGGGCAGCATAATCCCACGCTGGATTTCGGGCTCTTCTTGCCCAACGGAACCCAGCCAGCTGCCATTGGTAACTTCGTTTGGTTCGATACGGACAAAGATGGGGTGCAAGATCCAGGTGAAACAGGCGTGGCCGGTGTGAAGGTGACCTTGTACAGCAGTGGCGGCAGCCTCGTGGCGACGACAATGACCGATGGCGCCGGGCTCTATCAGTTTAATAGTCTGCCACCGGGTAGCTACTACCTGCTCTTTGCGCCGCCGACCGGCTATGGTATCAGCCCGCAGAATAGCGGCAGTCGCGATGACCTGGATAGCGACGCCGATCCCAGCACGGGCCAAACCGCGGTCACGACGCTGGAGCCCGGTGAACTGGACCTCAGTTGGGATCTTGGGCTAACGCTGAGCGCGCCGCCCGCGTCGCTAGGGAACTATATATGGTATGACAGCGACCGCGATGGGATTCAGGATGCGGGGGAAACAGGTGTACCAGGCGTGACAATGATCCTCTATACCGCGGCTGGTAACCTCATTGCCACGACGCACACCAATGCCGATGGCTTCTATAGCTTTGGCAACTTGCTCCCTGGCGACTATATCCTGGAAGCCGCCCCCCGACCGGGCTACGTGCCGACGCTGCCTAATCAAGGCAGTGACGATGCAACGGATAGTGATATTAATCCGCTTACCCGGCAGACCAGTGTCATTACGCTCCATTCGGGTGAGCAGAGCTTGGTCTGGGATGTTGGCTTGGTCATTGTCTCTGTGCGCTCTGGCGCGCTCGAAGCCCCCGCTGCGTTGGGGAATCGGGTTTGGGAAGATAAGGACCAAGATGGCCGTCAGGACGAACCTACCGCAGAACCCAATGTTCCTGGCCTTGTTGTGAAGTTGTATGACGGCAATGGCCTTTTCATCAGCGATGATATCACCGATGAAAAGGGTGAGTACTACTTCCTGAATTTGCTACCGGGCGCGTACTATGTTGAGTTTGTCCTGCCCACGGGTTATTCCATCACTGTGATCGGGACCGACCCCGCAAGTGATGTCGATAGTAATGTCGACCCGAAGACAGGGCGCACGACTGTGGTGACCTTGGCGGCTGGGGAAGTGAACCTGACGATCGATGCGGGCATCTATCGTCGGCCAACCAATCTTGAGGAGGCGGGCGAGCCGCAGCTTGATCTTTCGAATCGGATCTACCTCCCCATGATTCAGCAGTAAGCTTAAGAAATTTACACACTTCCAAAGCGGCCAGGGTTTCCAGCCCTGGCCGCTTTGGCCCTCGTCCGCGATTGCCCCTTTGAACCCTGCTCAATTGACAGATTTATCCTATTCAGGTACGATACCCCCATTACCCATTACGCAGTTGATTAGCCCACTCTCCTACACTGGTAATCGCTCAAGCCGTTTGAGTGGCTACTGGTTGCTTCTCACGCTAGTATATTCTAAGTGCGTAATGTCATTTCAATTTACAGCTTTATCAAAGGAGCACCATATGACCTACCAAAAAGGCATGTCACGGCGTGACTTTCTGCGCGCGTCTTCCCTGAGCGTTGCCGGTTTGGCCCTTGCCGCCTGCGCGTCTCCGGCGGCCGCGCCCAGTGACACCACCAGTGGGGAAAGCGCTGCCCCCGCCGGTGAAAAAGTCACCGTTCGCTTCCATGCCCGTATCGGTCAGCAAGAAGATACGCTGTACGATATGCAAATGCCCAAGTTTATGGAAGAAAACCCCGACATTGAAATTGTGAAAGAATCCTTCCCTGGCGAAGAGTACAATGCCAAAGTCTCGACCATGTTGGCCGGCAACACCCTTGGTGATGTCGCCTGGAGCGCCTTGGGGGGAGCTACGATCAATTTCATGTGGGCCCAGGGGATTGTGGCCCCGATCGATGATTTGGTTGCCTCGAATAATATTGATCTGGCCCAGTGGTACGAAGGCTGTATCCAAGCCATCACCGTAGAAGGCAATCTCCTTGGCCTGCCCTTCAAGGCGCACCCTGGCTTGGCTGTCATCTATTACAACCAAACGGCCTTTGAGGCGGCTGGCTTGGATCTTCCGGTTGCTGGGTGGACTCAAGATCAGCAGGTTGAATATGCCAAGGCGTTGACCAAGCAAGATGCCACGCCACCATTCTATGGCTTCCTACCGGGTACGGGCAGCATCTGGAAAACGTTGGTTACCCTCTGCCGTGCCTTTGGCACAGAGTTGCTCAACGAAGATGGCACCCAATTCCAATTGAATAATGAATTGGGCACCCAAGCCATTACATGGCTCTATGATCTCTTCCAGACCCATAAAGTTGCCCCCACACCTGCACAAATGGTTGGTAATAGCAATGATATGTGGATTGCTAACTCCTTGGGCATGTACCAGGGTGGCACTTCGGTCTCGGTGACGGGCGGCACGATTGGCGATGCTTTCGAGTGGATGGTCGCGCCGAACGCAGTTGGCCCTGGCGGCGTGGGCGGTTCCGACTATGAAGTCGATGCTTACACGGTGACAACCGCGAGCCAACACCCGAACGAAGCCTTCAAGTGGGTCCAGTACCTCTGTAACCAAGACTCGGGCGTCCAACTTGGTCTGATCGGTGGCACCGTCGGTGGGCGGCCGGATGTCTATGGCAGCGAAGAACTGCTGAAATTCCCCTTCCGGGTGGTCTTCAAAGAGATCATGGATAATGCCATGGACAGCCGCATCACGGCCAACTGGCGCCAATCCGAAGCGGAAACGGCCTTGGCCCAATTGACCCAACCGCTTTGGACGGGTGATGAGCAGCCGACAGCCGAGTTCATTGACAGCGTGACTCAGCAAATTCAGGATATTCTGGATCTGCCGCGCCCGTAAGGAAGTAGATAAGGGTAGGTACAAGGGTATCCGCGCTACGTCCCCGTGGGTGGCAGTGCCTTGGGCCTACCCTTCTGAGAAAAATGGAGTTACCTTATGGCAAGTCAAGTAACCAGGCAGCCTTCGTGGTTTGGTTCACGCCTGCAGCGTCGTGAAGCGCTGGAAGGGTATTTGTGGATCAGCCCGTGGTTGATCGGCTTTCTGGTCTTTTCTTTAGGGCCGATCATTGCCTCTTTCTACTTGAGTCTGACGAAATATAAAATTGGGGGTACGCCCGAATGGCTGGGCTTGGAAAACTATTATACGGCGTTTTTTGCGGATAAATTGTTCTGGCCGTCGATCTGGCGCACGGTCTACTTTTCGCTCGCTTCGGTATTGCTAGGGGTTGCCTTTTCGTTGTTAGCCGCCATGTTGCTCAACCAAAATCTGAAAGGCCGCACCATCTTCCGCGCCCTCTACTATCTGCCTTCGTTGACCCCCGTGGTGGCCTTGACGATCCTCTGGCAGTGGCTCTTGTCCCCCCAACAAGGCATGGTGAACTACCTGCTGGGCATGGTGGGGATTCCTGGCCCGGGCTGGTTGACTGACCGTAGCTGGGCCATTCCATCGATTATTTTGATCACCTTGTGGTCAACGGTCGGTGGCGGACGGATGATTATCTTCCTGGCCGGATTACAAGGGGTGCCTAAAGAGTTGCAGGAAGCTGCCGAAATGGATGGGGCGAATGGCTGGCAGCGCTTCTGGAATGTGACGATTCCGCTGATCTCGCCGGTTATCCTTTTCAATCTGATCCTGGGGGTCATTGGCGCGTTTAGCACCTTTTCGGTTGCTTATTTGGCAACGAGCCCGCCTGGTGGACCGAACTATGCCACTTGGTTCTATATGTTGCATCTCTATTCGAATGCCTTTAACTTTTTCCAAATGGGGTATGCATCGGCCTTGGCCTGGATCTTCTTTGTGTTCATCTTTATCCTCTCCTATTTGCAGATCAAGCTGTCCGATCGCTGGGTCTATTATGAGTTTTCGTAGCAAGGAGTTCCCATGGCGACTACCCAACCCAGTGCGCGTTCCGTAGCCAGTTCCCCAAACACTTTGACCCGTAGAGCAGGGAGTAAAGCCGCCAATCGTTTTTGGCAGCAGACCGCGCTCTATCTCATTGCCATTCTGACCGCGTTGGCCTTTAGCTTGCCCTTTTTTTGGACCGTCAGTAGTTCCTTGAAAACCGCAGCTGAGATCCGGCAAATCCCCCCGACCTTTTGGCCCCAGGAGATCCGGTGGGCTAACTATCCCGATGTCTTTCGGCTTGCCCCTTTCGCGCTCTTTATTTGGAATACGGTGATCGTCACGTCGCTTGCCATGATTGGGCAGATCATCTCGGCGGCGGCGGTGGCCTATGGCTTTACGCGCTTTCGCTTTCCCGGGCGCGAGATGCTCTTCTTTCTCGTCTTGAGCACGATGATGTTGCCCTGGCAAGTGACCATTGTGCCGCAATTTCTTTTGTTCCGCTATCTCAATTGGCTCAATACCTTCATGCCGCTGATTGTGCCATCGTTCTTTGGCGGTGGTGCTTTCTTTATCTTTTTATTGCGCCAATTCTTTATGACCATCCCCCGCGATCTAGATGAAGCTGCTAAATTAGATGGGGCCTCATCTGTGCGCATCTTTTGGAGTATTATTCTCCCCCTCTCGGGCCCGGCCATTGCAACGGTGGCGATCTTCTCCTTCCTGCAACATTGGAATGAGTTTATTGGCCCCCTGATCTTCCTCAATACCGAGGACAAATATACACTTTCGATTGGTCTGCGTTACTTTATTGCCAATCCCTTTGAGAGTGATGAGCCGCGTGAAGCGATTCTCATGGCAGCCTCGTTGATTGTGGCGGCGCCCTCGCTGCTGCTCTTCTTTATCGCGCAGAAATACTTTGTGCGCGGTATTGTGACGACAGGGTTGAAAGGGTAATAATAATTAATTGTCAATGGAAAATTGATAATGAGTCATGGGTTACCCCGTCATCCGCTAAAGTAGGGTAATTCATGACTCATTGTCTATTTTATATTCTCTATCAATGAGTAGAAACGACGACAGATGAAGATCACGAAGATTGATACGTTTCTGGTCAACATGGGTCACCGGAACATTCCCTATGTCAAAGTGCATACGGACGAAGGGCTCTATGGCATTGGGGAAGCCTATTCCTGTGGGCCAGACAAAGCGACTGTGGAGGTGATTCGCGACTTTGAGGAGTGGCTCATTGGGCGCGACCCGCGTGATATTGAGGGGCTTTGGCAGTTGATGTATGCTGGTTCGCGCTTTCCGGGGGGGATGGTGCTCAACGCCGCCATCAGCGGGATCGAACATGCCCTGTGGGATATTGCAGGCAAAGCCGCGGGCTTGCCCGTCTATCGCTTGGTGGGCGGCAAGTGCCGCGAAAAGATCCGCGTCTACCAATCCCCCCGTGGCAATACGCCCGAGGAGTTGGCCGAGAACGCGGTTGCCTTGATTGAAAAGTATGGCTATACGGCGATCAAAATGGGGCCATTACCCCCCAACTGGCAAGCCCTTCCCTGGAATAAGACCCTGCGCGA
The DNA here is from genome assembly GCA_019637645.1 of Caldilineaceae bacterium. The sequence continues at coordinate 139,212 of JAHBVH010000007.1, forward strand.
AGTCGAGAAGCGCCTAGCCGCGGTGCGCTTGGCGGTTGGCGAGGACATTGATATTGGCTTGGATCCCCACGCCCGCCTCTTCGAAGTTTCCCGCGCCATGGAACTCTGTGCGGTGGTCAAGCCCTTCCGTCCCATGTTTGTCGAAGAGCCGCTGCGTCCCGAGAACTACGACGCCCTGCAAAAGCTGAGCCAGCAAGTCGATGTGCCATTGGCCACCGGTGAAATGCTCTATACCCGGCATGAATTCCGGGAACTGTTGGCGTTGCAAGCCGTCAACATTATCCAGCCGGATATCTGTTTGATGGGTGGCCTGTGGGAGATGAAAAAAGTGGCGGCCATGGCCGATGCCCATTATGTGACAGTCGCGCCGCATAATCCCTGTGGGCCAGTGGCAACCGCGGTCAATCTCCATTTTGCCGCCAGCACCCATAATTTCATCATTCTGGAGTATCATGCCGATGACGAAGGCGCGCGTCGGGATATTGTAGATGAACCTATGAAGCTGGTCAATGGCTATCTAGAATTGCCCGAGAAACCAGGGCTTGGCCTTGATCTCAATGAAGAAGCGCTAGGGAAGTATCCCTTCAAAAGCTGGCACCGTGCCTTCACCTATACACCCGACGGTGCATTGGCCTATCAGTAGGCTAGAGAAGACCTGACAGGTTTGAAAAACCTGTCAGGTTTCTGGTTGGCTGACAACGCCCGCTGCAGCGGGCTTTCGCGACATCTCCAATGACGCCGGCTCTGGCTCTTTAGATTCCTCATCACCCCTCATCACACCCCTCTCCGTTCCTCACCACTCTTTTTTGCCAAGCTATACAATCTGCTTAAAGAAATTCTGTCATTTGCTAGGCAATTTGGCTTGAGATCGACCAAAACTTGTTGGTAAAATGGCAGCAATTCTACAAGCTTCTGGCGCTCTCACTCAGTCCAAAGTTGCTGATCTGCTAAGTCAGCGTGTGAAGACCGTTCCCAACATAAGCTTTGCTACGTAACACGGGCGCTCGCTAAGCTGCAAACACCCAATAACCTTTCCAATCATTCGCTAAATCCCTATGGCAACACGCGCTTTATCCCGTACCATTGATCTATTGCTACCCTTTGCCGCCGTGTTATTAGCCCTGATCGTTGGCGTTTTACTGTTGCTGGCGCTCGGTGCAAATCCCTATGAAGCCTATTTTGCACTTTTTAATGGTGCCTTTGGCAATGTCAGTGGCATCACCCAAGCGCTCACCAAAGCGACCCCGCTCCTTTTGGTGGCGGTGGGGATCTGCATTGCGTTTCGCGGCGGTGTGATCAACATTGGCGGCGAGGGGCAAATTATTCTGGGTGCTATTGCGGCGACGGCTTTTTCCCTTGCGTTTCGCACCTGGCCCGGTTGGCTGTTGCTGCCCCTGACCATGCTGGTTGGCGCTTTGGCTGGCGCGGTTTGGGGTGGCATTGCGGGGCTGCTCAAAGCACGCCTCAATGTGAATGAAATTCTCAGCACGGTCATGCTCAACCAAATTGCCCTCCAGTTAATGAACTTTTTGTTGCGAGGGCCGATGCTCGACCCAGAACAGGTGAAGGCGGGGACCAACATTCCGCAAAGCGAGGCACTGCCGGAAATTGTTTGGTTAACGCGCTTGGTCCCCCGCACACTGTTGCACAGCGGCGTGATCCTGGCTGTGGCCCTGGCGATTCTGGTCTATCTCTTGCTCTGGCGCACGACCATTGGCTATCGGATTCGGGCGGTGGGGCTCAACGCCGCGGCCTCGCGCTATGCGGGGATTCCGGTGGCGGGCTTTCTCACCCTTTCCTTGGTGCTGAGCGGCCTCTTTGCGGGCTTGGCCGGTGCGGTGGAAGTAATGGGGGTTCATCACCGGATGCTAGAAGGGTTGTCCGGCGGCTATGGCTTTAGTGGCATTGTCGCCGCGCTCTTTGGTAAATTGCACCCGCTGGGCGCGATCCCTGCCTCTTTTCTCTTTGGTTCACTGCTGGTCGGTGCTGATAAGATGCAGCGTACTGTCCAAGTGCCGAATGCGCTCATCGTGGTGCTCAACGGGTTGATTGTGCTTTTCGTGGTAGCGAGCGAAATCTATAGCCGTCGCCGTGCCCGCCAACGGGTGGAGAGTTAACGACTGACACGTAGTATCGTCGAAGGCCTACTTTCCCAACCATTTCCTAGCTAGCGATTGAGGGTGCAACTGTGCTTGACGAATTACTGACGCTTCCCGTCTTTATGGGGATTGCCCATAGTGGGATACGCTTGGCAACGCCTTATCTTTATGCCGCCATTGGCGAGATGTTTGCCCAACGTTCTGGGGTGCTCAACCTTGGCGTAGATGGCATGATGTTAATGGGCGCGTTTGCGGCCTTCTACGCGACCTTTTATACCCAAAACCTGTGGCTTGGGGTGTTGCTCGCCTTGTTGGTAGGCGCGCTCATGGGGCTCTTGATGGCCGTGGTCAGCGTCACCATGAAAGCTGAACAGGGGATTAGCGGGATTGGTCTTTACCTCGTTGGTCTTGGGCTGAGTGACCTGCTCTTCAAAACCTTGATTGGCTCGGTGGTGGGGGTCTCGGGTTTTTCGGTGTTGCCGATCCCAGGGTTGAGCCAACTGCCGGTGATCGGTGAGATCTTTTTTGACCACAGCATTCTTATCTACCTGGCCTATCTCCTCGTTCCCGTGAGCTGGTTTGTCCTCAATAAGACCCCCTTTGGTCTCAAAATTCGGGCCGTGGGGCATAACCCCGAGGCGGCGGATTCGCTTGGGGTTCAGGTTAACCGTGTGCGCTATGCCACGTTGATGATCGGTGGCGCGTTGGCCGGCTTGGCGGGCGCGTCCTTAAGTGTGGGCTTGTTGAATGTTTTCCAACAGAATATGACCAATGGCATGGGCTTTATCGCCGTGGCCCTCGTCTACTTTGGCAGTTGGCGGCCCTTTGGCATTTTAGGGGGTGCGCTGCTCTTTAGTATGGTCAATGCCCTGCAACTGTGGGTACAAGTGAAGGGGATCGCGATCCCTTCGGACTTGGCGGTGATGCTGCCCTACATTCTCACCATCTTTGCCCTGGCCGTTGCCGTACGTCAAGTTCAACAGCCTGCTGCCCTGACCAAACCCTTTGAGCGTGGGGGCTGAGCGGCTTTCCTGGTGATCAAACCGGATTCCACCTGTGTGCGCACCACCCTAATAAACAGTGTAACAAATACAGTTTTATCGACAACAGTACTGAATCGAGTCCATGATCCATCAAAGCGGGGAGAACTTTTGTATGCGGAGAAGCATAACGTTATTTTTTGTGATTGTGTTGTTAACTGCTCTGGCGGCCTGTGCCGTGCCCGCCACCGCACCGACAACCGAGGGCACTGTGCCTGCCGCCGAAGCGACTGCTGCTGAACCGGGCGGCGAACCCTTTCGGGTTGCGGTGGTGATGCCCAGCAGCAAAGAGGATATTGCCTGGAGCCAATCGTTATATTCGGCGTTGGTGGCTGTGCAAACCGAGATGGGCGGCGAAAGCGCCATGGAGATTTCTGTCTCGGAGAATATGTTCCAAGTGGCTGATGCCGCCGCGGCCATTCGCGACTACGCCGCCGATGGCAACAATCTGATCATTGCCCACGGCACCCAATATGGCAATTCCATGTTTGAAGTTGCCAAAGACTTTCCAGAAACCAGCTTTGCTTGGGGTACCGCCACCGACACCGGTGAGGCCAATGGCTTTGCCAATGTCTTTGCCTACGAAGCCCTAGCCCAAGAAGGCGGTTATGTCAATGGCGTGATCGCCGCGCTAGTGAGCCAAAAAGATGTGATCGGGGTGGTTGGCCCGGTAGAGGCCGGCGATGCTAAGCTTTACATTGATGGCTTTGTGGCTGGCGTCAAAGCAACCAAGCCAGATGCGGTTGTGAACATCAGCTATACGGGTTCCTTTGGCGATACGGCCTTGGCTGCCGAAGCGGCCAACACCCACATCAAAGCGGGTGCCGATGTCCTGACGGGCTCTGCCCAACAAGTCGTCGGTGCGATTGGTGTGGCCGCCGAAAATAAAGTCTTTTGGCTAGGTACCCAATCTGATCAAACTTCACTAGCGCCCGATTATGTCATTGCCAACCAACTCTATGATTGGACGGCTGCCATCAAAGATATGATCGCCTTACATAATAGCGGCACGCTAGGAAACAAGCTCTATACGCTCACCCTCAAGGATGGGTTGGTCATGCAGCTCAGTGATAACGCGGTATTGACCGATGAGATCAAGGCCGCCGTAGAAAGTGCTGTGGCTGGGATCAAAAGCGGTGAGATTTCCCCGTTGCCAACAGAATAAAGGTTTGACGTGACAGGGGTGTCTGGTTACTACACCGGACACCCCGCTATCCTTATCCCTTGTCAAAGACTGAGTTGCGGCGGCGTTGCCCAAAGAGCCAAGCCAAAAAGGTTGCACCGGCTACAACACCGGCCATGGTGAGGGCTGTATACGCGGTGGTCGGGGCATCGCTCTGCTCAAGGTAGATGCCGATAAACGCCCACACTAGAACGAGTGGATAGGCCATATCCCGTAGCCGCAAGGCAAAGAAAAAGCCAATCAACGAGGCGGCAAAGATCATAAAGGCCGCCCAATCATCTGCGCCTAATGGTGCGCCTTGCCACCCAAGGGCATAGAGCGCAACCGCAGCATTAGCGATAGTGGCGACACTCGCCCAGCCTAGATAAATGCGGAAGGGAACATGGGTTGTCCAGCGCTCCGCCGTAGAAACTTGCGGAAAGTGGGGATAGAGCCGCCCATAGATCGCAATGAGCGCACCCAGTAGCACTAAAACGATCAGCAAGGATAAGGTATATAGGCCATAGTGCCAGGCAAAGATCCAACTGCTATTGGCGGCACAGGTGATCACAAAAGGCCCAAAGATGGCCCGCAGCCGCGGATTCGCACGTTGACTGGGCAAGAGCTGATAGATGGCGTAGGCCAGTAGACCAAGGTAGATCAACCCCCAAATGCTAAAGACATACCCTGCTGGGGTAAAGCGGACGGGGAAACTATCGGAGATCTCGGCGGTGCTGCGGTTGTTGATCGGTAGAGCGTCGGCTAGGTAGTTGACAAAGAGGGTAATGGCTAATGCCACAATCACCATAATCTGTCGCGCCAAGTCGCTGCCGCGCTCTTTCTGGCCTACACTAAGATTGCGTATTGCTTGCGGTGCCTGCTCTTTATCGGAATCATACGGATAGGTAGTCATCGACAAAACCCTTTGCTGATAGAGGCTACGCAAGACCTTATTATCTGGTTGGCTCTGTGGTTCTCACAACCGCCAACGCCAGACCTTGTCATCTGGTTGGCTCTGTGGTTCTCACAACCGCCAACGCAAGACCTTGTCATCTGGTTGGCTCTGTGGTTCCCACAACCGCCAACGCAAGACCTTGTCATCTGGTTGGCTCTGTGGTTCTCACAACCGCCAACGCAAGACTCTGTCAGGTTTGCTTACGTGCCTGGGCCATCCAATATTATGCCCGTTCATTCTACCCAACCAAAGCGTTCTGCGCCGCTAACTCGATATAGTCACGCGATACAAAAGAAACTACCTCTCTATGCAAAGTAGCCCTACCCTTCTGCCCACTGGTCGGCCGCGCATTGATCATTTGGAGATGCGCAATATTGTCAAACGCTTTCCTGGCGTCTTAGCCTCGGATCATGTCAGCTTTGATGTGCGCGCCGGGGAGGTACATGCCCTGCTTGGTGAGAATGGCGCGGGCAAATCGACCCTGATGAAGATCCTCTATGGCCTCTATCAACCCGACGCCGGTGAAATTTGCGTCAATGGTCAGCCAATCCATATCGGTTCGCCCACCGATGCCATTAACCTAGGCATCGGGATGATCCACCAACACTTTATGTTGGTTGACACCTTAACCGTGCGGGAAAATGTGGCCTTAGGGCTCTCTTCCAGCCGCAAATGGGTCTTAGATTTGGATCGGGTTGAGGCGCGTATTCGGGAATTGTCCCAAACCTATGGGTTGCACGTGGACCCGCGTGCGCCGGTCTGGACCCTCTCGGTGGGGGAGCGACAGCGGGTGGAGATTATCAAGGCGCTCTATCGGGGGGCCGCGCTGCTGATCCTCGACGAACCTACCGCAGTCCTGACGCCCCAAGAAGTCGATGATCTCTTCGTGACGCTCGGCCAAATGGCAAAGGACGGTCACAGTTTAATTTTTATTAGCCATAAGCTCCACGAAGTGATCAAGCTCTGCCATCGGATTACGGTGCTGCGGGGTGGGGCGCTCGCCGGGACGGCGATCAATGAAGGCATCACCCGCCCCCAACTGGCGCGGATGATGGTTGGGCGCGATGTGTTGCTCGAACAAGAGCGGACCGCGGTTGCCCAAGGCAATGTCCTCCTCGATATCCGTAATATTAGCGCCTTGGGGATCACCGGGCAACCAGCCCTGCGCAATGTTTCTCTGCAAATTCGGGCCGGGGAAATTGTTGGTCTCGCGGGTGTCAGCGGCAACGGGCAACGGGAGCTGGCTGAAGTGATCGCAGGCTTGTGTACCGTGACTGGGGGAAGCGTCCATGTGGATGGGCGCGACATCACCCGCTGGTCCACCGATCAACGAACCGCGGCAGGGCTGGCCTATATTCCCGAAGAGCGAATGTATGACGGTGTCATTCAGGATTTCAACATCTCCGAGAATCTGATCTTGCGTGACCACAGCCGTCCGCCCTTTAGCCAGCGCACCTTTTTGAAGTTCCAAACCATTGCCCAGCGCAGTTGGCAATTAGTCCGTGAATTTCGGGTAAAGACGCCGACGATTGTCACACGGATCAAGAGCCTTTCGGGGGGCAATATCCAAAAGGTCATTATGGCGCGCGAAGTGGCCCGCCAGCCGCGCGTCCTCGTCGCGGCCCAACCGACGCGCGGGGTTGATATTGGTGCCACCGAATATATTCACCAACGGCTGCTTGAGCAGCGCGCCCAAGGCACCGCCACCTTGCTGATCTCGGAAGATCTCGATGAAATTCTGGCCTTGTGTGATCGGATTGCGGTCCTCTATGAAGGGCGCGTCATGGGGGTCGTTGACCGCGCCCAAGCCACGGCAGAACAGCTCGGCTTGCTCATGGCTGGGGTTGCGACCTAACGCCCCAGGCTCCCGCTCTTCCTCGCCACAGTGCAAGGGCAATGATGGAAAAGGGCAGGGATAGCCAAGGATTTGCCCTGCCCTCTAGAATATGATATGCTGCGCTCAGTAAAGTATCAAGACGATTGCTGCTGCCCAATCGGTTGATCAAGCTCCCTTGGTTGGTAGACGCCAGCATGGCTGTACGCCCACCCACTTGATCGTCAATCGTCACTGTTTCTCACCAGGACAAAATCGAATAATGGCGTTTCTGTGGCACAAGCCCGCCATGGTGGGCTGTGGTTGCCACGAATACGACCTTTCCGCAACGCGAAGTTGAGCTTTGGCGGTTGGCTTTGCCGATCAACCAGCGCAGAAAGCCAGGAGAGACACTCCTTTTCTGCGTGGAAAATGTGCTATGCTCCCTTCGTATCGTCGCTCTCTATCCCCCCCGCCTGATTGCCTTCCCTGTACGAAGCCTTTGTTACCGCTTCGTGATCAATCTGATTGCCATTGTCATAACGATCTGATAAGGAGGTTACTATGCAGGAACCAAAGAGCAGTGTGCTCAGTCGGCGTACGTTTTTGCGTGGTTTAGGGGCAGCGGGCGCGGGCGCGCTGGTGGCGGCTTGTGCCGCGCCCAGTGGCGCGCCTAGCGCTGCTACAAGTGGTGGCGCGGCGGCCCCAAACGCTGAAGGGAAGGTGATCAAATTCTATGTTTTCTGGGGATCACCCGGCGCAATTGCCGAAGAACTACTGGCCGATCCGGCTTTGGAAAGTTACATTGGCGCGGGCAATTCCATTGATTTTAAGGCGAATTTCCCCCAAGAAGCTCGCTTGACCGCTGTGGCTAGTGGCACGCCGCCCGATATTGGCATCTGGGGTAGCTATTTAGACTTCATGTCGCGCGGGGCTGTTATTGCGTTGGATGATTATATCGCGGCTAGTTCGGTCATTAGCCCCGATAAATTTATTCCTGGTAACTGGGATGTCATCCAATATCAAGGGAATGTCTATGGCATTCCGGCCTTTGAATGTTTTGTGCGGCGTGGGCTGAACTACAACACCCGCTTGGTGGAAGAAGCGGGCCTAGACCCCAATACGCCGCCCGTCACTTGGACCGAACTCCTTGAATGGCATAACAAATTGACCAAGTTTGATAGCGCGGGCAATTTGGTGCAGTTTGGTCTGGATCCCTACGATGCCGAAGGTGGGACGGGGCCGGGCAATGATGGCTGGTTCGCACCGGAGTCTTGGGGTTTTGAATATTTTAATGAAGATACCAAAGCGTTTAACTTAGACAATGAACTGATGGCCGAGAGCCTAGAGGTCATGGGTGAATTTGTCAAGATCATTGGCCCCGACAACTTGGTGGGCCTCCGCTCTGTCGAGGGACAGGGTACCTGGGGTGGGGCCTTTAATGCCGAAGTGCAGGCGATGATTATTGAGGGCTATTGGCACCCAGGCGAAACGGTCAATGAAAAGCCCGAAGTTGCCCCCTACAACCGTGCCACTTGGGTACCCGTGCCCGAAGCGCGCCGGGGCACCAAGATCCAATTTGGGGGCGGCCACATGGTGCAGATCTTTAAAGATGGTCAGTATAAAGAGGAAGCGTGGCCCATTGCCGAATGGGTGCAGAGCGATTATGTCTGTAACCTGATCTTTGACAAGATTGGCTGGCTGCCCGCCTATCTCCCCTATTTTGAAAATGCCGATAAGGAAAAGTATCCAGGGCTCAAGTTCTACTTTGATTCGGTTCCCGAAGCGACTTACTGGGGACCCTTTATCCGCAATGAAATTCAAGCCTTTGTCGAAACCCAATACCAACAAGCCCGCGAAGCCGTCTATCGGGGTCAGATGACGGGGGCCGAAGCCGCTGCCCACCTCCAAGAAGAAGCGGAAAAAGAATGGCGACAGGCAGGTTTTGCTTGATCGATCCGTGCTAGGTCGGCAACCCGCTAACTCGTTCATTGATCAGCGGGTGGATCGTATCGAAGTTAGGCAAATGATCGGCGTGACCAGCAAGCCGACAGGTTTTACGGAACCTGTCAGCTCTTGCCCAAGTGTGTAACTTCTCTCGCATTGGCTTATTGCTTTTGGGGTCAGCCCCCCTGGCCCCAAAAGCCGTTGGTGTAAGGAAAACCGGCATGACTGGATTTGCACAGCTGCGGCGCATGACGCCCAAGGATCGTCGCGACCTATGGATTGGCCTCCTCTTTGCCTCTCCGTGGCTCATTGGCTTTTTAGGCTTTACCCTTTTCCCCATTGTGTCGTCGTTTTACTACAGCTTCACCCGTTATGATCTCCTGCGTCCACCGGCCTTTATTGGCTGGGAGAATTATCTGAATATCTTGACCGATGATGCAGATTTTCGGATCGTCGCCTATAACACCTTGTGGTGGGTGATCTTTAGCGCGCCTTTGGGCATCTTGGCGGCTTTTCTCATGGCGCTGCTCTTGAACACAAATATAATCGCCCGCTCCTTTTTCCGAGCAGTCTTCTTTTTTCCCTCGATTGTCCCTGTCATTGTGACGGCTTTCGTTTGGCAATTTCTCCTAAACCCGCAATATGGTGCAATTAATGCCACCCTACAATTCCTGGGACTACCCATTGTCCCCTTTCTCTCGAGCCCGGATCTCGTCAAGCCGACGTTGGTGGTGATCCACATGTGGGCCCAAGGCGCAGCAATGGTGATCTTTCTCGCCACGTTGCAAGATGTCCCTCGTACCCTCTATGAAGCGGCCATTGTGGATGGCGCGAATGGGCTGCGGCGGCTTTGGCATATCACCATTCCCATGGTCAGCCCTGTCATTCTCTTCAACACGGTGATGAGCCTGATCAGCGGCTTTCAATATTTCACGCTGCCCTGGCTTTTGACGGCTGGCGGCCCCAACCAAGCAACCGAGTTCTACTCCCTCTTCCTCTACCGCAATGCGTTTGTCTATCTCCGCATGGGAAAAGCCAATGCATTGGCTTGGTTGCTCTTTGTGGTGATTATTATCTTTACCGGCTTACTCTTTCGCCTTTCGGGCCGCTTTGTCTACTATGCGGGCGCGTCGCGCTAATTCTTACTACGTCTTGGCAAAACAAGGCACAATTTGAGCTAAGGAGAGTGACAAACGATGGCGACTCAAACCGTGACACGCCCCCACTCGTCGCCCACAATGCCCAAGCCGGCCAGTCGCCTGCAGGGGCGTGGGGCCAAGGGGTGGAGCGTCGAAATTCTCAAGTATCTCATTCTGTTGATGTTGGCCGTAACCTTTATTTTGCCTTTTTACTGGATGGTCTCATCGGCGGTGAAGAATGATTCGCAAGTCTATACCGTGCCGCCGGTTTGGTTCCCCATTCCCCAGCAGTGGAACAATTTTTGGGATGCCTGGACGGCCCAGAACTACTGGTTGTTTACCTATAACACGGTGGCGCTCTATGCCATACCAGCCACCATTGGTACAATTCTTTCTTCGGCATTGGTGGCCTACTCTTTCGCGCGCCTGCGCTGGATTGGCCGTGATACCCTCTTTGCCCTGGTCTTGGCCACCTTAATGATTCCAGGGTGGGTGCGGTTGGTGCCCCTCTTTATCATCTTTAAGCAGTTGGGCTGGCTGAATACCTTTTTGCCGTTGGTCGTGCCCCATTTCTTTGGCAACGCTTTTTTTATCTTTTTGCTCCGCCAGTTCTTTATGGCGCTCCCCGCAGAACTTTCGGACGCCGCTCGGATCGATGGGGCCAATGAATTGCAGACTATGTTCCGCATCATTCTGCCGCTCTCGGTGCCAGCCTTGGCAGTGGTGGCGCTCTTCGCCTTTATGGATGCCTGGAACGACTATCTAGGGCCGCTGATCTATGTGAATATTGAAGAAAAATGGGTGTTGGCCTTGGGCGTGCAGCGACTACGCAATGCGGTTTCCGAGATTGGTAACCGCCAGCTCGCCTACCCCTATCTGATGGCGATCAGTTCGATCATCACCTTGCCCATTTTTCTGGCGTTTTTCTTTGCCCAACGTACCTTTATCGAAGGAATTTCCGTCACTGGCTTGAAAGGCTAATCAACTCGATCATGAATATTTCTATCTGCTCCTACACCTTCCATCAATTTACCAAAGCTGGCGTCATGGACACTTTTGGCTATTTGGAATCGATCAAATACCGCTATCGCCTGACCGCGGCCGATCTATGGCATGGCACTCTGCTAAGCCTAGAAGAAGCCTACCTTGACCAAGTTAAAGCCGCGTTGGCCGAGCGCAAACTCACCTTAGCCAATATCTGTATCGATCGCGCCCACATCTGGGATAACGATCCCGCGGTCCGTGAAGCCAATGCCCTCAATGCCGCCGCCAATCTCAACGCAGCCGAGCGATTGGGCGCGCAAACCGTGCGAATTGACGCCGGTGGCACCCGCGATGAACGGAGTTGGAATGCAGAGCAGTTCGACTCGATCGTCAAGCGCTACCAGATCTGGGCTCAGCGGGCCTATGACCAGGGCTACCGTATTGGCCCCGAAAACCACTGGGGCGCGGCCATGGTGCCAGCAAATATCAAGCAGCTCTGTGCGGCGGTTGACCATCCTGGCTTTGGGATTCTGTTACATATTGGCCGGTGGCACAGTGACGATCCCAGCGCGGGTGATGAAGCCGTGGCGCCATGGGCAATGCATACGCACTTTTCGTCGATGGTCAGTGATGAGGCGACCAACCGGGCCGCTGATGCGCTACGAGCGAACGCCTATGCTGGTTGCTACAGTGTGGAAGTCGCCACGGAACGGTATAGTGAACCGGCGGTGGTGATTGCTAAATTGCGCGATATCAGCGAACGCTGGCGCTTGGGCCAATAAGATTTTTTGTGTTCGGTGTTGCTGGTATGGGCACCAGCAAGCGGATGCCCATACCTTGACTGATCGTGCTATTTCAGCGTGGCTCTTTGAGGCGATGTTCCAACCCCGGCGCGATCATGCGTTCGTCGGAGTCCCAATCGGGGAAATGTTGGGGTAAATTGCCGTCATGCTGGCGGAAGAGGCGGTTGAGGATCAACACCGCGCTCGGAAAGAAGACAAAACTGCCCGTAAACCAAATCAAACCGCCACTGATCATCTGATCGGAAATAACCCCCATGCCCAAGGAGGCGCTCTGGTGAATAGCGGCATAGTAGGTGTAAAAAGGCGCAGCCGAGTAAGCAATGGTCATGCCAGTAGCCATATTCGGCACTTCCACCCCGACCACATAGGCAAACAAAACCCAGCCCGGCAAGGCTTTGCGTAGCCGCGGTTCGGTCCCCACCAACTGGCCCCAATAGAGCAGGGCGATCCCCAGCAAGATCAGCATACTCAACAGATGCATGGGCGGGCGTGCCATGGTCCAATTCACCACAACCGGATCGTGCCACATGACAATGGCACTGACAAAGGCGAGCCAAATCACCGCGGGTTGGGTCAGCATTCGCAGCACTTTCCCCATAGGTTGCTGTGGACGCAGCCAACGGGTTAGTCGCTGCCGCCAAGGGAAAGGCAGCCCGACAGCGATCAAGTGAAAGGGCGCGGCCAGCCAGAAGAGGGGCGCGGCCCAAAAGGCCAAGGCAATTTTTTGCAGTGATCGAGCAAAGAGCAACTGGCGGCTGAGGAGATCAAGCGGTGGAAAAAAGGCCAGCAAGATCAGCAGCGTAGCCAAACTCAGGGCGAACAGCCGCCGGGGTGTGGCAAGCCCCGGGGCGACTCGTCGCCAACGCTGCCAACCGCGCCCATAGCAGAACCAGGTTAACCCCAGTCCGGTGACAACCAAGAGCCGCAAGAGCCAATCAATGTAAATCATAACGAACAATTATAGCATAGGCGTGTCGCCACAACCGTGAGCCACTGAACATTTTCTCCGTAAAAATGTACATTTTTCAGCTTCGCGCTGGCCCTGGCCTGCCTCGCGATCCGACCTTGACCATTGTTCTAATTCATGGTACTGTACCGCTACCGAAAGCATTTCTGATTCATTTTTGTGCCCAAGCGATGACTGGTGGATCAACCCGGGAAGATGGCGGTTGCCCTTTCTTGGTTGGCTGCTGGTTGTCGGTGACTTCTGGAGTGGATAACCATGACGTTGACAAACGATATGCCGGTGATACGGACGACCTTTATTGATTCGATGCCACTGCTACAGGCTGGTGACTTTGAAGCCTTGCGCACCCGCGCCCAAGAGGAGGGGTATCTCTTCTTTCGACAGTTGTTGCCGCTGGAGGCGATCCTACCGGTGCGCGCCGATCTATTGGCGGTTGTGGATCGCTATGGGTGGCGGCAGTCGGGGCAGGATCGCTATGGCGGCGTGATCAACCAGGCGGCGTTGAGCCAAGTGCCCGGCGAAGAAATGCGCAGTGACATTGGCGTTAGCCATGCCGCGTATCACGATGTACAAAAGCTGCCCAGCTTTCATGAACTGCCCCATCATCCCGCCCTCTTGGCCCTCTATCGGGGGCTCTTTGGCGAGGAGGTCTTTGTTCACCCCCGCCACATTGCCCGCATGATCACGGCCCACCCGGTGATGCATCCAACGCCGCAACATCAAGATTTTCCGTTGGTGCAGGGGAGTCCCAATACCTGGACTTGTTGGTTCCCCTTGGGCGATTGCCCACGCACCATGGGTGGTTTGACGGTTTTGCGCGGTTCCCATCGCGAGGGCTATATTCCGATCCAACCCGCGTCGGGGGCAGGGGGGATTTCTGTGCAGCTTTGCGCCGGGCAAGAAGTGTGGGTCGAAGGTGACTACCAAGCGGGCGACGTGTTGACTTTCCCTTGCTTCACTGTCCACAAGGCCCTACACAGCGTGGAACCTGAACAGATTCGCCTCTCTATTGATGCCCGCTATCAAGCCATTAGCGAGCCCATCGAAGAAAAATCGTTGAAACCACACTGCAAGCTGACTTGGGAAGAAGTTTATGCCGATTGGCCCAAAGAGGGCATCCAATATTATTGGGTGGATTCTGCCCCCAAACTCTCCCCTTGGGATAGCACTCTCTTGCAACCTGCACAGCGAATCTGCTAGCGGGTTGCTTTGCAGCTAGGCAAGATAAACAGAGACCTGACAGGTTTTCCAAAACCTGTCAGGTGTAGAGACCCCTCCAACTCGTTTCCCACTACCGGCGTGCCAACATCCCATAATCGACGCCGGTGAATTCCACCGAGATCGTCCATAGGCGGGCCGCGCTCGCCTCGTCATACGACGCGGCATTGGATTTGACCTTACCCGGCGCGCCGCGCATCCCCTGAAACCCCATCGGCCCAATATAATCACAGCCATTGACCGCGGGAGCGACGGCGGCGTAGAGCAAGGGCAAGGCCCCATTGGCCGCGCTTTGGGCCAAGAGGCGATTGCCTAAGATCATACCTAGCCGACCAAGAAATGAGCCTTCCATGGTCGGCCCGACTGATTGGAGGTTGGTCGCCGAATAGCCAGGATGCGCGCCAACGCTCAACGCACGTACTCCTGCTGCTGCAAACTTGCGCTGCAATTCATAGGCAAAGAGCAGATTGGCTAGCTTGCTCTGGCTGTATGCACCCCATTTGTCATAGTGCCTCTGGCCCATGAGATCCTCAAAATTGAGCGAGCCCCGTTCATGCAGCCCACTGCTGACATGGACCACACGCGCTTGTGGTGCTTGTAACAAGGGTTGGAGGAGCAAGCCCGTGAGCGCAAAGTGGCCCAAATGGTTGGTGCCTAGCTGCATTTCAAAGCCGTCCACCGTCTCGCGCCGTGGAATTGCCATAATGCCAGCGTTGTTACAGAGAATATCCAATTGGGGATATTCCTGTTGAAAGCGGTCGGCAAATTGCCGCACCGCTGCCAGACTGGCTAGATCGAGCACCTGCACCGCCACGCTACCTTGGCGCACTGCCTGACGGATCCGGGCCGCGGCTTGCTCACCTTTGTCGCGGCTGCGACAGGCCATCACCACATAGGCCCCTTTTTCGGCCAAGGCGAGGCTCACTTCATAGCCCAACCCGCTGTTCGCACCCGTAACAAGCGCTGTCTTGCCGGTTAAATCGGGGATATTGGCCTTATTCCAAGTTGAATCGGTCGTCAAGAGATACTCCTTATGGTTCCATTGCCTGCCAAAACGCGGTGGACGTACACCATCCTAGCGCTGACAAGTTGCCAAACTTGTTCGATCCTGCTCAGTATAGCCGAGATGTAGAAGGAAGGTAGTGACCCTATTTCCGATTCAGTGGTATGGGGAGGCCGTTGACCGATCTTGCGCGCTATCTTGAGCTTTTCTTGATCGCTTCTCAAGGCTTTTTGACCCACGCCTGACCTGCTTTGTGCTACGCTAGAAACGCAAAGCGAAAAACGCTCTGCGATACTGTTTTCCGTAGCGGATAGACAAAGTGTCGTCTGTATCAGGAGTGAAGACTATGTTAATGAACGTACTACTTTGGGGTGTTGGTCTTGGGGCGCTACTCTATTTTGCCGTGGCCTTGATCAAACCCCATTGGTTCATATAGACCAGGTCTATATCCACCAGGGCAACTGTCAATGTGCAAGCGCTACTCTTTGTGTTTGGAGGTATCTATGGCTGATGTTCTTTTCCTTAGTGGCACGCTTGGCTTTTTCATCGCTAGTGTTGGTTTTGTCATCCTTTGTGTACGGCTTATGGAGGAGAAGGTCTAATGTTCCTTGATTGGTTGGCGGCCCTCATCGCCCTAAGCTTACTGGTTTATCTCTTTGCTGCTTTATTGAAACCGGAGTTATTCGGATGACAATCCATGGCTTTTCCCAAATTACCGTCTACCTGCTGGTCTTGCTGCTGTTAGTCAAGCCGTTGGGCAATTATATGGCGCGGGTCTATCAGGGTGAACGCACTTGGCTCGATCCACTGCTGCAGCCCGTTGAAAGGCTCTTCTATCGTCTCCTGGGCGTGCGCATCGCCGCGCCAAAAGAGCAGAATCCTGCTTTGGCCGCTGAAGAGATGAATTGGCAGAGCTACGCTGTGGCGATGCTGCTTTTTAGCGCGCTTAGTTTCCTCTTTCTCTATGTCCTACAGCGGCTGCAGACGTTGTTGCCGCTTAACCCGGCAGGGCTGGGGGCTGTCACGCCGGACTCTGCCTTTAACACGGCGGTGAGCTTTGTCAGCAATACCAACTGGCAAGGCTATGGCGGTGAGACGACCATGAGCTACCTGACGCAAATGGTCGGGCTGACCGTCCAAAACTTTGTCTCTGCGGCGGCTGGGATGGCAATGCTGGTGGCTTTGATCCGCGGCTTGGTGCGTCATAGGGCGCAAACGATTGGCAACTTTTGGGTCGATCTGACGCGGACAACGCTCTATATTCTTCTGCCCTTGTCCCTTGTCCTCGCGCTGCTCTTGGTTTCGCAAGGGGTGGTCCAGACGCTGACGCCCTATCAAAGCGTGGCCTTGATCCAACCGACCACCGATGGTGATGGCAATCTCGTAACCGCGCAAGTCGTCGCACTGGGCCCGGCGGCCTCGCAGCTTGCGATCAAACAATTGGGCACCAATGGCGGGGGCTTCTTTAATGTCAACGCGGCACATCCCTTTGAAAATCCTACCCCCCTTGCTAACTTTCTACAGATGTTGTCGATCCTCCTGATTCCGGCGGCGCTCTGTTACACCTTTGGCAAAATGGTGGGCGATACGCGGCAAGGTTGGGCGCTGCTGGCCGCCATGACGGTGATCTTGGTGATCTTCCTCATCGGGGCCTATGCCGCCGAAGCTGCTGGCAATCCACGCTTGACCGCGCTTGGGGTTGATCAGACGGCAAGCGCGGTCAACCCGGGGGGCAACATGGAGGGCAAAGAAGTACGCTTTGGCATTCCCAATTCGGCCCTGTGGGCCACCGCCACCACCGCGGCATCGAACGGCTCGGTCAACGCCATGCACGATTCATTTACACCACTGGGTGGTCTGGTCACGTTGGTGATGATGCAACTGGGGGAAGTCGTCTTTGGCGGGGTTGGTTCGGGGCTCTATGGCATGTTGGCCTTTGTCATTGTGGCGGTCTTTGTCGCTGGCCTGCTGGTAGGGCGCACCCCTGAATATCTCGGCAAAAAGATCGAAGCCTATGAAATGAAGATGGCCGCGCTGGTCATCTTGATCATGCCCCTGATTGTGTTGGGCTTTACGGCCTTGGCGGTCATGCTCGAGGTGGGGAAGGCGTCCATCTATAACCCAGGGGCGCATGGCTTTAGCGAAGTGCTCTACGCGTATACTTCCCAAGGGAATAATAATGGTAGCGCTTTTGCGGGTTTTGGGGCTAATACCCCGTTTCATAATGCATTGGGCGGCTTAGCCATGTTGATTGCCCGCTTCTGGCTGGCGATCCCCGTACTGGCAATTGCTGGCTCGCTCGCTCGCAAAAAGAAAGTGCTGGCTGGCGCAGGTACCTTGCCCACCCATACGCCCCTTTTTGTTGGCTGGCTGATTGCCATTGTGCTTCTGGTTGGCGCGCTGAACTTTCTCCCGGCCTTAGCCCTCGGCCCCATTGTTGAACAATTGATGCTATAACGTAGTCGCTGATTGGGGACGACGAGACCCGACAGATCGCCTGAGTCATTCATGAGATGGGATTATCTATGACAATGCAAACAACCGCGCAACCCGCCCGGCGCTGGCGTATTTACCGCCGCGCACTGCTTGAATCTTTTACGAAGCTCGACCCACGCGTCCAAGTGCGCAATCCAGTCATGTTTGTGGTAGAGATCGGTAGTGTCCTGACCACCTTGTTCTGGGGACAGGCACTCCTGGGCCAGGGTGAAGCCCCCGCGGGTTTTATCGGCGCAATTGCACTCTGGCTTTGGTTTACAGTGTTCTTTGCCAACTTTTCCGAAGCGGTGGCGGAAGGCCGAGGCAAGGCGCAGGCGGATGCCTTACGCCGCACCCGCCAGGCAACAACGGCCAAAAAGCTGCGCCAAGCGCGGCGGGATGCCGCCTATGAAAGTGTATCCTCCACGGTTCTGCGCAAGGATGATCTCTTTCTAGTCGAAGCCGGTGATATCATTCCGGCTGACGGCGAGATTGTCGAAGGCATTGCCGCGGTGAATGAAAGCGCCGTGACCGGTGAGAGCGCACCCGTCGTCCGTGAGGCTGGGGGCGACCGCAGCGCGGTGACGGGGGGGACGCGCCTCCTCTCGGATTGGCTGGTTGTGCGTGTCACCACGAATCCAGGGGAGGGCTTTCTCGACCGTATGATTAGCTTGGTGGAAGGAGCCAAACGCCAAAAGACGCCGAACGAGATTGCCCTCAATATTTTGCTCGCCGCCTTTACCATTATCTTCTTGGTGGTCTGTATCACGCTGCTGCCCTATTCGCTCTACAGCGTGGCCGCCGCTGGTCAAGGCACACCCATTACCATCACGGTTTTGATCGCCTTGTTGATCTGTCTGATTCCAACCACCATTGGCGGGCTGCTCTCGGCCATTGGAATTGCTGGCATGGATCGGATGATCCAACGCAATGTAATTGCCATGTCGGGCCGGGCGGTGGAAGCGGCTGGAGATGTCGATGTCTTGCTGCTCGACAAGACCGGCACGATTACCCTGGGCAATCGTCAGGCGGTCGAATTTGTCCCGGTGGGCGGTGTGACGGCGCAAGCGCTGGCCGATGCTGCGCAGTTGGCATCCCTGGCCGATGAAACGCCAGAAGGACGCAGCATTGTGGTGCTGGCGAAGGAACAATACGGCCTACGGGGCCGTACCTTGCGCGACGGTATGAATGGTCAAGGGGGCCATCCCGTCAATGGACAACGGCCTGGCGCTTCGCAGGAAATGACCTTCATTCCCTTTACCGCCCAAACCCGCATGAGTGGCGTGGATATCGATGGCGTGAGCATTCGTAAAGGTGCACCCGATACGATGCTGGCCTTGGTGCAGAGTAATGGTCAAAGCGCACCCGCCGAGTTGCAAGCGACGGTCGATCGCATTGCGCGAACTGGTGGGACACCACTGGTCGTAGCACGCAGTGGCACTGCCCTCGGGGTGATTCATTTGAAGGATATTGTCAAAGGGGGCATGAAGGAGCGTTTTACGCAGCTGCGCAAGATGGGCATCAAGACGGTGATGATCACCGGCGATAATCCGTTGACGGCGGCGGCGATTGCTGCGGAAGCCGGTGTCGATGATTTTCTGGCACAGGCCACACCCGAAGCTAAGCTCAAGCTGATTCGCGAATATCAAATGGGCGGTCGGCTGGTGGCGATGACCGGGGACGGTACTAACGATGCGCCCGCACTGGCCCAAGCGGATGTCGCCGTCGCCATGAATACGGGTACACAACCGGCGCGCGAGGCCGCCAATATGGTGGATCTAGATAGTGATCCGACGAAACTGATCGAAATTGTTGAGATCGGGAAGCAGTTG
>JAHBVH010000070.1 GCA_019637645.1 Caldilineaceae bacterium
CATACTTTAACGGAACTCCTTTTTTATAGCTTACGTTTCTCTGGATGAATTTACTTTTCCGTAAATAAAAATCACCTTGATTAGTATTTACGCCTATTTGTCCTAGGAAAATGCGTAGAAAGGGAGCACGCTATGTCGAAGAAACTTATGCTGATCGGCAGCTTTTGTCTGGTTGTAGGGCTAACCTTTGTACAGGCACAATTCAGCTTTGCCGCGGCTGACCAGAAGGTAGTCGCGAGTGCTTTTGCCGCCGCTGGTGGCCCAGATGTCCGGGTTGTGAAGCAACAATCGCCCTTGCCCACGCCCACCAACACGCCCATTCCTGCGCCAACGAGCCTGCCACCGACCGGGGCTGATCTCACAGGCCAGTGGGAAAATCACAGCAGTGAACGTGATATAGCGCTGAGTGGCTCGATAGCCACCGCCGCAGAAAACACGCAAGCCGCGAACAATGCCATGATCTACCCTGTCCACTTGGCTGTTGCGGCCATCAAGTTGGACACGGAAGTCAAGCCGCTTGGCTGGCGGCAGGTCATCGAAGGGAATCAAGATGTAAGTGTTTGGCAAGTGGTAGACAACGCTGCCGGTTGGCATCTAAATAGTGCAGTGCCTGGCGAGGTGGGCAATGTCGTCATCAGTGGTCATAACAACATTGGGGGCTCTGTCTTCCGCAATCTCCATCGCCTGGAAGCTGGTGACGAAATCACCCTCTTAACCAACACAGGCACAGAGTTAGTCTATGTAGTGGATAATGTACAGATTGTGAAAGAAAAATATGCCAGCGCCGCGCAACGTGAAGCGAACGCGGCGGCCATCAGCCAAACCAGTGACAAGCGGCTGACCTTGATCACCTGCTGGCCTTCCTACAGCAACACCCATCGCGTCATTGTGGTGGCCCACCCGGTTGAATAACAAGCTAGGAAGTTTTCTGTAAAGGCAGACAACCAGACCTGTCCGGTTTCCAGAACCTGACAGGTCTTTGCGGTAGCACCACTCTATGAGTGGAAGGCTTTAGCTGGCTGATGGCGCTTGTGCGAAACACAGCACCATCAGCCAAGTCTTATTTCATGGACTACTCACGATAGTGACAGCCAATACTGCGTTTGTTCTGCCAAGCGGCATTCGTAATCAATAACGCCGTTCGTACAGCATTGCGCAACCCAATCAGTTCATCACTCAGGCGGGTCTGCCGGTAGAACTGTTCAATTTCCGTCTCCAGCCGATTCAACTCGCGCAGCGCCCGCTCCAAACGTGGCGCAGTTCGCACCAAGCCCACATAGTTCCACATAATGTGCTTGATTGAACTCATATCTTGGCTAATCAGCGCTGGATCGGCTGTTTCGTTGCCTGGCTCCACCCAAGCCGGAATTTCCGCTGCATCAAAGGCCGCCACCACAGGTAACGTGGCCAGGATATGCTGCGCGGCCCGTTCACCCCAAACCAGCCCCTCCAACAGCGAAGTACTGGCTAGCCGGTTAGCCCCATGAACGCCCGTACAGGAGACTTCGCCCACAGCATAAAGATGCTGCCGATCAGTTCGCCCCCATTCATCCACCCAAATGCCGCCACAGGAATAGTGCGAAGCGGGCACCACCGGCACGGGATCTTCGGTTATATCGACCCCATACTCCAAGCTGCGCGCATAGATCGTCGGGAATTTGGCGCGGATTTGGTCGGGCGCAAGATAGGAAGCTAGATCTAAATAGACATTGGTTAGATCCTGCTCCAACATCTCGCGATGGATACTCTGTGCGACCACATCGCGTGGGGCCAGATCTTTCCACTCCGGTGCATACTTTGCCATAAAGGGTTTACCCTTGGCATCGATGAGGCGCGCGCCAGCGCCACGCACCGCTTCGGAGACCAAAAAACGGGCACCATTTTGATAATAAAACGCTGTGGGATGGAATTGGACAAATTCAGCATTAATAATCCGCACCCCCGCGCGATAGGCCATGGCTAGGCCATCGCCCCGTGCGCCAACCGGGTTGGTAGTTCGGAGAAAGACCTGCCCTAAACCGCCGGTCGCTAACACCGTCTGCTTGGCTAGGCAGCGAACGGCTTGGCCCTCTTCCTGATCGAACAAATAAGCCCCCACACAGGTACGTGGCTCGTAGCTGCGGAGACGGTTACGACTATGGTGGGAAGGGGTCAAGAGATCAACCGCGGTATGGCCGGTCAAGAGTGTTACATTGGGATGAGCCGCCAGGGCATTGAGCAGGGCAATCTCAATGGCTTTGCCGGTAGCGTCCGCGGCATGGACGATGCGCGGCAGCGTATGCCCCCCTTCCAAGGTCAGCGAAAGCGCGCCAGTCGTGGTGTGATCAAAGGGAACGTTCAGGCGCTCCAGGAGCACGCGACGCACGGCGGCTGGCCCCTCTTGTGCTAAAAGGCGCACGGCGGGTTCGTAACAATGACCGGCCCCCGCCCGCAAAATATCCTCGACCAACAGATCGGGCGAATCATCATGGCTGGTATAGATAATACCACCCTGTGCCCAGTAGGTATTGGTAGTTTCTGGGGCTTTACCGCGAGTGACCACGGTCACCGCTACCCCCGCATCGGCCAGGGTCAGTGCCGTTGTTCCGCCAGCAATGCCACAGCCCAAAATGAGTACATCGGTTTCAAGTAAGTCCGTTGTCATACATGACTCTGATTTCTAGATGAGTGGCCCACGCTAGAGTTTGTCATCTGGTTGGCGCTGTGATCCCCACAACCGCCAACGAAAGACTCCGTCAGGTTTTGAAAACCTGACGGGTCAGCTTGCGGTAGGGCCTATTTCGTCAAACGGTGTGCAGCCCTACCCAATGGCAATCATACGCTCCACGGAACGAGCTGCCCGCCGCCGAATCGCTTCGGGCACATGGACTTCGTAGCGCAGTTCGCGCAGCGCTATGAGGGTATCTTCCAGCGTGATCTGGTTCATGTGGGGACACCGAACGCTGCACAAACGCAACATCTCCTTTTCGGGATTGGCCGCCACAATATTGTCAGCCATAGAACATTCAGTCAACAATAGATAGCGTGGCGCTTTGCTTTCGGCCACATGGCGCATCATGGCCGTGGTGCTGCCCGCATAGTCCGCCGCGGCGACCACATCGGGGCTGCATTCGGGATGGGCCAAAATCTCGACATCGGGGAACTGTTGGCGCACATCGCGAATATCTTGCACAGTAAACTTTTCGTGAACTTCACAGCGGCCACGCCAGCCAATAAAATCAAAAGGCGCTTCCGTCTCTAGCGTCACCGTGGTGTGACCATTCTTCATCACCGACGGGAAAATGATGCGCTTGCCCGTTTCGCGGGCAACATTTTGCGCCAGATATTCATCGGGGATAAAAATAATCGTGTCGCTATCCAATGATTCAACGACCTTGACCGCGTTGCCCGAAGTGCAGCAAATATCACATTCGGCCTTGACATCGGCATAGGTATTGACATAGGTCACCACGGGCACGCCAGGGAAGCGCGCCTTCAAGGCGCGTACATCGTCGGCAGTGATGCTCGACGCTAAGGAGCAGCCGGCACGGTTCGATGGAACCAAAACCATCTTCTCGGGGTTCAAGATCTTCGCCGTCTCGGCCATAAATTCGACCCCACAGAAGACAATAATATCCTTATCGGTTTGGGCGGCTTTCCGGCTCAGTTCCAAGGAATCGCCGACAAAATCGGGGATGGAGTGAAAGAGCGCGGGTTCCATATAGTTATGCCCTAGGATAACCGCGTTTTTCTCTACCTTGAGCCGGTTGATCTCATAGGCCACCTCGGCCTTAATTCGCAACTCGACATCGGGGACCACATCCGCTAATTTACGTTGCATCAACGCATACATTTCGTTGACCGAATTCGCTTGCATTGTTGTACTCATCTTCCTCTGACTCTTTCTCGCTTCTGGGCTGAAACGCGAACGCTGATTGGGCGAATAAGCCGGAGCAAACCAGCGGTCCCGTTGCAGCTTGGCCTGTCCACAGTCTCTCAGAAGCAACTGGGTTAGGGCTTACGCACCGAAGTTGGTCGTCTAAGCACGGACAGCTTTGGCAACCCAATCAGCGCTAGCGCAAGGACTTTGATACACCAAATCTTAGGGAGCAAGGTTGGTGTTACATCGCTTCTTTTAACAGAAAACTAATATCAAACGCTTCGACGGAATGGGTTAACTTCCCCACCGAGATCAGATCGACACCGGTCGCGGCAATTGCAGCCACAGTCGCTAACGAAACATTACCCGAAGCTTCCAGGGGCACCGCGCCATTGGTGATCCCCACGGCCTCGCGCATTTGGGCCAAGTCCATGTTGTCCAACATGATCTGATCGACGCCCAAAGGGAGCGCCTCTTGTAACTCCGCCAAGGAACGGACTTCGACCTCGATCGGACGGTGACGCGCGTCCTGACGCCGAACCTGTGCCACCGCGGCGGAAATCCCACCCGCCGCGGCGACATGGTTTTCCTTGATCAGGACCATGTCATAGAGGCCGTGACGGTGATTAGTCCCGCCCCCTAGGGCCACCGCCCACTTATCCAAGCCGCGCAAGCCAGGCACCGTTTTACGGGTATCCAAAATCTGGGCAGCGGTGCCTTGAACCGCGGCCACATACTGAGCCGTAAGCGTTGCAATGCCCGACATTCGTTGCAAGAAGTTAAGCGCAGTCCGTTCGGCGGTTAGCAGGATCTGCCCAGGGCCATGCACGGTCGCCATGGGTGCCCCACGCGCAATGGCCTCGCCGTCGCGCACATGGGCGGTAAAAGAGACGGCACCTTCTTGTCCCTGCATGAGCGCAACCAAAGCAAAGGTGAGCTGTGCCACTTCTAGACCAGCCACGACCCCGGTCGCTTTGGCGATCAACGTTCCTTCATAACTGGCCGTCGGCGCAACCGTACACAAGGTGGTTACGTCGCCATCCCCCACATCCTCCTCCAGCGCCCGCTGGATAGCCACGACCATTTGTTGGCGTGACACCTGTTCGGGACGCATCAATCTACCCATCTGTTCCATCTTTCTAAGGAGTTTGTCCCTCATTATCCATACAAAACAGTCAGCAAAAGTAAGTGTACCATACACACTAAGAGCAAATTTTATCATATTTTTTTTAAATGCGCAAATTAGTGTCAAAAGGACACCTAGTTATCTAACGGCTTACGCAGCAAACAAGCAAAAACACGCCAACCCCGGGCAGGGTTGGCGTGTTTTCCAAAACGATCTTCAGGATGTAATGCGCCGCTAACGCAATTATGGTCGCGCGCTAGGGGTGGGAAAGCCCAACCGCGCGGCCAGCGCCACTAACCTTCAATAGCGCGCAATAGTTCGACAACGGGCTCGGCTTCTTTGACCAGGATCGCATTGACTTCGGCAAAGACCGTGGCTACCTCTTCGGCTTGGACGGTGATGCGCTCCAGCCCTTGCCCAATGATCTGATCGCCATTGGGGACCCAGACGCGGGCGCTATCCTGCGGGCGGGTCAATTCCAATTGCTTGACGGCAGTCTCAAATTGTGGGAATTCCGCGTAGTAGGCCATCATGCTTTCGCCAGTGGCCGCGCTCTTGCGCACAGGCATGTAACCAGTATTCTGCGACCAGAAGGCGGTATTTTCGGGATTAGAAACAAAGCCGAGATAGCGCATAGCCAAGCTGCGCTTCTCTTCGGGGCAGGCAGTCAGGATCGATAGACCGGCACCGCCGGTGCAGCAGCCAAAGAATTCCTGCTTGGGCAAGAAAGCAGTCCCAAATTCAAAGGGGGCATTGGCTTTGATGCCCCCCATGGAGCCGGTCGAGGCCATAGTGGCGGCGGTGAGACCATTGATGAAATCGGTCTGGATATCCTTGCTCGGCACCGCCCACTTATATTCGTGGACGGTATCTTTATAGAACTGACCGGCGGCGACGGCCCCCTCTTCGGCTAGGTGCATGGTAAAATCGGGATCGCTGTAGGCACCGCCAAATTGCCAGGCAACGCCCTGGAAGAGCCAGGCAATATAGCTCGCGCCATCCGGATGGGCAAAGGCCGAAACTTTCAGCTCATCACCCTCCCGCTCTACCAGATTGGGGGCCCATTCCATAAATTCATCCCAGCTCTCTGGGCCGCGATCGGGCAACCCAGCGGCAGCCCACTTCTCTTTGTTATAGTAGAAGAGCGGCGTGCTCCGGGCAAAGGGCACCCACCAATGCTGGCCCTGGCGCAACCCTTCATTGATCAACGGGTCTTGATAATCGGTTAGATCAATCGCTTCGACCTCTGCCAAATCATCCACCGGCACCAGCACTTGGTTGAGATAGAACTTAAACCACCAAACGTCGCTCAAGAGCGAAATATCGGGCGCGGTTTGGGCTTGCAACGCCGCGGTTACTTTCTGAGCGGTCTCTTCGTAGCTGCCCTGCACTTGGTAGTCCACTGTCACTTCGCCGCCATAGCTTTCATTGAATTTCTCGACCAAAGCCGTTTCGGCTTCGCCATTTTTTCCGCTAAAGCTGCTCCAAAGCACCAGCGTTGTGCCCTCTACCGCGGGTGCGGCGGCGCCACCAGTGGTGGCCGGGGTGGCACCAGGAGCAACCGGGGCACAGGCCGCCAAGGCCAAGAGACCGGCGCTCGCGCCCATGCCCATCAACAGTTGACGACGCGTCATTGGATTCGCTAACATCATTTTCTCCCTACAATTTTGAATAGAATTATTTTGCAATTTATCCCTTTACAGCGCCAGCAGCAATGCCATCGACAATATAGCGTTGGGCATACCAAAAGACCACCAGCACCGGCAAGACAACAAAGAGCGTGCCAGCCATGACCACGCCCCAATCGACACTGCCCTCTTCGATGATCAGGCCACGAATGCCGATGGGCAGGACCCGCATCTCTTTGGTGTTGGTAACAATCAACGGCCAAAGAAAGTCATTCCATTTCCCCACCACACTAAGCAGGCCAAAGGAGATAATCGCGGGCATTGCCAAGGGGGTGACAATCGAGACCAACATCCGCAAGTGGCTAGCACCATCGACCTTGGCCGCATCCAAAATATCCCGAGGCAGTGTGAGGTAATATTGGCGCAGAAGGAAGGTGCCATAGGCCACCGACGCCCCCGGCACAATAATGCCCTGGTAGGTGTTGATCCACTTCAGGCGGGCCACCGTCAAATAGTTGGGCAGAATGGTCACTTGGCCGGGTACCATGAGCGCGGCCAGCAACAACAAGAAGAGCCACTCCTTTTTGGGAAAGCGCAAAAAGGTAAAGGCATAGGCCGAAGTCACGGCAAAGAAGATCTCAAAGCCACTCCCAAAGAAGGTGGTGATGATGGTGTTCAGATAGTACCGGCCAAAGGGGGCCGATTGCCAAGCACGGATAAAGTTGGCGAGCGTGGGCTCCACGGGCAGCCATGTCGGCGGCACCCGATAGATCTCGGTGGTCGGCTTAAACGAACCGATGATCATCCAGTAGACCGGCAGCCCAACCAACAAGACACAGAGGGTTAGGCCAAGATAGCTCAGGCTCGTCGCGACCCAACCACGGCGTTGCCCCACCCATTGGCTCTCCACCCGCACGGCGGCCCGCGGCAGAGAGGCCACCCCAAACTTTGTTGGAACAGAAGAAGTTATCAGCTTTGCATTTGTCATAGGTGTAACCTGCTTAGGTGTAGTGGACATTGCGCTCCGCATAGCGCATCTGCACTAATGTAAAGAGCAACATCGCGGAGAAGAGCACCACCGACGCGACCCCCGCCCGGCCCGCGTTGAAAGCCGCAAAGCCTTCCTGATAGAGATAGAAAACCAAGGTCGCGGTTGAGCTGACCGGGCCACCATCGGTCATGGTTTTGATGATATCAAAGGATTGAAAGCCGGTCAGAATGGTGGTGAGCACCAGAAAAAAGGTGATCGGGGAGAGACCGGGCAAGGTAATATGCCAAAAGCGCGCCCCCGGTGAAGCCCCATCCACAATGGCCGCTTCGTACAATTCACGCGAAATGGCTTGCAAACCCGCCAAGTAAATCACCACCGCATAGCCGACGTTCTTCCAAACATGCACAATCAGCACCGCCGTCATGGCCCAAGCAGGATCTAACAACCAATTGGGCGACCGACCACCCCAAAGCCGCACAAAACCATCAATCAGCCCATAGCGGGTGTCAAAGATGTAGATCCAGACCAACCCAACAGCCACGCCACTCAGCATGACGGGGCTAAAGACAAGGCTGCGCACCGCGTTGCGGCCCCGCAGCGGCTGATTCAGCAGCAAGGCCATGAGCAACCCAAGGAGGCAGATAGCCGCGACCGAACCAAAGGTAAAGACCAAGGTGTTGAGCAAGATTCGCCCAAAAGCTGCCGAGGTAAGGAGTTCCTGATAGTTAGCCAGCCCCACCCAGCGCTTGATCGGCGCTAACATGTCCCACCGGACAAAGCTCAAATAGCCGTTGTAGACAAGCGGCCAATAGGTAAAGAGGACAAAGAGAAAGAGATTCGGGCCGACCAAGCCCAGAAAGAGCAACCATTCGCGGCGCTCGGCCACCGATACCTTCCGGCGCGTTGAGCGCGGCAGGAGCGGACTTTGTGCGGACAACGTTTGCACGACCCTTTCATCCTTTCTCATGTAGCTAGCAACGAAACACGCCCATGGCGGCAAGCACGATTAGCGTTCACAAACTGGGTGTACCTTACTAAGCTTCCATTAACAACGCAGCCTTCTTTTGTTAGGAAAAGGTTAAATCCATCGCGTAGCTTGATTAACAGAAAAAAGAAGACTGCTGCCATCCCTTCTGTAAACATAAGCAAGTGCTCTTCGTTAACGCTTGGGACGCGGATGAACGCGGATGAACGCAGATAAATAAATCTGCGTTCATCCGCGTTCATCCGCGTTCTCTTCGTTTGTAAATTCAAGCCATTAACAAAACACCCCAGCCAGATGGGCTGAGGTGTTCAGTAGGGAGCGTATATCACGAAGCGGGCCAGTTAGGCACTGTTTTTCAAGGCAGCTTGGGCAGCGGCCAAGCGAGCAACCGGCACGCGGAAGGGACTACAGCTGACGTAATTCAAACCAACTTTATGGCAAAACTCAATACTGCTGGGGTCGCCACCATGTTCACCACAGATCCCGACATGGAGATCCGCACGGGTGTTGCGCCCGAGCTTGACACTCATATCGATCAACTTGCCAACGCCATCCCGGTCCAATTGTTGGAAGGGGTTGTTGGGCAGGATCCCCTGTTCCACATATTGGATCAGGAACTTGGCCTCGGCGTCGTCGCGGCTGATGCCAAAAGTGGTTTGGGTCAAGTCGTTCGTCCCATAGCTAAAGAACTCAGCGACATCGGCTAGCTCGTCCGCGGTCAGTGCGGCGCGGGGGACTTCGATCATCGTCCCAAATTTATAGTCGATCACCAGATTGGCCTCTTTGAAAACCTCTTTGGCGACTTTCTCGACCAGTTGACGCATAAACTTTAGTTCGTTAACATGGCCGGCCAACGGCACCATAATCTCGGGATGGACATCGACCCCGGCCCGTTTCACATTGACCGCGGCTTCCAGAATCGCCCGGATCTGCATCTCGGTGATCTCTGGCATGACAATGCCCAGCCGATCCCCGCGCAACCCCAACATGGGATTGGCCTCGCGCAATGCTTTGACCCGCTCAAGCACATCCTCTTTTTGGCGAACCTGCGCCAACGCCGCGTCGATCTCACTCAGGGTGTGGAAATGTTGCAAGCGCACTTTGAGATCGGCCAACTCTTGCACGAGATCTTCATAGGAAGGCAGGAACTCGTGTAGCGGCGGGTCGAGCAGACGAATGATCACGGGCTGCCCATCCATGGCGCGGAACAACCCCTCGAAATCGCCACGCTGCATGGGCAATAGTTGCTCTAGTGCAGCCATGCGTCGTACTTTGACCGTCGCCATGATCATCTCTTGGACAATGGGCAGACGCTCGGCCTCAAAGAACATATGCTCCGTGCGGCAGAGACCGATCCCTTCGGCCCCATAACGCCGCGCCCGTTGGGCATCCTTAGGATAGTCGGCATTGGCCCACACCCCCAACCGCCGCACTTCGTCGGCCCAAGTCAAGAGTGTGTTGAGCTCTGCTTCGCGGGCAAAGTCGGGCTCTTGGGTTTCGAGGCTGCCCAGGAAGACTTCCCCCGTGCCGCCATCAATGCTAATCCAATCGCCTTCGTGGACTTCCACGGTACGTTCGTCTACTTGAACGGTAAAGAGGCGCTGTTCCACACTAATGCGTAACTCTTCCGCACCACAGACCGCCGGTGTGCCAAATTGGCGTGCGACCACCGCCGCGTGGCTGGTCGCACCACCCCGGCTGGTCAAAATTCCTTTGGCCGCAATCATGCCGTGGACATCATCAGGCTTGGTTTCGGGCCGCACCATAATGACAGCCTTACTTTCTTTGCCCCACTTTTCGGCGGTGTCGGCATCAAAGACCGCCATACCGACCGCGGCACCAGGGCTGGCATTCACCGCTTTTTCAACCAATAGATTGCCCGCGGTTTGCGCGCGTTTTTTGGTCTCGCCACTAAATTGGGGGTGGAGCAACATATCCACCTGAGCTGGCTTAACCCGTAGCAGCGCGGTCTTTTTGTCGATCAAGCCTTCGCCCACCATATCAACCGCGATCTTGATCTGGGCGCGGGCGGTGCGTTTACCATCGCGCGTCTGGAGCATCCACAGCTTGCCTTGTTCGATGGTAAATTCGACATCCTGCATCTCACGGAAGTGATCTTCCAGCTTGGCGCAGATATCGACAAATTGGGCATAGGCTTCGGGCAATTCCGCTTGCAGTTGGCGAATGGGCGAGGTATTGCGAATCCCAGCCACGACATCTTCACCCTGGGCATTGATCAAATAATCGCCATAGAGCTCGCGGACGCCCGTGACGGGGTTGCGGGTAAAGGCGACGCCGGTGCCACTCTGTTCCCCCATGTTGCCAAAGACGACCATCTGAATATTGACCGCCGTGCCCAGATCATGGCGAATGCCGGTGGCGTTGCGATAATCGACGGCACGTTTGCCAAACCAGCTATTAAAGACGGCGCGCGTTGCCATCTCTAGCTGTTTATAGGGATCTTGGGGAAATTCGCTGCCCGTATAGGCAATGACCAGCCCTTTGAAACGGTCGGCAATCCGCTTCCACTCTTCAGCCGATAATTCGACATCCAAGCGGACCCCGCGGGTGGCTTTCACTTCTTCAATAATGCGCTCAAAGGGTTCGTCGGGCACCCCCATGACGACAGCGCCGAACATTTGGATCAGACGCCGATAGGAATCATAGACAAAGCGTGGATTGCCCGTCAACCGTGCCATGGTTTGGGCCGTCTCATCATTGAGGCCGATATTGAGCACGGTATCCATCATCCCTGGCATAGAAAATTTCGCGCCGGAACGACAGGAGACGAGCAAGGGGTTAATGGTATCGCCAAACCGTTTGCCGGTTTGCTGCTCCAAGGCGTGCATCGCGGCCACTTCCTGTTCCCACATAGCCGGTGGGAATTGATGATCATGGGCTAAATAGGCATTGCACGCTTCCGTTGTTACCGTAAAGCCAGGGGGCACGGGCACGTCGATGCGTGTCATTTCTGCCAAATTGGCACCTTTCCCCCCCAACAATGACCGCACCTCATCCCAATGCTTAATCTTGACGGTTTGTTCGAGCAAATCAAGTTGATTAAATAAATAGACCCAGCGCTTATCGGCCTCGCCTGCGGCCGTTGGCATGGGAACAGGAACTGCATTGTCTGCAACCAGGGTAGTCATGGTACCTCCTCTACACAAATATTGCCGAGATATCGGGCCTGGCTAATGACGACAAAGGCTAAGGCATGCTAGGGGAGATCACCGTCCTCCAACCAACAGGCATCCGGGTTGGAGCAGCCTTCCGAAAGCTACGTTTGCGGCGTCAGTCAGGCAGAAGTTGCTGCCACTATTGTAAGAGCAAGAGAATCAAGTAGAATCAGGCAGTTGGTGAGCCAACGGGCTGCCATTGTGGAGAGTTTTACCCCTGGTCTAGTAACCAGGGAGAGAGCAGTCACATAGTTGGTCGTACTCACCAACGGCGTCAATCCTAAGAGAATTTTATCATCCACAAAATTTCGTAAGATTGGCGTAATTACCTATTGACAAAGCGAGGAGAAAGCGATACCATCGCCCTTAGTAGGCAAGGCACGATCGGTCTTGCAGGGCGATTGGGAAGCGGGCCAGCGTGGCCCAGTCGTCAGTAAAATTACGTGGACTTATGCCGCCTTAGCCCCAACGGCTCTGCCAACTCTGTCAGCTCTTCGGTGACAGGCTAGCCTTTATGGGCAGTCCGCACGCCGACAGATGTGCAAAAGTTACTGAATCCAATAAAGAACATGTTACTTAAAAACTTACTACCTGTCCCCCCTTATACTGAATCTCAGGCGGTGGAGACAGCATGGTGGTTAAATATTGTTCTGCTGATTTTTACGATAGTGATTGTGCTCATGGGGTTTGTCATTCCCTTGTTAGCAGAACCGACCTTGCTCAATGCGCCTTTTCTTCTCTCGAATCTTGGCTGCTTAGTCGCCATTGGCGGGGCGCGGCTGCTGGTACAGAAAGGGCGTGTCAGGTTCGCCGCGATCTTGGTGGTCTTTTCGCTATTTTTTGCGGTCACCTATGTGAATCTAAGTAGTTTTAGGGGCTTGCCTAGCCCCAATCTTTTGGCCTATTTTGTTTTAATTCCCCTGGCTGGTCTTCTCCTGGGCAAACAATTCATGCTGCGCTTTGCGATCCTCTGTGTGGCCGCCGTTGGTATGACCTTCTATTTAGAAAGTGCTAACATTGTGGTGCTGCGCCCTAAGCTACGGCCAACCTGGGATGATGTTTTGGTCTGGTTTTTGGGAATGGCCTTCAACACTATCCTGCTCACAGCGATGATCCGCCGCTCGGAGGAGAGCGCCAAAACCGCGACACAGGCCATGAACGCAGCGGTTGGGGCCAATGAAGAACTTCAGAAAAGCCAAAGACAACTAGAGGCGGCCCTCCAAGTCGAAAAGGAACTGAATGAACTCAAGTCGCGCTTTGTTTCTATGGCCTCGCATGAGTTTCGCACACCCTTAACGACAATTCTACTCCAGACAGAAACGCTCACGGTTTACCGGCATAAGCTGACTGATGAACAGATCGGTCAACGGCTTACCAAAATCAGCGAACAAGTGGGCTACCTCAAGACCATTATCGAAGATGTCCTACAACTTGCTCGGTTGCAAGCAGGTCGCGCCGAATTTCAGCCGGAGCCACTAGCGTTAGACCCTTTCTGCCTGAGTATTATCGAGGAATACCAGAGCCACCCCGACGTTACCCATCAGCTGGTCTATCGCTGCCACACGCCACCCCCCGTTGCCAATATGGACAAACGCCTCATGCGGCAAGTAATTAGCAACCTTATCTCGAACGCGATTAAATACTCGCCAGCCGAGAAACCCATCACCATTGAACTTATCTATAACGGTGCTGCCATTGTTTTACAGGTACGCGATCAAGGCATTGGCATCCCCGAAGCTGATCTCAAATATCTCTTTCAGCCCTTTCACCGCGCGGCAAACGTTGGCGTCACAGCCGGCACAGGACTGGGCCTTGTCATTGCCCAAGAGTCAGTTACCATGCATGGCGGTACCATCATCGTGGAAAGCAAAGAGAAGGTTGGCACCACTGTCACCGTCAAAATACCCATAGTAACAGCCCTATCCGCTGCACCAGAAGCGGCAGCGAGCAGGTAGCAGCAGTGGTGCAATCGGTATGCTAGAGGAGCCTTGCTCTAACCATCTACGCCGGCAGCGGCTTCATCACCCACCATCAATGTGGTCGGAGCCGGGTGCCAAAAAGGACCCAAGCGCATCCCCAAACCCAACATAGGCGCAGAAACCCATTGCTGTTGGTGAGCCAACGCGGCACGCGCCCGTGTCAACTTATCGGCCTGAAAGGTCGTCCGCAAGTAGGCATAGTCATAGAAAATTGTGCGTAATAGACTTTCATCCAATTGGGAGCCTGGCCTCTGGTTCCAATAACACTGAGCCTGCCCGAGCAATAAGGGGGGAAGCGTATTAAACGAAAACTCGGGCTTCCCATGATTCAGATAGAGCGTAATCAGGGGAATATCTTCGCCATAAAGCGCACGAATCGCTTCGGCGCGTGTGCGCGCGTTGGTCGCATGGACAGCAGCGAAGATCTGCGTCCACGGGTCATTGGGTTCGAGTACCACTGTCCAATAGAGGGTCTGTTTTCCATTAGCGGCGGTTAAGGCGTCCAGTTTCTCGGCCGTTGCTTGCACCGCGGGTACTTGTTCACCACCGAGTAGGCGTACACGAATGCCCAATGCGCGATAGCGGGCCAAGGCCGCAGGATGCGCCAGCACAGGCTCGATCTGCCGGAAAAGCTGGTCACGGTGACGATGGACTTCTTTGACATTGTTGGGAACGATCAGCGGGGAAAAAACATGTTGGACGCCATACTGAAAAAGAAGCGCCTGTGAGTCGAGCATCCGTTCGTGGGCCCAAATCATAAATTCGCTACTCCAGGGCTCGATCCCAGCAAAAACAGCAGCGCGCCGGGTACCGCCTGCCCCATACGCCACGCTTGGCGGCGCCATCTTCGCGACTTCGACTTGCGGTGCGGCTAAAAATTCAGCCAACGTTGGATAACTAGACATTTCGACAACTTCTCTCCTTATTATTTTTCAAAGGCGCTGTAAAAACTAATCGCTACCAATACACAGGGCAATTCATTTGCGCGAAGAAGAGACCGCCTCTCTACTTCTTCTCCTTTGGACTATGCCTGCTTATTTTCTAGAAAATAACAAACCTATCCTCATTGTACCGCTGACTAATTTAGTCTGGCAACTTACGTAATCCTCAAGAAATTATCATATCAACTGCAAACTGCTACCAAAAGAAAATATTACAAAATTGCCGTGAATTTAGTTGTAGAGACGCAAAATATTGCGTCTCTACAACCGCAACCCATTGGAATCGTGGAGACGCAAGATGTTGCGTCTCTACATTGACGACCGGTCAGTTGTTGGGTAGAATGTTTGTGCTGAATTGGATCAATAGGACCAGGAAGTCAAGGATATGCAAGAATACGCTGGCAAAATCGCTACCCAACTTACCCTTCGCACACCCCAGGTGACGGCAACGATTGACTTGCTCGACGGGGGCAATACCATTCCCTTTATCGCCCGCTACCGTAAAGAGGCGACGGGGGGCCTCGATGAAGAACAGCTCCGGGCCATCCAGAGTTCGCTCGAGACGCTGCGCAAACTCGATGAGCGCCGCGCTAGCATTCTGGCTTCGATAGAAGAACAGGGCAAGCTGACCGACACGTTGCGTGGTCAACTCCTTGCTGCCGACACGCTCACCCAGTTGGAAGATCTCTATCAACCCTATAAGCCCAAACGGCGCACGCGCGCTATGATCGCGCGGGAAAAAGGTCTACAACCACTGGCTGATCAGATCTTGGCCCAAGGACGCGGTCGCGCCGACGCGGTGACGCTAGCCGCGCCCTATTTGAATGATCAGGTGGCGGATGTTGAAGAAGCATTGGCTGGGGCGCGCGATATTGTGGCCGAGGCGATTAGCGACCACCCCGAAGTACGCCGGGTGACGCGCGAAAAGGCCCTCCAATTTGGCACGGCGCGCGCGGGAAAGATCGAAGACGCGGTTGATGAAAAGCAGGTCTATGCCGTCTATTATGACTTTACCTTCCGCGTCGATCGCCTGCGCCCCCACCAAATTTTGGCGATAAACCGGGGAGAAGAGCAGAAGATCCTGCGCGTGGCCGTGGATATTCCTGAACGCGATTGGCGCAATGCCATCACCAACGTCTTCCGGCCCCATCCCCTTTCACCCTTGGCCGGTCAATTGGAAGAAGCCATTGACGATGCGGCCAAACGGTTGCTGCTGCCCGCCATTGAACGGGATGTCCGCAGTACGCTCACCGAGATAGCCGAGGCCCATGCCATTCAAGTCTTTAGCGCCAACTTACGCGGCTTGTTGACCCAACCACCGCTGGCCGGACAAACCGTGCTGGCGCTCGATCCAGGCTATCGCACTGGCTGTAAAGTTGCGGTCATCGATCCTTCCGGGAAATTGCTCGACACCGACACCATCTATCCCCACCCGCCCCAGAAGAAACAGGCAGAAAGTCTGCGTACCCTGAGCGAACTGGTCCGCCAGCATAGCGTCACCTTGATCACCATTGGCAATGGCACGGCCTCGCGCGAGACCGAGCAGTTGGTGGCCGATCTGCTCAACAGCACCCTCAAAGGCAGCGCTGTCCACTATCTTATGGTCAATGAAGCGGGAGCCAGTGTCTATAGCGCCAGCCCCTTAGCCAAGAGTGAATTGCCCAGCCTCGACGTAAGCCTGCGCAGCGCCGTTTCCATTGGGCGGCGTATTCAAGATCCCCTGGCTGAACTAGTGAAGATCGATCCCAAATCGATTGGGGTTGGCATGTATCAGCACGATGTCAACCAAAAGGCATTGGCCCAAGCTCTCGACGGCGTTGTGGAAAGCGTCGTCAACCGCGTTGGCGTCGATCTAAACACGGCGTCGCCCGCCCTACTCACCTATGTCGCTGGCATTGGCCC
Organism: Caldilineaceae bacterium; assembly: GCA_019637645.1. Next base: position 16,588 of record JAHBVH010000070.1, read on the forward strand.
CAAGCTGGCCGAACGCATTGTCGCCTACCGCGATGAACATGGCCCCTTCGCCAACCGAAAAAGTGTGCTCAAGGTGAGTGGACTTGGCCCCAAAGCCTTTGAACAAGCGGCGGGCTTTTTGCGGGTGCGGGATGGTGATGAACCACTCGATGCCAGCGCCATCCATCCCGAAAGCTATGGCGTTGCCTATAAAATTCTCAAACAGGTCAAGCTCGCTCCCACCGCGCCGCTAGAAGAGCGCGAAAGTAAGATCGCGGCGATCCAAAAAGCCCAACCCTTGGCCACCCTCGCCACCGCTTTGAACACGGGTGAGCCAACCCTAGCTGATATCTTTGAACAGCTCGTCCGTCCTGGGCGCGACCCCCGCGAGGATCTGCCCGCGCCCGTGCTGCGCAGCGATGTCCTCTCGATGGATGACCTCTACCCTGGTTTGCAGCTAGAAGGCACCGTGCGCAATGTCATCGACTTTGGCGCTTTTATCGACATTGGCGTCAAACAGGATGGCCTGCTCCACCGCAGCCAAATTCCCCGCGGTCAGCAACTGGCCGTCGGCGAAGTGATTACGGTTGAAATTCAAAAGGTGGAAAAAGAGCGAGGACGGATTAGCCTAGGGTGGCCCGGCAAGAACCCAGTGATCGACTGGAGTGTCGCTGGCTAGCAAAAGACCTGACAGGGTTTGAAAACCTGTCAGGTTTGAGGCTGTGTCTATTCTTTTGGTAGTTGGGGCGACTAAGCAGTCTGAAGCAGAAGCGCCAGGCGGCGTCCCACCATGGAATGTTGGTGGCGACGACAGAGGGCAATCACCGTTTGCAAATCGATCAGTTCACCGATATTCTCTGCATAATAATCAATCGCTTGGTTCACTTCATGCAGATACAGACGTGCGGATCGTTCATGGCAGCGCAGCGTGCGGGCAATCTGACCAACGGTAAATCCTTGCTTCATTCTTGGACTCCTTTACGAGGCAATTCGATGCGCCGACAAGGTGCCAACGGGAAGGCAGCCATCCATGCCGACATCATCTAGGCCGGCATTATCCTTGACGACACCATCATTGACGACACCATCATTGACGAATAGTTGACAAATCAATGGCCATACAATCATTGACAGCAAAGGGTTAACGCTTGGGGGCTGGGAGAATTACATAACTCGACAACAGGAAGAGTAGGTTGCCAAGCGGTGAACTGCGCAGTTCACCCAGTAAACGTTTGCCAAGTTCGCTTCGTTCCCATTCCCAGAACAAAGAGCCCATCCCCCGAACAAGGGTCTGCGCTTCTCAGCAGGAGCGGAGTAACCGCAAAGAGCGAAACGATTAGCCATCAGCATACCCAAAGATAGGCGGTTCAACATCGGATGAATGTTGTGATTACAGGTGCCACCGACGGCATTGGCTTGGCCTTGGCGCGCCAATACCAACAAGCAGGGGCACGCCTCATTCTCATCGGTCGTCGCCCCCTAGAAACTCTCGACCCCACTCTTTTTACCACCTTCTGTTACTGCCAAGCTGACTTGGCGACCATTGAGAGTCAAGCAAAGATCTCATCGTGGCTACACGAAAATAATATCACATCACTCGACCGCGTGATTCACAATGCTGCGGTGGGTTATGTGGGGCCGCTTGCCGCTCAGCCAGCCGCCGATATTCGCCAGATCGTGGCGGTTAATTTGCAAGCACCGGTGTGGCTCAGCCATGCCCTCTATCCCCTGGTCGCCCGTGCCGCTGGCAAATTTGTCTTTATTAGCTCTGTGGCGGCGGGCCTCCCCAGCCCAACCTACGCGGTTTATAGTGCGACCAAAGCAGCACTCGAGCGCTTTGTACGCAACTGGCAGCTCGAGCTACGCGCCAGCCAAAGCCCGGTCGAACTTCAACTCATTCGCCCCGGTGCGACCCGCACCCAGCTTCACCAAAAGAGTGGTGCGGATCTAACAACCCTCCGGTGGGAACGCTTTCCCCTCCCCGAACAAGTCGCCCAGCAGATCCGGCAAACGATCGAGAGCCGCCAGCGCACTCAGACGTTGGGTCGGCTCAACCAATTGATCTTTCACACCAGCCGTACCCTGCCGGCGGTGGTGGATGGTCTGATTGCCCGCCGCCAACCACCTCAGCCATTGGCCGTCCGCGCCACCGATACGCCATTTCACTGTGTCATTACCGGCGCGGCCAATGGCATTGGTCGCGCCTTGGCCCAGCAATGGGCCGCGGCAGACGCCACGATTACAGGCATCGATCACGATGTGGCGCAAGCGACCCAAACCCAGGCCGATCTGATCAATGCTGGGGGGCGGATTCGCTTTTTGATCGCCGACCTAGCGGCTTTATCCCAGATCGACCAAGTGGTGGAGCGCCTTGCCACTCGTCCGCCCATTGATCGGCTCGTCCACAACGCGGGGATCAGCGCGGTAGGCCCCTTTATTCACAGCTCCCTGGCCGAGCAGTTGCAGGTCATCGATCTAAACCTCACCGCGCCGCTCCTCCTGACCGCACGCTTACTCCAGCGCGGCCCAATGGCTCCCCAAAGCGCCTTTGTCTTTCTCTCTTCGCTCGCCCATTTTGTCAGCTACCCTGGTGCCGCGGTCTATGCTGCCACCAAGACCGGCTTGGCAGCCTATACTCGTAGCCTCGCCATTGCCGAACCCAACCACCCTGTCCTCACCGTCTATCCTGGCCCAACCCGCACGGCCTATGCACGCCGCTACAGTATCAGCAATCGCAACGAGGCAGGGCGGATGCAGCCAGCAGCAGTAGCACGGCAGACCATAGCCGCCCTGGCACAAGAACGTCGTCACTGTATCCCTGGCATTCATAACCAGGCGGCAGCTTTGATCGGTCAACTCTTCCCCTGGTTAACCGAAGCCTTCCTGAGTCGTTTCTTTTTTGCCCGCTTGGGATAGCACACGGCTTTACGCCGAGTTTATCCGCTCGGTCCACGTGCGATTTTCACGGATGCGGCGCGGAATGACGTATAATGAGGGGAATCATGCACGGTTTTACACAGCAGGAACGCTAGGGAAGGAGCAACGTCTTGAAAATCCTCATTCTGGGTGGCACGGTCTTCGTTGGTCGCCATTTGGTCGAAGCAGCCACCAGCCGCGGCCATACCGTCACCCTCTTTAATCGCGGCCAGCATAATCCAGAGCTCTTTCCCCAGGTTGAAAAGTTGCGGGGCAACCGCGACGGCGAACTAGCCGTCTTGGCCGGTCGCCAATGGGACGCGGTGATCGACACCTGTGGCTATGTCCCGCGGCTCGTTCACGACGCGGCCACCGCCCTGGCGGATCAAGTTGATCACTATACCTTTATTTCCACAATCTCCGTCTATCCAGATTACAGCCAAGCAGGGCTAGATGAAACGGCCGCGGTCGGCACCCTACCCGATCCAACGGTGGAAGAAGTGACCGGCGAGCGCTATGGTCCGCTCAAAGCGCTCTGCGAAGCTGCCGCCGAAGCCGCCATGCCAGGGCGTGTTTTGACCATTCGCCCCGGCCTCATTGTCGGCCCGCATGACCCCACCGACCGCTTTACCTATTGGCCTGTGCGGGTGGCGCGTGGTGGCGCAGTCTTGGCGCCCGGGGAACCAAGCCAAGCGGTGCAATTTATTGATGTGCGCGATCTAGCGGCGTGGACGATTCGGATGGTCGAGGCCAAAGCAACGGGGGTTTACAATGCAACAGGGCCCGCTACCACACTGCCCATGCAGCGCTTCCTCGCCGCATGCAACCAAGTGGGTGGTGCGCAAGCCAACTTGCTTTGGGTGGATGAACCCTTTTTAACCGAGGCCAAGGTCGGTGCGTTTGTCGAGCTGCCGCTGTGGGTGCCCGCCGCGATGGCAGGCTTGGAACAGATCAACTGTGGCAAAGCGATTGCGGCAGGGCTAACCTTTCGGCCCCTTGCCACCACCATTGGCGACACCCTAACCTGGCACGCCACCCGCCCCACCGATCACAGCTGGCGCGCCGGCCTGAGCGCCACACGCGAAGCCGAGCTGCTGCAGGCTTGGCAAGCCAAGCCATAACAAAATGCCCTACACCTGACAGGTGTAGGGCATTGGATATTACCCTTGAAAAGGGGCTATAAATAGCGTGGCCGGTTTCCGTATAAACGGAAACCGGCCCACACACAGAGAGGAAAAGGAGAAAACCAACTTAACCCCACAACCCTATCCCGGCCCTAGTATAGCATGTAACTGCTGGCGGATACTATACGTAATTACACGTAGATTCTCCAACAAATTACAGTTTTATCTATTATATAGGACTTACGCAGTTGGTTGGTACGACCAGAGACCTGACAGGTTTTCCAAACCTGTCAGGTCTTGTCCAAGTGCGTAACTTCTATACATAATAACGAAAATCAATGACGAATCTCTTTCATTCATGTTTACTTTACCCATTTCTACAACGATTACTGCGATTCAGCAAGACAATTATCGGACTAAGACCTTTACCTTGGATCTGGCACTCGATGCTATCCCTGGACAGTTTATCATGGCTTGGCTACCGCGTTTTGATGAAAAGCCCTTTTCCTTGGTCAATGCCAATCCAGCAACCTTGATGATTACTGCCGTGGGTCCTTTCAGCCGCCTGATGCATGAAAAGAAGCCCGGCGACAAAGTTTGGCTCCGGGGTCCTTTGGGTCAGGGATACCACGTCCCGCCACAGCAGCGGCGACTGGCCCTGGTGGGCGGGGGCTATGGCGTGGCCCCGCTCTATTGGCTAGCCCGTACGCAACAGGAGCAAACAACCAGCATTGATGTAATTATGGGTGCGCGGACGGCCGCGGATCTCCTCTATGGAGAGCGCTTTCAGCAGTTGGGCGCTGGAGTCACGCTTCACCAAGCCACCGAAGATGGCTCGGCTGGGCAGCGCGGGCGGGTGACCGATCTGCTCAAGCCGCTGCTGGCGGCACAAGCGGTGGATGGGATCTATGCCTGTGGCCCCCACGGCATGTTAAGCGCCCTGGAGGCTCTCGGACAGACCCATGCCCTTCCCACGCAACTCAGTTGGGAGTCCTATATGCGCTGTGGTATTGGGATCTGTGGCGCGTGCGAGCATGAGGGCAAAGTGCTCTGCTTGGATGGTCCAGTGCTGGCAAGTTCGTGAAGCTCTCTAGGTGGCAGGCTTGCGATTTTTCAGTCAATCGGGTATGGTTAAAGCCAGCAAGCTTCATTGTATACATCTCTATCCTGAAAATGGCGACCTAGGCCGTAATCGTTAGTGCCGCCCAAGAGGGGCTGCCTAAGTCAGGATGACTTCTCAGTCGCCAGCAGTTCCGCTGGCGATTTTCTTTTGTCAGTAAGCTATCTACATGAGGATCAATTTATGGAGTCAACACAATCTCATCCTGGGGCGAACAGTGCGCCCAAACGCCGCTCCTTGGGAGGGTATCTTGGTGTATTATTGCGCGGCTTTGCCATGGGCAGTGCCGATGTCGTTCCTGGCGTTTCGGGTGGAACGATTGCTTTTATCACTGGCATTTACGAAGAGTTGTTAGAAAGTATTCGCATGATTGGCCAACCACGGTTATGGCAGGCGCTCCTGGGCTTGCGGATTGGGGAAGCGCTGCGGTTGGTCAATTTTTTCTTTATGGTCACGTTGTTAGCGGGGATCGCGGTGGCGATTCTCACCTTGGCACCCGGGATTGAGTGGTTGATGGCGAATCAACCGGTATTACTCTGGAGCTTCTTCCTGGGTCTGGTCTTGGCCTCGGTCGTAACGGTGAGTCGCAAGATCCCCAAATGGACAGCAGCAGCCTGGTTAGCCCTTATCATTGGCACCCTCGGCGCGTTTTGGCTGGTTGGGCTGGTGCCTACCCAAACGCCTGAAACGTGGTGGTTTTTAATTCTCAGTGGGGCTTTGGCGATCTGTGCCATGATCCTGCCGGGTATCTCTGGCTCCTTTATTTTGGTCTTGCTCAGCAAATACCAGTTCTTTATTAGTGCAGTGAATCAGCGCGATCTGGGTAGCATTGCCTTGGCGGGTATTGGCGCAGTGGTCGGAATCGTCAGTTTCGCCCAAATTCTCAGCTGGCTCTTCAAACGCTATCATGATCTCACGGTGGCCGTACTCACTGGTTTTATGTTGGGCAGCCTGCGCAAGGTATGGCCGTGGAAAGAAGTCCTTGCCACCATTACCGACCGCCATGGGGAGTTGATCCCCACCATCGAACACAACATTTTGCCCCCGCTCACCGTCAACGGGGCGGTCAATCTAGAGGTTGTCTATGCGATCTTGTTGGCAATCGGTGGATTTTTGTTGGTAATCGTCCTAGAATACTGGGCCAATCGCACCAACCACGAAAGTACACAAGTCTAGCGCACCGCCCAGAAGGGACCGTGCTACCGAACAACGCCCGCTCAAGCGGGCTTTTATAATAAGGCGTTGTGTTCCAAAGAGCGGACTGGGTTTCAGAACCTGTCCGCTCTCTTGAGAAATCACCTACGGCGTTATGATCACCGGCTCCCAAGTGAGGCCACTATTGGGAGAGCGATAGAGGGCATAGACCAACTCTCCATCTGCCACTTGGGTAAAGTTGGCGTAGATGGAAATCTGATCTTCTTCTGGGCTCCAGCCCGAAGAAAGTACCTCGAGATTAATGCCAGGGGCGGTGGTATAAATCGCGTCCCAACGCACTTCGGCAATGGTCAACGCATCGGGATTGCTACTGCGCCAGAGCTTTGCCCCAGCCGTGTCACGCGTGGTGACATACACATTACCTGTGCCGCCATCGATGGTCATCCCCGTATTGATGGCTTGGTTGTTATTCGGGCCTGGCATTACCTGCCATTCGGTAAAAAAGCTACCACGGCGTAGATCGCTGCCCGCTTCTTCATCCGGCCACACAATGGCATATCCGGTCTGGGTGTCACGTGGATTAATGCCAATATTGGCAACCCCGGTCGTATGGGTCAATTCGGCGGTAGTCCAGCTCTCACCACCATCCTGGCTACGCAGCAAGGGTGCTTCGTCCGGTTGGTAGGGACGGGTTGCCCAGAGCAGATCCGCGTTGCTATAGACCACAGCCACCATGCCTGCTGGTTCTTCAGTTAGCTGCGTCCACGTCGGCGTCGCGACGGACCAGCGGTAGATTCCTTGGCAAGTGCTGGCAAAGAGCGCCGTCTCACCATAGTAGTCCATACTTACATTATAGAGACAATCATCGGCCACCTCGGGCAAACCACTGGGTGCCGCCGACCAACTGCCACCAAAGTCCCGGCTGATCAACAAGCGAGGATTGGTAGCTGGTGCATTGTCGGCCACTTCATCGGTGAGCAGCGCGTACAGCGGGCCTGGTTCCCCAGGGGCGACGAGCAAAGTACGCACCTTGGTGGCGGGTTGGGTGATGGGCAGGGCTTCGGTGGTGCCTGGTACAGCGGCCACTTGCGTCGCGGCCGTCGGTGTTAACACCGTTGTGGTATCAGCCACCGGTGGCGCGGTCGTCGCCGGTGCCGTTGGAGCCACATCCGCTGTGGCGACAGTTTCGGTGGGAGCCGCGGCGGGCGGGGGTGTTGGCGTAGCCACATCAGCGGCGCTACTATCCGCAGGCAGTGCGGCTGCCGTTTGGGTCAAGGCCACCGCAATGGCAATCTCTTTCTCATCGTCGGTCATGCCGCTCTGGCAGGCGGCGACGAGCACGAGCAGCGACAGGATCGCGCCAAAGGTCATTACAATCGATTTTTTCAACATACACTCCTTTATTGCAAGGCGACGGTTACCCGTAGCCCAGCTTGCGAATGAAATGAATCGCTAAAAATTCATTATCAGCACAGTTGCGCAGCCAGTCAGTACGTCCTGTTACGGAGTTAGTAAAGCTGCCTGATATAGCAGACTAGCGTAGCAGACTGACGTAGCAGGCCATTCTTGGGTTCCGTACCGCTGAGGTAAAACGTTGTCAAAGGCCAACAGATTCAGGTAGAATAGAAGAACTTCGGCTTGGGCGCAAAATCAAGTAGGTGTGGAATATGCGACAAAATTCAGAAAAATGGGCGCATTTCGTAGTGCAACCGTCCCCCAATCACACGCCATTCAACGTGATTGTTGTGGGTGCGGGGATGGCGGGTCTGGTGGCCGCCCGCTTATTGCATGACAGCGGTTGCCAAGTTACCGTGGTGGAGGCGCGCAATCGCCTAGGTGGACGGATTTGGACCGATCAACGGTGGGGGGCCCCCTGTGATCTTGGCGCGTCGTGGATCCATGGGGCGGACAACAATCCGCTGACGAATTGGTCCCAAAGCTTGGGCATTGATCTCGCCGTGACCTCGGATGAGACCCGCTTTGTTGTCGCGAATGGTCAGTTTCAGGCAGAGGAGCAGGTACAACGACGGGCTTGGCGCAGCCGCCTCTATGCCAACCGCGCCATCAAACGGCAATCGGCGCGGCTCCAACGTGCGTTGGCGGCAGGTCGTCCGCCGACGATTTCGTTGGCCGATGCACTCGATCCGCTTCTCAGCAGCCGCCGGTTGCGCCCCATTGATCGCCGCATGCTCGCTTGGCGGGTCGCTCTGGCCGAAGGAGTCCAAGGCGCGCCAGCCGACCAACTCGATCTACGCGAGTGGTTTCCAAAAGAGACCGCGATGGTCAATGCCTTGCCGCGTGGGGGGTACAGTCAATTGATCGGAGACGCGGCCCAGGGGCTAACGATTCATCTTGACCAGCCAGTCCAAGCGATCCAATATGATGACTTTGGGGTGCAAGTAACGACGACCGCGGGTACTTATCGTGGGGATGCTGTGGTGGTGACAGTGCCGCTTGGGATCCTAAAAAGTGAGCAACTCCAGTTTGATCCGCCCTTGCCCGCGGCCAAACAGCAAGCCATTCGCCGCATTGGCTATGGGGGGGACGGCGTCTTGAATAAAATCGTGCTTCGCTTCCCCCGCGTCTTTTGGCCGGAAAGTCATAATCGATTCTTGGCCTTGCTCGATGAACCAGCCCGGCGCGGCATTTTTACCTCTTGGCTCAGCCTAGCGCCCATTGTCCAGGCACCGGTGCTCATGTCCTTTACCGACGGCCACACGGGGGCCGCCTTTGATCGCAACGCGACAGACGAAGAGGTACTACAACAGGCGATGCTCACCTTGCAGCGCATGTTTGGGCAGCCCGTGCCCGAGCCAGTAGACTTTATCTTTACCCGTTGGCTCAGTGATACGTGGGCCTTGGGCAGTTATTCCTACCCTATTGTGGGCAATAACAGCCAAGATCGCTTGACCTATGCCGAACCGCTTGCCGATCGGCTCTACTTTGCAGGCGAAGCCACCCACCTTACCCAATACGGCACTGTCCACGCGGCTTTGGAATCCGGCGCGGCTGCGGCTATGCGTATCGCCGAGACCCATCTCCAATTGCCGAGCAGCGCCTTTACCCCACCTTGGCGTACCCCACCTACCCTACTCCTGCCCTCTTAGTCGCTTATTTCTTTAAGCGGCGTAAGCGGGGATCGAGGGCGTCGCGCAGCCAATCGCCGAGGAGATTCATGCCCAAGGAAGAGAACATAATGGCGAGGCCAGGGAAGGTGGCGATCCACCAATAGCGCTGGAGATGTTGACGACCGGCCTCTAACATGTTGCCCCAGCTGGGTACATCGGGCGGCACGCTCAACCCCAGGAAACCGAGCCCCGCTTCATAGAGGATCATGGCGGACATTTCAAAGGTGGCGACGGTGAGGAAGGGACCGATGAGATTGGGCAGGATGTGCTGAAAGAGGATGCGCCCTTGCGGCACCCCCGTGCTTTGCGCCGCTTCGACATAGACGGAACGCCGTAGCCGGAGGACTTCGCCGCGCACCACGCGCACAAAGATCGGGGCGTCGGTAATGCCAAAGATGAGGATCACATTGAGCAGGCTGCGGCCCAGCACACCAGCAATAAAGACGACAAAGAGGAGATAGGGCAGGGCCAAGATAATATTGACCACCGTCATAATGGCCTGATCGGTACGTCCACCAACAAAACCCGCGAAGAGGCCAATGACTAACCCCAGGCTCCCCGCGATCAAGACCCCAAAGAAGCCAACCTGAAGCGAAACCCGGCTACCATAGAGAATCCGGCTAAAGAGATCGCGCCCCAATGGATCGGTGCCGAGCAGGTGGCTCCAATCGCCGTCGGCCATCCAAGCGGGTGGCAATTTGCTGGCCTTGAGATCCTGTTGCAAGGGATCGTGGGGCGCTAGCCACGGGGCAAAGAGCGCGGCGCAGACCACCGCCAGAAACAAGATCAAGCCCAAGATGCCGGTAAAGTCACGCCCAAGCAGACGCATAAAGGTACGCGCCTGGTCTAGCCAATGGAATGCCCCAGCGCTAGCCCCCGTCGGCGTTGTAGGCGACATGAGACGATTACTCATAGCGAATCCTTGGGTCGATCAAGGGATAGGCCAGGTCAACCAGCAAGTTAAGGACAATGACGACGAGGCTCGAAAAGAGCGCAATCGCCTGTACCAGTGGGAAATCCCGATTTGAGATCGATTCATAGGCCAGCTTGCCCAGTCCCGGCCAAGAAAAGACATTTTCGATCAGCACCGAACCGCCCAGCATATAGCCAAATTGGATGCCAATCACACTCACGAGCGCAATGGCCGCGTTGCGCAGCACATGGCGATAGAAAATTGTCTGGTTGGTGAGCCCTTTGCCACGCGCCGTACGCACATAGTCGTCACCCATAATCTCCATGACGGCAGAACGGGTGAGGCGCACCAGCCGCCCCATGGTGGGCAGGGCCAAGGTAAAGGCAGGCATCAGCACCGACAAGAAACCCGAACGCCCCGACGTTGGCAGCCACCGCAGGTTTACCGCAAAAATAATGATCAGCACGAGCGCCAACCAATAGGCTGGCACAGTTTGGCCCAGCAAGCCGATCAAGCGCCCAAGCGTATCGAGCCACGAGCCGGGGCGTGTTCCCCCCGCCAAGCCCAAGGGAATGGCGATCCCAATTGCCATCCCCAGCGCCACAAAGGCCAGTTGGAGCGTGGCAGGTAGGCGCTCTAGCACCAAGGGTAGGGCCGGCAGGCGATAGTGGAGGGAATTCCCCAGATCACCAACCGCAGCCTTGGCGACAAAGTCCACAAATTGAAGCGGCAGGGGCCGATCAAAGCCCATGCGCTGGCGAAATTCGGCCCGTTGCTCGGGGCTCGCCTCGCGCGCCAACATCACCGCCGTAGGATCACCCGTCAGGCGCACCATGAGAAAGACTAGGATAAAGACCCCGAGCAAGACCAACATGGCCTGCCCGATGATCGAGAAGAGATAACGTTGCATAGTTGTAGTTGATGGAGAGTAGCGAGTAGAGACCAGTCACCAGTCTCTACTCGCTACTCTCTACTCTCTACTCGCCCGTCACACTCACATTCCACAGGAAGTAATCTTCAGCACCGCGGGGTTGGTAGTTCTGTACCCGCTGATTCACGCCCTCAAAGGCTTGAGGAGAGTAGAGGAAGACAAAGGGCTGCGTCTCGCTCATATAGGTTTGCAGTTCGCTATACAACGCGGCGCGGGCCGCCACATCCGGGGTGGCAATAATTTGATCAAGCAACGTGTGGAATTTTTCGTCGGACCAGTTGGCGTAGGCTTGATCTTTACCCACCGCGCCTTGAAGACGGCCATAGGCTTCGTTGAGCGTATTAGACCAGCTATCGACAAAGAGCGGCGGCAATTCCTTATTCTCTTCCCGCGTCCAGAAAGCATTGGCCTCGATCAGTTCGAGATCAACTGTAATGCCAACTTCGGTCAGATAGCCCTGAATGGCCTGACAGACTTCGTTGATGTTGGCATAGGCTGCTTCTGGGCAGGCCATGCCAATGGTAAAGCCATCGGCATAACCAGCTTCGGCCAAGAGTGTCTTGGCCTGCTCTACATCATAGGCGAGCGGCTCGGTATCGACATAACCGAGGTTGTTTTGGGTCATCAAGCTGACAGCACGGCTGGCCGCGCCACTAAAGATCGAATCAATAATCGTCTGGACATCGATGGCATGGGCAATGGCCTGGCGCACCTTGACATCCATAATCGGCGTGTCCAGGCCGGTGGTCATGTTGTTAAAGGCAATATAATAGACCCGATCCACCGGATAGTCGATGACGGTCAGGTCATCGCCAGTTAAGAGGTCCGCCTCGTCCGCGGTCAGGCGTGGGGCAATGTCAATCTCACCCGCCTGAATGGCGGCCACGCGGGTGGCCGATTCGGGCATAAAGCGGAAGACAACTTCGGCCACCTTAGGATACCCCTCACGCCAATAGTTGGGATTGGCGACAACAGTCAGGTGATCGCCTTTGATCCATTCCTTGAACATAAAAGGACCCGTCCCAATGGGGCTCTGGGCAAAGGCAGCCAACCCCATTTCGGCATGGGCCAGGGGTGGGATCATCGTCCAGCCCGCCACTTGGGCCAACATCAGGGCATTGGGCGCGGCCGTGCTGATCGCAACCGTATAGTCATCGACCTTTTCCACCGCGGTTGCAAAGTTCCACTCATTGGCATAGGTCACTTCTGGCTGGGAATAGACTTGCCAGCTATAGACCACCGCGTCGGCGGTAAAGGCTTCGCCATTGTGGAAGGTCACCCCTTGGCGCAAGTGGAAGGTATAGGTGGTGCCATCTTCGGAAACTTCCCAGCTTTCGGCAAGCGCGGGTGAATACGTGCCATCCGTTTCGGGAAAGACGAGGCCATCATAAAGGGTCCACGACGCGTTGTCGGCTTGGCGTTCGGGAGCATAGGGCGATTCAATGGCCGCAATATCGGTGGTGAGCGCAATCGTTAAGGTCCCTTGGGGGCCTTCGGCGGGAGCGGTGGTTTCGGGCCCGGCGCTACTGGTAGGGGCCGCAGCGGGGACCGTACACGCGGCTAGGCTAACAGCCAGCACGGCCAGCAACGTCAGTAAGGTCCAAAGTCGTTTTGAATACATTCATTCCTCCTCATCAGAGATCAGTGGTGGTGGCGTTGGGAAACACTTTGCCAAGAATAAGTAGCTAGTTCTCAGCTGAGGTTGCCCACTACACCGAGAGAAAGCAAACGGTAGGGCAACAATAGCCAAAGTAGGTTAGCAGGATGTTACGGTTTGGTTATGCTTGATAGCAGCTCTGCCAAATCATGACAATATTTGATGATAAACTTGATGATAAACTTGATGGTAATCTTCCTGCGTAGGTCTACGGTATTCGTAGCGCTTGGGTCAGTAGGAATTGGTAAGAATCCGGCCATTGGTATGGATTGGATATGGATGTAGTGACATGCCAAGCTTTTGCAGGGGATTAGTAGATGTGTTAACAAGCGGCGCACAGAGCGTAACACAATCTGCCAGAGAATGCAACAAGTTAGCCAGATTATTTGAAGTTCAACCCAAGGAGGTAGGCGAAAAGTGCATAGTTTTACAAACTTTTTACAATTGGCTCCCCATTGTTCATCGCCTGTTAACAGTAGCTCCGTTAAATCTAGACGAGAGATTGGTTGCCCCACGCCTTCTCCCTAGCTCAATTTTAACCATCCCAATTTTTCACCGATCAGCAAGATCAAGCGAGTATCATTTCATGCATCACAAAGGGACCCAACTTGTTCTCGTTGCCGCCCTCCTGACCCTAGTTTTTCTGGGGTTAGTTCGCGGCACAACCCAAGCCGCGCCGGCTAGCGTAGCGGGTGTCGCCGCGCCCGCGGCCGTGCAGGCAGCCATTTCCTCAACCCTCAAGCTCGTCGAAGTAGGGCGCTACAGCAGTACGCTGGGCGCTGAAATTTCGGCCTATGACGAAATGTCCAAACGGCTCTTTGTCACTGGCGATGAATTGCAAATTGTCGATCTCAGCGACCCCAGCAACCCCACCTTGGTCAAGACTTTGCCCTATGCCGCGACCAGTGTGGATTTCTACAATGGCCTGGCCGCCGTTGCTGTTCCAGCCACCACGGTGACCGAGCCAGGAAAAGTGGTTTTTCTGGATAGTGATGGCGTGGAACTCGGCGCGTTCACGGTCGGCGCGTTGCCCGATATGGTCACCTTTACGCCCGATGGCAAAAAGGTGTTGACCGCGGATGAAGGCGAGCCGACTGCCGATGCCGAACCGGCTGGCTCGATCAGCATTATCGATCTGACCCACGGCATCACCACGGCCACGGTCACCACGCTTGGCTTTAGCGCCTATAACAGCCGCCAAGCCGATTTGATCAATCAAGGGGTCCGTTTTCTGACAACGACCACCAGCGTTGCCCAGGATCTCCAGCCCGAATATATTGCGGTCTCGCCGGACAGCCGCATGGCTTGGGTGACATTGCAAGAAGCAAATAGTGTGGCGATTGTGGATATTAGCACCACAGTCATCAGCAAGCTTGTGCCACTAGGGCTCAAAGATCACAGCCGCGGCCTGCCCAGCGTCACCAGCTATGAATGGCAGAACCGCCCCGTGCTTGGCGTCACCAGCCCCACCATTACCCATACGCAAGGCCAGCCGATCAACCTCGGCGGCTTTTCCGGCCTCTTCTATGAAGGCACTACGGCAGCGGGCAACTACCGCTTTATTACCCATCCCGATCGCGGGCCGAATGGCGAGCCAACCGATATTGATGGCGATGGTGTCCTCGAACGTCCCTTTGCCCTACCTAACTTCCAACCAGAATTGGTTCGCTTTGAATTTAGCCCCGTCAGCGGTCAGTTCACCATTACCCAACGCCTGCCGCTCTTCCGCGCCGATGGCGTCACGCCCCTGACAGGTCTGCCCAACAGCTACACGGGCACCACCGGCCTCAAGCATGTGGATGAAGAGCCGGTCGATCTCTTTGGCAATCTCCTCCCGCCTGATCCGCTGGGGGCCGACCTGGAGGGGATTGCGGTGGCTGGGGATGGTTCCTTCTGGATGGTCGATGAATATCGGCCCGCGATCTTTCATTTCGCGCCCAACGGTGTGCTGCAAGAACGCTATGTACCGCAGGGGATAGCCGCCGCGGTGGGTCAACCGGCTGGTACCTTTGGCGCGGAAGTGCTACCCGAAGTCTATGCACAGCGCCGTGCCAATCGCGGTTTTGAGGCCGTTGCGATTGAAGGCGATATTTTGTATGCCTTTATCCAAAGCCCCTTGGACAACCCGGATACAACCAACGATGCCTCTTCACGCGCAGCTAAAAACCTACGCATTGTGGCTTTTGACACTGTAAGCGAAACGGTCATAGCCGAATATCTCTACATCCTCCGCGACCCCAGCGCGAGTGGCACGGCGCGCACCGACAAACTCGGTGACGCTACGGCATTAGGTGGTGGGCGTTTCTTGGTGGCCGAGCGCGATGATCGCACCACGGTAGCGGCCAATAAGCTGATCTTTGAAATCGACCTCAAGGGGGCAACTGATATTCATGCCGGGGCCATCATCACGGCCTTTGCCGCGGCCTTCCCCACCAAGACCATTGAACTAGCCACGGTCGATGAGCTAGCCAGCGTCAACATCCGTCCCGTCTACAAACGCTTGGTGACCAATGTAGGCCCCTTGGGTTATACAGGGATCAGCAAACTCGAAGGCTTGACTTTCATCGATGAGAATACCCTGGCGGTCATCAACGACAATGACTTTGGCATGTTGGCCGCGCCGATCCCCGGGAATGGCGAGCTGCCCGTCAATCCCGCCCCGGAACCGATCTTGTTGGGGTTGGTGCGCTTCGACCAGCCCAATGGGTTAGACCCCAGCGACCGCGATGGCGAAGCCAATGGGCCCGCGATCAAGATCCAGAACTGGCCGGTCTTGGGGATGTTTATGCCCGACGGCATTGCGGCCTACAGTACGAACAACAGTGTCTACTATGTCACCGCCAATGAGGGTGACGCCAGCGATCTTTATGGCGATTCACAGCCAATCAATGCACTGACCTTAGACAGCGGGGTCTTCCCCAATGCAGCGACCTTGCAACAAAACGCCAACTTAGGTCGCCTTAAGGCTTCGAATGTGGATGGGGATCTGGATGGCGACGGCGATTTTGACCGCCTCTATGTCTACGGTGGTCGCTCCTTCTCCATTTGGGACAGCCACGGCAATCTGGTCTTCGACAGTGGTGAACAATTAGAGCAACTAACCGCCGCGTTGACACCGGCACTCTTCAACGCCAATGATGGTGACCCCACCAAAGTTGATCAGCGCTCGGATGACAAAGGACCGGAACCGGAAGGGTTGACCGTTGGCGTCATTGATGGCCGCACCTATGCCTTTGTCGGGCTGGAACGGGCCGGTGGTGGCGTCGTTGTCTTTGATGTCAGCAACCCACGGCAACCGACCTTTGTGCAATATGTGCGCAGTGACCTGGATATTTCACCCGAAGGGCTCAAATTTGTCCCAGCAGCCAAGAGTCCCATTGGCGTGCCCCTGCTAATTGTCACCAATGAAGTCAGCGAAACCACCACGGTCTACGCGATCTACGGTAGCCAGATCCATCTCCCATTGATTCAGAAGTAAATCGTTTCCCAGCTATCAAAAAGTGACAGGCACATGAACACGCCTGTCACTTTTTGATTTACACCCCATCCCGTTCAATGGCCGTTACCCAAGTACGGGTGAAGAGTTCGGTTTCTCCTTCATAGGCGGTGAGGGCATTGGCCAGGTGAAAGTGAGTAGCGTCAGCGTGCATTTCGCTGACCGTCTCGACCCGTACTTGCCACGCATCGCGGCCTAAGCCCACTTGTCGCTCACAGCGAACATGAGCCGCGAGCGGGTCCCCATCAACAATCGTATAGGTATCATTGAGCAGGCTTGTGTAGGTAATGCCATCGGGCAGGAGGCGGCGTGCGCCCTCATCGCTATAATCGATCAGGCGAGTGGTACGGTTGATCAAGTCGTGCTCGACCAGCCGTTTGCGTAGATCGGGACGCAACGTTTCACACGCCAGGAGCGGGGCGGCTTCAGCCGGGAGGAACGTTATGTGGTCATCGGCTGCGGTGGGCGGACGGCGCGGCAGGGTCAAATAACTTGCTGGCCCTGTCTCCAGGGTCAAGGTAACAGGAAGCGGGGAAGGCCAAGCATGGGGCCAATAGGTGGGAGCGACGGCAACCCGCCAACAGTGACCAACAGGCAAGATGTAGCCAATGGCATTGAGACGCACGGTGATGGTATAGGGCTGGCCAGGTGTTAAGGGCGTGGGCTGGGTATGACTCTCACGATGGGTCAGGTTGAGTAGCCCCCAACTGACCAAGGTGGATGCGCCATCCAGGGCAACATCACAAAGGCGCACGGCGACCAACGCTTGGGGCTGATCCGAGCGCAACGTCAAGGTGACTTCGGGAAAGCCAAGGTAGGCAGTGCGTGCGGTCGCTGGTGCGGAAGTAAAGCAGCGCGACACGCTATCTTCTGCCTGTTGATCCGAAGCCAAATCGCCCGGTGAACCAAAGGGACACCAGACGCCCGCATAGAGACCATGGGTTTGCACACTAGGGCAAGTTAGGGGCTGGCCCGTGGTTGGTGGATGGGTGATGAGTTGGTCAGCCGCCAGCCAATAGGTGCTGGCGGCCACGGCAGGCGCCGGCCAGCTTGGTTCCGCGGCCCACTGCCCGGCGCGATAGGGATAAAAGGTCGCGGGCCGGGCACTCTCCATGAGATAGGCGCGCAGCTGTGGCTCGCGCATGATGCCAGTATCGTGGCCCTTGAGCCAATAGTCCCACCAGCGGAGACACTCTTGATGAAAGCCAATCTGGGGTCCCGGCACCGCCACTTCGGGGTATTCATGGGCCCACGGACCGATCAGCCCCAATTTGGGACAGGCCAAACCTTCCAACATGCGGAGAATGGCGTTGGTGTAGCCATCGGTCCAGCCACCCACGGCAAAGACGGCACACTCGATGGCGCGGTAATCCTCGTTGATCGAACCATGCTGCCAGAAGGCATCGCGCCGTTGGTGGGCCACCCACGCTTCGACGTGGGGTGGGCTCTTCTCCAGCCGCTCCAGCCACATGGCTTTCCACGCCTCTCCCACCACTTTGGGGTCCGGTGGCCGGGCATTGTAGGCCAACATGATCGACGCCCACCAGAGCATGTCCGAGGCCAAGAGACAACCGCCCATGTAGTGAACATCATCGGCATAGCGATCGTCGGTGGAGCAGAGGGTGATAATCGCTTTCAAGGCTGGTGGTCGGCGCGCCGCGACTTGGAGGGCATTAAAGCCGCCCCACGATTTGCCAAACATCCCCACCGCGCCGGTACACCAGGGTTGGGCCGCCAGCCAGGCGATTACGACCAGGGCGTCGTCTTGTTCCTGTTGCAGATATTCATCATAGAGAATGCCATCGGAGTCGCCACTCCCGCGCATGTCCACGCGGACCGACGCATAGCCGTGACCGGCAAAGTAGGGATGGCGGATCGAATCGCGCAACGCAGTAAAGTCGTTTTTACGATAAGGAATATATTCGAGCAAGGCCGGGACTGGCTTTGTCGCGGCATCGAGAGGCAGCCAGATCCGCGCGGCCAGGCGTGTCCCATCTGGCAACGGAATCCAACAGTGAGAAATTTCCTGCACAGGATAAGGGAAGTCCTCTTTGATCTGAAGCAAGTTGTCACGAACGTTAAAGACCATGGGGCAACATTCCCTTACATAGCATCAACCTGGCCGGTTTTGAAAACCTGACAGCGGCCTGCCTTGGCAGTTGTGGGTGCCACGGGGCCAGCCAGATATGCGGTTTGTGCGTCAATGTTGGTCAGTGTAACGCGCTTTACAGGGGCTGTCAACACTGTTTATAATAGAGGGTTTCAGGCGCAAGGGTGACATTTAATTGATCAGTAGGGCTAGCGCTGACCGGTTTGGGAAACCTAACTGCACTAGCCCACCAGCAGGAGAATCGATATGCAGCGGCTACAGCACTTTGTGTATTGGAATCGCGATCTAGGGCTGATCTATCTCAGCATGTTTCTGTGGGGGTTGGGTGCCTATCTCTATTATTATTTACAGCCCCTTTATGTAACCCAATTAGGAGCATCACCGGCACAGGTGGGGTTGGCGCTGGGGCTGGGAAGCTTTGTCGTCACCTTTTTATACGCGCCGATCGGACTATGGGCGGATCGGTATGGGCGCAAATATGTGATTCTGCTCGGTTGGGTGATGGGTACTTTGTCGGCCTTTGCCATGACCTTTGCGCCCGATTGGCGCTGGTTTACCCCCGCGTTGGCGGTTTACGTTCTCTCTAACTTTGCGGTAGCCGTGCTCTATGGCTATGTCACGACCTGTACACCGGTGGAGCGCCGCGCGGAAGCCTTTGCGCTGCTTTCTAGCACAATTTCGTTGGGGAGCATTGTCGCGCCAGCCATTGGCGGTTGGATCGGGGAACAATTTGGGCTGCGGGCGGTCTATCTAACGGCCTCGCTTATTTACACCGGTTCAACCTTGGTGTTGCTGCCCTTGCGTAACCAAGCGCCAGAGCCCAGCGCCAACCGCCATAGTGCTAGCGCGCTGTTGCATAACCGGGCTTTTCTGGGCCAAATTCTCCTGGTCTTTTTTCTCTTCTTTGCCATTGATGTGGGATTGGTCTTGGCCCCCAAATACTTGGAAGAGGTGCGGGGGTTGACCATTAACGAAATCGGCTGGTTGGGGACCTGGAGCGCGTTAGGTGTGGTGGTTCTGGTCTATGGCCTGAGCAAGCTGCGTGGAGAAGGCTTACCCGCGCTCCTATTGAGTCTATTCCTGGTCCTCGTCGGCTTGATCTTGTTATGGCTGGGCGGCAACCAGCTCTGGCTGCTGGCGGTGGCCTTTGTGCTCAACGGCGGGAATCGGCTGATCCGCCCATCGGTTCTGGTGCGGATTGGAAGCCTGCTGCGCCCAGAGAATTTGAGCTTTGGCTTAGGCATTCAACAAACCGCGATGCAACTAGGGCTGGCGCTCTCGCCCACGGTCGCGGGGCTCCTATATGCGCGACAGCCCAGTTGGCCGCTCTATGCGGGAATCGGCAGCGTGGCGCTCATGTTGGTGGTCACCGGCTTGGTTGCCTTTTCTGACACCACCCGCCCCCTCCCACCGACCAAAGAACAACCGGTAGGGGAAGCCTAACTTGTGGTATAATCCATAGCAGTTACGCGCTAACCCCGACACCTGTCAGGTGTATCGGATACCCAGCACATCGGCACGCAATTATGCCCAGATAAGCAACCAGAATCATGCTTCTTACCAATCGTCGTTATCGTACCCTTTTTATCGCCTTGGCGGGCATGGAAGTCGCTTGGTTCATTCCCTGGGCACTCACTTTCTTTGCTTGGCTGCAACCGGACCGTTCACCGCTGCCGCCGCTCCTTGCCAACCTGGGTCTCTACTCGCCCTGGGCGCTCTTTGGCATCAGTTGGGGCCTCATGCTGCTCTATCTGTTAGGGGCCGATCTCCTCAACCGCTGGCAAATAGATTCGCCTCTCTACGAAGTCGCGCTGGTCGGGATCGTGTTGGGCACGGCCTTGCTCCTGATCCGCCTTTTGCTCTTTCCCACCCTAGCACCATGGGATCTACGCTGGTTGGCGGCTGTGGTTAGTGCGCTCTTTACCACAGCCGCCGCCAGCAGTGCCATCCTTTTTCTGCTAGTGATCAATCTCTTTCTCTGGCTCCGCGTCGCCACCGCCACCGATCGCGCGCTAACCTTTTTTAGCGTGGGCATGAGCTTTCGCGTGGGCATGCTCTTGGCGCTGGTGGGCAACACGCTTCTCATTCTTGTCGCGCGCCGCCCAGTAGAAGTAGCTATTGCCTACTTCTGGCTCTTCTTTGCCTTTGGCCTAGTAGCCGTGGCCGTGGCGCGCATCGATGAAAAGGCGCTGGGGGCAGCCCAAAGCAGTGGCGCGACCTTGCCCTGGGGCCGCTTTAGCCAACTGCTGCTGATGCTCGGTGCGACCATGACCGCGGCCATCGCTGTGGCCCAAGTCTACACACCCACGAATGTTCGTACCGTGCTGGGTTGGTTTTCACCCCTGTGGAACTTCCTCGGCAATCTTTTTTTGACGATTCTCTATACGGTGCTCTGGATCATTGCGCCCTGGCTGGAACGCCTGATCAATTTTATTCGCAGCCTCATGGCCGATTTGGAGCCCCAGCAGCAACAGGAGATACAACTTGGGGATCTGCAACTGGATCAACTAGCCACGAGCGAAACAGCGGAAAATTTTGTCATGTTGCGCTACTGTTTGGTCGCGCTGATCATCACCGTCGTTGTTATCGTGCTCTTGCTGCTCTTTGTCCGCAGTCGCCGCCGGGGCCTGCCCGAAGAGAAAGAAGAGAGCGGCCAGGAAGGCTTGGCATTGGGGAGCAATCCTTTTGCACGGCTGCGCGACCTGGGTAAACTGCTGCGCCGCTATGGCTTCGGCCCAGGTCTCTTGGCCGCGATTTCGGTCCAGAATATCTATGCGAATGTTTGCCGACTGGCCGCCAAACAAGGCCACCCACGCGCCCCAGCCCAATCGCCCGACGAATACCTTTCCCATCTTTTAACCGCTTTCCCCACCCAAAACGAGGCCATCACCCGCCTCACCACGGCTTATATGCGGGTTCACTATGGCGACCGCGCCGTCGATGAAACCGAATTAGCCCAACTCCGCGCCGATTACGTGGTATTGCAGGAAGAAACGCAGTAAAACCCCTTCCCAAAGCTGGTGCAGTGCGCCAGCCCAATCGATCCACTTTTGCCCTGCGGGTACACCATCAATTGACCGATGTATTCTTCATGCTTCCTTGTTAACCTAACAGTGTTAACAACAAATTGCATCACACAACCCATTGCTTAAAATTTCCTATACCCTTACATCATCTATCCATCGGTCGATACCCATCGTCGCTGACTTCGTAGCCCCCTATCACCCATGATCTAAAAGCTAGAGGCCCCTTATGCATACCCAGCGGCATATCCACCCGGTCGTTGCTCTTCTGCTTGCGCTTACCACCTTGCTGGCACCAAGCGCCCCTGTTCTGCGCGCCCAAGAGGGCACTTCGGTTTGGCTCCCCCTCATTAGCCAGGGTACGCCAGCCAACAAAATGTACGCTTTCCTTACTACAAAATGATTGAAACTTTTGATTCGTACTGCTGTACGCGCTATCGGATGTGATGACAGCCACCACTGGCAGATAAATAAGTTTCAATCAGTTTTACTTTAAACTTAAGCTAGTTTAGATAATTTACAAAAGGAAATGTGTTCTGATGCGAGTAATTTTTTCTATTCTGATCTTTGTTTTGCTGATGATGTTGACTGCTCTAGTCACTGTAGCCCAAGGATCATCAGCAACGATAGTTCGTCATGCCAATGTCCGATCCGGGCCAGGTACCGGCTACAAACTTGTTGGAAAGGCAAAAGCCGGTGATATCATTACCGTTCTGGAGGTGAGCGATGATGGGGAATGGCTCAGGATCGGCGACAGCCAGTGGGTCGCTAGTTTTCGTGTGAGCGTGCCGTCTCCCGCTGCATCAACAGTGGCCGTCGCTGTCACGGCCACACCGACATCTCGACCGTCGGTCAGTAGCGCCCCACTGGATGGAATCATCGGCGGTCCGTGCGAAAAGGCAAGCGACACCGATCTGTGGCGGGTTTACGAGGTCTGGTGCGATGACGATACGGCCCAAAATATTTGGTCGATCTCATATGTTTATAAGGGTGGGAACCTACCACTTGTCCTTGGCCTGCCGGATCAGGTCAAGGCTCTGTTGCCACCGGATTACAAGTGCGAACCAGAAGGTCGAGCCGACGTGAGCGGGAATAAGATGACATCGCAGCTTCTCTTTGGCTGCGACAGCGCTCTCTACCGCCAGCAGTTCAGCGAGCAACAGTGGATTGACAACTTTACAGTGCCAGGGATGTTTACCATAATTGTTTATTTTTATCATACTGATACGGGAATCGAGGACGAAACGTATGTCAATATCGGATATAGCACCTACTTCGTCGGCAAAGACGGCAATATGCTAACTACGCCTGACTATACCGATGCCGATATTGGCATGTCCCAGCCGACGCAAGCCCCAACGCTAGCGCTGACAGAAGCATCAACGCGAACGCCAACGGCAACACCAATACCGCCAGCAGGACAAAAAGCAGATTCAGATCTCTTGTGTAGCACCTACAATTCAGCCTGGGATGGGTCTGTATTCGAGGTAGATCGATGGCTAAAGCAAAAGCTGAATGATCCTGGCTCGCTTGAGTATATCGACTGGTATCAGTTATTCGAGATTGATAAAGGCATATGCGGTGTGCGCGTCGAATTTAGAGCTAAAAATGGCTTTGGCAGCTACGTGATGGCCGACTGGGTATTTCTAATTGACGCCCAAGCGAACGTACTTGGATATGAGGAGTACGCCAATTTGAGGTAGTCCCATCTGAGTTAGGTTAAAGCGAAGAGACGCATTGCTACGTCTTATGCTATCGTCGATGTGGTACGCCACCGACGAAGCGGATGGATCTTTATGGCATATTGACCACCTAACAGAGATCGCGTTGTTTTGCCAAACACCTCAACAGCTATACCTGCCTTATGTCAAACGGTAAGCCGACAGCTTACGGAATACTATTGCAAACTAAAAATTAGTGATAGCGCTTGCTTCCTTACAGAAATATTCTGTGTACAATCATCTATAGCATTGAATCAAATTACTCTGTCAC
The DNA here is from genome assembly GCA_019637645.1 of Caldilineaceae bacterium. The sequence continues at coordinate 40,132 of JAHBVH010000070.1, forward strand.
GAAAAGGAACACTTATGGCTTACTCCATTAACGCGCGGGTCTTTGCTTATTGGGAAGATGATGAATACTACTACCCTGCAACTGTTACCAAAATTGAAAATGATGATATTTATATCCGCTATGACGACGGCGGGGAAGAGTGGACCACGAGCGATTATCTCGCCGATTTGGCAGTAGCGGTTGGTGATGAAATCGAGAGTATGTGGTCTGAGGACGAGGAGTATTATGCCGCTGAAGTGACCGAAGTGAGGGGCGAGCAAGTTCGGATCACCTGGGATGATGACGAGAGTGAAGAATGGACGACCATGAGCACCCTCCGCACCTGGGATGATGAGTAAGGGCTAAGCTGAAATACACCTTAGCCCTTATTCTTGTAGGTGCGCTTGCAGTTTGCGCGATATCCAGGGTATATAATGGGCTTTCATTCAAATGAAAGTTACGCAGTTGATCAGCGTGACCAGACCTGACAGGTTTAATAAACCTGTCAGGTCTGGCCCAAGTACGTAACTCCTATCAACTTGATTTCTGCGTCGTAAAGGAGTTTTTCAATGGCGAAAAACCGCATTATACCATCTTCCCAGCCCACCAATGGCCAGAACGAAGGTGCTATCGCGATTGCCGACCAGCCAATGGTTGCCGATGTAGCGCCGCTCGCATCACCTACCCCTGATGCTCATTTCCCACCCGGCGATATGTCATCCCCCGCCCTGCCCACCCACCGCACCAGTGCCTATGCCGTGGCCCAAGCCCAACTTGATAGTGTAGCGGATTTCATGGGGCTCGCCGATGATCTGCGGCTATTTTTGCGCACGCCCCAACGAGAGTTGATCGTCCATTTTCCGGTACAGATGGACGATGGTCACATGCGCATGTTTACCGGCTTCCGCGTTCATCACAATATGGCGAAAGGGCCAACCAAAGGTGGCCTGCGCTATCATCCCGATGTCACGCTGGATGAATGTCGGGCGCTCGCCATGTGGATGAGTTGGAAGTGTGCTTTGATGAATCTGCCCTATGGCGGGGCCAAGGGCGGCGTGATCGTCGATCCGCAAACCCTGAGCCAACGCGAACTGGAAAAGATCACCCGCCGCTACACAACCGAGATCACCCCTTTTATCGGCCCCGAACGCGACATCCCCGCGCCGGATGTCGGCACGAATGCCCAGGTGATGGCCTGGATCATGGATACCTATTCGATGCACAAAGGCTATTCGATCCCCGCGGTGGTCACAGGCAAGCCTATTGCGGTAGGCGGTAGTGTCGGTCGCGAATATGCCACGGGCTTAGGGGTCACCTATGTCACGCGTGCGCTCCTCAAGCAGCGCTTTGGGCGCATCTTGGAAGACGCCACGGTAGCGATTCAGGGCTTTGGCAATGTCGGCAGTTGGACCGCGCGCACCATGCAAGAGCGCGGGGCGCGGATTGTGGGCATCAGCGACCAATATGGCGGTATCTATCAGCCCAAAGGGATCGATCTACGCCAGTTGACCCAATACGTGAGCACAAATGGTACGGTCACGGGCTTTCCGGGGACTGAAGCGATTAGCAATCAAGAGTTATTAGCATTAGAAGTCGATGTGCTAGTTCCCGCGGCGCTAGAGGGGCAGCTGACCAAGGAGAACGCCGACAAGGTGCGTGCCAAAATTGTGGCCGAGGGTGCCAATGGCCCCACCACACCAGAAGCTGACCAGATTCTCAATGACAAAGGCATCACGGTGATCCCCGACATTCTCTGTAATGCCGGGGGCGTGGTGGTTAGCTACTTTGAATGGGTGCAGAGTCTGCAATCATTCTTCTGGGATGAAGGCGAAGTCCGCCGTAATATGGAGAAGAAGTTGCTCGATAACCTTGGTGCCGTCATCAATGTCAATACACGCCGCGGCTGCGATCTACGGACCGCGGCCTATACGATTGCCATTGAGCGGATTGTGGAAGCCGTTCAGCTACGGGGTTTTTATCCCTAGATCAATAGAGCTGTCCGGTTTTTCAAACCGGACAGCTCTTGTTCCATCCCCTTCATCAATTGCGGCTAGGGCAGCGGATTCCAACGCATGGCGAGCCCGATAGCGAGCAACGCGAGGAAAGCACCAGCCGCGACAAAGGCAAAGCTGATCTCGGTAGTCTCGTGGCGAGTGATCAAGGAGGTGGGCAGGTTTTCAAAGACCTCTTGTAATTCAGCCGCGCTTTCCGCCGCGTAGTAGGCTCCGCCGGTCATATCCGAGACTTGGATCAGGGTATCTTCATCGATGCCACGGCGAAAGCCACCGCCTCCCCCACCACCGAACAGATCATTGCCCGAGCCAAAACCACTGAAGGGTTCGCTGCCGACAAAACCGCCACAGTTCATGCTCCCCCCCCGCGCAGTGCCAAAGCCAATGGTATAGACCCGAATCCCGCGATCGAGGGCTTGTTGAGCAGCAGCCAATGGCTCGACCCCGACATTGTTAGCCCCATCGGTTAGGAGCACGATAATGCTGGGGGCGTATGCGCCATTGGGTACAGGGGTCGGTTGCGGGTCGGCTGGCGTGCGTGCGCTGGGTGCAAGCGAAGGATCAGTTTCGGCGAGGGCGTCGAGCGCTTCCAAAATGCCGTTGCCGATCCCTGTGCGCCGCCCCGTGGTTAAACTGCCAATCGCATCCTCTAGCACCTCCTGATCGGAAGTCGGTAATTGGATGACTTGCGCAAAACCAGCAAAAGCCACAAGCCCAATCTGCGTGCTAAAGGGTTGATCAGCGATGAACGACAGGGCCGCCGCTTTGGCCGCCTGGAGCCGGTTGGGTTCAATATCGGTCGAACACATACTACGCGAGACATCCAGCGAGAGAATAATGGTTGCGCGCCCAGCCGGTACACTGACAATCGCCAAGGGTCGCGCGACGGCCAAGATTAAACTTGCCAACGCCAATAGAAAGAGGGCAAAGGGAAGGTGACGGCGCCAGCGCGATTGGTCGGGCAAGGCGGCGCGCACAAGGGATAAACTTGAAAACCGGACGGAAAAGCGCCGACGGCGGCGCAGCATCCAAATATACAAACCTATCAGCACGGGAATGAATCCCAGCAACAGGAGGAATCCGGGCCAAAGTAAGTCCATTTATACCTCCAATCCGTCTGGTATTACGCAGCGCACCGAGAAGAGAGCAACCCATAGCCCAACCCGCTTCATGGCAGACGGCTGAACCAGAGAAGCGACACTAAACCACCGCTGAGCAAGAGCAAGATACTCACCCCAGCAAAAAGCGCCGTCACTTCCATTTCATCGGATTTGATCACCAGTTCGGGGGTCAGATTCTCATAGATACGCTGCAACTCTTCCTCGTTGGCGGCATTATAATAGGTGCCGGCAGTCAACTGGGCAATCTGTTCTAACGTAGCCTCATCCAACCGCGTATGGACGGTAAAGCCTTCGACATCGAGTGTTGTGCCTGCGGCGCTGCCAATGCCAATGGGATAGATCCGAATGCCCAGGTCGGCGGCGGCTTGGGCGGCCTCGCTTGGTTCGGGCGGGGCTGTATTTTCACCATCGGTTAGCAACACAATGACCGCCGCGGCGTTACTCCCTGGCGGCACGGGTGGCGGTGTGGGGGTGGGCGTCGGGGTCAGGTTGCTATAAAACTGTTCAGCATCCGCGGGGTCAATCAAGATGGTGTTGAGCGAAGTAAAAATACCATGGGCCAACGACGTACCCCGTTCCGGCACCAAGCGATTGATCGCCGCAAAGATCGGATCACGGTCGTAGGTTGGTGGCACAATCGAAAAACCGCTATCACTAAAGGCCACCACGCCCAGTTGAATCGTTGCTGGCTGGCGCTCGACAAAGGCCAGCGCGGCTGTTTTCGATGCTTCCATTCGGGTTGGCGCTAGATCATCCGCCGCCATACTGCCCGAGACATCGAAGGCTAGGATCACCGTTCCTTCTAGACGCGGTAGGCTAACCACCGCTTGGGGCCGCGCCAACGCAATCAACAGAAGGATAAGGCCGGTCAAAAAAAGCATCGGTGCGAGGTGCCGCCCCGCCCCCAACGGACGGCCAGCCGTCTGCACCATTCCTAGCGAGCCATAGCGCACCGCCATGGCGCGACGGCGCTGCTGCATCTGCCAGTAGAGCCACACAAAAAGTGGCACCACCAGCAGAGAGAAAAGCATTGCAGGCCAGATAAATGACATAGCTCAATCCTACCCTAAAGCGTTATTGGTCATTGGTCATTGGTCATTGGTCATTGGTCACTTGTCATTGGTCATTGGTCATTGGTCATTGAGTCAGCAACAAGTAGAGGACAAGTGACAAAGGACAAAGGACAAAGGACAAAGGACAAGTGACAAAGGACAAAG
>JAHBVH010000071.1 GCA_019637645.1 Caldilineaceae bacterium
AGAGTTATTCATCTCCTGATGAAACTGGAGCAACGCCGCCACTTGCTGTTGGGCCAATAGCGGCTCGCCTTGTCCCTGTTGGCTCCAAGCCAAACCCAACCACCCATTATGAACCGCCAACGTATGCATCGTATAGCGTTGTTCAACTAGGACCGTAAAGTGCTGAATCGCCTGAGCGATATCGTTCCACTCATAGTAGACAATGCCGAGCAGATAGTGTGCCCATCCCTGGGTAAGGACAAGCTTCGCCTCTGTAGAAACCCGCAGAAAAACGTGTGCGGTTTGCGCCATCAAGGTCAGCTTGCCGCTGAGATAGTAGAGCAGCGTCAGCGCAAAGAGAATGCGGGCGACAAAGGTGCTAGGATAAGCGCGCTGGGCTTCTAGCGTTATCTGCAAGCTATGGATCGCCTCTGCTGACCGACCGACGGCATGGGCGGCAAGGCCCCAATAGAGCAAAGCGGCACTGCGTGCATACAGACAAGTGGCGGGGAGTGCCGCCAATGCCCGCTGCGTCGCGGCCAAACAACGTTGACTATCGTGCTGCCAATACCAATGCTGCGCCCATAGACAATCCAGCTCCCCTTGGAGGCATTGTGCTTCTTCGTCGCTGATGAGCGGATCGTCCAGGCGCGCGGCGGCGGCCTGCAACAAGGGGGGAATGGCCCCCAATTTGAACTGTACATTCAATATCCAGGCCTGTGTGACCAAAAGCGCAGCCTGTTGTGCGATCAATGCATCTGGCAGCAGCGCTAATCGGCGCGCTAAGGTATGCCATTCTTCCTGGTTGAGCAATGCATGGCGCGGCTGGGCCACGAACGCACTGGCGCGCGCATCATCGCCGCTGGCTAGCGCATGTTGCACCGCTTCTTCAATCCACCCGTTAGCCGCCAGCCAAACACTAGCACGCCGGTGCAACGTCGCCACACCGGCGGCATTACAATGACGGTGGAGTTGATGGCGCAAGAGAGCACGAAACAAGTAGTGATAACGATACCACGCGTGTCGATCATCCAGTGCAACAATAAAAAGATTGGCCTGAACAAGGTAGGCCAAAATCGCTTGACTTTCCACAGGGGTAGATGCCGGCGCGGCGATATCGCTGGGAAGCGCCGCCAGATCAGCACCTTCTTCGGCCACCGCAAGGGCTTCGTCTAAAGGGGCACAGAAACGATCAAAGAGCGCAGTACGCAGCAGAAATTGCTGAACCGCCGGTGGCTGGCGCGTCAGCACCTCTTCCATGAGATAGTCCATGGTATGCCAGTTGGTAGTGGCTATGGTCTGGACAAAGGTTCGCTCATCGGCTTGCCCGCGCAATGCCAATGCCGCCAATTGGAGACCGGCAATCCACCCTTCGGTTTGCGTATGCAAAGTGGCGACTGTTGTAGCGGCTGGCGGCTTGCCCAGTGCTTGCGTCAGAAAGGCTTGAACTTCGCGGCTCGAAAAGCATAAATCGGCGGTCCGTAGCTCTGTCATCTGCTGCTGGACACGCAACCGTGCCAAGGGTAGCGGTGGCGTTGTCCGGCTCAGTAACACTAGATGGATATGGCGTGGCAACCGGTCCAGCAATTGAAGCAATACTTGGTGAATGGTGCTTTCTGTAATGACATGATAGTCTTCCAATACCAGAACACACGGTTCTTCCAACGCGGCTAGATCTTGCAAGAGAGTGGTCGTTAGGTGCGGGACGGGTGCCAGACGAAGCGCCTGGAGTAAGTGCAAAGTGTTGGCACAGGCCGCAGGGAATTGGGTGCGGATGGCACCAACGACATAGTGCAAAAAGAGCATCAGCTCATTGTCATGGCTGTCGAGCGATAGGCAGCAGAATTTGGGCAAAGGGAAGTCAGCCTGTAGGCCATCCCCGCTCTCCAAGGCGGCGATCCATTGACCGATGAGGCTCGTCTTGCCAAAGCCGGCTGGTGCCACCAGCAACGTCAAGCTGTGTCGCCAATAGAGGCTCTGGTTGAGCTGCTGTAGCAAGTGCGGTCGTGGCACTAGGTGGGGCAGGGTGGGCAAGCAATATAACTTTGTTGGCAGGAGCTGCGGCTGTAACGGGTTTGAATGTTGAGCCATAATCCATGTGGTATGCTTGGGTAGATTGCGGTTGAGGGCCCCACGAGAGCAAGCTCGCCACAAGGCAGCCTACCTTTGCGCGGCGTAGGCCAACTACGCAAGCCCGTCGTCCCCCGTGCGGTAGCGCTTATTGATAATCTTAGGTGCTTTCAGAAGAAAGATCAAACGCCAAGCCCCTTCGCAGCGCGCTAGACGCGGTGCGTTCTCGCCCATGAGTAACCGGCGTTCGGATCATCGTGTTCACGCGGGAGTGGTGGTTGCTTAAAAAGCGCCTGGCTTCAGATTCGCCGCGATGATCTTGCCACGCGCGTTGACAGTCAGCTTGACCAGTACGCGGCCCTTGCTACCGACGAAGAGAAATTCAGCCCAGGTTGCGCCATCGCCACCCGACACTTCGTCCAGCGTACAGGGTCCACAGAGGATATTGGCAAGCCGCACTTGATCCCACAACGTGCGCTGGTCGGCAGCTAGGCTACAGAGTTGACGCAGCCCACGACGAGTGGGGCGGGCGGTCAAGTGGGCCAAGCCTTGGGCCGCGGCTTGGAGCGCTGCTGTTGGCGGCAGGGTAGATTCGATCTCCAACTCCTGAATCTGGGGTGGAACGGTGGGCGACAGGGTGAGTGAAACTTGGCACCAACCGCGCGCCCCCTTCATGCGCCACATGCCACGCAGCCAGTTTTCTACGGTGAAAGGACCGTCCGGGGTGAGCATCCCATGTTGGGCGCGCAGGTGAGCTAGTTGCTGCTGCCAGTGAGTTTGGTCACTGTCCAAGAAGAAATTCTCGGCAAAGAGCAAAGCGGCCAATTCGTCATCCCACGCTTGTAACAAGCGCAAGACGCCTTCGCGGGCCGCGGCCAGGGCTGGCGCAACCGGCACATGGTAAGTCCGCACCTGACTCTGCTCGATCAATTGATCAAGCGCTTTGACACAAGTCGCACTGACATTGGCATAGGTGACATTCGCCAAAGCCACAATGCCGACGCCATGGGCCGGGGACCAACGCATGTGCGAACCAAAGCCGGGTAGGCCGCCACCATGCCCCACACTCTCCCACTGACCATTGTGCCGCAGGGAGAGGCCAAAGCCATAGCCACCTCCTACAACTGCTGGTGCAGCCCCTAGCGCGGAAACTGTCACGGTAGGGGTGTAGGTGCGCCACGTTTGCTGCATTTCCCGCAACGACGCCCGACAGAGTGGCCCCTGCTCGGCCTCATCGCGTGCGGGCCAGGCCGCTAGAAAAAGCGCAACCCAGCGGGCTAGATCGGGCACGGAGGTAAAGATCCCGGCAAACGCCGTGACATCACCACCGGCGGGCAGGAGTGGCTCGGCTTTCCATTGCTCATCTTCCCAGCGATAGCCCAACGCCAGCCGCTCCGGTGGTACTGACGCGGCATCCCAGACGGTGGCGGCCATGCCCAGAGGTTGAAGAATTTGGGTGTTAATGTAGGTCAGGAACGGGCGGCCAGCGACGTTGGTGATAATCCGGCCTAGCAACATATAGCCATAGTTGGAATACTCAAAGGTCATGCCTGGTGGGTTGGACCACGCCACGCCCGCCCGATAGAACTCACGCATGGCGGCGTCGGTGCGATAGAGTTGGCGGTCGCCCCAGGGATCATCCTGCGGCCAACCAGCGGCCATGGTAAGCAAATGGCGCACCGTCACCCGCGGGGAATCCGCGGTGGGATAGGGCCAGCCCGCCAGCTCAGGCACGTAGGTAGCCGCGGGTTCATCCAGGTGGAGCTGTCCAGCATCACGCAGTTGGAGAATCGCCAACGCCGTGAAACTTTTGGTCATCGAAGCAATCCGAAAGACGCTATCGGTCGTGACCGGTGCTTGGGAGGCCACATCGCGCACCCCAAAGCTGTGGCGAAAGATCAACTCGCCATCGACGATCACGCCGTAGGCTACACCTGGCAGGTGGCGCGCTTCCGCTTGCTGCCGAAAGAGTGGCTCTAGCTGCGGACATTGGTCAAGCAGCCGCGCCCGGCGATCGGGGTCGGGCAAGTAGGGCACTGGGAGGTCGGAGAGGGTCGCAGGCTGGCTCATAAGCGGTTTCTTTCTAGCGAACAAAGGAAGTTCAACCACAACAGCATACGCTATAGTAGACTGTAGCGTATTTTAATGAATCCACGAAGAGAGACCAAGAGCCACGAAAAAGTCTCCTTACTTTGCGGCTCTTCATGGATGGCAGAAGGCATAGTCATCTGATTTCTAGGCTAGATTTCTAGGCTAGATTTCTAGGCTAGGCAGGCAAATGCGCTGTTCAGAATCGATTGGAGGCGCGTATACCACAGTTCGCGGCCCGTACGGGCATGGGTGTTGGTCATCAAGGCAATCACCGCATCGGCGGCAGGATCGATGACCAGTTGGCAGCCACTAGCGCCGCCATGCCCATAGGCACGCTGAGAAGCCAAATCAGCAAAGTTGCTGGGGGTCCAGCTATTTTTCAGGGCAAACCCAATGCCCCAAGGTACGTACATCCCCGCCGGCAGGCCCATCTGCGCGTCATGGGCAGCCGCAAAGCCACCCGTTTGGTCAGTCGTCATGGTGCGCACAGCCGCGGCGCTATGCAAGCGGGGGCCTGTTGGGGCAAAATGAAGGGCAAAGTGCAGCAGATCGCGCGCCGTGGCGACCGTGCCAAAGGCTGGATGGGCAAGCGAGAGGGCATAGGAGGAATTGTACATGGCCCCGGCGGTCTCTTCTGCCATAACGCCCCGCACTTTGGCTAACCGATTATAGACGGGGGTGGGTGGTCGCAGATAGGTATCGTGCAAGCCCATGGGCTGGAGCACGAGCGTATCGACCAGTTCGGCAAAGTCTATCCCTGTCGCGGCCGCGGCCATACAACCAGCAAGCAGATAATGATAATCGGCATAGGCAAAGGCAGTGCCCGGCTTAAAGAGCAACGGGGCCGCCAACATCTCTTCGATCAGGGCGGTGGCGGGTGTCTGCGCGGCGAGCCGTTCCGCCATCTCGGGCGATTCGTAGATCATCCCCGCCGTATGAGTGAGCAGGTGGCGGAGGCGAATGGTCTCGCGACCTTCACCCGTAAATTGGGGCAACAACTGATGGGCCAGCCGATTGAGGGTCAAGGTCCCGGCTTCGACCAGCCGCATGATCATGGCGGCGGTATACACTTTGGAGATCGAGGCAAGCGGCCAGAGTACAGTTGGCGACGCTGGCACCCCAGGTGCCGCCATACCGGCATAATGTTCAATCACAATGCGACCATGTTGCGCCGCAATCAAGGCCGCACCAGCAAAGCCACCTTCGTCAAGGTAGCGGTCGATCAATGAAACAAAGGCAGGCGGATTCATTTCCCTATCCTTACAGCGTGCGCGGGACTATCCGGCGCGGTGATGGTATCTTCTCACAACTATAGCACACCTAGAGGGGATCTGCATAGATGGCTAGGGTTGGACGATGACAGGCAGATAGAGCCGCGGATCTTGGGTTACCACGAACCCTTGCTGATTCAGGATCACACCCCCGCGATTCTGCACCTGCACGCTCACCGTAATCGGCGCGGTCGTCCACCAGCGGTAGACCACCGTATCGCTCCGGCCAGCCTGGCGGATGATCGGGGCTTGGCCGGTCGCTTGCCACGTATAGGTGATGGGCAAGGACGCCCCCGGCCAGACGTGGGCTGTCACGGTGGTGGAAACGCCCACCACCGGGTTGATCGGCCCAGCCAGGGTAACGGTGATAGGTGCGACTACGGCAATGGTCACGGCGCGGGTGACGCTAACGGCCCCGCGCGCGTTCGCTGCGGTAACGGTCAGTTGTTGTGTTCCTGGCTCCGGCCACGCCAAGACAACGGCAGCGGTGATGGTGCGAAGCTGAGTGATCGGCGGCTGGGTTGACGGCTGCCAATGATAGGTGAGGGGTACAGTTACCGTGAGCGGAGTTACGGCGGCCACCCAAGTACCGGTCATCCCCGTGGCAAGGGTGAGGGGGCCAGTGACCGTTAGTTCCTGCGGTGCCACCGCGGCAATGGTCAAGGCATGGGTTACGGTGACCGCCATACTCGCGTTAGCGACGGTTACGGTAATCATTTTCGGCCCTGGGGATGACCATTGCCATGTTTGTGTCTGCTGTTCAGCGCCCACTTGGGTCACAGCTGGCCGATCAGTGGCCTGCCAATGGTAGGTGAGCGGTGTGGTCACTGTGATCGGCGTGACTAGCGCCGTAAAGGTATATGCCACCGCGATTTTCCCAGTGGTAGGACCGGCTAGTGTCACGGCGGTAGGACCAACGGGTGCCAGGGCCTTAATCGCATTGAGCGCGTTGACTTGGGGAAAGGCAAGACCATTCCGGCTATCGGTCAACGGGGGGCCGCTGGCTTTGAGCAAGCTCTCGATTTGGGTGGGTGTTCGATCCGGTTTTTGTTCGAGCAAAAGGGCCGCGATCCCGGCGGCGGTGGGCGATGCCTGTGAAGTCCCCCAAAAGATGGCGGCCCCACCCCCAACATAGGCGGAGCGGATCGGCGCACCAGGTGCCAGTAGATCCAGTTGGGCATTGCTGTTGGTAAAGCAGGTAATCTTTTGCAAAGTGGTGGTGGTATCGGCGCAGTTGGGCCAGCTACCACCAAAATTCGCTTGGTAGGTGCCAGCCGTGGGTTGGCGACCCACGTTGCCATCATAGGTTGCCCCCACGGCAATCACGCCGCTGTTACACGCTGGCGATGAAATCTGCGTAGACGAACCTTGATTGCCGGTGGACGCAAAGAGGGTTACCCCTTGGTCGTATAACTGGCGCACAGCAGCGGCCATGAGCGGCTCTTGCGCATCACAGTTGCCACTATAGAGGGCATAGGTCCCCAAGCTCAGGTTGACAATGCGAACTGGTGTGGTGGGCAGTTGGCTGTAGATCCAATCCAGCCCGGCGATCCAATCCGAGACAAAGCCACCGCCACCGCCATCGAGCCCGCGCACGGCCATGATGGTGGCCGCGGGCGCAAAGCCAGGGCCACTGACCACGCCATTGGCAGTGATCACCCCAGCGACATGGGTGCCATGACCATTTTCGTCTTCGGCACTGGTGCTCTCGAAGGCCCCGTTGGGCGGACAATTCCCATTGGTAAAACAGTGTTGTGCGACCACCGCGTCGGCCAAATCGGGATGATCCGTGTCGATCCCAGAATCAAGCACAGCCACCGTGATCCCTTGGCCGGTGATACCATAGGTGCTATGCACCAGATTCCCGCCCAGCGCTGGCAGGCTCTGTTGCAAATGAGCCCCACCGGCATGATCCAGCTGCACTTGGCGTACCAGTGGATGGGCCTGCAACGTTGCCAACCCTGCGGCGGTCGTTGTCCCAGCGAACCCTGGTAGCGTTTGGTATTGACGATAGCGCTGAAAGTCGGTTGCGGTGAGGGCGCTCAATACCTGGGCTTGGCGCTGGGCAATAGCCGCTTGGCGGGCGCTGGCAGCGGTGATTTCGGTCAACCCCTGATCATCCAAAAGAACCAGTACCCGAGCAACACCAGTGGTGGCGAGTGCGTTCTGCACTTCAGCAGTCACCTGTGCTCCCCTCACCTGTGCCCACCGAGACCCTGCTTGCAATGGGTGAGAGGCCGTCGTTACTAGCACCGCGCCGAGCCACAGCAGCCCGATCCACCGTAGCCGCGCCACCCACCGCCGAAAAACAGCCATTGGTTCCATAGTCCCTCTGTCTCACGCACATTGCCAGCGCTGGCGGGTTTTTGAAATCCGCCAGCGCTTTTGGCTAGGAACGCGCTTGCGCAAGAAGACGCGCCAAGGTCTTGCCGAGAATCCACCCTTTATCGGGCTCGGTGACAAAGGTGCAATGGGTGCGGAAGGCTTCTAGGGAATGTTGATGAGTCATGAAGAAGCGGACAACCGGATAGTCTGAGCCCCAGCACATGCGGTAGGGGCCAAAGCGTTCGTAGAGCGAACGAATGACCCAGTGGGTATCCGAATAGGGGAAATTCCACTTCACGGGTGAGCAGTAGGCAAAGCCCGAAAGTTTGATGTAGATGTTCGGGAGCGCTGCCGACGCCAGGATCTCTTGTAAGCCAGCGTGGGGCGGCGCTTCGTCAGCCTTGGCCCCTGCCAGGTGATGACAGAGAATGGGCAGCGCGGGGAAGTGTTCGGCCACTTTCCGAATGGCGGGTTGGTGCTCCGGACGACCAGCAATGCTGGCGATTAGGTTATAGTCTGCGGCTACCTGGAAAAAGGCCCGTCCTTCTTCTCCGTAGAGCCACGCCCCATCATCGTCGTGACGCAGGTAGTGGGTAAAGCCCTTGATCGGCCAACGGTCGGCAATGGCGCGTAGGCGCGCCGCGGCCCCTGGCGTATGATAGGTGGTAGACCAGGAGCAATCTACGTCGGGAAATTGATAGAGCCGATCTTGATGTTGGGCGACGACCTCGGCAACATATTCGTTGTTGGCCGGGTTGTGATCAATCTGGGCACAGATCAACACAGCCTTATCCACCCCGTTGCGGTCCATCTCATCGAGGAGCTGTTCGACCCGCCCGCGCGATTCTGGATCAGGCACCGGTGGTTTGTAGGGCCAGTAGGTCCAAGCATGACAATGGCTGTCGATAATCATCCGTTACCTCGTTTCCCTTTGGACAAACATGGTTACCAGTTGGTATACGAACCATCGCGCCGCCGGAGATGGGGCGCTTCCCAGAATTTAAACTCCTGCTTCAGGATTAATTCTTCATTGACCTCGACCCCCAACCCAGGCGTGTCCAAGATGGGGAAATGTGCACCGGTGAGGGTGGGCTGTACGGGAAAGATATCGGGATCGCTAAAGCGACCAGGTTCGGTCGGCGAGACACGCACTTCCAACCAGGCAAAGTTCGGTACGGCCGCGGCCAAGTGGATCGTCGCGGCCGTGCAGATGGGGCCTAGCGGGTTGTGGGGCATGAGGTCGATGTAGTGCGCTTCGGCCATCGCGGCCACTTTCATCGATTCGGTCAGCCCGCCCACGTTACACACATCTAGGCGCACGTAGTTGGTAATGCCCCGTTCAATATAGGGCAGGAAGTGCCACTTACTGGAAATTTCCTCGCCAATGGCAAAGGGGACCGAGGTCAATTTACGCAGCGCTTCATAGGCTTCGGGCGACTCGTCGCGAATGGGCTCTTCGAGAAAATCCAAGGTGCCTGCGGGCATACGTTGACAGAAAGAAGCCGCTTCAGCCACGGAGAGGCGATGATGATAGTCAATGCCCAGAACGGCGTCGCTGCCAATAGCTTCGCGCAGCTTAGTGAGGTTGCGCGCCGTTACCCCAATCGAGGCCCACGGCTCCCAGATGTTCTTGGCCTCTTCGCTGCCGCCCGCGCCATAATCCGCCGAAGAGGTGTAGTTGGGCACAGTGCGGATCACATTCCAGCCTTCGCGCAAGAGCAATTGGGCCCCTTCGATCAAGCCTTCTAAGTTCGGGGCAAACATGGTGGCAAAGCAGGGGACAAAATCCCGGTGCTTGCCGCCCAACAGTTGATAGACAGGCACGCCCAACGCCTTGCCCGCGATGTCATAGAGCGCCAGATCAATGGCCGAGATCGCGGCAGTGAGCACCCGCCCACCTTCAAAGTATTGGCTGCGGTACATCTCTTGCCAGAGCGCGCCGATCTGCATGGGATCGCGGCCAATGAGAAATTCGCGATAGTGTTTCACCGCACCGGCGACAGCCAGCTCGCGGCCCGATAAACCCGATTCACCCCAGCCGTAAAGACCTTCGTCGGTTTCAATTTTGACCAGACATTGGTTACGGTGGCCTACCCAAACCGGGTAGCATTTTACTTCGGTAATTTTCATGGAACGTTCCTTCAGTGGTTAGGAGATGGGGCCATAGACCTGACAGCGTCTAGCGTTGGCGGTTGTGGGAACCATAGAGCCAACCGGATGACAAAGTTTTCCAGACCTGTCAAGCCTAGCGTTACGTAAGCCCTCTAGTAAATAGTAAACTACCAATCACCCGCATAGGCAAGGGAGAGCGGTGCGACTTGCGCTTGGTGCCAGCTATAGTGTAGGCCAACCAGTTGCCGTAGATGCAGCAGATCATGGGCAGCCCAAGCCACCAACAACTCGCCCGCGCTTAGGCTGAAGCCTGCGGGATGCGGATAGGCATTGCCCCAGGCGGGCGCGCTCAAACCATGGAGCCAAGCCACCGACTGGGCGCGCTCGTCGAGAAAATTTTGCAGAGATTGGACGAGGTTGCGCTGGTTATAGGCCCGCGCAGTCACCCAGCCAACGGGATCAATGGGTGGCGGCTCTTCGCCAGGGCGATGGAGCAGATAGTCGATCCGTTGCCGAAAATCTTCGCGCTCTTCATCGTAGAGATGGTTGATCACCTCTAGAATCGACCAATCCGCGGGCGTCGGCTGCCAACGCGCCTGGGCTTCGGTAAGCCCTGTCGCCAACGAACGAATCGTTTGAGCTTGCTGGGTAAGCTGCCGAGCAATCGCAAGAAGGTGCATAGATTCTGCCTTTCGTTGTTGGAACAGGAGCCGATGGTGTGTTATTGTACCATAAGGGAGAAATAAATGCTTGGTTTTGAGGAAAATTTCAGGGACAATCCGCTTATGATTCAGCTCTACGCCACCATCCTCCTGTCACTGGGCGCATTGGTCACGGCATTTTTTCACTTGCGGGAGCTTGCGACACCGAGTGCCCACCCGGCCCGCCGCTATTGGCAGCCCCTCACGTTGATGCTGATCTTGCTGCTGGCAATGTTGGCACCAACCCCAATCGCCAGCGCGTACAAAGGGGCAGTGATCCTGGCCCAGATCTTGGTGTTGGTGGGCAGTGGGCTGATGTTACTGCCACAGATGCCCGTGGCGGTGCACAAAGGGCATTGGCTCTTGGCGTTCCTGCTCTATGCTGCTGCCTTTACGGCGCTCCATACCCTCAAATGGCCCACGCTCTGGATCTTGCTCTTGCTGGTAGGCGCCGGACTCATTGCTTGGCGCTTGGCACCCCGCTTGGCCGAGCTACGCAGCACGCTAGCGGTCTATGGCGTTATCCTCTTTTGGATGCTTTGGCAAGCGGTGGAAGCGGTGGTGGTGATTGGCGAGCCATGGACATGGCTGTTGTTGGGCGGGGCATTCTGCTTAGTCGCCGCGGAGATTATTGAAGGGTTTGATCGCTTCTACCAACGGCTCCCCCATGCCAAACTTCTGGACGCAGGGCTGTTGCTCCTTGGTCAGCTCCTGTTGGCGCTTTCCCTGTGGGGTACCACCTTGGGTAATCGCCTAACCTAGCCAAAGCAATGGGACGCGGATAAACGCGGCGGGACGCGGATTTAAAGCAAATCCGCGTCCCGCCGCGTTTATCCGCGTTCTTTTACCTACCCGGCTTCTTGGCGTACCTCGCTCATGAGGGCCACCAAATTTCCTTCGGAATCGCGCAAAAAGAACATCCACAATTCATGATCCGGCAGCTTTGCCACCAAATGCGGAGCGTCGATCAGATCCACCTGGCGGACGCGGAGGGTAGCATAGGCTTGGTCTAGATCAGCGACCTGATAGTAGAGCGGCGCGCTCTGGCTGGCGGGCTGATTTTCCTCCGGCAGCGTTAGCATCAGACGCACCCCACCACATTGAAAAAACGCCAGTCCTGGCGGTGCTTGGAAAAGGAAAGGCAGTTCCAAGGTATCGCGATAAAAGCGCACAGCCCGCGCTAGATCCTGAACGGGAATGGCAATTTGGCCGATCTTGGAAAGGCCAAGGGGAAGAGTCGTTGACATGGGTTGGCTCCTATTGATTATTGATTAGGCAACGTCAGCAGCAAGCCGGCCATACTGCCAATCAAACAGACGGTCAACACAAGGAAAAGTGCAATCGGAATGATGATGACCGCAATGGCTCTGCCACTTGAAAGATTGAGGCCCACCTTGGTGGCAAAGTAGGTGAGTACAATGCTATAGAGCGAGAGTAGCAGCGCCACACAGGCACCCAACATAGGCACCAACCCCAGCAACGCACTAATGATGCCAATGGGCGCTTGGAAGGTCGCCAGCAAATAGGCAAAACGCCCCAGATCGCCATTGCCGCCCAACAAGCGACCGATCAGGTATAAGAGGCCAGCACCGATGACAAAGAAGAGCGGTGTCGTCAAAATCGCCGAGATGCTTGCTGTGCCGGAAAGAGCACCCATCATCCCGGTCGAAAGCATTTGGCGCATTTGCTCGGCGGCTTCGGGCGGCAGATCCATTTGTTCGATGAGCGCCAACATGCCACCGGTCCCAAAGAGAAAGGTGAGCGAGATCCAGCCCACGATCCCACTGACAACACCCGCGATCACCATCCAAATAATGGCCGTTGTAAAATTCGCTTGTGGCCGACTCTGCTCCTCCACAAAAGTTTGCTCATTGGGGTGTGTCAGTACATTGAGCCAAGTCTGAAACGTTGCATTCAGATCCATAAAATGCTACTCCTTTCATGCCATCGTCATTTTCGCATACCAAGCCGCCAGTTGTGGTGGACCGGGCGGCAAGGATGCTATCACTGAGTATAAACTGGGGAAAAGGATGTGGACGTTACCGTCCGTTACGCTATCCGACGCTATCCGTTACGCTATCCGTTACGCTATCCGTTACGCTATCCGTTACGCTATCCGTTACAAGGGAGCCAATGCGTCCTCGGTTATTCTACCACAACCTACCTCAGCAGCGACAGGCTAACGGATAACTTTACAAGGTATGCAAGGTGCTATTATCGCCAATGGTTACTGATCCACGCGCCGACCTTGATGCCTCATCACAAAATTTTACCTTTCATCCTATTGGGGGTATGATTTCCTTATCTTCATAAACATAAGCAATGAATGAGGAGTTACCAATGACTACCAGTCTCGAACAGAATGTTAACACCTATTCGCGCCCATCAGATCTCAAGATCACCGATGTACGCATTGCCAATTTGGCCGGTATCCCCATGCGCGTGAGCATTATCCGCGTGGAAACCAACCAAGGGCTCGTCGGCTACGGCGAAGTACGCGATGGCGCAAGCAAGACCTACGCGCTGCTGCTCAAGCGTCAACTGATTGGAGAAAATCCCTGTAATATCGATAAAGTCTTCCGCAAGATCAAACAGTTTGGCTTTCATGGCCGCCAGGCCGGTGGTGTTTGTGGCGTGGAAATGGCGCTCTTTGACCTAGCCGGGAAAGCCTATGGCGTCCCCGCCTATCAATTAGCTGGCGGCAAGTTCCGTGACAAGGTGCTGTGCTATTCGGACACCCCCAGCACACCCGATGGCACTGAAATGGGTCATCGGCTCAAAGCGCGCATGGAGCAGGGCTTCAAATTCTTAAAGATGGATGTGGGGATCAACCTGCTCAAGGGGATTCCTGGCGCGCTCATTGCCCCGCCCGATATGTTGGAAAGCCGTACCGTCATGCACCAATTCACCGGCATCCAGATCACCGATGTAGGCATTGGCATTCTGTGCGATTATGTGGCTGCCGTGCGCGATGTGATTGGCTACGAAGTGCCGCTGGCCGTGGATCACTTTGGGCATATCGGCCTCAAGTCCTGCATCCGCCTGGGCAAAGCGCTCGATAAATTCACCTTAGCCTGGTACGAAGATATGATCCCCTGGCAATTTGCCGACCAATGGGCTGAACTGACCAAAGCCGTCGATACCCCAACCTGTACGGGCGAAGACATCTATTTGAAAGAAGGCTTCCTCCCGCTGCTCCAGAAGAATGCCGTCAACATCATTCATCCCGACTTGGCTTCCTCGGGCGGGATCATGGAAACCAAGAAGATTGGTGATCTGGCCCAAGAGTATGGGATCGCCATGGCAATGCACATGGCTGGCTCGCCCATTAGCGCGTTGGCTAATGCCCATTGCGCCGCCGCTACCGAGAACTTCCTCGTGCTAGAAAATCACTCGGTCGATCACCCCGAGTGGAACCAATTGGTTACTGGCCTGCCGGACCCCTTGATCCAAGATGGCTTTATGAACATTCCCGATAAACCAGGCTTGGGCTTTGACGATATCAACGAGGATCTCTTCCGCGCCAATCTCGACCCCCGCGATCCGATCTACTTTGATACACCAACCGACTTGTGGGACAAAGAATGGTCATGGGATCGGCTGTGGAGCTAAGTTTGTTTTGAACTTGCCTGCCTAGGCTCAACCCTGTCCGGTTTTGCAAAACCGGACAGGGTTCGCTTAGACACATCGCGATCCCGCCCACCTAGCCCCCCCATCCGTATACGCGACAAGCCCATGAACGAACCCCACTTTCTCTTTGTCTATGGCACGCTCCGTCCACCCCAAGCGGATACAGCAGCAGAAGATTCCCGCTATTTTGCGGCGATTGCGGAACATGTTCGCCACCATACCCCTGCCACCCTATCCGGAGCAGCGCTCTACAACCTCGGGGCCTATCCGGCGGCCATTCCAGGTGAGGGACTTCTTTATGGCGACTTGTTACAAGTGGATGCCGCGGCGCTGCCGATTGCCGACCACATTGAAGGCCATCCAACCTTTTATCGCCGCCAGCAGGTGCTTGTCACCACGGCGACGGGCGTAGCGACGGCATGGGTCTATTGGGCACCCCAGGAACTGACCAGCGGTCGCCCCCGCATCACCCAAGGCGATTGGCTACGACGGCCAGCCACGGTGACAGCGCCGCCACCGCCCGACCAAGAACGTGTAGACCCCACCTTGCGCACCTTGGTGCAACGCTTGGCCGACGAGCCCTGTGCTTGGCTGAGCAGCGTCCGCCCCGATGGTCGCGCCCACAGCGCGCCGATTTGGCATGTCTGGTATCAGGGGCGCGCCTATGTGGTGACGCCATCTCACACCGTGAAGGCCATAAACATTGGCGAAAATCCCAGTGTGGTGCTCACCCATCCGGATCCGGTTAATGCGTTGATTCTCGAAGGCTGGGCCACCCAAGCCAACGCGCTGCGCGCTGCCCTGCAACCGCGCTTTCTACAGAAATATCAGTGGGATCTCCAAAGCGCCCCTGATTATGATCTAGTGATCGCGATCACACCGACCAAGCTCCGGGCTTGGGGCTCCTACGGCGAAGGCCGTTGGCAAGGCGAAGCCGTGTTGCAAGTCTGGTAAATTCCACCACACCAGTGCCGGGGACGGGCCAACCATCATCCCCAAATTAGCAACCTCCTCTGGCCCGTCCCCGGCACTGCCACGGCGCGATAGCAACAGGCTCGGGCCCGTCCCCGGCACTGTGCGAACGATTTTGTGCCTCGTAGCGCCAGGAGAATCACCGATCCCCTGTTATAGCCACTTGGACAAATCCTCTTAATAGCGCGAAAATAGAACATAGACCAATTTTACTCGGCACGCAGGCATCACAGGCGAGGCGTGATACGTCTTAGCCAGTGAGGATGTTTATTGCCTTCGGCGTTACGCAATGGATCGTTGTCGCCAGAGCGTTGACCGGTTTGCAAAACCGGCCAATGCTTGTCCAGGTGCGTAAAGCCATGCCTTTTGCCGGATGAAAGTGTACGAATAATCGATTAGAAAGGAGGAGCGTGCAATGTCGGCAGGTGCTTTGCGACCAACCTTGGCGACGACCTTGGAGAATCCCTGTGAACAGTTCACAGGGATTCTTGTCTTTTGGGCCAGGGCAGTACACCAGGAGGTGTGTTGACTTTTTGAATCACTAGAATACGAAGGATATCATGCAACGCCAAGGATTACATTTTCTCTTGCCCTACATGCGCCCCTATCGAAATGCGCTGATCATCGGTACCCTTTATGCCTTAATCGGCGCCGGGGCCAGCGCGTTTAGCCCAACCCTGTTGGGGTGGGGCATTGATGATCTGACAAAGGGGATTGACCCGTTGAAGTTGGCGCTCTATTCGGTCGGCATCATTGTGCTTGCCATAGTCGTTGCGCTGTTTCGCTATTTGTTGCGCATGCTGACGGGTGACATTGCCGCCGGCGTCTCTTATCGCATGAGCCAGGATCTCTATCATCGGCTCTTGCTCTTTGATTATGAAACCCGGCAGAAATATGGGACGGGCGATCTCCTTTCGCGAGCAACCAACGACTTTATTTACATTTGGCGCTTTTACAGTGCAGGCTTCCAAATGGCTATGCACTCGCTCTTCCTCCTCTTGATCGGCGCCTCACTCATGGCCATCACCAGCCCCGCTATGGCGGCCTTGGTGGTGGTGATGCTCGCGATTAGTATCTTTGCCCAGATGCGCTTGGGTGGCATTATCGAACAGGCTTTTGCGCGCGTTCAGGCCGAAACAGCCAAGCTCTCTGCCTTTAGCCAAGAACATCTGAATGCGGTGCGCATGTTAACCGCTTATGCCCAGGAAAAAGCCGTTGGTGAACACTTCCGCGAGGCCAATAAAGCCTATGTTCAACAGAGCATGAGCTTTATTATCCGCTCCGGTTTGGTCTCGCCGCTGCCCAGCCTGATGGTGCGGGTGGCCGCGACGATCATTGTGCTGGTCGGTGGTCTTTTTATCATTCAGGGGCAATTAACGGTTGGTCAATATGTGCAGTTTATTGTCTACCTCAACCTGCTCAACAGTGGGGCCCAACAAATTACCGATGCTTTTGAGCGGCTCCAACAAGGAAGCGCCGCGGCAGGCCGCATTGGGGAGGTTCTCCATTTATTGCCCAAGATCAATGATGCCAGCGATGCCCAGGCCCCGGCCCTCCACGGCGAGATTCGCTTTGACCATGTCAGCGTCTATGCCGAAGATCAAGAGCGGTGGATCTTGCGTGACATCAATTTGGTGATCAAGCCTGGCTCAACGGTGGGTATTGTCGGGCCGACGGGTGCGGGCAAGAGTATGCTCATTAGCTTGCTCGGGCGGATCTATGATCCCGATGAAGGTGCAGTGCTGCTGGATGGCTACGATCTACGCCAGATCAAGTTAGCCACGCTCCGCCGTAATGTGGTCTATGTCTTGCAGGAGACACTGCTCTTTAGTATGCCACTGCGGGGGAATATTGCCTTGGGCGTTGCCGAAGCCTCAGACCCCCAAATCTACCGCGCCATGGAAAAAGCCCGGCTCACCAATGACCTGCCTCAACTACCCAAAGGGTTGGATAGCATTGTTGGCGAGCGGGGCGCAACGCTCTCGGGCGGCCAGAAACAGCGGACCGCGCTGGCGCGAGCGCTGGTACGTAATCCCAAGGTCTTAATTTTGGACGACGCCTTGGCTAGCGTGGATATGCACACCTCGGCACAGATTATTGAAGAGCTGCGTGAATCGGCGGGCGGCCAGGAGCGCCGGACGAGTATCATCGTCAGCCAACGGATGGCGGCAGTGCGCCACGCGGATAAGATCGTGGTGCTGAACGAAGGGCAGATTGTCGAGGAAGGCGATCACGATACGCTGCTCGCCCAAAATGGTCTATACGCGGAAATGTACTACCGTGAGATCCAGCAAGCGGAGGAGGCGCTCGCATAATGACAAAGACACAAGAAGTAGACCGTAAACTGGATCAACAGCCTGCCCCCAACGATGCAAAGCAGAATGGCAAGGCAGCCGTAGAGGAAGAAGAAGATCAGGAGGCGGCAAGAGCAGAAAATCAAGTGCTGAACCAAGATGCGGCGCTCATCAAGCTCCTCCTTGTCTCCATTCGCCCCTACTGGCGGATGATGATGTTGGCCGGTGTTTTGATGCTCGGGGTGGCTTCGTTGAATGTCGTTCCCCCCTACCTCCTCCAACAAGCGATCGACGGCCCCATTGCGCGCGGGGACATTAACGCGCTCTGGAACATTACGTTATTTTATGGCGCGACCGCACTGGCGCTCTTTGTCCTGACCTTTGCCTATACCTATTTCTTGCAATATGCGGCGCAACGGGCCTTGGCCGATCTCCGCACACGCTTGTTCGACCATATTCTGCGCCAGGATTATACCTTTCTCACCAACACCTCGACGGGTGATCTGGTGGCACGCCTGAGCAGTGACATTGATAATATCAACCAAGTGTTGTCGAGCAGCATTGTGGTGATCTTGGTGGAAGGGGTCACCTTTATTGTCATTATCACCGTGATGTTAGTCACCAACTGGCGGTTGGCGCTGTTAGCAATGGTGCTGATGCCGGTGTTGGCGATTGTGACACGCTATTTCCGCCAACGGATTCGCCTCTCATCCACGGGGGAACGCTCGGCCATGGCGCGCATTAGCTCCTTCCTCAATGAACACCTCCATGGGATGACGGTGGTACAGCTCTTTAACCACGAGGAAGAGAGCGAACAGGAGTTTGACGACTACAACAGCCGCTATCGCCGTGCCTTGATCAATCTGCGCTATCACAGCGCGGTCTTTCTGGCTGTGCAGGAAATTCTTGCGGCGGTGGGGACTGGCTTGTTACTCTATGGTGGCGGGCGTGGCGTGTTGGCAGGCTGGGCCACGCTCGGGATGTTGGTGGCCTTTTTCCAATATTCACAGCGGGCGTTCCAACCGATTCTCAACCTATCGCAACAATATAACTCGATTCAGATTGCCTTGGGTGCGGCAGAACGGATCTATCGGATGCTGCAAACCGAACCCAAAATTCAGAGTCCGGCCAACCCCATTCCCCTCCCGCATGTGCGTGGCGACATTGAATTTCGCAATGTACACTTTGCCTATGTGCCTGATGAACCTGTGCTGCGCGGTGTCAACCTCCACATTGCCGCGGGCCAATCGGTGGCGATTGTGGGCGCAACAGGCGCTGGGAAGTCGAGCCTCGCCAGTTTGTTGGCCCGTTACTACGATCCTTCCAAGGGGCAAGTCTTGCTGGATGGCATCGATCTGCGGGATCTAAGCTTGAACGATCTACGCCAATCGGTGGTAGTCGTGCCGCAAGATCCCGTTTGTATTGCTGGCACCATCCGGCAGAACATCTGCCTCTATGATGAAGATATTGGCGATGAAATCTTGTTTCAGGCTGCCGAGTTTAGCAATGCAGCGCGCTTTATCGAAAAGCTACCCGAAGGCTACGACTTTCAGCTCCTCCCGGGCGGGGCTAATCTGTCCCAAGGGCAACGGCAGCTACTGGCCTTGGCGCGGGCGCTGGCGCATAGCCCCAATGCAGTGTTGGTGTTAGACGAAGCCACCAGTAGTATCGACACAGCAACCGAAGCGCTCATTCAAGACGCGCTCGAACGGATTCTACGCTCACGTACCAGTTTGGTTATTGCCCATCGGCTTAGCACTGTACGTGGGGCGGATCGCATTATTGTCATGGAACGGGGCCGGATTATTGAGGATGGCAACCACGAAGCGTTGCTCAAGCTTAATGGCTACTATGCCCGTCTCCATCACCATCAAGTGCTGCCCAAGACAGCGCGGCCAGTGTAAGACCAGGTTGCATAGATAGCTCCTGCGGGTTGTCTATGCAACCTCTCGCCCCGTGCCGCTAGGGCAGTTGGGCCTGAATCCACGCGATCATATCTTGGATCGGCTCCTCGGCCATCTCGTAGAACGAATCTTCGGCCATGCGCTCCGTCGGGCTGAGCGCGTGGCCGAGGGTAGGATAGCGCAGCAAGGTCACTCGGTCTGGCGCAGCCCCCGCAATGGCGATGGCCGCCTCCACCGGAATCCAACCATCGCGATCCCCATGTAACACCAAAATCGGCATGGCGAGCGCTGGCACCAGTTCGGCAATCGTACGCGAGGGCGACATCCCAGCATAGATCCGTGCCACAAGGGGGATCAATCCTTCCACAAAGGGACGTAGTTCGGTCTGAATATCGACTAGCCCATCATTATCCAGATCTAAATTGGGTTGCAAGGGCAACAAAGCGGCCAAAAACGACGTACGCGTTGAAAAGAGCCCGAGGAACCAGACCGGCCCGGCGGGGATCGCGGCCACTTCCGCCGGGCTCAACTTGCCATCGCCATCTTGGTCGATCACCTCTTCCAAATAGGGCAACCCAATGTTCAAATGTTGATAGACCAAGGCTTCTTCAAGGCGCAAGTTGAGTGGGGCTTGCAAGAGCAAGCCAGCGACTTCCGGATGAGCATACGCCGTATAGGTCGCGACGATCCCACCTTCACTCCAGCCATAGAGAAAAATCTGGTTGTCATCCACTTCTGGCTGGGCTTTCGCCGTGGTCATCACCGCCTCGGCATCGATGATGCGCTGATTGACGAAGGTCTGTTGGAGTTGCTCATAGTCATACTCGCCATGGGCCAACACCCCGCGTTTATTAAAGCGCAGAACGGCAATGCCCGCTTCGCCAAAAGCCTCGGCAATCTTCTGAAAATTGGTTGAGGAGGCTTGACCCACCCCAGCGCTATACGAAGCATCCATATCGGCGGGACCGGTGCCACTGAACAAAATTACCGTAGGCCAAGGGCCAGCCCCGGTGGGGGGAAAGGTCAATTGGCCTTTGCTGCCAAAATGGTCGGTCAAGTGGATGATCAGATTACGGTAGCGCACCCCGTTCGCAAATTCGCCATCGACCCCAAAGGGCACGGTTGTGGATTCACCCCCGGCAAACTGCGGCCCCAATACACTGTTCAAATAGTCCAGAGTGACTAGATTATCACCCACATAGAGTACGATCAATTGTGCCTGTTGAAAAAAATGGGGCGTATCGACCCAATCAACCGTCAGCGCTTCCGCCGCCCCAGCCTGAGGGGTAAAGCTAAAGCCATCAAGCGCAACCCCAGCAGCCTCGGCTTGGGCAGCAGCCGCATCAGGATAGGCGTAGATCTGGAGTTCGTCGCCGTTGACTTGGAGGAGTTGACGGGGCACAGTCAGAGGAAAGGCAGGCACTTCACTGACCTCGCTGCCTAGTTGGACACTGGCACCCATAGCCCGTAGTGCGGTCATTAGATGATCAATCGACGGCTCACCGCTCAGGGGTGTACAGCCGACAAGCAAAATTCCCAACAACAGTACCCATAACCCGCGTCGTTGTTGCATAGCCTTCACCTATTTCCTGTCTCACACGCTAGTTCGCAACTACCCAGTATCGCGCAACGGCATGGTGCAGACAGTAAGGTTTTGTGCCAACTTCCTTGCACGGCCCAAGAGGACAAGCGGACCAGCACCGAGACAAGGCAGACAGCGGGTGGCTCATTCCGCGGCCATGAGATCGCGTTGGGCATAGATCGCTTCTCCCCAGCGCAACTTTTTGGCCTGGGGATATTGGGGCTTCTGCCGTTTGAGTACCTTCACCTGAAGCCGCTGCGTCTGCGTCAGGACAGGCACTTCGAGATAGCCTTTTTGTAAGTGGACCGGGCCAATGACACGCGCCCACGGCATCTGTTCGGGCGGCCTACGGGCAATGGCAACATAGCTATATTTGGCCTCTTCCCAATCCGAGGCCATCAAGGCGCTATCGCGCATCTCCTGGCGCAACCGGCGGGCAAAATCGGGCCGGGTAAAGCGTTGGGGGAAATGCAACCACGCTTCTTCCACAACTTGGTTACCAAGATATGGGGCGACCACAATGCCACTGCCCGCCAATTGCTGGGCAACGCTCTGCACAATTCGGCTCCCCACAGGCGTTCCTGGTTCCACCACCAAGAGCAGATCACGGCTGCGCTGGAAGGCAGCGGATACCAGTTGTGTTCGCTGCTCACTATTTAGTTCATTCAACACGTTCGCCAACAGGACCACGTCGGCTGGCGGCGTTTGGTCAAGCTGGTGCAGCAGATCGCCCCGCTGCCAAGTGGCGGCTAGGGGGTGAGCACCTTGTCCCCAAAGCTGCTGCCCCAACGTCAGGAAATGGGGATTTTGATCCAGGCAGGTGGCTTGGGCCAAGGTGGGTAAGCAGTCGGTCAAGGCCCAAAGACCAGAGCCGGGTCCGCTCCCCAGATCCAGCAAGGTTTGGGGTTGCCAACTAGGCATTAATTCAACGACCGCGTCCATGGCCCCCCAAATTTGGGCATAGGTGGCCGAGGCGCGCAAGCCCAGATAGGCCAAGGCATCGAGCGCATCGGTGACATGGCGCTGCTGGGTATCTTGAACCGGCTGGGTATAGCGCAGATGCAACGCTTGAGCGCGTTGCATCCACGCCCTGGCATCGGGTTCGGCTAAGCGCTGGGCAATGGCCTGACGAATGGCAGGCGGAAGCGTGATGATGGTTTGCATGGTTCGATGAGTCTAGGTGGTTAGGGTTGCGTGTTGGTCATGGGTCATTGGAACAGGTAAGCCATTCGGTGTGGACAATTGATTATGGCGGAGTCGGATCATGCCAATAACTGACGAGTTGCCCACTAGCATTATACAACGCCCCATCGTCTTTCTCTTCATTGTTCCAAACAGAGCCTGCACCCATGTGGGGAAAGCTCAGGGTACTACCGGGAAGAATGATACCCAAAATTCCATCATGTTCCTGATTCCCTCTAATACTACAAAGATGCCATCCCCCCAAATTAATACTTTCATTACTTGTATTCTGCAAATGTACAATTTCAGTATCTTTTTCGATCTGCAGAATCCGAATCGGAAGGTCTTGTGCTAAGGTTGGATCAGGATCTTCCTGACAACCATCAAAACTCGGTACCGGTAAGTCTGGAGCAGGTGTAGCCAAAGCAACAGTGGGCGAAACCGTTGGTGCAATTGTGGGTACAACAATCGTGGGGATTACAATGGTCGGAATTATCGTGGGCGTTCCCGGTGTCGGCCCTGGCGTTCCCCCCACACAGCTGAGAAGCTCGACATTGTCCAGATAGGCCCAGGTGGTGGCGCCATTGCCATTGTTGAAGACATTGAAATAGAGCGAGACGGTCTGCCCACGGTAGGCGGTCAGATCGGCGGTAGCCAGTTGCCAGTTGCCGTCATTACGGCGGACCCGTTGCAACACCGCCAATACCCGATCATCAGGGGCAAGGAGGAGCACCTCTTGGCGATCGCTCGAGGTGCCTGGATCCCCTGGAACGGCTTCGCTACTGCCATAGAGATGCCTCCACTGGAGCGTCACACTCGTGGCATCGGCGGGGATGACAATGGGCTGGCGCACCGACGAATAGCTGGCGCGGTCGGCCCAGCCTGCCGCGGGAGGATTCCCCACTTGCATGGCCCGTGCGCCGCCATCGTGTTGGCTTGTTGTATATTGGGGGGGCAAGGCCGATTTGCCCAGAATCCAACTGCCCTCCCCTTCAAAATCGCCATTGGCTAACAGATTGGGGCAGCTACTTACACCGGTGGCAGTCGGGGTGGGTACCGGCGGGGTGGGGGTAGTGGGCGTTTGGGTCGGCACGACGGTGGCCGCGGGTGTTGTCGGCGCAATGGTTGGAATGACGGTAACCCCAGTAGGCACAGGTGTGGCAACCGTCGGCACAGGCGTGCTACCAGCACAGGTGTCGAGCTGCACCTCGTCAATGTAGGCCCAAGTGGCGGCACCATTGCCATCGTTAAAGACATTGAAATAGAGATAGACCGTCTGGCCGCGGTAGGGTGTCAGGTCGATGCTCTCTGCTTGCCAGCCGCTATCGTTACGCCGCACGCGCTGAAGCACGGTTAGCACCTTTTCATCCATGCGCAGCAGGAGTACCTCTTGGCGGTCATGGTTGGTGCCGGGATCGCCAGTAATGCTCTCGGCGCTGCCATACCAATGCCGCCAGCGTAACGTTACCACATTGGCATTGGCGGGAATCGTCACAGCTTGGCGGATCGAGGAGTAGCTGGGCTGCGCAAGAACGCCTGTATCGGGTGGGTGGCCCAGTTGCATGGCCCAATTCCCGCCATATTTTTGCACGTTAGTATACTGAGGCGGTTTCGCCGAAGCACCAATGAGCCAGCTGCCACTGCCTTCAAAGTCACCATTGCCCAGCAAATTGGCGCAGAGAGCTGGTGGCGTGGGCAAGGGTGTTGGCGGCCAGGACGTGGGTGGCAAAGGCGTCCAACCACTAGTCACGGTCGGCAGCACCACCGGTGCTGTCGGCCAAGGGGTTGGCCCAATGACAATCGGGGTCGGCGTGACATTGGGGGCCAAGGTTGGGATCAAGGTCATGGTCAAAGGCAAGGTTGGCAGCGCGGGCAGGTCACCGGGGTCTAGGGTAGCCGTCGGCCAAGGTGGATCCGTGGGCAACGGGGGCAAATTGGGGGGAGGCAAAACATCCGTCATGCTTCCCGTCGCCGTGGCAACCGCATAGGCGCTGGTATAGAGCGCCAAATTCATGTTCGCCACATCATTCGTTTCGC
The DNA here is from genome assembly GCA_019637645.1 of Caldilineaceae bacterium. The sequence goes on from JAHBVH010000071.1 coordinate 24,151, forward strand.
CAGCGGCAATATCGACATTGGTCACGACAAAGCCGCTGATCAGGGTCTCGCGGATCCGCGCTAAAAAGTTAACTAAGCGCGGAAACGAGCCAGTCACCCGTAGGCCAAAGGTGCGCTGCCGATAGAGATTGTTACTAGTGGGCTGCGGTGCGGCTTGCGCCTGTAGCTCGGCAATGGTCACGCCACTTTCTTGGGCATATTGATAGAGACGTTCCAAAGCCGCGGCGGCCTGCGTTTCGCTGAGAAAGGCGCTTGCCGCGCTGTCCACCCGAGCTTGTGCTGCCGTCACTTGGGCGCGTACGGTGGCTGGCACAGCCGCCTGGGCGGTGGCAGCTTCGGCAGCGTTTTGCTCCATCGTCGCCACCACCTCGATCAAGTCGCTACGGGTTTGCACGCTTGGGATGATGCGCAACAGGAGATACAAAAAAATACCAAGCGCAAGCAGCAAAATGCCCCCGATTGCAAGGAGGAGCGAGAGCCGTTCCTTCGTAGGCAGATAGGCGCGCCAATTGCGTAGGATGTTCACGGTATTTGTCCGCTCAGTTCTAACTGAATGACAAAGGTCACCGTACCCGGTGCAACGGTGGTTGCGGGTGGGGCTGTGGCCGCCGTCGTTGGCGCTAATAAGGTCAGCGATTGGAGAGTCACATTGGCAAAGAGGGGCATCGTACCGAGGGTACGTTCATAATCTACCACCACAATGTCATTAGCGGCTTGGCCGGTGAGTGTAATGCGATTTTCGACCTGGGTCAGCTTCGTAAAGGTGATGGTTGTTGGCGCATAACTGTTCAACGCGGCCATCACCGCTGGCCAGGGGATACTAGCAGGCGGGCGCGCCGCCTCCAGCTGTTCGGCCAGGAGTAGCGTCGTACTCAAAGTCGTCATCAAGGCTTGGGTTTCGGGGGCGGGGGTACTCATGCGTAACAGGGTATCTTGCGCAGCACCGAGGTTCGCTTCGGCGCGAGCAATGTCACGCTGGACACTGGCGGAAATGAGATAGAAGGCCAGCAAAAGGAGAAGAAGGCTAAAGCTAATCAGCCCAAGGACGATCCCCTGGCGCAACAAACGGAGCCGATGGAGGGCGGCTTGTGGATCATCGGGGGGTACCGATTGGGGTGGCATCTCGAACGACATCGGTCACCTTTGGCTGCTGGCTAGTTTGACTGGTGTTGACAAGGGTAAGTGATTCGCGATTCATAAGCTACGGAGCACGAATCACGGTCCCGCTACAACGCACAAGCAGCCTGTGCTTCTAGCCGTTCTTGTTCGGTAAGCAAAACCCAGCTTTCTACTTCGAGTTGGCCGCCATTATACTGGTTAGCGCTGACAATATCGGCACAGCGAAACCAGCTGTTGGCTGTTGCCACCAATTTACCACGGCCATCAAAGGTGTGTACCACATAAGCAATCCCATTGGCGGGCACCCCTTGCAGCACCATGACGGCGGCTTGGCCGGTTACAATGGGCGCAGCATAGACCGAACGGCCATTCACCAGCGCCGATTGCTGCGGTTGAACGGCCAATGCGGCCACCGACAGCGTCTTTCCTTGAACGGGCGGGCCTAGCAGTAAATTGACGAGGATGAGCATGCCACTCGTAATGGCCGCGACCCCGGCGACCGCCCACCCGAGGGCTAGGTTTGCCGACTTCTGTTGCGTCATCATCCTTCACTTTCCGCCGCCTGGATCATTTGCCGGATCCAGCTAACGGCCGATCTATCCGGCGGCTACCTGCAATTGGCCGATCTATCCTACCAGTAAGCCGAACTTAATTTTGCCATAGTTCTTCTGGATGATCAAGCCTGCGTCCAATAATAGAGAGGGATCGAATAAAATAACGAGTGTGAGACGCACGCGGGTTCCGAATGGCAAACTCAAGCGGTGACTACCTGGTCTTCAGGCAAGCCACTGGCCTGTGCGAGATCCAGTTCTAGCTCGTTCAAAAAATGATAGGCAGGCCACGGCCCTGAGGTAAGCAGGGCTAATTCCGGATACTGCTGGCGCAGTGAGGCAACCTTGGCGTGAAAACCAGCTACCGCCGTGGTGGGCACCAAATAGGCGGCACTGAGCAGTAAGTGCTGTGTTTGGAGAATACTGAGCCGAATATCGACAGCGAGCGGGCGCAACGCTTGGTGCAGCTTTTGCGCCAAGCCTTCGGCTTGCCTATAGAGAATCTGTTCCGGTTTGCGCTGTCGTCCTCTCCGGCGTTGATAGGGCAGGCTTGTCCTTGGCGTGAGCGGTGGCTCCCACAACACACGTAGCCCCATTTCGACGCGCCCCGTTACATGGTCTAAATTGGCTAACAGCGGCTGTTGGCGCGTGGCAAGCAGATCGGAGACGCTGGACAGATCCGCCAAGACCATCCCAAAACGCATGGGTAGGATCGGCGCTTGGTTCATCACCGCTTCCACCACTTGCTCGTAATGATGAAGCGCTTTAGGATCGGTATCATGGGCAGGGAGCATGAGGGCTGGCTCCCATTTACTGATTACCGCCGCTAGGCCACCGCAGGTTACCCATTGAAGGGGTTGGTTATCAATGCCACGGGTAGGTACGGCTGGCATCGGCTGCATACTGGCCGATGCGTGGGTAATCGCATAGAGGTAGTAAGCGCTCACAGTGACTTTCCTTCATTTTGGTAGCTCAACCTAAGCTGTGCCTCCTCTCGTGGTAGAAGGACCCATCTTCCCTATCACCCCAGTGCAGAGGTGGTAGGTCACAACGTGAACTAGCTTGGAAAATAGCGCTATCTTCGATTTGGTCGTCATAGCTGGCTAGCGTAGGTTTTGCATCGGTGCGATATGCTACAATAGACTGCTTGTTCTGAAATGCAGTAGTACAAACAAGTTTATCGTACAGGAAACTTACTATTTTGTAATCTGCGCAATGATCGATTCTTACGTAAGCCGACGCCGACAAACTCGTAGGCGTTCACCTACAGCGCATTTTACTGGCACTCAACCGCAACGCGACGCCGAAACCCAAAGAAAGAAGTGAATTCCATGGCATCGACAAAAATCCAGCATGCAATTATCTTGGCGGCAGGCTTGGGCCGCCGCTTCTGGCCCTATAGCACCGTGCGCCAAAAAGCGGCTTTCCCCATTGCCAATATTCCGGCAGTACGGCGCTTGGTCGATACGCTAACCGAGCTAGGCATTCACCAGATCCAAGTGGTGGTTGGTCACGGCGAAGCGAGTGTGCGCGCGGCCCTTCATGGTTGTGCCGCGCCAGTCACTTTTGTTCGGCAACCTGGGCTGACCGGGACCGCGAGCGCCGTCCTCGCCGCCGCGACCACGCTCACCGATGATTTTCTGGTTGTGGCCGGTGATGTAGTGACCGATCCGCAGAATATTGCAACGCTGTTGCAACAGTTTGCTAGCGAGCAGCCCTTGGCCGCGGCCTTGATCCAGCCGTTGGGCAACGAGTCCCCTCACGACTGGCTAGGGGCCTATCCACACGAGGGGCAATTACAAGGGGTTGAGGGCCATACACGTCGTGGCTGTCGCCATCGGCTTTGTGGGATCTACGCCTTTCGCGCGGCCGCGCTCCCCTACCTGCGCGACAACCCCGGCATGATGAGCCAAGTACCCGTGGGCGGGATGCCACCGGTGGAGGCCGAGATTGCCCAATCGCTGCAAATGATGATTGATGAAAAACAGCCGGTGAACGCGGTAGAGACGGTAGGCTACCATATCGACTTGGATAAGCCCTGGCATATCGACCTCGCCAATGAGACGGTGATCAACGCCATGCACAGCCAATTGACCGAATCTGTCATTCCGGCCAGTGCGCGCATCCACGATGGGGCCGAGCTTCATGGCCGCGTGGTGCTGGGCGAAGGGTGCGAAATCGGCAATCGGGTGGTGATCCGGGGCGATCTCTGGCTAGGCGACCAAAGCCGTGTCACCAATGGGGCCATTTTGGAAGGCCACACGGTCATTGGCAAGCAGACCATTGTCCAGAACTACTGCCAGATCGGCAGCCATACGACCCTTGGCAATCGCAGCCACTATGGTCACGGGGCAGAGTTTAGCGGGGTGGCGCTGGACACGGTATATTGTTATCACTATATGGAGATCTGGGGCGTGGTGGGCCAAGCAGTGGACTTTGGCGCGGCGACGGTCTGTGGCAATTTACGCTTTGATGATCGAGAGACCACTTGGCGGATCAATGGACGGCCCGAAACCCCCACCCAAGCCGCCAACGCCGCCTACTTTGGCGACTTCTGCCGCACTGGTGTCAACGCCATCATTATGCCAGGGCGACGCATCGGGGTCTACAGCGTGGTTGGCCCCGGCGTCGTCCTCTATGATGACCTGCCCGATCGCACCATGGTGACCGTCAAGCAGGAGTTGGTCACACGCCCCTGGGGGCCAGAACGGTATGGGTGGTGAGGCGCAGAGCGTTCCTTATTCCATTGCGTTGAGTGTGGCCACTGCCGTCATATTCCAGCGGAGGCGCGGGTCGGTGGTTTGGGGGGTGATGATGACCGTGTAGGTAATATCACCCTGTCTGTTTTCCCCGAGCGGCTTGATCCGCGTGACTACGCCCGCTAGCTCGACTTCGGGCAGGGCATCCAGTGTAATCGAAACCGCCTGCCCCGCGGTAACATTCACCACGCTCAGTTCGGTCAAGTCTTCGGTGTGAATTTCCCAAGCCGTCAGATCTGCCAGTTGCAACACGGGCGTCCCCGCGGTCACTTGTTCGCCGACCTTGAGATTGAGTGACGCGATCACGCCGGTAAAGGGGGCGCGCAATTCGGTCTCGGCCAAGGCCAGTTGCTCCTGCATCAGCGCGGTTTCGGCTTCCATCACCTGAGCCTGCGCCGCGGCGATAGCTTCTAAACGGGCTCCAGCTTGGAGTTGGGCAAGTTGGGCCTCGGCTCGGCGGACTTCGGCTTGTGCGCTACGAATGTCGCTGGCCGTCCCCGGTGATTGGAGGCGATCTAGCTCAGCACGGGCACGCTGCACGCGGGCGCGGGCATCGGCAATCTCATCCGCATCGGCACCCGCGGCCAACACGTCGTAGCGTGCTTGGGCGGCCTCGTAGCGGTTGGTCGCCCGCTGCATCGCTGCCGATTCGGGGAGCGCGCCGAGATCATTGCGCCATTTGACGGCATTATAGGCCGAGCGCGCCTGATTGAGTTCGGCCTGGGCATCGGCCAAATCGGCGCGGGCGTTGATCAATTCGCCGTCTTTGGGGCCATTGAGTAGCTCCTGGAGCGTGGTCTGCGCTGCGCTCAATTCGGCTTGGCCAGCGGCAACATCTGCTTGGCGGACATCTTGGGTGAGTTTTGCCAACTGGGCCTGGGCAATATCGACCGCGGCTTCGGCTGCCAACACTTCCGCGGGCAACGGCCCAGCTGTGAGTTGGGCCAGGGCCGCCTGGGCATTTGCTAACCGAGCCTGGGCTTGGGCAATTGCCACAACTTGACGCTTGTTTTCCAACTGTGCAATAACTGCACCGGCGGCCACTGTATCGCCCTCAGCCACCAGCACTGCGGCCACAATCCCACCCATCGCCAAACTCAAATTGGCCGACTGCTTGGGTAGTATGACCGCCTCCGCCACAATCTGGCTAGGGGCACGCACGGCGGGTAGGGTCGGTTCCGGCGTGGGTGTAGCCACCGCCGCCATCTCTGCTGGCAGCAGCCCTTGACTATTCATATAATAATATGCGCCGCTTCCCACTACCAGCAGCACAATCCCAATCAATAACCATCTTCGCATACCTAGTGATTCCTTATCCATTAGGACTTTGTCATTGGTCCTTTGTCATTGGTCCTTTGTCATTGGTCATTGGTCCTTTGTCATTGGTCCTTTGTCATTGGTTATTAGCCATTGATTATTGATTATTCATTAGATCCTTTATCATTGATCTCTCGGCTGCGCCCCGCTGTCTTCGGCTATTCATAGGCCAAGACTTCGCGCACGGTGATGCGGGAGGCGCTACGGGCCGGCAGCAAACTAGCCACGGTCGCGATCAATAAGATAACGATAAGCCATAGCGCAGCGCCTCCCGTCGAAAACCGAAAACTAAGCGCGGCCTGGATAAAGCCGATCCCGACGGCATCACTGAGGAGCTTGCTCAGCGGCAAGGCAAGGAGCACCCCCATACCCCAGCTCAGCGCACCGATTACGAGCCCTTCGACGATCACAATCGCCAGGATCGAGCGGTTGCTTGCGCCAATGGCACGCATGACCCCGATCTCGCGTCGCCGTTCGAGGACATTGATACTCATGGTCCCCATGAGCCCCAGCCCGCCAACCACCGCCAACAGCAGCGCCATAAAACTGAGAATCACAATGATGACATTAAATTGGGTGACGACTTGTTGGCGAATAAACGCAATTGTCTCGGTCCCATTGACGTTGATCCCACTCTGCTTAAAATGTTCCTCCAGCGACTTGGCGACTTGTTCCTGAAAGGCCGCATCATGTTGGGTGGTGATCACCTGAAGCGAACTGGCGCGGCCCACCGTTCGTGTCACTTGAGCAAAGTAGGGGTAGTTGGCGTAGACGAAAGGCCCGGAAAGCACGCCCCGCACCACCCCAACAATGGTCCACGTCTCTTTACGCCCATCGATATTGAGGACGAGCGTCTCCCCGACCGCCAGGTCTGGTTCGTTTTTAATCACCTCGGTATTGATCACGAGCGCGTTCTCGTCGGCGGGAAGAAGCCAACGGCCCGTCAATAAGGTGGGCCGAATCATCTGTGAATTGGGCTGCGGGGCTATGATCAAGATTTCGGAGCCATCGATCGCGCCGGGGCGAATCCGCCGCGAACCCCAAAATCCCCAACTTTCGGCGGCAGTCACGCCGGGGACGGCCAACGCTGTGCGCTCTAGATGATCGGCGCGGTAGGGACGGCTGAGATTAACCCCAATATCATAATTCCAATAGCTCAGCGCGTCATCCAACGTGAGCAATAAAGAGGCACGCACACTAAAAACACTAATGAAAATGGCACTGGCAAGCGTCAGGGTGGTCAGGGTAAGGATGAGCCGCCCTTTTTGGCGGAAGGTGTTGCGCAGCGAAATCAACAGTGGTCGCGAGAGCCCACGCACCTTTTCTAGCAAGCGATCCAGCCAACTCTGCCCAAAGTGGCCACGGCCCAAGCCATAGTCACTGATGGCTTCGCGCACCGTAATCCGTGTGCCACGCAGAATGGGATAGAGCGCCGCCAACAGAGGAACGAGCAACCCGACCGCGATCTCTAAGGCCAATACGGGCAACGGAATGCCGGTGGTCAAGATGTCGAAATTCATCAATCCGGCCATAAACCCAGTGTTGGCGCGCTGACCAAGCCAACCAATCGGCACCGCGACCACCAACGCCAGCAGACCAAAGACCAGCGTTGTCACTAGATACATGCCCACAATTTGGCCCTGACGTGCGCCAATCGTCTTCATCACCCCGATCTGGCGCGTCTGTTGGGCGAGGATGGCAGAGATAATATTCACCACCAGAAACGAGCTGAGCAGTAGCGACATCACACCAAGCACGCCAAAGATGAGCAGCATGGGGGTCAAAAATTGCTCGAACTCATGCTTGCCCGGTTCAGGAACATAGGACCAATAGACGGCGTAGCCCCCTTTTTCTAAGCGCTTCTGGACCGCGTCCACCACCTGTTGGATATGTTCCTTATTATCAGCCTGCTCAGTCACGGTAAGATAAAGATCCGTAAAGGTGCGCGGCCAGCCCAACCAAGTGAGGGTATCGAGGGTAATATAACCATTCACTGAACCGGTAAACTGGGAAGAGATTTGCGTCAGATCATGAACAAGCCCAGCAATCCGAAGTGGGCGCTCCCCTCCTTCTGGCAGCTTAACCGTAATGATATCACCCACTTGGGCATTGAGCAGCGCCAACGAAGAACGCTCGATCAACAGTTCCCGTTTGGGAGGCGGCCAAGCACCCGCCAGCGGCCAGACCTTGTTGATCTGCATGCCGTTGTAGTCATCAATGGCGCGTAGACTTAAGCTCTGCCATTGCTCTGGCCCCACTTGTACTTGGACACCCACTTGTCGGCGGCCCTCGGCTTCAGCCACTTCGGGCATGCGGCGCACACTCTGCACCAATTCGTCGTTGAAGTCGGACAAGGCCAGATAGCCATGCATGGGGTTGATCTGGGTATAGGCCGTGGGTAGATCATGGGACATGACGATGTGCGAACCTGTGACCATACCAATAGCCGCCACACCAACCGCAATGGAGAGCACCACCAGGGTTGTTCGTGTCTTATTCCCAATCACATCGCGCAGCACTTTCCGCCAGCGCGGACTAATTTGCATGGCTTTCTCCTGTGTGGATGAAGAAAAGCAGTGGGACAGTAAGTCAGTTATCTCACTGTCCCACTGTCTCACTGCTTTGGGTGCGCGTATCCTTGACAATCGCGCCATCGGCAATCGTCACGGTCCGAGTGACACGGTGCGCCAGATCATCGTCATGAGTGACCATGAGAATGGTCTTGCCGCCTTCGACTAGGGTCATAAATAGGTGGAAGACTGCGTCCGCCGTGCGCGAATCGAGGTTGCCGGTTGGTTCGTCGGCGACAATGATCGGTGGATCATTGGCTAGGGCGCGGGCAATGGCCACCCGCTGCTGCTGACCGCCCGAAATGGCCGACGGCAGTTTGTGGGCGTGCTCGGTCATCTCCACCTGAGCCAGCAGATGGATGGCGCGCGCATAGCGTTCCTGGCTTGGGTAGGTATCGCAAAAGTCCATGGGGAGCATCACATTTTCCACGACGGTGAGCGTGGGCAACAGTTGAAAAAATTGGAAGACAACCCCAATTTGGCGGCCACGCCATTGGGCAATCGCATTTTCGTTGAGCTGATGCACGGCAGTGTCGCCTACCAGGATCTCTCCTTCGGTGGGTTGATCGATCCCGGTGATCATGTTGATCAGGGTCGATTTACCGCTGCCCGACTTGCCGACCACAGCCACAAATTCGTGGGGATCGATCTGTAAATCCACTTGGCGCAACGCCACAAACTCACCTGCGGCGGTTGCATAGCGTTTACCAATACCGCGCAATTCGATCAGGTGTTCGTTGCCGTGCTGATAGCGCCCATTTTTATCCAGTTGCTTGGGATTGCGCCGCCCCCAGAGTCGTTGGAACATGGAATTCTCTCCTTCCCCAAACTATACGGAGAAAAGTGGGAAAGGTTGCGCACGCCAGCGGGGTAGCTTGGGGAATAGTTAGGGAAAACGTCGGCGGGCTTGCTCTAGTTCAATGGCTTTGGCCGTGAAGCGATAGAGTTTGGCGGGGCGATGATCGCCTTCGCGAATGTTACCGGTCTCTTCCAAAACATCGGTGGCGAGGATCTTGCGCCGGAAGTTGCGTTTATCCAGCGGCTCGTTGAGCACAGTTTCATAGACCTTCTGGAGTTCAGAGAGGGTAAATTCTTTGGGCAGCAGGAGAAAGCCAAGCGCGGTCCACTCTAATTTCCAGCGGAGACGTTGCAAGGCATAGTGGAGAATGCGATCATGGTCAAAGGCCAGGGGTGGCAGGGCATACATGCTCCACCAGCGGGCCTTAGCCGCATCCGAGGCACCTTGAATCTGCAACCGGGCGGCTTGATCGGCACTGAGGAGAGCGAAGTAGGCAACCGTGATCACGCGTGTGCGCGGATCACGGTTTGGCTCGCCAAAGGTATAGAGCTGTTCCAGATAGACCTCGGTCACATTGGTCTCTTCGGCCAGTTCGCGCAGGGCGGCATCCTCAAGATCCTCGTCAATTTCGACAAAGCCACCGGGCAGTGCCCACGTCGTAGCAAAGGGAGCATGCATCCGCTCGACCAATAACACTTTGAGGTCATTGTCGTAAAAGGTGAATAGGATAATGTCCACCGTCACCGAGGGACGGGGATATTCGTAACAGTAGGGGCCACTTGACGAGTTCGACGAGGTTGCGCTCACAGCTACTTCCTTATTAGGTTCTTTTGACCTTTACAGTGTGGCCACAAGTGTTCGACCGCGTGGCCGTACTCAACTCCCCACCGATGGCTTGTGGAATGTCAAAGGCGCTTAGCAACGTGGGGCGTACTTCTTCACGCCCGATCTAATTTACGAGCAATCGTTTCTTGAACACTCTTGGCATCAGCAGGCAGGTAGACGGGTGGATTAGCAAAGCGGCTTTCCACCTCTTGCAAGGTATCTTCGTGGTAGCCAACCTTAAAGCTGGTGAATTTGAGTCCATGGGCGGTGCTAATGACGACAACCCGATCGGTAGACTTGACTGTGCCCCGCTCGACCAATTTAAAGAGGGCAGCCAGCGCCACGCCGGTGTGGGGGCAGGTGTACATGCCGGTAAGGTCGGCCATCGCGGCAGCATTGGCGAGTTCGTCTTCGGTGGCTTCTTCGACAATGCCGTTGGTCATTTGAATGGCTTGGACAGCCTTTTCATAGCTGACTGGATCGCCAATTTGAATGGCCGAAGCCAGCGTTGCCTGGGCTTGAAACGTTGCCTTTTCGGCAAAGCCATTGCGATAGCTCTGGTAGAACGGGTTGGCCTTTTGGGCCTGTGCGGCAACAAGGCGGGGTAATTTGTGGATAATGCCCAAATCCAGCAGCAGTTTGAGCCCTTTGTAGAGCGCACTAATATTGCCCAGATTGCCCACCGGAATAATGATCCAATCAGGAACTTCCCAATCAAACTGGCGCACAATCTCAATGGCGACCGTTTTCTGCCCTTCGACGCGAATGCTATTCATCGAGTTCGCCAGATAGATGCTTTGATCCTGGGTTACCTCGCGCACAATGCGCATACAGCCGTCAAAGTCGGTGTCGAGCGCCAACACATGGGCGCCATTAGCCACCGGCTGGATCAACTGTGCCGTACTCACTTTGCCTTTGGGCAGGAAAATAATCGCCGGAATCCCCGCGGCGGCGGCATAGGAGGCCAGGGCGGCGCTGGTATCACCGGTGCTCGCACAGGCGACGGCGCGAACCGCCCCCTGCCGACCGCCGCCGTCGGCTATCATCTGTTTGACCACGCTCACCAACACGGTCATCCCCAGATCCTTAAAGCTGCCCGTGTGGCTATTGCCACAGAGCTTGATCCAGAGATCGGCGACGCCAATCTGTTTGCCGAGCCGCTCTGCCCAGAAGAGATTCGTATTCCCTTCATACATGCTGACAACATTTTCATCCCGCAAGTCCGGCATCACCCATTCGCGCATCCCCCAGACACCGCTGCCATAGGGCCAGCGCGTCGCGCCGGCGCGGCGGTCTATGCGCGTTTTCCACGCTTCCGCGCTTTGCTGTTGAAGCGGTGCGAGCTCGTGGTGGACTTCGAGCAAGCCGCCACAGGTTGGGCAGGTATACATGACATTATAGACAGCATATTCACCAGGACAACCCCGAAAGCAGCGGAAATAGGCGCGGTAAGGGGAAACGGTGGATGACAGATGGGTTGATTCCAGTTGCATAAATTCAGTTCCATTTGGCAAAGATTTGGGCAATCTACGCGCCGCGAGCGACTGCGATTGGGCGCGTTGTTATTCTGACACTATTATACCTCATGGCGAAATGAATCGATAAGAAATGAGGACGCGGATTGACGCGGAGCCACGCGGATAAAATATCCGCGTGGCTCCGCGTCCTCACTTTTCCCGCTTTGTCGCCAACTCGGTCTATGCGACCTGTTCTTGATAGTGCTGCACACGCTGGGCAATGGTGGCAACCGGCGCGGTCCACAGCCGTTCGCGGTTATGGGCGAGATAGCTACAAAGCTCTTCGAGATCACCCGCGGCCACAGAAAGATGCCCTTCGTTAATCCCATGGAAGGTGAGGATCGTCCAGCGCCCTTGGGTAGCAGCTTGTTCGGCCAACCCAACTAACTCGGCCCCGGTCATCCGTTCACAGGGCGTGGACCAAAGATACCAAAGGTCGCAGTAACGCGGGTCATTAGGCCGCTCACCCCGGCCACGGCCCGCGACACAATGTTTGGCGACCACGGGTACATAGCTTTGCCGATTGGCCCCTCGCCCAACAAAGGGTTGGTAGCAAGTGTAGCCATAGGAAACCGCGGTTTGCGCGGGGATCACCGCACTGATCCGGCGACCAGCCTCCACAATCTCCTGTTCCATATCAGCCAGGCTCATCTCTTCTAACCCACGGCGGCCATTGTCACTAATAAAGGCAAAGTTTTTTGAGCAAGGATGGCTAATGGTATGGTTGCCAACCTCATGACCCGTCGCGGCCGCGGCGCGCCAGGGAATCAACTGCTCCTGGTAGTTATCACGCGGGTTGACATAAAAGGTCGCTTGCAGGTTGTACTTGTCTAACATTGGAATCGCAAGATTTAATTGCGAAGCCAGACCGTCGTCGAAGGTCAAGGAGACGGCACCCTGACAGGCAGACGGCCAAGGCGAAAGCGATGTGCTCATAGCAATTTCCTCATATCAAGCATGAAATGAACGCAAGGGGCAGCCACCAGTATACGAGGAACCGCCGCTTTGTCAACCAGCCCAAAACCCACACTTCAGGGCAAGTGCAAGCTTCATGATAGCCAAGGATCAATCCGGTAGCGAACAGCGAAAAGCGCCCGCAGGCGCTTCTCACTGTTAGTCAGGGGTTTTAACCCTGCGGACTGACGTGATTCGTATCATGGCCGGTGAATCACATTAGCACGTTTCACTGCACTGTCACCAAGGGACGAAGCTGTTCCAGGGTCCGGACGCCAATGCCTGGGACACGATCTAGCTCATCGATGGCGTTATAGGGGCGGTTGGCAATAATGGCGGCGGCTTTGCTCGGGCCAATGCCAGGGAGGGTTTCGAGTTCGGTGGCCGTGGCTGTATTGATGTTGATCAGGCCACCACTACCACTGGTTGCGGCTGCTGGGTCAGAATTAGCCAGATTGCCCGAGACGCCACTAGGTGGTTCGGGGGCGAGTGTGGTTGTAGCGGCCAGGCTAGGCACATGCACCTGCACGCCATCCCACAACCGCTCTGCCTGATTGACAATCGCGGCATTGGCTTCGGCGGCCAAGCCCCCTGCCGCCGCGACAGCATCGGCGACGCGGGCATCGGCTGCCAAGCCATAGAGACCCGGGCGCAAAACTGCCCCACTGACAAAGACCATGATCGGCGCGGGGGTGGCGGTGGGCAGTGGTGTGGGCGAAGGGGCCAAGGTTGGCGGCGGCTGTAGCACGATCGGGGCCGGATCGGCGCGGTAGAGCAGCAATGTGCTGCCGCCGACCAATACCAGGGCTGTGAGTAGACCTAGAACATAGGAAAAGAGGTGAAAGGCCACCACCGGTTGCGCAACCGGTGATGGCGGTGAGGCTGTGGCTGGCACTTCAATGATGGCATACGGGTCAGCCACAATAGGGGCTCTTGCATGTTTCATCTGGGGGAATCCTTACCCAATCACGCGCTTGGGACGCGGGGGTGCGTGCCACTAGCAGGATCGTACGTAGGAATCTACCCACAGACAAGCTACAATTGACTGAACACACCAGCCAAAAATGTCTATACGGCATGGAGCGTAATTCATGGCACGTAATTACACAGCACAAATCACCCATCGCATAGCAGCTGCTATCACGGCGGATTTTGCAATGACGTGGCGGTGCTTGTCTGGCGGATGGCGAGTTGACCAAAGAGGACCAGGGCTTGATCATCGTTCATGGGGTGGCTGAGACCACCGCGCACGTCGCGATAGTACCGTTCTAGCGGTAGATGTCTGGTCATGCTGGAGCCACCCACCACGCGCATGCAATGATCAACCGCGTCGATGGCGTTGTTGGTGGCCGTGAATTTGGCAGCAATCACGGTGGGGCTCAGTTCGACCCGCAGGGTGGGATGACGATCCCACTGTTCAGCCGCGGTGTAGAGATGGGTATTGGCCTGGTGAATCAACAACTGTGCTTGACCAAGCCGCCGTTGAATGCTCTCTAGTTCCGCAATAGGTTTGCCTAGCGCCGTCGGGACACGCGCTTGCGCATAACGAGTGGCGGTTTGGAGCGCGGCCATGGCGACGCCAACGTAGACAGCGCTGACCCCTAGGGCAAACCAAGCATTGGCTTTCCCCTTCTGGTTGGGCTTATCGGTGGAGCCACGCGCAATGATAAATTCATGGGGAACCTGTACATCGTGCAAAATGATATCGTGGCTGCCAGTGGTGCGCATCCCCATGGCGTCCCAGGTTTCGACAATCTCAATCGCGCTACTACTGGGCACAAGAAAGCGCGCGACCTCTTCGCTGCCATCATCCAACACAGCGGGAATAATCATATAATCTAGGGCTGGGCTCATGCTGGCAAAGTTCTTGCGCCCGTTGATCTGCCAAGCCACGGGCTGCTCTCCCACACCATAGATAGGTTTGGCACGCGTCTTGGGCTTACCACCACGGCTGGGGCTCCCTAGCTCCGGCTCGGTCGCAATCGAGTTGATCAGCTTGCCCTGTTCCACTGCCTCGCGACAAACTTTTTCTAACAAAGCCGGCGGCCAGCCACCCGCCTCTAAGGCCCCGCCCAACGTCTGCATGTGCATGGTGACATTGAGCGCCGTACTGCCGTCACCGATCGCCAATGCCTGCATGGTCATAATGGTTTCGAGCAGATCGGCACCCCAGCCACCATACACCGCAGGGACAATCAAGGCCGGCAGCCCAGCCGCACGCACATCAGCATAGTTTTCAAAAGGAAAGGAGCCGTCGCGATCATGTTCGGCGGCGCGTTGGGCAAAGGTGTTCGCCAGTTCTTGGGCAATGGCAATAAAACGCGCTTGGCGTTCTGTGTACGGGTAGAACATAAAACAACTCCAATCACAGCCTGGGGTAGGGCAACAGCCAGCTACTACGCAATAAAAGCCCGCCTGAGCGGGCATTGTACCCTAGCACCGTTCATTCAGGGCGGTGCGTAGACCATTGTAGCATGATTTTGCCGAATTGTGGTAAGCGTTCCCCGACCAAGCCAACCAGCACACCTGCTGTTGACAGGCCCACCTTATTACTCAACTTGAAGTTCGGCAACATGGTCGGCCAGATAATGAATGGCCTGTGAAACCGCGGGCTGGCGGCCAGTGGCGACATAGCCCAAGGCCAGCAACCCTACCAGCGTATCTTCCGCTGTGGGACAAAGGCGCGTTGGGCGGTCAAATTCCTGTTGGATCAACGATTGGAGCACTTCGATCTTCTGGGCGAGTCCCCCCGAGAAGACGAGCCGCTGCCAGGGTTGGCGGGCGTCCAGGCGCACGGCGCTGCGGTAGTAATTCCCCGCCATGCTGGCAAAGGCCGCGTGAAAGAGATGACCAACCGTCAAATTATCTTCCCGAATGTTGGTGATCGCGCCACTGTTGCCGCCGACACTATCAAAGAAGGACAAGTTGACGGCCAACCCCGCGGGTTTGACCTGTGCCGCGGCTTGAGCAATCAACGGCCAGGGATCGGTGAGGGGCGTACCTTGGAGGCTGGCTAGTTCGGTCAGCAGATTGACCAAATGGTTGAGCGCGCGCCCAGCAGGAATCCCCGTAACGGTGTTGAGAAAATGACCATCGAAAAAGGGCCGGGTCTGATAGTCGCCCAGGGCCAATGTGGTGGTAATCAGGCTGACTTGCGAACCGGTGGAGATGTTGAGCGAAAGTTCATTAGGGGCCAACAACGCACCGACCAACGCACATTGATGGTCGCCAATGGGTGCGTAACAGGGCAAGCGGCGTCCGGCAATGGTCACTTCGGCAACCGGCTCGCCAAAGGGGCGAATGGTCGGCCACTGGAGCTGCTGGAGGCCAAGCTGCGTGAGCAGCGACTCATTCCACTGCATGGTCGTTAAATTCACCGCGCCATGGGCGCCCGCGTTGGTCGGCTCGATCACCGGCGTGCTGCCCGCTAAGTTGGCAATGACAAAGTCGGCCAGGGCAGCTGGGATGACGGGCTCGGCAGGTAGTTGCTCATTGACCGCCATCCAATAGAGATAGGTGAGGGGACGGCTGGGCTGCACCTCATGGCCGGTCTGTTGGCGTTGTTCAGGCGTGAGGGCCGCGATCAGATGGGCCAAATGGGTGCCTTGGCCGTCGGGGTGAGGCGTCAAGCTGCGCTGGTCCTGCCAAGTGATGGCATTGGAGCGAGCCTCGCCGTTGGCCGTACAGAGCACCATGCCATGCATCTGGGTGCACATCAGAATGCCTTCACAATCTGGCGCGAAGGCCAGCAATTCGGTCAACAGGGTCCGCACGGTTTCGACTAAGGTGTGGGGATCGACTTCATAGAAGAGGGGAGGCAAGTTTGGCAGCGGTTTGGGGAAAGGCTGTCGGCGAATATGGCGCAACTGGAGGCGATCCAAATCCAGCACTGCGCCTTTAACAAAAGTCGTACCAAGATCAAGGGCAAGTAACGTCATAAAAGGTTCCGTTAGAAAGGGAGGATGGGATAATTGAGCAGCCCAAATTGTACCGGCTTGCCCAGTGGATGTCAATCATTGCCCAGAAGAAGCACCCGCAAAAGCAGGGTTAATGAAGGTCAAGAAATTAAATCGGTAGACTTCACTAGTGCGCTTTAGCGCAGCTTGACCGATCAGGCGCTGATTTCAATCAGTGCTGGTTTACCGAATTTAATAGTTAACCTTCATAAACCCGCTACGAACAGCGAAAAGCGCCCGCAGGCGCTTCGGCGGAGCGCTTGCCCAGCAAGAAGACCCAAGGCCAGTGTGGATGGTGTGCTAACCGCCGCTCAATCCCCCACAGTAAGGCTTACGGGTACGACCCTGTTCATTCAGTTTGGGGATGCCCCCATCGCGCGTGAAGACCTGACAGGTTTTGCAAAACCTGTCAGGTCTAAGGACGACACGTCTGTTCACGCCAGGGAGATACCAAAGAACGGTGCGCCCCCGCCTTGGTAAAAAGCGGTGAAAAACGGTGAGAACTAGGCGGCAGCTACGGGCGCAATCTCAACCCGACGACCGCTCTGGCTGGATTCGTAGGCGGCATCCACAATGCGCGCCACCTGAAGAGCGTCTTGCCCGGTGGTTGGTGGCGCACCTTCACCGCGGGCGGCGAGGATGAAGGCGCGGATAAAGCCTTCGCCGGAAGCGCCACCATAGCCGGGTGCTTCGCCGGGCGTATAGGTGAAATTACGCCACGGCGCGTTGGCCCACGCCGGATGGGTGCTCTCGACGACCAAGTGGGTTGGTGAGCTGGCCGTGGCCCAGGTGATGCGTCCCAGTTGGCCGTTAAAACCAGCATAGGTATCATAACCCGCTTTGTTATGATAACCACCACCACTCAAGGCCATCATATAACCCGTGTGTAAGGAGCCCACTGCGCCCGAAGCAAAACGCAGCGAGAGCACCGCTACATCTTCGACATCGATTGCCTCGCCGCTACGCGTGGCGACTTCGGCCATTACCGACACGACTTCATCGCCCGTAATGTAGCGCATCAGGTCGATGTAGTGACAGCCGAGCCAAGAGAGAATCCCCCCCCCAGACTGCGCATGGCGAAAGAGCCAGTTTTGGGGATTGCGCATCTTCACTTGCGTAGTGATCATGCGCATCTCGGTGGAGATCAAGGGGCCAATCAGCCCTTGGGCAACCAACGTACGCGCCTGCGCCACCGCGGGCAACCAACGGTTTTGGTAGCAGACGCTCAGTTGACAGCCCGCCTGTTGGGCCGCCGCGATCACGCGTGCGGTATCCGCGGCGGTGCGCCCAATGGGCTTTTCGGCCATCAGGTGCTTACCCGCGGCCAGGGTACGCAGAAAGACGTCAGGACCGCGATCATTGCGTACCGCGGCCAAGGCAAATAAGAGATCGCGATGGTCTAAAATCTGATCCAGATTAGTCGAAGTCGCCACGACCTTGGCCGGTTGTGTCTGCGCCACTTGAGCCAAGGTTGCGGCATCCTCATCCCACAATAAAATCTCACCCACTTCTGGCAAGGCTTGCAGCGCGCGCAGGTGTGACAAAGAGTGGGGATGGCTGAGGCCCAACAAGGCCGCTTTGACAGGTGTATTCATGAATCAGCCCTTTTCCAATAAATGCCGACAGGGGGCATCTATAATTGTTGGGTTTGGCCGGTGCGCGACGCTTCATGGGCCGCTTCGATGATCTGGAGCGACTTGATCGCATCCTCCACCACATAGCCGCTGCTCCCTTCGCCCCGAATGGCGGCAGCAAAGGCTTTGACCAAAGCGCGACCTTCGGCGCCATAGCCGGGGACATTGGCTGTGGTAAATTCAAATTTCCGTTGGGGTGCGCTAGCCCAAGCGGGATTGTTGCTCTTAATGATCACACTGTTGGTGTCCACCTCCCACTTGGCCCAACCATCCGACCCACGGATGCCAATCGAGACTTCGCCATCGCCCGCGGTGAAGTAGCCCGCGTGGAGACTGCCGATCATACCATTGGTAAATTGGAGCGACACCGCGGCCGCGTCTTCAATATCGACCGGCTGGCCGCTGACATTGGCTTCAATCGCGCTCACTTTGCTCACTTCGCTGCTGGTCATATAGCGCATGAGATCGAACCAGTGACAGCCAAGCCAGTTGAGAATCCCGCCACCCGCTTGGGCGCGCTGCATATACCACGTTTCGGGCTTGCGCCGGGCCACGCTAGAGGTGATAAAGCGGGTTTCAATCGAATAGGGCTTGCCCAACAAGCCCGCGTCGTAGGTCTCTTTGATCAATTGGCTGATGGGGTGGAAGCGCCAAGAGTAGCCACAGGAGAAATGTAACCCTTTGTCGGCCATGGTGGTGGCGAGCGGAGCTAATTGGCTGGAATGGAGCGCGAAGGGCTTTTCGCCCCACACATGCACGCCCGCTTCGGCCACCTGCAACATCCAGTCGGGCATATCTTTCAGATAGGTCGAAACCATCACGGCATCGGGCTTGGCTTGCTCCAAGAGATCAGCCAAGGAGGCATAAAAGGGCACATCTTGCACATCCGGTTTCAGATTTTTACGCACGCTATCCGGATCGGGGTCATAAAAGCCGACCAACTCGATCTCCTCGGGCAGCAACATGAGGGTATCACGGTACATATTGGCATGGATAGCCGATACACCGGCTTGGGCAATACGCACTTTTCGCACAGAGTTTCTCCTTCACAGTGGCGGGGTACGCTTGGATTCAAAATGTAAGGCCACAGGCTAATGAAGATTAACCATGAAC
>JAHBVH010000072.1 GCA_019637645.1 Caldilineaceae bacterium
AAGTGACCAATGACTGAATCCACATCTGATCGCTCTCCCCATCTGTTGCAAAGCAGTGGCACCTACACACCAAGTGTCATGCAGGAGATTCAAGAAAAGGCGGAGTTGGGCCGCTATCGCATTCGCGGCTTTGGTACACTCCGCGAGCGTCGTTGGGCGACCTTTGATGATCTGACCTTTTTACCCTGCACGCTCACCCGGATTCCCTTGGAAGGGTATCGGGAAAAATGTACCACCAAGACATTGCTTGGCACGCGCTTCGCCAAGCGGCCTGTCGAACTCGATATCCCCATTATGATCACCGGGATGAGTTGGGGCGCGCTCTCGTTTAATGCTAAAGTTGCCCTCGCTAAGGGCGCGGCTATGGTTGGTTCCTCTAATACCACCGGTGATGGTGGGATGTTGGCCGCCGAGCGCGAAAACAGTCGCAGCTTGATCTACGAAGTGTTGCCTTCGCGCTATGGGATCAACATTCACGACATGCGCAAAGCCGATGCCATTGAACTCACCATTGGTCAAGGGGCCAAGCCAGGGACGGGTGGGCTGTTGTTGGGCTCCAAAGTTTCGCCCACCATTGGCCAGCAGCGCGATCTGCCCATCGGGGTTGATCAACGCAGCCCCGCCCGTCACCCAGATTTTCTTGGCCCCGATGACATGATCATCAAGATCGAGGAATTGCGCGAGGCCACCGACTGGCAAGTACCCATCTTTGTCAAAATGGGCGCGACGCGGGTCTATGATGATGTCAAGCTGGCCGCCAAAGCGGGGGCCGATGTCGTGGTGGTGGATGGCATGGAAGGGGGTACGGCGGCCTCGCCCGAACTTTCCCAAGAGCATACGGGGATTCCTACATTGGCCGCTGTCTGTGAAGCGCGTGCTGCGCTAGAGAGCATGGGCCTCTATGGTCAGGTGCAAATTGTCATTGCCGGTGGCATTCGCCATGGACCCGACGCCGCCAAAGCGCTTGCGTTGGGCGCCGATGCTGTCTACATTGGGACGGCTGCCCTGATCGCGCTGAATTGTAATAAGCCCATTTACGTTGAAGATTATGCGGCTTTAGGTACCGCACCCTACCACTGTCATCATTGCCACACGGGTCGTTGCCCTGTTGGCGTGACAACCCAAGATCCAGAGCTGATGAAACGGTTGGAGATTGAAGCGGGGGCCGAACGGGTCGCTAACTTGCTCCAGGCCATGGCGTTGGAAATTCAGATGATCGCGCGCTCGTGTGGCAAGTCCAATGTCCATGATCTAGAGCCAGAAGATATGCGGGCGCTGACTGCCGAAGCGTCGATGATTTGTGATATTCCCCTCGCCGGCACGCGCCGTATTTTTGGCGGTGGCTCGGGCTGGAAAGAATTAAAATAAGCCAACATCGCGCCAATCAAATTTGCTGAAGGAGCAGCCGCGCTATGAACCTGGATCAAGTCAAATCCTTGGTTGCTGAGAAGGGCATAGAGTTCTTTCTCTGTTCGTTTGTTGAGATGAACGGTGCGCCAAAGGCCAAAGTGGTGCCCGTGACCCACCTGGATGCCATGGCCAAGGAAGGGGCCGGTTTTGCTGGCTTTGCCGCAGGCGATATTGGTCAACTGCCCCACGACCCCGACATGCTCAGCCTGCCCGACTTTCGTTCGCTCACCATTGTCCCTTGGCGCAAGAATATCGCTTGGGTCGCTGGCAATGTGCATGTAGATGGCACCCCTTGGCCCTATTGCCCACGCACGATCTTGCAGCGGCAACTGGCGCTGGCCGAGCAAAAGGGCTACCGCTTTAATGTGGGGGTGGAACCCGAGTTTATGCTCCTCAAGCGGACGGAACAGGGTGGCTACGTGCCCTGGGATGCGCTGGATACGTTGGAAAAGCCCTGCTATGATCTGCGCGCCCTCTACCGCAACCTGGATCTGATGACGACGCTCATCAAATATATGCAAGAGCTGGGCTGGGAACCATACGCCAACGATCATGAAGATGCCAACTGCCAATTTGAGATCAACTGGACCTATGCCGATGCGCTGACCACAGCGGATCGCCAGACCTTCTTCCGCTGGATGGTACGTACGGTGGCCGAAGAACATGGCCTGGTGGCGACCTTTATGCCCAAGCCTTTTGCCAACCTCACTGGTAATGGCGCACACTATCACATGAGCCTGTGGGACGTAGAAGATAAGCAGAATCTCTTCCTCGACGAAGGGGATACGAATGGGTTGTCCCAGCTGGGCTATTGGTTTATGGGCGGCGTGCTCAAACATGCCAAAGCATTGGCCGCCATTGCCGATCCCATTGTCAACAGCTATAAGCGGCTGCTCACCGGCGGGCCACGTTCGGGCGCGACCTGGGCGCCGGTCTATATTACCTATGGCGGCAGTAACCGCACCCAAATGATTCGCATCCCTGGCCCTGGCCGTATCGAAAACCGCACCGTGGATGGCGCGGCCAATCCCTATTTGACCTGTGCCGCTTTGCTGGCCGCCGGGCTAGATGGCATTGAAAAGCAGATCGAACCAGGCTATCGCAACGATGCCAATCTCTACACTATGTCCCCGGCGGAGCTGGTGGAACGGGAGATCGATCAATTGCCGCGGTCCCTTGCACAAGCGATCGACTGCTTGGAACAGGACGAAGTCGTGATGGGCGCGTTAGGGTCGAGCTACGCCGCTTATTACATCCAGACCAAGCGCGAAGAATGGCGACGCTACCATAGCAGCGTTAGCCAGTGGGAAATCGATACCTACTTAGGTGTCTATTAGTCCAGTGTTGATTACGTTTTTTGGCATTGGTGCGTAAGTCCTACCATGATAATTTCTATCCCCACGCCGCCTAGAGCAGCATTTGAGCCTGTACCAACCGGCAATAGGCCCCTCCGCGTTGTAACAACTCGTTATGGGTCCCCTGCTCAACCACTTGTCCCTTTTCTAGCACAATAATTTGGTCGGCGTGGCGTACTGTGGCTAGGCGATGTGCAATCAGCAGAACAGTACGCTCCCCGCGCCCTTGCGCTAGCGCATTTTGAAAAGCCAACTCGGTTTGTGCATCCAGCTCGTTGGTCGCTTCATCCAAGATCAATAATTCGGCCCGCCGCAAGAGCGCACGCGCCAAGGCAATGCGTTGGCGCTGCCCACCCGAGAGACGCACCCCACGCTCTTGCAGCGATGTCTGAAAGCCATGGGGTAAGTTTTGAATAAAGGCATCGGCTTGGGCCAGGGTGATTGCCTGTTGCATCTGTGTGGCGGTGGCATCGGCTTGGGCAAATTGGAGATTGGCCCAGATGGTATCATGAAACAAAAAGGGCTCCTGGCCCACGACCGCGAGCGCGTCCCGCCAACTTGTCAAGGTAAATTGGGGTAGCGCCACCCCATCGACCTCAATCTGCCCACTGGTTGGCTCATAGAGCCGCGTGATGAGGTGTAGCAGGGTCGATTTGCCCGACCCCGAGGCTCCAACCAGCGCGGTGACTTGGCCTTTGGGGATCGTGATCGTAACATCGGCCAGGATCGGCGGATCTTGCGGCGAATATTGGAAGGTCACATGCGCGAGGTGAATGGCCTGCTTGAGCCCAGGAAAGGGCAAGCTGCCTTCTTGGATCCAGGGCTTATCGTCGCGTTGGAGTGATGCTAAGACGGCCTCCAAAGCGGGTGCCGCCTGCACAAACTGGGCTTGCCACTGATTCAGCTGATGGAGCGGTGCATTTAAGCGATAGGCCAAGACGAGAAAAAGGGTGATTTGCAAAACCAATAGGGCAGGATCGGCGAGCGAAAAGTTGATCATCCCGATCATTATGCCAGCAAAGAGAAGGGCGTTCAGGAGCCCAAAGAGGGGGGCAACTAGGCCAGCCACTTGCGCACCTTGGTAGGCTAGCCGATGATAGCGGCCCAATGGTTGCGCAAAGCGTGCCTGGCTCCAACGCTGGCCGTTGAATAGATGGATGTCTTGCATGCCAGACAAACTTTCGTGGGCAGTAGCGCCAGCCTCTTTCAGAGCATTCCGCGCCCTCGTATAGATTCTCTGTGATCTGGTTAGCAAAAAGGGGCGTAAGCAGAGCCCTGTGAGTGTCATAAGGGCAAGGGCTAGCAAACTCAGCTGCCAAGAAACCCATAACGCCACCATCAAATAGGCCACCAGCGTTAGGGCTGCAACGATGCCTTTGGCGCAACCAGAGACAAGCTGCCCAATTTGGACAGTGTATTGGAGCAAGGTCGTGGTTAGTGCGCCCGTTTGCTGCTGCTGCAGAAAGGTCAGCTGTACCTGATGCAAGAGGGCAAAAAGCCGGTATTGTAAATCGCTTTCAATGGTAATGCGTAGGCGTGTCTCGGTCGTTTGCTGGACATACTGAGCAACCCCGCGCAGGCTCATGAGCACAACCAACGCGGCCGCGGCGCTATAGATCCGCTGCTCGGGTGCCGCCGTTACGAGTTGGGCAAGCCAAGCCCCGATCCAGGGAACTTGTTGCGCGGCGCGGTCTAGATGGAGACCGCCTAGGACAAAGAGCACTATACTCAACCCCAGCCCTTCCGTCAGAATCAGGAGCCCCGCGGCACCGGTGAGTCGGAGGAGTAAGCGCCAGTGGGGCAACAAAAGCTGACCTAGCTGTTGATAAGAAGTCCGTTGAAGATATTTTCGCACGGTTGCTTTCTCGTTTGTTATCGTTCCCATCACCGGCCCAATTGAGCTGGTTCAGCTGGGCGTGATCCTAGCGGGTCCTTTAACTGGTCTTTGACCCGTTGTAGATAGCCTACCACACGCGCCTGGTCCAAGCCGAGGGCAAGCGCCGCTTGATATTCTTGCCCGGCCTGGCTGTACTTCCCTTGCGCTTCCAAGATCAACGCGGTCCACAGCCGCAAATAGGCATCTTCTGGATAGTAATTGCGATAGTGAATCACCCCGCCCTCGCCTCCCTGTAGGAGTGGTGAGCTATGCGCAATGTGTTCCTCCGCCGCCAACACAGTGGGCAAGTCCGTTGCATAGAAGCTGGTTGCAAAGGCCCCAGCCTGATCCCCTAGCGCTTGGACAAACCACTCGGCTGGTGTCTCGCCTGTGCCTTGCCAATGGGGCTGGCGCTTGGGTTGTTGGGCCAAGTTGCGATAGATGGCCCCTAATTGCCGGATGGTTGGCTCGTAGGCAAAGGTGGTCTGGGCAAAGTGGCGCGCGTTCTGGCCCAAGCGCTGGCGTTCGGCAGGGTGGTAATAGAGGTATTCAATCGCGTGTTGATATTCCCGTTCGGTGTGGACCACTAACCCCGTCTGCTTATGTTGTACCAGCGTTGCCAAGCCGCCATAGGGGAAGACGACCGGCGGGATGCCCACCCACATCACTTCCTGAAGGACAAGCTCAGAGGCGGCATAGGTCTCCTCACACAAGGGATAGCCAAAAACGTCTAACTCCTCTAAGACGGGCTGGATCGCATGAACATAGCCGCGAAAGTCAAAGCGCGCCGTAGCGCCAAGCTGTGCGGCCTGTGCGGCTAATTCGCGTTCAATCCCGCCACCACAGACAATAAAGCGGACATTAGGCAGCTGAATACCGGCACTCATGGGCACATAGCGGGCATGCATTTTGGCAAAATTGATGCTACCCATATAGCCCACATTAAACGTGGCGTGTGGCCGGGGTTGGTAGCCGTCCACCCGTGTTACATCGAGCAAACTGTAGATCAAGCGGGGCGGCGAAACTGACGACCGTCGCGCGGCGTCAGCCAAGATTGGTAACGCCAGCGTCCCTGGCGCGGTGACCAAAACCTGATCAGCCAAGGCAACTAATTCACGCGTGATGACCTGGGGAGCATGGTAGCCATAGACGCGTGACCAGATCACGAGGCGCATGGGTGGCAGCTCGGTGCGCAGGAAGGCATAGAGCGCGGGGCTGTTCCAAAAATGGACAACCACCACATCCGCCTGCTGCAAGATCTGATGCAACGTTGCCCCTTCTGGCCCCTGATACAGCGTAATGCCAGCCTTTTTCGCTTGCAACACGCTGAGCGGTGCGTTCGCTGTGCGGAGGGTGCAGACGGTATGCTGTTGGGCTAACCCTAGTTGCTTCGCATAGTTGATTGCGGCGAGGATCCCCCGTGTCGGTCCGGCCCCCGAAAAATGTTCAATGATATGGACAATTGAAATCAAACTTTCTGCCAACCCTTCCTCTCCTTCTTTGGTAGCTTCCTCTTTCTAGGCGCTGTTCATGGGTTTGGTGCCTGGAACCGTTGGCGGCGTGTGAGCGAACGACGGGTCAACGCCAGCAATTCGCGGCGGGCTAGGGCCATGTTGCTGGAAAGGTTGGCGGCGTGGATCCGTTTGTGTAGGACCACCAGAGGCAGCAGGGCAGGTGGACAACCCGCGTCTTGTAGCCGCGCCAACCAATCACTGTCACAGCCAATAGTGAAGGCTGGATCAAAATAGCCATAATAGTCAAAGATGCTCCGGCGGACGAGTAGCCCACCAGGCGTAAGGGCTGGCGTCGGTTGCTGAAGCCAGCCTGCTTCGTATTGAGCAGGAATGGCACAGCCAGGCTGGGCAAAGCGGATCATGTGACCAGTCACGCTGGCACAGGTGGGATGTGCTGCCAGGTAGGCACATTGGTGCGCGAGTTTCTCCGCTGCCCACCGATCATCGGCATCGAGAAAAGCGATCCATTCACCGACAGCCGCTTGTATGCCTTGGTTACGCGCTGCGGCTAGCCCCGCTCCGCTTTGATGAATAAGCCGCACTCGCTCAAAGCGTTGGGCAATGGCAACGCTCTGATCCGTAGAGCCACCATCGACGACAAGCACTTCGGTTGGCGGGTGGCTTTGGTCCGCAATGCTCTGTAAGGCTTCGGCTAAGAAGGGCTCGCCATTGCGGACAACCACAATCACACTGATTCCCATGGCGCTTCTTCTTGTTCTTGTTTTGGGCGAAAGGCGTGCAGCAGGGGTTGCAACTGTTGTGGCTCTGCTAGGTATGCCTGCCAATAGGTTAGAATCTGCCATGCTTCCTGAGGATGGCGGAGTGGTGTCAGGACATGGGTGATGCCAGCATTGAGCCCGGGCAAGTTGACCGTTGGGTTTTGGTCAAAGAGGCGTTGCCAACGTTGCAGCAGCCGGATATCTTTGTAGCTGCTCATCATGCGCAGGAGAAAGATCCAGCGATCAAACGAGGCGTCTGGCTGGTCAAGCTGGGCTGGATCAGGGTGTTGGAGGGGAAGGGGGAGCGCAAAGGTTTTTAGCGTGCGGCGTATGTCCAGCGGATCGACTGTGTGGGTCGCTTCTCCCTGAAAGCCAAGGTTGCGTACAAGGTTGTGGCTGGGCATTAAACAACGGCCACCGGTGAGCAGACAAGTTAGTGTCCATTGAATATCCCAGGTGTCCAGCGGCGAGCCAGCATAGTGGTGAAAGAGCCAATGTTGATGGGCGGCATGTTCGGCATCTGGTAGGTGACGCGCCAAGAGGGTTTCAACCGGCCAGGTGCGAAAGCGGGTCAAGGTAAAGTCATACCATTGCCAGGCGCGTCGCCAAGTGGCCCACCCCCAAATGCTACCGTGGCGACAAACAAAGTAGCTGGCCGGTGTTGGCTGCCAAACACCCAAGCCATTGTGGCCGCTAATATAGGCAATCCGTTCATCCACGGCATAGCGAGTCAATAGCGCTTGGCAATAGGGGAAAAATGTGAGATCGGGCACCGTATCATCTTCCAAGATGATCGCCGCTTCCACTTGGGCAAAAACCCAATCCAGCCCAGAGGCCACGCGCTTGCCACAGCCTAGATTGGTCTCGCTATAATTTTGGTGCACCATACAAGGCCAGTCGATCGGTGCGACAAGCTGCCGCGCCGCGGCACAGGCGGCCACATCCGCGGGATGGCTGGCCCGCGGCCCATCGGCCACCAAAAAGAGCTGGTGTGGGCGCAGCTGCCGAATCATGGCAAAGACTTGGGCCGTTAGGCTGGGTCGGTTAAAGAAGATCAGAACAATCGGGACAGGAAAGCCTGTGTCCGTGGGTGGGGTCATCTACCCTGCTCCTCGATCACGCTGCGGAGAAAAGTTGGCAATTGCGTGGTGTCGGTGCCCAAGCGTAGGTGATAGGCCGGGACTTGTTGGACAAGCTGTTTCAGCGCAAGCAGCAGCGGTTGTGCCGCTGTTTTGGGCAGTGACATGACGCGGATCGTGGTCGTTGCCAGTACGGTAAAAGCCTCACTCGGGGATGCTGGCCGGATCGCCGAGTGGCCTGTGCTACTGAGTTGGGGCAACAGCAGGAGGCCAATCGGTAGACGCGCGGGCAACTGGCCTTGAAAGTGCGGAAACCACTGATAGACCATTTTCCCATCTTCGTCCATGCAACTGGCGGCTGCTGGCAAAGGGGAGAGCCAACGCCGACTGTCGCCACCTAATTTACCTGAGCTGTAGAGGGTATGGGCCCAAGGGCTAGCCACCGGGGCAGCCGCTGCCATCAGGAGACAAAAGTCATCGCCCAAATAGGTGAAGCCAGCTTGGAGGCAGGCAATCGCCGTAGTCGATTTGCCCGCACCCCCATGGCCGATAATGAGCGCGGTGTGGGTGGCATTGCCCACCGCGGCCGCGTGCAGGCCATAATGGCCTTTGTGGGCAAGCCACCAACTGAGAAGATTCCGCAAAGGCGCGGCATGGGCATAGGCTGGGTAGGCCGCTGGGTCATCCACCACGAGGAAGCCAAGCTGATGGCTAGGCGCGAATGCTTCTTGTCCCTGCCATTGCGCATAGTAGGCATAGTGGAGCCCTGTTGCTGCCTGATGGTAAAGTCCAGGTGGTAGCGTTGGGGTGGTGGGTTTAGCACCGCTGCTACGACCAGCCGCTATGCAGATGGTTAGGTCGGGCTGGGATGTTGGCGCCGTGGTGAGGTGGGCGAAAGACCGAGTAACGGAGGATAACAGGGGTGCACCGGCAAACCGCAGGCAGAAGGTATAGCCTGCAATGGCATAGAATTGTTCGCAGCGATCATATTGCTGTTCGGCTTGGTGATAAAACTGGTGTAAAGTTGCAAAAGTCGTTGCTAAGCTGCTTCGAGAATTATCCTGTAGCATGGTTTCGCGCTTCCGACGCGTTGGGTGCTGCGTTCGTAGGAGGAAACGGCCAGCCGGTTTCGGCCACTTCATGAATGGGATCGATGAGCAGCAAGTGGTGCATATCGTTGAACTGTTGCAGGGTTGGCGCTACAAAGTCGGCTACTGTCTGCCCAGCCTGTGCCGTGCCAGGGTCAGCAGGCCAGGGCGGGGATGGCGCTGACTCCGTTGTGATTGTCACCAGCCCAGCACCGACAAGTTCATCGAGAAAGGGTTGTACCAGGGGCTGCAAGGTGGCAATGGGCATCGTGTAGGCATGGGCAAGACGCGCCAGTAGAGTGGCCAGGTTGCCATCTTGGCTAAGTAATTGCCAAATCTCCGCGCCGCTATCGCGCAAAATAAAGTAAGCGCCGGTCTGTGAATCGATAATCAAGGTCTCTTGATCGACGGTTTCGTGAATAACACGGGTGTGATCAATTTGTAGATGGTCGGCTGGCCTATGCATAATCTGTTTCCTTGTCTTTAGTCGCTACCGCATGCTTAAAGATTATTAGAATTCTCCAGAAAGTAAATCGGCAAATTAGCCTATAAGGTCTACCGCTTTCATTGCTTACCCTTCATCAGGCTGCGCTACTTCTGCTTTTGAAACCGTTTCTAAGGCATAATGCCTAACAGAAATGTAGGCGGTCAAGTGCTTTGATTAGAAATTTTTAGAAATTAAACAGAATTGAGGGGTTTACAATGCGGAAAAAGCGTGATATAGTTAGCCCATAGACTGTTTATTATCACGTTGCGGCCTAGCCGCTATCGGGGGAAACGTGATGATAAACAGTCTTTTTTTGTGCTTTTATTCCGGCCTAGCCCGCAAGCCGAGCCTAACTGCCCTTCGTTGTTGCCACTAAGGTGCTTCCTACGCGTTGGGTATTGCAAGCGCGACCCATCCGAGAAACGGCATCAACCCGCATCGATTTTTGCCTTGCCAATACCCTGTAAGTACAATGGTCCTATGGCAAAGAAACAAGCAAATTCTTGGTTTTCCTTACTTCCTCCGCACGCCAAAAAAGGGCCGCGTGGACAAAGAACCCCGCTGCGTCCTTCTACCCTTGAGTGGGAATTTGGCCGAGAAAGCAACTCGGCGTGGGAACGGAGTGACCCGACCGTGTTTCAACGGCACGCTGAGCCGCGGGCGGAAAAGGGGACGCCCGCCCAACCGACCACGCCTCCCGCGCCTTCGGTTGTGGTTGCGCCGCGCGCGGTCAACCGTGGCGCGCCAGCCGGGACAACCCCATTGGGAAACTTGGCCGGGCTTGATGCCGCCGCACCGCGCGTCATCGCCATTCGGCTAGCGATGGACGAAGCGCTTGAACGGTGGTGGACCGTTGGGGAACTGCCGCCCCTTGCGTTATTGCGAGATGGGCTGTTGCTCCTTGAAGCAGGCCATTCCTTGGATGAAACCCAACGCACCTTTTTATTGCGGGTTGCATTGCGCCGCCAGCGTGGTATGATTACGGCGTTGCGGTATCAAGGTGATCCAGATCGTACGGCATTTCTGTTGAAAGATGCTCTGTTGGATAGCAAGCATCCATTACCGGCTGAGCTGATTCATCAACTCCAACAGGAAGATGAGCAGAGCCCCATTTGGATGGACTACTTGTTGCATGATCTGCAATATGAACTGGGGGTGGCGCAAGGGCCACGCCGTCAATTGGTTGTCAACGTATTGGCTCTGATCCAACGCAAGCCGCCTTTGTGGATGGCGATGACGACGGCTGGGCGCGCCCAGCCGCTTTTGTTGCCCTTATCGCAACGTTGGTCGGTGCGCTGGTTGCTCTGGGGAAGTTTGCTCCTCTGCTTCTCCTTGGGCTATGTAGCCGTAAATCGTACTGTCTATGCTCAAAGTATACGGATTCCCGCGGGCAGCTATACCATTAGCGATTCGTTGAGTGAAGGACGAATGCGGACAGTGGTACTAGCTGACTTTCGCCTGGATCTGACGGAAGTGACCAATGCCGCATATGCCCGTTGCTACGCGGATGGGGTTTGTGATCGACCAGGCAGCCTAGCGAGTGCCACGCGTGAGGAGTACTTTACCGACGGGGCGTATGCCAATTTTCCGGTGGTCAATGTCGGTTGGGATGATGCCGACCGCTATTGTACTTGGTTGGGCAAACGCTTACCCACCTTAGAAGAGTGGGAAGTGGCGGCTGGTGTGGCCCCCGCTACTCAGCGCTATTTTCGGTATCCCTGGGGTGAGCAGTTTGACCCCAATTTTGCGAATGGGGGCAACTCCCGGAGCATAGACACCCGTGTGGTTGGCGCGTATCACCCCATGGGTGATAGTTCGTTTGGCCTACGTGATATGGCTGGTAATGTCGCCGAATGGACCGCTTCACCTTCCCCGGATCTGTTCAACGCTTTTGTGGTGAAGGGGGGCTCTTATCGCGATCCCGCCGATCACTTACGGCTCGACGCTCAGCAGCTCTTGGTGGGCACAACCCAAGCGCCTTGGCTGGGCTTTCGCTGTGCCAGTGACTGATGGCAGGCCCATCAGCGCCACTGCTGCGTTCCAAGCAATTGAATGACGCGAACTGACTTAAAATCCATCTTGCTTTTGACTGTGGCTTGCATGACAGCACAAGCGGCAGGATAGCTATCTATCGATGAGAACTAAGTAAATCCTAGTAATGAGGTTGTAATTAGAATGACAGCGCAAAAGTTAGAGACGCTCGATCTGACGGCAGAAATTGAATTAGCCTGTACAGTAGCGCGCGAGGCTGCAACGATTGTCAATACATTTTATGTAGGTTCATCCGAGGTGCGCTATAAGCTGCACAATGAACCAGTAACGGAAGCGGACCGTTCGGCGAATCATCATATTGTTTCGCGGATTCAAGCAGAATTTCCTGACGATGGGTTGCTTTCCGAAGAATCAAAAGATAATCTGACGCGGCTGGACAAGGAGCGGGTCTGGATCATTGATCCATTGGATGGCACCAAAGAATTCATTGCCCGTAACGGGGAATTTTCGATCATGATCGGGCTGGCTATCGGCGGCAAAGCGGTGATGGGCATCATCATGCAGCCGGACCCAGGGTTGCTCTATGTTGGTGCGGTCAACTATGGTGCGTACCTCTATGAACATGGGGAACGGATTCCCTTGGCCGTGAGCACCCAAGCCGATATTAGCCGGATGGTGATGGTGAGTAGCCGCAGCCATCGCCAGCAAATTGTCGACAAGGTGCGCAAAGAGCTGCGGATTACCAGCGAGCGGGTCAGCGGCAGTGTTGGGCTCAAGGTTGGGCTCATTAGCCGCCAACTCGCGGATCTCTACGTCCACCCTAGCCCAGGGTGTAAGGAGTGGGACATTTGTGCGCCTTGTGCGTTGATCGAGGCGGCTGGGGGTGAGATTACAGACTGCTGGGGTAGCCCGCTGGTATTTAATAAGCGGGATGTGCGTGCCCATAATGGTCTACTCTCCTCGAATGGTCAAAATCATGCCCAGATTGTGGCGGTGGTTGCGGCTGTTTGTGAAGAATTTGGCTATAACGAAGATGATGGCTTCTGGTGATTGAGCGGCCATTCGCGCGTTTTTCGTGAGGGCCTACGCCGTTGGTAGATATGACTAAAGAGCTGACCGGTTTTTTAACTGGTCAGCTCTTGTCTAACCGCGTAACGCCTAGATAGAGAATGAATGAACCCGGTCGTGGGTTGAAATAGTTGCGCATAGTCATTGTTGGTTAGGTCATTAATGGGCCAATTCCCCCTTAATGAAACTGTGAGCCTAGCCAATGCGTTGATCGATTAGCGGATTTACCAGAAAATTAGGGTCGAACCGCTCCAGCGCTCTCTTGCGAAGCGAATTGCTGTGGCAGTCCGTTTCGCAAGGAAGCCAAACTTTTCGACGACCAAGCTGATCGGTAATCTGCTAGTAGCGCAGGGTAGCACGAGGCCGCCGTTAGGCAGCGTGTTACTACTCAGCAGGGCGCAGCCCAAAAAACTGAATTGCCTACGGATAGCGAGCCACTTACTCCCCCGTGTGACGCCTGAACAAAGGAGTAAATTATGGCGCGAGAATTTGAATCAGAGTATATCTATGGCATTCATGAACCTGGTGGCGAAAATCATATGTTGGCTGCCGGTCGGCCAGGTTGGATTGTTTTTACAGAAGAAGTCGGGCATGATCCATCCGTTCGGCGCGGCGGCGACTATCGTTCTTATAGTGATCGGGGTTTAGGCGTCATCGTTCGCCTCAATAACGGCTACTATCCCAACGGGACCATTCCTAATAGTCGGCAATATAGCAACTTTGCCCAATGCTGTGCCAACTTTGTGGCGAATAGCCAAGGCTGCAAAATTTGGATCATTGGCAATGAAATGAACTATCGGATTGAGCGACCGCTGGCCGTTGGCGCAACGGTCGCTCCACCGGCGGCTCCTCAACCGACGCCGTCGGCAACGCCTACCTCGGTAGCGCCGCCTGCCGTTGATGAGCCTACCCTGCTCGCGGGGGTACGGCAATGGCTCCAATCCTGGTGGCAAGGCATCACAAGTACGCCGCCGCCCACACCCGCTGCCACTGCACCGGTTTCCCCACTACCGCCAATCCAGCTTTCGCCAGATGATCCCTATTTGCGCGCACTACCCGAGCGCTTTAGTGCCATTCAC
Organism: Caldilineaceae bacterium; assembly: GCA_019637645.1. The sequence goes on from JAHBVH010000072.1 coordinate 13,668, forward strand.
TTCCCTACCCCCGCGGACGCGCCACGTCGGGCTGATGTGGAGAGCGCCAATGCGGCTGCCGATGGGACCGAAGTTATCACCCCAACCCTCTATGCCCAGTGCTATCAACTCTGTCGCAACGCCATTCGCCGCGTGGCTGGCCATGAAAATGATCAGGTGCTCATTGGGGCCGTCGCCCCCTGGAATAACCAGACCACCTATGCCGGTAATGAACGGGGTGATTGGATTCAATATTTTAAGGATATTCTGAATCTGCTTGGGCCAACGGGGGTGGATGGGATTACGCTGCACACCTATACGCACCAGGCGGACCCCAATTTGATCACGAGCGAACAGAAGATGAACCCCCCTTTCGCGGATCGCTACTTCGAGTTTCGGACCTATCAAGATTTTATGAACGCCATTCCGACAAGCATGCGTTCTTTGCCGGTCTATATCACCGAAACCAATCAAGACGTGCCTTGGGTCAATCAAAACTTGGCGTGGGTCCAGCGTGCCTACGGCGAGATCGACTGGTGGAACCGCCAGCCCAATACCCAAAAAATCCGCGCATTGGTCCTCTACCGCTGGCCGGCGATCGATCGCTGGGTGATCGAGGGAAAAGGGGGTGTCGTCGAGGATTTCCAATTGGCCTTACAACAAGGCTATAGTTGGTCTACCGCGTCAACGTCGCCGACGACCTTCCCCCTAAATAGTACGGTGGTGACGAACGCCGTGATCAACTTGCGGCGCACGCCCGGCATTCTTGCCAAAGCCAACAATGATGTATTGGTGCAGGTGCCACAGGGCGAGCAGCTAACGGTTGTGAATGCGGCTCCCCAACAAGTGGACAATCTCCTTTGGTGGCAACTGCGCTTTCCGCCGGCTGGGCAGACCCCGTTGACCGGGTGGGCGGCCCAAAGCGCGCCGACGGGGACTGCCTTATTGCGTTTGGCCGATACCAGCACGGGGAGTAACCCAGCGGACACCTTCCGCATTGGGGAGCGTGTGCGCACAACCACGGTGGTGCGGATGCGCCGTTCGCCCGGCACGCTGAACAAGCCTAGTGATGATGTGCTCGCCGACGTGCCAGCTAATAGTGCGGGCACAATTGCGGCAGGCCCGCGGGTGGCCGATGGGCTCACATGGTGGCAACTGCGCGTGGCGAGTAGTGGTCAGACGGGCTGGATGGCTGAAAAGTTAGCCACAGGGCAGGTTTTGCTGGTTGCCAATCCGACGGTCGATCCGGGACCGCCGCCAACGACTGACAAATTCAAGAGTGGTGATCGGCTGACTGTGCTCGCAACGGCGCGCCTCCGCCAAACCCCAGGCTATGCCAATAAAGCGGCCAGCGATGTGCTCGCCGACATTCTCCAAGGCACGACTGCCACTGTTTTAGGGGGACCGCGCACGGTCGATGCGCTCACTTGGTGGCAGGTGTCAACCACCAATGCCCAGCGGAGCCAAGTGACGGGCTGGATGGCTGACAGCGCGCCCGGTGGCGTTCCTTTGTTGCAGATAGCGGATAGTGGGGGAACCGCACCGCTACCGTCGAATGCTCTGGCCGCGGGTGATTTGGTGCCGGTGGCTTCCAGCGTGCGGGTCCGCCGAACGGCTGGTCATCTCAATAAGCCTGATAGTGATATCGTTGGCGATTTTGCGGCCCGCGCAACCCTCTATCTTATGAGTGGTCCCCAATCGGTCGATGGCCTCAGTTGGTGGCGGGTTGGTGGCATTATGTCCAACGGGAATGCGGTCATTGGCTGGGCTGCCGAACAAGCGCCGAATGGTGTTCCCCTGCTCGCGCGTCCCGCCCTATTGGCGGGTACTCAAATTCCCGATAAAGCGACCAAAAGCTATTTGGGGCTCCCTTTCGCGGGCAGCTTTGGCATTTCGCAGCTCTGGGGCGAAAATCCTGCCGTCTATCGGCAGTTCACCTATGATGGCGTTGCGCTGCGTGGTCATAATGGCATTGATTTTCTCACACCCATGGATACACCCTTATTAGCGGTGGATCAGGGGGTGGTGGCCGAAGCGGTGCTCAACGATCCCACCGGCTTTGGCCGTTATATCAAAGTGAATCATAGCTGGGGTGAAGCGATCTATGGTCATCTGAATACCATTCAGGTATCGGCAGGGCAACCGGTGGGCCGTGGCGCGGTGATCGGCACTAGCGGTAACACAGGGTTTTCCTCAGGGCCGCATCTTCACTTCGCCATTCGCATCAATCCCTATAGCCGAGCCGATGGTTGGGGTGGCTGTTCTGATCCGCTGCCCTATTTTGACCCGACGCGCATCATTCTGCCCGCCTATGTTACTGGCGGTAGTGGGTTGCGTACACCCGCACCCGCCCAAGCGCCCGTTGGGCCATCGGTCGAGACGCCATTGGCCGAAAATCCTGGCTACGCGCCGGATCGGCCTGGGGTCCGCCGTCCCTAGCGAAGTGGGAACGCGAAAATGAACAATTGACAACTGACAATTGTCAATTGTGAATAGTTCATTGATAATTGATCATGGCTCGGTCATCGTGTTAGATGGCTACCGGGCCATGATCAACTTTTTATTGGTGAGGTCTAGGTAAATCAGTCATCCTGAACAACAGGAGAGTGCTACCTATCTATGACCTTCTTTGTAAGAGATGGTTTCAAAAGGGGATAGGGTACCTTTGCCAACCGTTTCTAAGTGATGGATGATGAGTTTTGCATGCCACGACCGTTGATTGACTCTCCGTATCTTTATGGCATTCATGAGCCCGGTGGGGAAAGCTATTTAACCGATCCGGCTGCCCAAACAACTGAAGCTGCCCAACTGGCGGAGCCAAAGGAAGGTGCCAAAGAAGCCAATGGCCGTGGCTGGGTGCTCTTTACCGAAGCCATTGGTCATGATCCGACCGATCGCCGTGGGATCGATTTTACCACCTTCAGCCAACAAGGGCTCGGCATTATTTGCCGTCTGAATCATGGCTATGAACCAGAGGGCACCATTCCCCATAGTAGCCAATATGAAAATTTTGCGCGCCGGGTTGCCAACTTTGTTGCGGTGAGCCGTGGCTGCAAGATCTGGATCATTGGCAACGAGATGAACTATGCCGTAGAGCGCCCGGGCATCCAGATCGATTGGTCGCGCCACAATAGCCGCCGTGACGGTCCGCCGGAAATGGCCGATCCCCTGCGGCATGGTTTGGCCGTGCGCTTTACTGTGCAGCCAGAACATTCGGCGGAGATTCGCACCACCCGCGCCGCGATTGTCAATCCGGGGGAGGCGATTACACCCGAACGCTATGCCCGCTGCTACCAGCTCTGCCGCGAAGCGATCCACCGCTTGCCCGGCCATGGCGATGATCAGGTTTTGGTGGGGGCCGTCGCACCCTGGAATACGCAGACCATCTATGAGGGCAATGCCAATGGCGATTGGATTCAATATTTCCGCGATATTCTGACCCTGCTGGGGCCGAAAAATTGTGATGGCTTTACCTTGCACAGCTACACCCATGGCCCTGATCCGGCGTTGATCACCGATGAGACGCTGTTGCCGCCACCCTTTCAAAATTACCATCGCCATTTTCGTGCCTACCGCGACTTTATGGCCGCGGTGCCACCGCTGATGCGCCAGTTGCCGGTCTATCTGACCGAAACCGATCAGACAACCCCCTGGCTCAATGAAAACACCGGCTGGGTGCAGCGGGCCTATGCCGAGATTGATGCTTGGAACCGTCAGGGGCGGCTTGAGGGGTTGCCCGAAAGCATGCGCGGGGTCACTCGCCAGCAGATCCGGGCCTTGATCCTCTATCGCTGGCCGCGGATCGATAAATGGCATATTGAGGGGAAAACAGGGGTCATTACAGACTTCCAACAGGCCATTGAGCAAGGCTACCGTTGGCAAGGCTCTGCCGAGACGCCGGTGGTCGCCAAGGCGGAACCCGCCAGCGCTCCCCGCGCGCGGGTGGAACCGGCCCAAGCCGAAGCGGTCAATTACTGGGTGGCGTGGCTTGATGATCAATTCCCCGAGCAGCTAGTGGCTGGCGAAACCGTGACCGCCACCCTCACCCTGCGCAATGCTGGCCTGCTGACCTGGCGTTGGGGTGGCGGGAACCCGTTCCGGCTCGGCTATCACTACTATCGCAATCGCCGCCGTTTGCCCATGCCCGCGGATCGGGATCTGCGTACCGATATTCCTCAAGATGTTGGGCCTGGCGAAACCATTACGCTATCGGTGCGCATTGCCTTGCCGGTAGATCCAGGAAATTACACGCTCGAACTCGATTTGGTGCAAGAGGGCGTTACCTGGTTCAAGGAGCAGAAGTCGCCTGTGCTGACACGCTGGTTAACGGTCGAAGCGCCGTTGCCCGCTGCCAGCGCGGAAGGCGAGGCTGAGGTCCTGTTGCCCGTGCCGCTCTTTACCGATCTATCGACACAACTGCCACGCCGCGCCCCCTATGCCCGTCGCAGCATGAGCCAGATTCGATCTATTGTCATCAGTCATACGGCGGCTCATCCGAATTTGAGCTTAGAGCGGATCGCCCAAACCCATTTGCAACATGGCTATCCGGGCATTGTCTATCAGTTTGTCGTCACCCGCAGCGGGGAAATCTTCCGGGTGAGCCAACTCGAAGAAGTGGCGCAGCCCGACCAAGTCTGGTCCGAGCAAGGGGTGAATGTTTGCTTAACGGGCAATTTCCGTACAGAAGCGCCGCCCTTGCCCCAACTGGAGGCGACCGGACGCCTCTGTGCTTGGTTGGCGCATAACTTGGGCCTGTCGCCCGATATGATCCAAGGGCTGGGGGAGTTGCTGCGCACTGATAGCCCGGGGGATACGTTCTATCGGGGGCCAACCTGGAAGCAGGTGGTGATCCATCAAGTGCGGTTGCACTTGGCCGCGCTGCTGGCTGTCCCCGCGGTGGAGGAGGATCAGCAATTCCATCTGCTCCAGCAGAATGCTGCCACCTTAACGACCCAAAATAGCGATCTACAGGTGTCGCTCAAGCAGGCTGAAACCGAGCAGACGAAACTGCAAGATGCTAATACACGGTTGCAGGCCGAACTCGCGGCGGTGCGGCGGCAATTGCAGGCCCAAGCGGAGCTGGCCGATAGCCGGCTTTATATTCAGAATCTGATCTATGAACTGCCGCGCGATCTACAACGGTATATGCCTCGCCCGCCGGATCGGGTCCAGCATATTGTGATTAACCATACTGGCGTGGATTCGACGGTGCCATGGCGCGAGATCAGTGATGTCCACCGCGCCGAGTGGCCGGGCATTCTCTACGATTTTGGGATTAACGCCAAAGGGCAGATCTTCCAGTTCCAACCGCTAGATGAGGTAGTGGAGACCAATCAGGGCTACTTAGTCCATGCCATTAATATTGCCTTTGCTGGTGAATTTCACGAGGGCATTCCCACCGATGAGCAGCTCTATGCCGGTGGTCAACTGATCGCGTGGTTGATTGAGCGTTTCCCGCGGCTCTCTCTGGAAAGTGTGAAAGGCTTGCGTGAGTTTATCGACCATTCGTCGCCGGGCGAGCAATGGTTGGATGGCCGGGCTTGGAAACATCAACTCTTGGCCGCGGTGCGGCGGGCCAGTGGCGAAGTCAACCCATTGGTGATTGAGAACACGCTGCGTGTGCGTATTTCTGAGCTTGAAGTGGAGCTTGACAGCTTGCAACAACGGCATACCGCGCTGGAACGCCAAAAGGCACGCATTGAGAGTGAAAACCATCGGCTGCAGGGCGAATTACAAGAAAAGCTCCAGATCAATAAGAATTATGTCGTGCCCAAGCCTTCAATGCGGGTAGTGATCGACCAGCTGCCGCGGCATCCGAATTTGCGCTACGAGCGCCGCTCCGTAAGCCAAATTTCCCACCTTGCTATCCATCACACCGCCGCACCCACCTCGCTGGGGCCGTTGCGGATCGCCGAGATGCATGTCGCCCCGGATGGTGGGCGGGGCAAAGAGGCGTGGCCGGGTATTGGCTATCATTACTTTATTCATGCCGATGGCACCATTGAGCAGACCAATCAGCTCGAGACAATCTGTTATCATGTCTATCGACATAATAGCTATACCGTGGGCATCGTCTTTGCGGGTAGCTTTATGAATGGCCGGATTCCTACCGCGGCGCAACTACGCTCGGGGGCCCATTTGGTTGCCTGGCTGATGCAAGAACTGCACCTGCCACTGGCTCGGGTGTGGGGACACCGGGAATTCCCCGAAAATACCACCGTTTGTCCTGGTAGTGAATGGACCTTGGGCAATCGGTGGCGCGATCTGCTCTTCGAGCGGATTGAACAGGTGCAAACTGGGATTGGCGTAAAAAACCTTCGTCACTATCTATTGCTAGGCCAGCAGGGCTGGCAAGATGTGGGGGGGTATACCTTTCCCGATCTGCTGGCCTATATTGAGCGCTTTCAGCCAACAGTTGGCTTTAGTTTGGAAGATGCCAAATATGCCGAATATGTGACGTTGATTGGGGGCGAGGCTGCCATTAGTGCGGCCAACGAGGCGATTCTCGTCAAGCATGGCTGCAAAATCGATCGCGTGGCCGGACGTGATCCCCAAGAAACGATCCGGTTGGTGAAAGAGCTAGTGCGGTTGAATCGACGTTTTCAAAGCTATGATATTGATTTCGAATGATGCTAGATTCCTTGATCGGCGGCTATGACCGCACGTTAGGCGCTGCCTATGCCGTCTCCCTGCCCAGCTTTCAAGGGCCGCTTGATCTATTATTACAACTGATCGAAAAAGAAGAGCTGGACATCAACGAGATCAGTTTAGTGGCCGTCACTGATCCCTACCTGCGCACTATCGCCCATTTGGAGGAGCTTGTGCCGGGCGCTTTAGCCGATTTTTTGGTGATTGCGTCGCGGCTGCTCTATCTCAAATCGCTCAGTCTGTTGCCCAAACCTCACCCGGCCACCGAAATAGAAGAAGATAGTGCCGATGCCTTGATCCAACAGTTATTGGAGTATCGTCGTTTCAAACAAGCCGCCGCTTCGCTACAAGAGCGGGAAGAGCAAGGGCTCCGGCTCTATGCCCGGACGGCCCCCAAACCAGTGCTGGAAAAGCGGTTGGATCTCAGCAATTTGGATCTTACCAAGTTGCACATTGCCCTCCGCCGCGTGCTACAGCGCATGCCCAATGAACCGCCTATGCCGCGGGTGAAGACCTACCCGATTACCGTGGCCGAGCAGATTGAGCTTGTGCGCGCCTATGTCCAGCAGATCTATCCATCGCCGGTGCTAGAGCCGCCTGCCCGACCCATCTTCTTTACCGAGCTGTTGAGCCAAGGGGGAACGCGGCTAGAGATTGTGGTGACCTTCCTCGCCATTCTCGAGTTGATCAAACAGCGCGAACTCGTGGCCGAGCAAGATGCGACCTTTGGTGAAATTGTTCTCTTGCCCTGCCCGCCCACTGATCATCACATGAGTGATCCCTAGATGAGCGCGCTAGCCGCAACAGTGCTGAAGACAATGAATAAAAAGTGGTAAAGGGCAGAAAAGAGTTGAGCCCACCGACGTTGTGCCAGGCGTCAGTGGGCTCGAGGAGGAAGGGAGGAACCAAAGGAGAGTAACCATCGTGCGGAAGTACAAGCAAAGTTGGCTCCCCAAGCAACTTTGCATCGTCGAGATAAACTGCTTTCGCTAGAAGGTGGATGCCGTTGCATTTCTCCTGTTCTTCATCTCAACTGCCTATACTATAAGGAAATTAGCAATAGGCTTCAATCGGCACTTTGCACAAATAGAATATGGGATTGTTGGGCAAAATCGTTTCAAAAAAGCGAATATATTGTCTTTTATGTGCACTGTTTATATATTTTTGTTTATTCCCTTTTGTTTTCTCAGAAGCTTCCGTTTTGGAAGAATTACTCCCCGTTTTATCCATTTCTGGATGAGTTTTAGGTGGAGAAACCCTAGATGATTTGGTAGAAAAGCACAATGGGGACGCGCCGATTCTTTCTCCGCACCGCGCCATAACGGGAGCGCAACGGGAATCAGCGCGGTTAGCCAAGCGTTTCCTCCGCATTTTAATGTGCGCGATTGCCCTGCAAACTGGAAGGTAAAGTGCTTGACAATGCTTTGGGGAAATGATAAGTTGGCAACGACAGCTGCCAACAGCCCACCCCTTCCCATAATCATCTTTTGCCCACCATTTCTAGAACGCAAGGCCAAGGAGGTTTCTATGTTGACAAAGTTTGATATTCAACAAGTTGTAGAATTTGAAAATCATGACCATCCCGTCCTCAGCGTCTACCTGAATGTTGATCCGCAGCAGCGTTCTGTTGAAAGCTATCGACTGGCTTTGCGTAATTTATTGAACCGAGCTGATAAAGCAGCCAAAGCGGATCTAGAGCGTATCCAAAACTACATTGAGATGGGCTACAACCGACAGGGGCGTAGTGTGGTGATGTTTAGTTGCGCGGCGGCTGATTTCTGGTGGGCCCAGAGCTTTCAGGTTCCGCTGCCCGATAAGGTCTTTGTCTTTTATCGCCCCTATGTCCGTCCATTGGCGACTTTGCTCGATACCTATGAGCGCTATGGCGTGATTCATGTTGACCAAGAAGGTGCGCGCCTCTACATTTTTCATATGGGCGATCTGGAAAGTGCCAACGGCTATTTTGGCGAAGAGGTCAAATTGCATCGGGCTGGGGGGTGGTCGGCCCAACAATATCAGCGCCAAGAAGTACAGCAAGCACGCCAGAATCTACAAGACGCCGCCGAAATGGCCGAAGCCTTCTATCGTGAAACCGAAACACGGCGGCTGATCCTCGCTGGCACCGAGAAAAATGTGGCGCGGTTCAAAGAGTTGCTCAGCCATCGGCTGCGGGCCATGGTGGTTGGGCAGATTCCAGCGGGCACGACGGCCTCGCCAGCGCAGATCCGCGATCAAGCCGCCGAATTAGTGCAAAAAGCCGCGGACGACGAAGCCAATGCATTGACTGACCAGGTGATTACCACGGCGCGTAAGGGCGGGAATGCGATTCTGGGCTTGACCGAAACGCTAACCGCCGTGCAGGCCGGGCGCGCCCAACATGTTGTGGTGTTGGCCGACTATGCCCAACCCGCCTACCGCTTTGTCGATTCGGGCTATATCTTGCTAGAAATCAATGAAAAGAGTGAACTCGCTAGTGGTAAGATTCAGAGCCTGCCTGATGCCGTTGACAGCGTGTTGCGCCGCGCCATGGCCCAAGGTATTGGGGTTACCATCTTGGATCGCCATCCGGACCTAGCCGCTGCGGGCAAGATCGGGGCGCTCACGCGGTATTAACATCAAGCAAAATGGTCTACGAAAGACCGTTGGGGTTTTCAAACCCTAGCGGTCTGGTAGTCTCGTGTGGTGGTCGCCTTTACCCCTCCATGCTCGCGCTTTATTCTTCCTCGCTGGGCTCTGTATTGGGCCATGTATGGGGCTGTGATGGCCTCCTTCTGGCGCTGGCTGTGCCAAGTTTATCTGCAAAATTGCTCTGTTAACTTTTTGTCTATGCCCTATTTGTCTTGCATTAGAGAAGCTGCTATTGGGAAGCTTACCTACCCTTTTCTACGTCTTCCATGATATAACTAAAACATCAATTTCTCGTGTAGTAACAGAGGAAAAGTAATGCGTAGGCGTCAGTTGCGGCTCAATTTTTGGCAGCGTCATCATGCTTCAAGCAGCCAAACTAGCCAGAAGAGTGACCCCCTGACGCCCCATTATAAGGACGAGATTCGGCACAGCAACCAAGGAAATAGCAACCCATGATGCGATTTGATCGATTTACCGAAAAAGCGCAAGAGGCCGCCATGCGGGCCTATGAGATCTTGCAACACTATAAGCATACGCAGGTGGATACTGAGCATATGTTCCTGGCGCTGGCGCAGCAAGAAGACGGCACGATCCCCCAAATTCTCCAACAGGCCGAAGCCAATGTGGAAGTTGTCGTCCGCAAACTAGAAACTGTCTTAGAAAGTGCGCCCAAGGCCAGCAATAGTCCGTATGGCAGCGCCCCTACCGCGCAAGTTTTTATTACCCCACGGCTCAAGCGCGTCATGGACGTGGCCCAAGAAGAAGCCGCGAAGATGAAGGATGAGTACGTCGGAACCGAGCATATTTTCCTGGCGATTGCCAGTGAACGCAATACGCCAAGCGCCAATATCCTGCGCGAGGCGGGTGTCAGCAAAGAGCGCATTGGGGACGCGATTCGCGATCTGCGCAAGGGGCAACGGATCACCGAACCCAATGCGGAGAGCAAGTATCGTATTCTGGAAAAATATGGGCGCGACCTGACCAACGCAGCTCGCGAAGGCAAGCTCGACCCCGTGATCGGGCGCGATACCGAAGTGCTGCGGATGATGCAAGTGCTCTGTCGGCGCACTAAGAATAACCCCGTTCTGATTGGCGAAGCTGGGGTTGGCAAGACGGCGATTGTCGAAGGGTTGGCCCAACAGATTGTCAATAATGATGTGCCCGAGCCGTTGATCGGCAAGCGCGTCATTTCATTGGATATGGGGGCCATGTTGGCCGGTACCCGTTTCCGCGGCGAATTTGAAGAGCGCCTGAAAGGCTGCATCGAAGAAGTGCAGCGTAGTGAAGGCGAAATCATTCTCTTTATTGACGAGTTGCACACCGTGGTTGGGGCTGGTAATGCCGCTGGCGCGCTAGATGCTAGCAATATGTTGAAGCCCGCGTTGGCCCGTGGTGAACTCCAATGTATTGGTGCCACGACCTTAGATGAGTATCGCCAACATATTGAGAAGGATGCTGCTCTCGAGCGCCGCTTTGCACCGGTTTATGTGGATGAGCCCAATGTGGAAGACAGCATTGATATTTTGCGTGGTCTCCGCACCCGCTACGAGGAGCACCACCACGTGACCTTTGAAGATGAAGCGTTGGTGCAGGCCGTCAAGCTAAGCCATCGCTATGTCAACGACCGTCGCCTGCCCGACAAGGCCATCGACTTGATCGACGAAGCGGCTGCCAAATTGCGCGTCGCAATGTATTCTATGCCAGCTGGCTTGAAGACCATGAAGGAAGAGCTGGACAAACTCGTGGCAGCTGAGGAAAGTGCTTGGGCGACGCGCGACTATGAAAATGCCGCCCGCTACAAGACTGACCGCGTGCGCTTGGAAGATGAGTATAGCCAAGCCGTGGGCCAATGGCGGGGCGAGACCGGCCTGGATGATGTGGTAGAAGCGGCGGATATTGCCCAAGTGGTCAGCACCTGGACGGGCATTCCCGTCAGCAGCGTCTTGCAGACGGAAAGTGAGAAGCTGCTGGATATGGAAGGCCACCTGCGTCAGCGCATTATTGGTCAGGAACAGGCCATTATCGCGGTGAGTGATGCAATTCGCCGAGCGCGCAGTGGGCTCAAGGACCCCCGTCGTCCGATCGGTACCTTCTTGTTCTTGGGGCCAACCGGTGTCGGTAAGACGGAGCTGGCCAAGGCACTCGCTGGCTTTATGTTTGACGATGACGAAGCGTTGTTACGCATTGATATGAGCGAATATCGGGAGCCCCATACGGTGAGCCGTCTCTTTGGCGCCCCTCCCGGCTATGTCGGCTATGACCAAGGTGGTCAGCTGACCGAACAGGTGCGCCGCCGCCCCTATCAAGTGATTCTCTTCGATGAAGTGGAAAAGGCGCACCCCGAAGTGTGGAATTCCTTGCTTCAGATCATGGACGATGGCCGCTTGACCGATGGGCAAGGCCGCTCGGTGGACTTTCGTAACACGGTGGTCATTATGACCAGCAATGTTGGGGCCGAAGTCGTCAAGCGTGGACCGATGGGCTTCTCGACGCCGGTCTTTGATGAGAGCAAGTATACGCAAGGTGAATATGCCAACCAATTGAAGCGGCTCTTCCGCCCGGAATTCTTGAACCGGATTGATGAGATCATTGTCTTTGATACACTCACCAAGGAAGAAGTACGCCAGATTGTGAAGCTGCTAATGAACGATATTGGCAGCCGCATGGTGGAGCTTGGTTTTACCGCCGAACTGAGCGATGCTGCTGCCGCCCATCTCGCCGAAGTGGGCTATGACGCTAACTATGGGGCGCGTCCCCTCCGTCGGCTCTTGCAGCGCCGGGTGGAAAATGAGCTGAGCAAACGGCTGCTCAAGGGTGAGTATCGTACGGGTGATCATGTCTTGATCGATTATGATCCCACCTTGGAAGGCGAGAGCAAACTCTCCTTCACGAAGCTGGAACAGGCCCCGATCCCCGTCGAATTCCCGGTGGCAACGGAAGGCTAACGGTAGCGGTAAAAAGCGTAGACCTGACAGGCGTAGCAAACCTGTCAGGTCTTTGGTTGTACCAAATGCTCGGTTTGCCCTCCCTCTTCCCTTGATCTGAATATTTCTCCTGTCATGAAGCCCTCATCCATAGGGCAAGCGCGAATTTGAAAAATGCGGGGTTTATCCGAATGCTATAACCAAGTTCGCGCTTGCCCTACCCTATTACATTGACGTTCTTGCCCAAATTCGCTACAATGGCGAAAGTAGCCCTGCTCCTGTGGTATCAGCCTGATGCGGCGTGTCATCACTCTGGGCATGCGATCCAATGAACGCAAGCCTTTAGACAATCTTCAGAACAAGTAACGGTCGTCGACAAAGCGTAGCCCTATGCAAGCCATTGTTAATGTCATCTTCTCCTTCCTCATGGTTGCCCTTGGCATCTGGATCTTTACGGGAACCACGCTGCCCTTCTACCCAGCCTGGTTATTGGCGCTGGGTATCGTGACTTTTCTCTTCTATGGCTTTGATAAATATCGTGCGCAGCGTAAGCAGTGGCGGGTCTCAGAGTCAACCCTGAATAGCTTGACACTGGCGGGTGGCTTTTTAGGGGCATGGGGTGGTATGCTCTGGTTTCGTCACAAAACCAAAGATACGGCAGTCAAACGGTGGCTGTGGATCAGCACCTTGCTGCATATTGGACTGCTCTACTTTGGGATTGTTTCGGTCGGCTAAAGCAATGGGGGCTAGTAGCGTTCCGCCCGGATCCTAGGACCCGGGCGGAACGTTTAAGCGGTGATGAACGTTAGCGATTGGTATAGGAGCTTGTATCGGTCGTTAAGAGCGCCATAACAACAAATAGACAAAGTGATACAAGAAAATAGACAAAATCGTTGGCTGTATGCTCTTTGGCTGTATTCTCTTTGGTGGTGACTTTGGTAACATTGCTCATAGTAGCCTGCCTCTCGAATAATCGATCAAATAATGACAGACTTGAGTATAGCAGAAGTCCAAACCAAAATCTCTAGGCCCTTGGTACTAGTTAAATGCTACATAAGTAGGGTTTAACAATCAATTTAGCTCAATGGGTGTGATAATGCTATGTTTTTCGCCCTTGAATTTCGTCCAAGGTTGCCAATCTTGGGCGCGCCAAGGGCCACCCTTGGCGGCAGGAATTGGACGATTCGCATTTTCGCCATAGCGAAAGGCCCACGCCGTATCACAGGCCTGACAGGTCAAACAGCCAGCCGAATCGGGCGGGCAACTTAGCCCCGTCTGATCTTGGGCCGCCAACCGCAGTTCATAGTGGAAATAATTTTCACTCACCCCACTTTGTACCACATCCCACGGTAAGGGCGCGCCGATCTCCCAGTTACCAATATAATGTTCTTTTTCGAGCCCCAAGGCTGCCATCGTCTCGAAGAAGCTTCGCACCGTCACGTTGCCAGCTGGCACGGCCAATAGCACCTCGGCCAGGCGTCGATCCCCACGGCTCAATACGGCCTGTACTTCCGCCCAATCGGGTGAATCGGCACGGACATCAACGCCATGCCGCGCTAGGGCTTGGTGGATGCGCTTCTGGCGCTGCCGCAGTACCGGAATGCCAGCCATCCCTTCCCACTGAAATGGCGTATGGGCCTTGGGCACAAAAGGTGTTGCATTAATGGCAATGCGCCGTTTGAAGCGGGCGCGTGCGGCAAGGGTAAAATCGATCAGCGCCTGAATATCCTCATCCGTTTCCGTTGGGTGCCCCACCATGAAATAGAGCTTCAACTGTGGAAAGTTAAATTCCTGCGCCAACGCAATCGCACGCATCATCTGCTCTTCGGTCTGGGTTTTGTTAATGACGTTGCGCAATCGCTGGCTACCGGCCTCGGGCGCGACGGTCAGATTTTGCGCGCCTGTGGCGGCCATGGCTTTGATCAGGGGTACGCTGATCGGGTCCATGCGCATGGAGCTGGCACTGATACTCGCGCCCATGCCGTGTAGCGCGGTTGCCAATTCGTCGATCTGGGTATGATCACTCACCGCGGCACTGACCAAGCCCACTTTGGTATAGCCTTGGCGGACCGCGGCCTCCGCCGAAGCAAGCAGTTTGTCCAGGGGCTGTTCACGCGGTGGGCGATAGACATAGCCTGCTAAACAGAAACGACAACCCCGGCCACAGCCCCGTGCGATCTCCATCAGATGCATATTGCTAAATTCAGTGTCGGGGGTATAAAAGGTGCTGCTCGTCTCAAACGCTGGCAGTGAACGCACCCACAGCCGCTCAACCGGGCGGAAGCGTTCATGGAGTCGGTTCGACGGGCGCAGCGTCGGCACATACCACCCAGGCGTGTGGTCAAGTTCGGCCAATAGCGCGGCGTGATCTTCCTGGAGCGCGGTGCGGCAAAGATCCAGCAACGGCGGCACCGCTTCTTCGCCCTCCCCAATCAAGATCGCATCAAAGAAAGGGGCCATGGGCTCGGGGTTCATCGTGACACCAGGGCCACCCGCAATTAACAAGGGCCAGGGCGTGCCATCCCATTGGGTGCTCTGTTGGCGGTCGGCAGCCAAGGGGGGAATGCCCGCTTGGCGCAAGAGTTCGACGACATTAAAATAGTCCATCTCCCACGAGATGGTGAAGGCCCATAGATCAAATTCCGCGGCCTGTCGGCCTGTTTCCAGGGAGAGTAGCGGCTTGCCCGCCTGTTCTGCCCCTTTTTCCCAGAAGATGCGTTCGCAAACGACATCGTTTTCGCGGTTAAAGGTGCGATAGAGTAATTGCAGCGCCAAACTGCTCATGCCCACGTAGTAGGTATTGGGCATGGTCAGCGCAACGGCAAGGCGTCCACCCCACTCTTTGGTAACCGCACCCGCTTCCTGCGGGCCCAGTTGCGTTGATCGTTGCGCCGTCGCGGTCCGTGTCCCGCGTTGGCTGGATTGGCGGCTCGCTTTCGCGCTCCGTTGTTTCGCAGATTGTGGCATAAGCTCCTATTTTGGTTCAGGCAGCCGCTGAGAAATCAATCCGTAGATCACGCTATTTCTCAACCACCTGATGTACATCACTACGCTAGACAAATTCTTAGTCTATTATACCACAAATACCGTTCTCGTTCACATCTGAGAGACCTGACAGGTTTGGAAAACCTGTCAGGTCTGCGCAACTCCTACGCAACTCCTTGTGCACTAAGACACACCGACCTCGTTGATTACCTCACCCTAAGCTGTTCTAACCTCCTGTACACTGTACGGTATCACCGTATGTGACAAATCGACGCCACGCTTGGTTCATCCTAAACAGGAGGTTTTCCATGTCTTATCCGAAACCGGCGATTCCCAAAAGAATCGGTTTGCAGCGCATCTTTGTGCTAGCGATGGTGCTTGCCCTCATGCTTACCCCAACCTTGGGGGCCGCGCCCACAGCTTATGCTGCCCCCAAGGCACGACCGGTTGCCGAGGCAACGGCGACGAGCCTGACCTTGGTCGAAGTTGCCGCGCCAGCGATCAACTGTCTCTTTGACGCCGATTGTACGATTACCGTTGATGATCAGACCGCCAATTTCTTGCCACCAGCGGCAACGGGGGATGCTTTTCTCCAATCTCGGCTTTGGCCGGTGGGTGAGGCGGGCACGAATGGTGCTGCTCTCTATCCCTATCTCTATCGCATTGATTTACGCAACGCTGTTGGCCTCACGGCTGCGGCTTGTGTGACGGAAATGAGCCTGAACTTTGGCCCGGTCGCGGCCATGGACTACAACGGCGACGCCAAAGCTGAGCATATCTTTGTCGTCACCAAAGGCGGGCTGGGCAATGTCAAGCCGATCAAGGCGATCCAGGATGCCGATAAGATCACCTTCTATTTTGATCCGGCGGTCTGTGTTGGCGCGAGCCGAGGCAAAGGGGATAGTTCCTTCTTCTTTGGTCTTGCTTCCAAGTTGCCGCCCCAGACGGTGCCCGCACGTTTGGTCGGGACGTTGGGGTTGGACACAACCCTGCGCGCCCGCGCGCCCAAGCTCCCAACTGCGGACATTGCCTATGTTTTTGATAGTGACACGGCTTCCGCGTCGGCCTTCCAAGCGTTTCTGGGCAGCGAAGGCTACAGTGTACAATTGATCCATCTCAATGATGTCTTGGCTACCAACTTTAGCCTCTACAAACTGATTATTATTGGCAATGACACCGGCGATCTGGATACATGGGGCAATGCCGCTCTGCAAGCAGAACAGATTGGGCGTGGGGGGCGCCCCGTCATTGGCGTAGGCAATGGTGGCTATGCCTTCTTTGGTAAGTCTTCGCTGCCCATTGGGTGGGCCAATGGCTGGCACGGCACCCAGAAAGAGGTGATGGGTGATGTCAACCTGCCTTACTATCAATTCCCCTATGATTTAACTGCCCTGCTCCCTGGTCCATTGGCGCTCTACAACAATGCCGTTGACGAAGTGGGCATTCACCTGCCGTCACCAGTGGCCGGTGTGATCCCGCTCGGGCGTGAAGTCAACGATGAGACTCACTATCCGCTGATCGCGCAACAGCTGGAGAAGGTTTGTCATCAACTGTGGGGCTTTGCTGGCAATCCCCGCGCCATGACGATTAGCGGTCAGCAACTCTTTGCCAATGCCGTGCGCTATGGGCTCAATACCTGTCCGCCAGCGCAACAGCAGCCGGTGATCGAGACGCCAGAGCTACCGATCTTCAACCAGAAAGAGCAGACCAATGTCGAGATCTTGCAAGCCGACAATACTGTCTTTGCTGCCGTGGTCGATCTGCCCCAAGCCCAGTTGTGGCCGGTGAAGGCATCCGATGGCAAAAGCTATACAGAGCTAGCCGTGCCCGGCGTTGATCTCGATAGCAGCGCGCCGGGGCAACCGGGTGTGCCGGTCATTCGCCGGATCTTGGCGATTCCCCGCGGGGCCAAAGTGCATGTGGCGGGTGTGGATATGAAGGTTGCCAAGCGCATGGACAAGGTGTTGTTATTACCGGCCCAACCCGAACCAGTGGACGCGCTCCACCAACAGGAGAACCCCGGCGATGATGAGATGCCAGCGCCAGAAACCTTTATGGACAAGCCCTTTACCATCGATGAGAAAGCCTACGCTAGCGCTGAACCCTTCCCCGCGCAAGTGGTGAGTGTGCAACCGTTGGGCCGTGTCCGTGACCTCGATTTGGTGCAACTGAGCATTGCCAGCGGTCAATATATCCCGGCCAAACAACACCTGGCGCTCTTTGATAAAGTCCATTTGGAAATCAAGTTTGAAGGTGGCGAAGGCGGCTTCTTGCCCCGTACCCGCATGGATAATCCCTTTGATAATCATGCCCAGCCCCTTTATGAACTAGCGCTCAACTACCGCATTGTCGAGAAATATCCTTTCCCTGGTGATCTGCTCCCTAATCTCTGTTGGGGCTATGAGTACCTCATTGTGACCGACCCCGCCTTCCGCACCGCCGCGGATAACCTGCGCACCTGGAAAATCCAGAAAGGTATCTCCACCAAGGTCGTCGAAACCGGCAATGACGCGGGCGACGCCGGGACGACCAAAGAGCAGATCCAGCAATATATTCGCAACCAATTTAACAACTGTATTATCCGGCCTTCTTACGTGCTCCTGCTTGGTGACGCCGAGCATATTAATCCCTTCTATCGCAACACCAACTCGGGTGGGAATGCGGGCACGGACTTGGACTATGCGCTGATGGACAATGCTGATATTCTGCCCGACCTCGCCATCGGTCGTATTCCGGTCGATACGCTGGATCAGGCCAACACGGTGATCAATAAGATCATCAACTACGAAAAAAGCCCGCCTTTTGCGCCGACCTACTACCGCAGCCTGAGTTTTGCCTCCTACTTCCAATGTTGCCGGAATGATGTGGCGGATGATGGCCGTACGGTGCGCAGCTTTATCGAAACCTCCGAATTGGTGCGCGATGAATTAACCGGTTTGGGTTACAGCGTCGAACGCATCTACACAACGGACACCAGCTATCATCCTGAATATGTGGGCCGCGATGCCACGCCGCGCAAGTATCGCAACGGTGCGGCCTTGCCCGCGGCGCTTGCGCCTGGTAGTGGCTTTGCCTGGGATGGCAATACCGAGGATATTGTCAATGCGTTTAACGATGGCCGTTTCTTGGTCTTTCATCGGGATCACGGTTGGAGTGGTGGCTGGGGTGATCCACGCTTTGCCACCGGTGATATTGATGATTTGACCAATGGCAGCCGTCCTTCGGTGGTCTACAGCGTCAACTGTGCCAGCGGTCTCTTTGATAACGAAACCAATGGCGGGAATGTCAATGGGGTCTACTGGGCCGAGAAGCTCCTGCGCCACGACAATGGCGGTGCCGTTGGGATCATCGGCGATACGCGTAACAGCCCCACTTGGGCCAATAGTGCCCTCTCCCGTGGTCTTTTTGACGCCACTTGGCCGGGCGTCGTGCCGGAAGGCGGCGCGACCTCGATTCGGCGCTTGGGTGATATTCTCAACTATGGCAAGAGCTACCTTGCTGGTCAAGTAGGTGTCGCACAGACCGCCGGTAGTGTCAGCCAGACCAGCGCCAACGACGACATTATTCTCTACCATGTCTATGGCGACCCGACCATGCAGATGTGGACCAGCAATCCCTGGTTTATTCGGTTGCCCAAGCTCTACGAAATTGTGAAGTTCGACCCGACGATCTGGCAGTTGCGCTATCCCATGGAGGGTGTTCAACTCACCTTGCTCCAAGATGGTGTGCCTGTCGCCCGAGGTACGGTACGCAATGGTCAAGTGGCACTGCCCATCCTTGATGAAAAATTTGATCCAGACAAGCCCTATGAACTTTCGGCCAGCGACGCCAGCGGCGTTAGCGTTCTCCTGGATGTTGGTCGGGCGACTGGTGGTGTGACCCCGGAACAAGGGGGCACGCTTCAGGATGAAGCGGGGCGGGTCACCGTAGCCTTCCCGGCTGGCGCGGTCGATCAGCCAACGACCTTGATCCTGAGCGACGTTATTGTTGGTCGCGTTCCTGGGGGTGCTCCTCATGTCCGCCGCTTTACCCTCGAAGCTGTCGGCGAAAATGGGGACACGGTAGCGCAATTTGGAACGGCCTATGCCATGCAACTGCCCTACACCGATGAAGAGCTGCAGGAGGCGGGGCTAGATGAGAAGACATTACGCTGCCAATGGCTAGATGAAACGACTCATGAGTGGCAGCCGGTCGCTAGCAGTGTGGATAGCGAGCAGAACATCCTCACCTGTCAAGCCGACCATTTCACCGAGTTCGCGGTCACGGGCGACGCGCTGATGGCGGAATTACCCGCCAACCAGCTCTTCTTGCCACTAGTGACAAAGTAGTCACAAATTTCCTGTAAGGCTATAGAATGAAGCGGGTGGCCATCTCAAGCTTATGTGACCACCCGCTTCATTTTGTTTCGTAGCTGCCATTCTATGTTATAACGAACTTTGAAATTGGTGCAGCTTACACCCTGCGTGTAAACTTTGCTGATGGTACTG
The DNA here is from genome assembly GCA_019637645.1 of Caldilineaceae bacterium. The sequence continues at coordinate 33,319 of JAHBVH010000072.1, forward strand.
CACAAATCATTAATTTTGCGTCTGCTCTGCACGGTGAACTCTGATGCGGCAGACGCGCTGGCACGGGTCGCGGCTGTGCCAGCTAGCAGAAGAACTGCACCGTCACCAAGATCATCCGTCAACGTGATACTACTATGCTTGCGCTTCCCGTAAAACACTTTCTGACTTGCGAAACTTGCCCGCCTGAATGGCTCGCCTATGATCTTTACCTCTTTCGGGATGAGTCCGTCACCTTCTATGTGGGGCAATCCGAGCTAGCCTTTGCCCGTGTGTGGTGTCATCTCCACGATGGCTTCAAAGGCCGCTCTTTAGTGGGCAAATTTATCCGCGTCAACTGGCCCCGTTCCATGAACTTTGTCATTGAGTTGTATGCATCCCACGAGCCAATATTTGCGCCGCAACAGCACGAGCGCCTAGCGGTTGAAGCTCACTTGATCGCATACCACCACCCCTGTTTGAATAACACCCTCAACCCCACGCCAACCCCGCTGCCGGCACGCTATAAGCCACCGACTGCCACTGTTCAATATCCACGTCATCTCGGGCGCATGCTGCGCGAGGCTGAAGCCGCCATGCGCCAAGTCAACAATGTGACTACTTGGTAGTTCCCTTTTTCTGCTTGTTGGTCAATTGCAAACCAGATGGGGTACAATAGGCCGCGCATCATGTAGTTTGTTGCCCTGCGCGCAGAAGATAGGTACCCTGATTGGCAACGCGGGATACTCCGCTCTACCTTCCACTCCACCACAACGATAGGCAAAGGATGAAGTATATGGCTCTACACTCTCAAGAATTACTCAACGCCATGACTTGGCGCTGCATTGGCCCGTCGCGCGGCGGACGTGTCGTCGCCGTCGCTGGCGATCCGGTCAATCAAGCCGTTTTTTACTTTGGGGCCGTCGCCGGTGGCGTTTGGAAAACTACCGACGCAGGCACGACTTGGCTGAATATTTCCGATGGCTATTTCCAGAGTTCATCGGTGGGGGCCATGGCTGTGTCGGAATCTGATCCGAACGTCATCTATGTGGGCATGGGCGAGACCACCATTCGCACTGATGTCTCCTATGGTGATGGTGTCTACAAATCATTAGATAGTGGCAAAACTTGGGTCCACTGCGGCCTAGCCGATACACGTCACATTGGGCAAATACGGATTCATCCCAAAAATCCCGAGGTTGTCTATGTGGCCGCGTTGGGCCATGCCTTTGGCCCGAATGAAGAGCGGGGTGTCTACAAATCGAGCGATGGCGGAAAAACTTGGCGCAAAACGCTTTTCAAAAGCGACAAAGCCGGGGCCGTTGATCTCACCTTTGATCCCAACAACCCTAGTGTGATCTATGCCAGCATTTGGGAGTGTTATCGCACCTTCTGGGAGATGTCCAGCGGCGGTCCCGATAGCGGCCTGTGGAAGTCCCTGGATGGTGGCGAAACCTGGACCGAGATCACCCGCGCCAAGGGGCTGCCTCAAACGGGGCTGATTGGCAAGATTGGCGTTGCCGCTTCACCAGCCAAGGCCGGTCGTGTTTGGGCGTTGATCGAAGCCGTGGAAGACCCCGGCCTCTACCGCTCGGATGACTTTGGCGAGAGTTGGAGCAAGGTCAGCAGCAAGCAAGAGCTCCGCTATCGTCCCTTTTACTACATGCACATCTACGCCGATCCCCAAGACCCCGAAACGGTCTATATTGCCAACCTTGGCTTTTGGAAATCGACCGACGGCGGGCGGAATTGGGATAGTATTCCCACCCCGCATGGAGATAACCACGGCCTTTGGATCGACCCGCGCAATAATCAGCGGATGATCCAGAGCAACGATGGCGGGGCGAATATTTCGTTTAATGGAGGCGCGACCTTCTCCACCATCTATAACCAGCTAACGTCACAGTTCTATAACATCTGCACGGACAATCAATTTCCCTACCGCGTCTATGGCACCCAGCAAGACAATTCGAGTGTGAGTGTGCCTAGTAATACCATCGAAGGCATTATCCCTTGGGCAGATTGTTATGCGGCTGGGACAGGTGAAAGTGGCTTTATTGTCGCTCACCCCGAGGATTCCAATATTGTCTATGTCGGGGCGGTTGGCTCTTCCCCGGGCGGCGGTGGCGCGTTGCAACGCTATGACCATCGCACCGGCCACATTCATCTCATCAATGTCAATTCCGAAGCGCATGGCGGCATTGGCCCTGGCGAGTTAAAGATTCGGTTCCCCTGGACTTATCCGATTCTCTTCTCACCGCATGATTCAAATATTCTCTATGCCGCGGGTAACCAAGTCTTCCGTACAACCGACGAAGGGATTACTTGGGAAGCGATCAGCCCCGATCTCACCCGCAATGATCCCGAAAAGCTCAAAGCCTCCGGCGGCCCTATTACCAAAGATACCAGCGGTGCCGAACACTATTGCACTATCTCCACTTTGCGCGAATCGGCCCACGAGCCGGGCGTCTTTTGGGCTGGCAGCGACGATGGCTTGGTCCATCTTTCCCGCGATGGTGGCGCGACTTGGCAGCCAGTCACCCCAGTAGATCTGCCCGAATGGACGCTGATCCGCACGCTGGAACCATCGCCCCATGACCCGGCTACTTGCTATTTGGCTGGTACGCGCTACAAATTCGACGATCCCGCCCCCTATCTCTATAAAACTAGCGACTACGGGGCACATTGGACCAAGATCACCGGTGGGATTCCCGCCGATGATTATGTCCGGGTGATCCGCACAGATCCAGCCCAAGCTGGGCTGCTCTATTGCGGCACCGAGCGGGGCATTTATGTATCGCTGGATGATGGTGTCAACTGGCAGCGTTGGGGTGCCAATCTTCCGATTACACCGATCTATGATCTTGTGGTGAAAGAAAATGATCTCGTGGCTGGCACCCATGGCCGCGGCTTTTGGATCATGGACGATCTTACCCCACTCCATCAATACGTCGCCCAGGATGCCAGTCACCAATCAGCCGCTTCCACCCCCCCCATCCAGCTCTTTCAACCCCGAACCACCTACCGTATTCTGCCCGATCTTTTTTCCTCCTTTGGTGGCCCTGGCGAAGGCCGCGCCTATGGGCTAGGATTGGGCAAAAGCTCGATCATTGATAGCAAAAAGAATGATCACGGCCAACTCGAGTACGCGGTGATCGATGGTGGCAAGGGCGCGCCGCAGGGTGCGGTGATCAATTTCTATCTTGCCGAAGCACTCGCCCCCGGTACAAAGGCGACTTTGACTTTCTTAGACGAGGCTGGCAGAGTGATTCGTCGCTTTGGCCCCAAACCGGCAACCTATGACACGCTGGATGAGAAAGATAAAGCCCTCGATCCTGGCCCGTGGATACCGATCAAGGCGGGCGTCAACCGCTTTGTCTGGGATCTCCGCCACCCTGGCGCAACAAAGCTCCGTGGCAACCGCCTCGCGGGCGAGGCCAACAACGGTCGCTTTGTCTTGCCAGGGACCTATCAGGTGCGCCTAACCGTCGGCGATACGGTGCTGACTCAATCGTTCGCGGTGGTCAACGACCCGCGCGTGACGACGCCCTACGCGGTCTTAGCCGAGCAAGATGCTTTCCTCGCGGCGATCTATGCCAAGTTATCGGCGGTTTATGAAGGGTTGGCGACGTTGCGGGCCGTGCGCATTCAGGCCCAAGGGTGGGCCGAGCGGCTTGGCAGCCAAAAGAGCAACACCACCGTGGTGACTGCTGTCAATGAACTGGTGCAGAAGCTCGATGCCATTGAAACGGTCTTGATCATACCGGGCGAACACGACGATACCTTTGGCCTCAGTCAGCGTATGCGGTTAAATTCCAGACTATCAGCGCTGATCCCCATTGTCGGCAGCGCTGATCGGGTGCCGACCAAGCAATCGCGCGCTCTCTTTGAGACGTACGCCGCCCAAGCTGACGATCAGCTCGGTAATCTCCACGCCTTGCTCAGTGATGATCTCGAAGCCTTGAACAGTTTGATTCAAGACGCCAATATTCCACCGATTGTAGTTTAGCTTCTCTTTTAACCATAGAACGCGGATAGCGCGGATTTGGCAGACTTGATCCGGTTTCTCCGCCGTATCTGCCAAATTCGCGTTTTATGGTTCGCCCAAACGTTACCAACGCGGCCATAGGTGGTTATGTTAACGGGATGGCAAAGCGTTCGGCAGCCTGTTGAACGGTGGCGAGTAGACTTTCGCCCATGGCCCGTAGATTGTGGTTCTGCTCTAATGCGCGGCTGCGACAGGCGGTGGTGATCGGGACACCCCGCTGCTGGATCAACCATTTGGCCGACGCTGGATATTGCAGGCTGACGTTGGCTTCCCAAAGAGTCAACAACCACTGCACCGCCTGTGCTTCGGCTGGCTGGCTGGCATAGTTGGCACAGAGCCACGTGAAAAATTCCGGGTAGACATTGGCGGCAATGGGGGAGATCCCTGCCGCACCGGCTTGTAACGAGACGAGGGCACTTTGGGTGTTGGCATTGTAAAGCTGCAAGGCCGATCCCGCTAGTTGCTCCAACTTGGCGCGGATGGCGGCTGGATCACAAGTCGTGTCTTTGAGGTAGGCAAAGCGCCCTGTTTCTGCGGCCCACTTGGTCAATGCTGAGGAAAAAAGGCGATGATAGGGGCTAGGACATTCGTATAGCCCGAGCGTAGTCGAACCGGTGAGCGCCAATAGTGTCTCCAAATGGGCCAACAAGGTTCCATCACTTTCCGGCGCGGCGACCAGTTGGTTGGGCATCAACACCACGGCCTGCACCCCACCATCGGCAACCTGACGAATGAACGCCGCTTGCGTGGACAGGGAACCACCAAAGGTGCCGGTCGCGACGATAGGGACCCGCCCCGCGACGCGCCGGACAACTCGATCAATTAACGCCAAGCGTTCATCTGGTTGGAGGTTATACATTTCACTCGAGCCACAACAGGCAAAGAGCCCCGCTGCCCCCGCTTGCAAATACCACTCGGTGAGCGCGTCCACACCATGCCAGTCGATTTGACCATCCTCATGGAAGGCCGTTAGCATCACCGGCCAGAGGCCGCCCGGCAACTTACTATCCGGTAAATTTTGTTCCATCGGTTTCCTATATTCTTCTGACCACGCGCCTGTTGACACGCCACCGCTTCCTGTCCGGCCAGGTGGTGGGCCTGCTCATAGGCTTGACCGCGGTGTTAGCTTGATTGATGAGATGAGGCAAGGGTGACGGCCATGAGCGTCACTACTTCGCCGCGATAGGTGAGATCTGTTTGCGCAACCCACCCCAAGCGTGCATAGAGTCGCTGTTGATCGGGGGTGATCAAATAGAGGGTCGGTAAGCCTAGTTTTTGGGCGACGACCTTGGCCTGGGTCACCAAGGCACTGGCGACACCCCGTTGGCGGTAGGGGGGCGCGACATAGACGCTCGCCAGAAAGGGCGTTAGCTGGGGGTGCGTTTGTAGATCATTGACCACGAGCGCCACCGAGCCAAGCACGGTAGCTTTTTCTAGGGCAATCAGGGTCATAGGAATGCCTGGTCGCCCGATGTGGTGGCCAAGCCGTTCGGCCCGTTGGCTAACTGTGTCCCCCGGGTTCAAATGGCCCCATTCCTCATGCTGCCAGTGGGCCAAGGTCGGAATATGTTGGGGATGATCAACGAGATAGGCAATATCCATGATGAGTGGCTCTCTTGGTGACAATTGAAGCAGGCATTGCGCATGAACCGCATTGTAGGGCCTCTGCCGGGCTGCTTTCCCGCTGCCTACACCTGATGTAGGTCTTTGGGCCAAGTTTGCCCGCCAAAAGTTGACAGATGTGCGGATAGACAAGCGGCGTGCCGAAATTGTACTGCTAAACCTGTTGCCGTTTTAGCAAGATATTCTATTCAATCGTATAATCTACCCTACGCCCCTAGCAATAGACAAATTAGACCACTTTTGTCGATAGCCTGCATGGCTATCCTGATCGACGCCGGAGCCCATGGGGCGCGGCATCGTACGTGTTCTGGGAAACGCCAGGTGCCACGGCGTTCAAAGTGTAAACTCCTTTCCAGATGCTAAGAGGTCGCTACGCATGATGTCCAGGAAATCGATTCATATTCTATTAGTTGAAGATGATCCCATCGATGCTGAACATATTCTCCGCATCTTCAAGCGTGCGCAAATTGATAACCCCTATACCCATGTCGTCGATGGCGTCGAAGCGTTGCATGCCCTGCGCGGTGAGCGGGGCTATGAAGCGATTCCGAAGCCCTATATCATTCTCTTGGATATTAATATGCCGCGGATGAATGGCCTAGAGTTGCTCAGTGCCTTGCGGCGCGATCCGGCGTTGAAACAAAGTGTGGTCTTTATCCTCACCACCTCCAACCGCGATGCGGATATTACCGCCGCGTATAACAAGCAAATTGCTGGCTATCTCCTCAAATCTAAGGTCAGTGAAGATTTCTTGGATTTTATCAAGCTGCTCAATCTCTATCGCGTGATGATCGAGATGCCCGGCTAGGCTGCGCTCGGTTTAGACGGCGCCGACCAAGGAAAGTTCATTGGCGAAGTGACAGGCTGCCCAATGGCCGGGTTTGACCTCTTGCAGCGGTGGCTCTGCCTGGGTACAGAGATCCTTCGCATAGTTACAGCGGGGGTGAAAGTAGCAGCCACTGGGGGGACGGGCTGGGTTGGGTACATCGCCTTCCAGAATGATGCGCGCCCGTTTGGCGCGCGGGTCCGGCTTGGGAATGGCCGATAAGAGTGCTTCGCTGTAGGGATGGAGCGGATTGTTAAAGAGTTCACGCGTGGGGGCCAGTTCCACAATCTTGCCAACATACATTACCGCGACCTGATCACAGATATGTTTGATCACGCTCATGTTGTGGGCAATAAAGAGATAGGTGAGATCGAATTGCGCTTGCAGATCGCTGATCAGATTGAGCACTTGGGCCTGGACGGACACATCTAGCGCCGATACGGGCTCATCCAACACAATAAACTGGGGATGTAACGCCAACGCCCGTGCTAACCCGATCCGTTGGCGTTGGCCGCCACTAAAGGCATGAGGGTAGCGATTCATGTGTTCGGGGCTCAACCCCACCGCGCGCAATAACTGCCCCACTCGCTCATTTAACTCCTTACCACTCGCCACCTTGTTGATCACCAACGGCTCGCCCACGATTTGGCGCAACGTCAGCCGTGGGTTGAGCGATGAATAGGGATCTTGGAACATGATCTGCATATGACGCCGAACCGTCCGCATTTGCGCGGGGGCCAGGTCGTTAATCTGGGTGGCACCTTCGGCTGGATCATAGAGGATGATCTCACCCCCTGTGGCATCCAACAGCCGAATAATGCAACGGCCCGTGGTGCTCTTGCCACAGCCGCTTTCGCCCACCAGGCCAAAGGTTTCGCCGCGGCGGATGGCAAAGCTGACCCCATCCACGGCCTTGACATGGCCCACGGTGCGCTTCAAAAAGCCCCGCTTAATGGGAAAATGCATTTTGAGATCCTTGACCTCCAACAGGAGTTTATCGGCGGGGAGGCGTGTCGGCTGTTCGCCATTGGGTTCAGTTCGATTCGTCATGCAGCTACTCTCCGTATGCACAGCTTTTTCTGGGCTCGCACTGCTCTAAGCGCTGGTGGCGACGGCGGCACCTTGCCGGACGCGCTCGTCGTAGAGAAGACAACGCACAGACTGTGCCGCGCTGCCTTGTGGATCGGCGTTCAGGGTGATCATGGTTGGCTCAATCCGATTACAGACCCCAGGCATAAACTCGGGGCAGCGGGGATGGAAAGGGCAACCCAACGGCACAACCGATGGATCGGGCACATTCCCCCGAATGACCTCCAGTCGTTCCCGCGTTTCATCGGTTAGGCGGGGGATCGAGCGCAGAAGGGCCTTGGTATAGGGATGCTTGGGCGCATAAAAAGCTGTGTCAACATCACACTTCTCCACGACTTTGCCCAGATACATCACTGCGACTTCATCGCACATTTCGGCTACTACCCCTAGGTCGTGGGTGATAAAGATAATGCTCATCTCACTCGCGGCCTGCAACTCTTGCATCAGATCCAAGATCTGCGCTTGGGTGGTGACATCCAAGGCGGTGGTCGGTTCATCGGCAATCAACAACGTTGGATTACAGCTCAGGGCAATGGCAATCATCACCCGCTGGCGTTGGCCGCCACTCAATTGGTGGGGGTAACTGTCGAAGATTCGGTTAGGTTCGGGCAGGTGGACCTTGGCGAGGGCTTCTTCGGCCAATGCCCGCGCGGCCTCTTTGGTCACATTTTGGTGGATGGTAATCGCTTCGAGTAGATGGCTGCCCACGGTGTATAGGGGATCTAAAGAAGTCATGGGCTCTTGAAAGATCATGGCGATCTCATTTCCCCGAATGGCGCGCATCGCGCTGCCGCGTGGCTGGAGGCTGGTAATATTGATCGCCTCTTGTTGCCCGCCATGGCGTCGGTGGTAGGTGATCGTGCCTTGGGTCATGCGGCCACGGCTCGGCAGCATGTTCATAATGCACTGGGCTGTCACACTTTTGCCACAGCCACTTTCCCCAACAATGCCTAATACCTGACCACGCCGTACGGTGAAGTTCACGCCCGATAGCGCACGGGTGACACCACTTTCCGTCACAAAGTGCGTATGGAGATCCTTGACTTGTAAAATAATGTCGTGATTGGTCATCATGTCGTTTATCGAATCGGTCAACCTTAAATTGCAAAAGGATCGGCGGCATCGCGGATACCATCGCCGACAAAGTTAAAGCTCAAGACGGCCATAATCACAAAGAGCCCTGGGAGCATGAGCCACGGTTTTTTGACCACAACGCTGACGGTCTGGGCATCTTGTAAGAGCGTCCCCCAACTGACTGCCGGGGGCAGGATGCCCAAGCCCAGAAAGCTCAGCGCCGTCTCGCCGAGGATCATGCCCGGAATGGCTAAGGTTGCCACCACAATGATATGGCTCAACGCATTGGGCAACATGTGAATTAGGATAATCCGCGCATGGTTGGCGCCCGCCGCCTTCGCCGCCGCGGCAAAATCCATCTCGCGATAGGCCAAGACCTTGGCGCGCACTTGGCGGGCCAAACTCGTCCAGCCAATCAAAGACAAAATAATCGAGATAAAGAAGAAGCGCATGGTGTTGGTCATGTCTGCGGGGAGCGCGGCAGCAAAGGCCGCCCATAGCGCAATGCTGGGAAAGGACATGAGCAGTTCAGTCACGCGTTGGATGATCGTATCGACGACCCCGCCAAAGTAGCCGGAGACCGTGCCCAACACCGAACCAAAGAGAATTGTCAAGGTGATGCCGATCAGCCCAACGGTCATGGAGACACGCCCGCCATAGATAATGCGCGAGACCATGTCGCGGCCATTGCGATCCGTACCCAACAGAAAGGCGGTGCCAGGTTCTGCCACGCCATAGAAGTGGCGATCGCTCTCGATCAAGCCAAAGAGCTTATAGGGCTTGCCTTTGACAAAAAATTCCAAGGGGTAGCGCTGGCTTTTATCGTCTTCATGCAGCCAATCCAAATTCACCGTGTCCAGGGTGGTGCTGGTGCCATAGACAAAGGGGCGCAGGTGAAAATTCCCTTCATCGTCAAGAAAGCGTGGCAGTTGGGGGGGGCGGGCGACAAAGTTTTCGTCGGAGTAGAGATGGTCATAGGGCGCAAAAAATTCGGCAAAGATAATGACCACATAGATGATGATCAGCACGATGGCACCTGCCACCGCCAGCCGATTGCGCAGAAAACGTCGCCACATGAGCCGCCCAATCGAAAGCTGACCCACATCACCCGTTACGTTGGCCGCTTGGG
>JAHBVH010000073.1 GCA_019637645.1 Caldilineaceae bacterium
GCTCATTAGCAATTAGCCATTGATTATTGACTATTAATTATTACTTACCGTTGCGGGACAGTGCCGGACTGGATTACGTTTCACGTATTCTTCACCGGGCTTCCCCCTTTGTGTATCGTTGCATCCGGGCAACAATACACCTTCACCGTTATTATTCAGTTATAGTGTATAGCTTATCATGGATAACATTCAGCGGTCAATTTTAGGCTAGGCAAAGAACCAACCAAGCAGAAGTAGGCGATAGACTTTGGTTACCGCTGATAGAGCTGCCCACGAAAGGTTTTACCGCATTGGGCGCAACGCCCAATACGCCAAGGGTTGCCAGCCGCTTTATACCGAATGCCGCCCATCTCCCAGACAGAGGTTATATGGCCGCAGGGGCACTGCATTACCCAGGTGCGCGATTCTGCTTCGATCGCGGCAGCCCAACGTTGGGGAAGTAAGGCGATGATCATTTTTTGTAAGCCATTCATTGTCTTTGCCTTCTTTCACACATAAGCCGAACTGCCCTGGGCGACAAGTATCTATCCGCCCAGAGCAAGCACGCATTCGGCAATTATCGTCATCGCCGCGGACAAATCTGGCCGCGAACAGCCGAAGAGTCTGCGGGCGCTTTGCGCTGTTAGTCCAGAGTTTTAACCCTGCTGCGGCATTTTTAGGGTGGGCGCTTGCGCTGATCGGCCAGCGGTGGCCGGATCGAGGGTTGGCGGTTGGACAGGCAGGGACACCGTAAACGTAGTGCCGCATCCTACGGTGCTCTGGACGGTAATGGTTCCTTGGTGAAGCTCCACTAATTCTTTCACAATGCTCAGGCCCAAACCGCTTCCTGGCACATCGACCAAGTCTTCCCGGCGTCCACGATATAAGCGTTCAAAGAGATGGGGCAGATCTTCGGCATGAATGCCCATCCCTGTATCTTCTACAGCGAAGTGAACTTGCGGCAACATTGGATTGGCATGGCTATAGACACGCACTTGTCCTGTGCCTGTATAGTTTAGTGCATTCACCACCAAATTGGTGATCACCTGGATCAGCTTGTTGGCATCCCCTAGGATAAGCGGCAGATTATCGGTCGCGTCGACAAAGAGGGTTAGCCCCAAACTTTCGGCTTTGGCCTGATGGGCCGCCACGACAGAAGTTAATAGTTCATTGAGATTCACAGGAGTCAAGAGTAGCTCTTGTTGATGGTCGAGCCGCGCAAGATCAAGCACATCTTTGACCAAGGTTTCTAAACGATTGGCCTGTTCGCGGAGCAGCGCGACATAATGCGCCTGTTTTTCGGGTTTCCGCTCGAAAAGATCCAAATAGAGCCCCATATTGGTGATCGGTGTACGCAATTCGTGAGTGACATCCGAAACAAATTTGGACTTGAGCCGGTCTAGCTCTTGCAGGCGCACATTCGCTTCCTGAAGTTCATGTGTACGTGCGGCTACTTCCTGCTCTAAATCGGCGGCATAGCGTGCGGTTCTTTCATGCAGGGCAGCGCGTTCGAGACCTGTCGCTGTCATATCCGCAATTGCACCAAGCAGCCGCACATCATTTTCACTCCAAGGTGAGTGCCGAGCGATCATAAGCAGGCCAATCGTCTGGCGTTGGGTGAGCAAAGGGACACAGCTCACGGCACAATATTCACCAAAGAGTTCGGGGCGGCCAACGAGGGGATCGGTCCAAATATTATCCGTTACATAGGGACAGCCTGTTCGATAGACTTGGGCACTAATCCCACGCCCTGGTGGCAGACGCAAATTTAGGTTTAATCGAAAGCGATTCTGTTCATAGCTCGCTTCGATCACCATCTCATTGGTTACTGGATCTGGGGCAATATAAAAGACCATCTCTGCGTTTAGGCTTAGAGCCACTTGCTGCAAAATAATTGACAACATGGCATCGCGTTCACTGGTCGCCCGTAAGGCAGTGGCGATTGCCAAGAGCGCCTCTTGTTCACGCATTTGTTGTTTACGCTGTGTAATGTCCTCTAACATCACAAGCAAGTGAGTGACTTGGCCTTGGCTGTCAGTGATCGGCGCAATCATGCCATATTCCCAATAGGGCTGGCCAGCTTTGGTGATGATCTGTAATTCACCCGACCATTCATCACCGCTCTGTAAGACTTGTTGTAACTGCTGACGAAAGGTCGAAGGTGGCTGGCTTGGGAGTAACAAAGCAGGCTGAGAATCTTGCACATCGGCGAGGGCAAAACCCGTCATTTGGGTGTACTTCGGGTTAATATATTCGATTAGACCGGCTGTCGTTGTGACAAGAATGGCAATCGGACTTTGCTCGACTGCCTGCAATAGAATGGTCAGTTGGGCCTCGACCTGCTGTCGATTGTGGATCTGCGCTTGTCTATCCTGACTTGTCAGGCGCAAGACATCGGCTTGATGATTCATCTGCGAAAACGCCGCGTTCGCTTGGACAAAGAGCTGTTGATTATCATAAAGAGTCACCAACTGACGCAGCAAGATCAAGGCAATAATGAGCGCCATAGACCAAGGGAGCATATCGGCTGTTGCCCAAGAAGCTGTATCTAAGTTCATAAAAAGATAAGCGAGCAGAATGCAGAGGTAGGGTAAATAGACTAAATACGCATTATAACAAGGGGCTTTTCTACTAGGAGCAGCGATAGGAGCAGCGATAGGAGACAAGTGTTTTGTGCAGGCAGCTTGCCAGAAGCCAGCAATGCCATAGAACAAGGAAGCTACCACCCAACCAATGTCCAGCCAAGCCGCTCTCTGATATTCTTCCATCAGCACTTGATGGGCATAGACAGTGTCGGCGACAAGCGCAATCCCCAAGGCCAGGGCCAAAAGCAATAGCGGGCCGGTGTGCAATTGACCAGCCTGATAATAGAGTAAGAAGATCAGCGAAGCGCACAGCAGGATATCGCCGATTGGTGCAGCAAACAAGACAAGTTGCAGAGATAAGGGTTGCTCCTCCGCAATCGCGATTGTCGGCCCGATGGCATAGGCCCAGAGCATCGATAGGGCTATCGTAAAAATGATTGTCATATCGAGCAAGGTCAGGAGCCGTTCACGCATCGTGAGGCGATATGTTGGCATAAGCAAGATGCCAGCAACGGAAAAGGGATACGCGGTTAAATAGGCAACATTGGCCCACGATGGAAAAGAGACATGCCCGTCTTGTAATTCTATGATGGCCCAGATCACATTGCCAATACCAAGGGCCAAGGACGCCAATGCTAGCATCGTCCAAGCCAAGCCCCCACGACGTGAAAAGCGAGCCGCTTGATGCGCAGCCAATAAAAGCCCAAAACATGCCCATAGGTTCCATAAGGGGTAGGTGATATCAATCCAGAACACTTTATGCTGTTGTTGCGTAATGAATTGCACTATGAACAGGTTCGCCAATAGAAGCAACAAGGCAAACCCAATCGACCCACGAAGTAACCAGTCTAGTCGATTATACCCCTGGATTATGGTATATTTCATAAGCCTATTCCACTCTAGCCAATTCATGCATGAGTAGTTGTCATATTGCACAGCGTGGCACTGAATCTCCCTTGTACAAACCTTGGGGGGCAGCCATCAGTTACCTTTACGCTACAATACAGGAGCAGTCAGCTTTATCCGCCTATATCTATATAGCCAAGCAAAAGAGTACCTTTTGAAAAGCAGGTTTTTCAGTAAGCAAAGTTAATTAATGTGTAAAGTATACTTGAATTTATATTATATCTCCAATAAATGACTTTATGTTATACAAGGCAATCGCGCCCTTCGCCACCGCAGCCCCAGGCTGAAGCCCTGGAGCTGATGAAGATTACCCATTACATTCGGTAAAGCAGCGCTGATTTCAATCAGCGCCTGCTCGGTCAAGCGGCGCGAAAGCGCACGAGTGCGCTCTACCGCTTTCATTGCTTACCCTTCATCAGGCTGCGCGGCTTTACCGCAACATTTGCTTGCCCTTCAGCAATGGGCTTACACCGGCGTTGTTCGATTGATGACCGTCTTTTGGTGAAGAAAGCTTCACGTGAGCAAAGGGAGTGACAAAAAGGTTACAGTGTAGACGGGTGCGAAGGGAAACCGAAGGGGTACCAAGGTAAGACTTAGCACGCTAGAGCTGACACTTTGCAAAACTTGTCAGCTCTAGCGTTGGGTAACGGCCCATTACAGGGCACAGGAAGATTACGCCAGAAGTCTGGCGGCAATTTGTTGGTATAACGCCGTCAGCGGATGTGCTGGATAGTGGAGCACAAAAACACCACCACTAGCCAGCGTCATCATTTCATCAGCATGAGGTAAGACAGCCGCAACTTCACAATGGTAGGTTTGTTCGACCTGCACCTTGATGGCAGCCACATCAAAGGCTGGCGGCGTTTTATTGACGACCAGCAGCATATGCGGTACATCCAACGAGCGGGCAACTGCCACTGTCACGCCAGTACCTTCATAGTCCTGTTGATCAGGCCGCATGAGGATGAGCAAGGCATGGGAAATAGCCAACGAAAAGAGTGTCTCTTCATTTAAACCTGGATGGGTGTCGATCAACAAAAGATCAAGGGTCAATTCCGCAATCAGCTTGCGAAATCCTTCCGTCAGTAGACCTACGTCGTAGCCATCCCGGAGCACGCTGACAATTTCATCGGTATGAATACTGGAAGGAATGAGAAAAAGCTTACCTGTAGCCGCTTCCCCGAGTAGTGCCGTCACATCATGAGCGGTTTGTTCAATTTGACAACGCCCCCACAGATAATCATTTAAGGAATAGTCGATCGAACTGCCAGCCACACCAAAGAGCACATGAATCCCTGGCGATTGGATATCGGTATCGATCACGCCAACGCGGAGCCCCTGGGCCGCCAACAAAGTAGCTAGGTTGGCAACTGCATTCGATTTGCCTGTACCACCACGGAAGGAATGCACTGAAATGATCTTAGCCATGAAAAACTCCTCGTTAGGCAACGCGTTATAGGCTGGAAAGTCTTCTTAGCCCGGCCAGAGGGAATGCGCCATCGGCACCCATGCGGATGCCTCTTTCAACAGGTGCTACTCTTCTTCTCTACTGCGCAACTGTTTGCGCAGTTGTGTTGCTTTGCCGCGCAACTGCTGAAAATAGTCGCTACCCGTAATCTGGTTGACTTGCTGACTTTGGCGCACCTGATCCACCTCAATGCGTAACTCTTGTACTTGCTGTTGTAACCGCTGTTCGCGGGCATAGATCTCGCGGATCATCTGCTGAAAGACACGGGCCAAGTTGCCGAGCGCATCGGTGCGTTGGGTGACCTCTTCCACCTGTGCAGGGTCATAGTGTCCCGCTTCGACCGCCCCCGCAGCAGCCGTCAGGCGTTCCACCTGCTGTAGGTAATGATAGTCCTCGACCATGCTGGTGGTGCGGTCGCGCAAACGCCGGCAGAGAATCTGAATAATACCAGTCGCAACTTCCGTGCGTGTCGCAAGAAGACGATAAAGGGCCGCTCGCTCAATCCGCAGAACGCTTGTCGCCTCTATCGTCGTTACCGAAGCGCTTCGTGGTTCTGGATCGAGTACCGCCATTTCACCAAAGACCTGCTGTGGCTCCATGATCGTGAGCGTACGTCCGCCACTATGAACCCGCACACGCCCCGCCAGAAGAATATACATCGCATCGCCATAGTCGCCCAAGGCAAAGATGGTGGCGTCGGCAGCGAAGGCAACCTCTTCTACCAGCGCCGCTAAGTCGGTCAACGTTGTTAGGGGCGTGGTTGCAAACAGCTCGACACCGTGCAAAATATTAATTTTTTCTGTTATAGACAACATTGGCTGAGTCCTCACCCCAAAATGGCCCTTTCAAATTGCAACTAACCATGGGCTAGGGCGTAATTCTGCAGTAGATCAGTGTAGCATAGGCTAAAGGAGTCAGCAAGGTGTACAGATGACAAGGAGAATTTCCACGGAGTGCGCACCGCCCTGAAGGGACGGTGCTAGGGAGCAACGCCCGCTCAAGCGGGCTTGAGCCTGCGTTGTTTAGTAACCTTATCCGATACCAGCAGATCAGGAACAGCTACACCTACGTTTTAACCCCGGTTATCACAATATCACCAGTGGGGGCAGGGCTCCCACTAGCAGGCTCGATGCTGATTCCGATCATGCTGTAGGCCAGTGCATTCGCAGGTAGTGTTACCTGCAACCGGTTTATGGCGGCGGACTGGATGCTCAGCAAACCAGCAGGCGCTGGTGCACCTTCGGCAGGGATTAGCCAGAGCTGATAGGTCTGTTCCGCGGGCAAAGGGGGTAAACCATGTAAGACGACTAAGGCACGCTCATCGCTCTGATAGAAGACGCCACCCGCATTCGGCGCATTGTCCGTCCCCGTCAACGGCACGACTTGGGCTGGATTGGAAAAGAAGGCGAGTTGTGCCTGATCTTGCTGCAACTGTTCTTCCATGGTCTGGATCTGTTGGTACAACTGGTTGATCGCACCATCTCGATTAGCCAGTTCAGCCTGTAGCTGGCCCACTTGACGCTGGGTCCCGATATCGATCCAAATGATAAAGAGAGCCGCCACGGCCATGACCGCCGCAGCCGCCCAACCAAAGTGATAACGCCGCGGTGCAGGACGCACTGGCAAAGACGGCCGGATCGCTGGGCGACGCCCTACCGTGGGCAGCGGCGGTTGGGCGCGGCTAGCCAGCAAAGGGTTGCGCGGGGTATCCGCAACGCTAGCCGATGTGCGGGGAGACGGCATCGCCTGAGTTACGGACGTAGAAGGTGGCAATACAGTCGCCTCGGGACGCACTTGGGCCATCAAATTCAATTTGAGTTGGGGCGAAAGTGGTGCCGACGGCGCGCCATAGGCTAGTTGTGAAGTAGCTAGATCCAACCGTTCGACACGCGCCAACAACGCGCGCTGTTGCTCCAAATAGTCATCCACCGCCAACATTTCTTCTGGTTCTAACGCGCCGAGTGTATACGCCGGCAATAATTCAACGACCTGTTCATAAGTCAATACAGTACTCATTGATCACCTCGGCCTAAGCCGGTAGACGCCAAGAGCCGCTCCAACTTTTCGACGCCGAGCCGAATGCGACTTTTGATTGTGCCGATTGGCAGCGCTAAATGCTCGGCAATCTCACTTTGCGTCATGCCTTCAAAATACGCTAATTCCAGAATAACCCGTTGCTCCTCGGGAATCGCCGCTAGTGATTGGCGCACCTGTTGTTGCTGCCAGCGTTGCTCCACAGTGGTTTCCACAGAAGGCACTTGGGCATAGCGATCCATCAGCGGTGCCTGTTCTTCGGGTTCCCACGTCAATGTCTGTGGACGAGCACTATGCTGGCGCAGGCGATCCAGCGCGCGGTTGCGGGCAATCCGATAGAGCCAGGCGGCCCCTGCTCCTGTGCCGCGAAAGTCGCCCGCTTTCTGCCATACTTGCCAAAAAGATTCCTGGACCAATTCTTCCGCGGTGCGCGGCTCTCGCACAATGCGCAGGATCAGATTGTAGATCACGGGTGCATGGCGCTCGTAGAGCGTCTCGAAAGCCTCGACATCGCGCCCAGCGACCAACTGCAATAATTGTTCATCTGACAGCTTTGTTAGATTCACGCTTGGGTTCCGTTATGACAGAAAGAGCAGCAGTTCATGCAGAGCAGATTACCAAGAACCCTACTTTCTGTCAAAACAGTTATGCACTGCCCGGATCACCTTGCCCTAGCCGCCCATGACCCCAACCGGAAAAGCATGCCTGCCACTTAGCTTGACGTATTACGCTAGGTTTTAGATCACGAGCAATAAAGCTGCATCAGAGCCTTGACCGCGTCTTTCGCTGGCGATTGGGGGGATCACAGCGCCAGCCTGATGACAAGGTTTTTCCACACCCATTACCGGTCTAGCGGATCGCAATGAGCACGACGCCAAGCGTAATCATCACCGCGGCGGTAATGCGTAGATGGCGAGCCGGTTCCTTGAAGAGGAGGGCACCCGCCACGGTGCCAATCACAATGCTAAATTGACGCATGGCAACAATCGTGCTGGCTTGGGTATTAATTTGGTAGGCCCACAGGATCAACCAATAGGAAGTAAAGACCCCAATGGCGGCGACCGTTGACCAACGCCAATCCTTGCGCAGTTGTTCAAGCCCAGTGGGCAACCCCTGCCAACGCAGTACACACCAGAGCAGTACAAAAGTGAATGCAGACTCATACACATAGTAGCGCCCAGCCGTTAGCGCACCGGGGGTCATCGACTCGGCGGCAACCTTATCGACGGCTGAATAGCCAACGGTGCCGAGCGCGGCGAGCAAGACCCAAAACATGACACGTGTCCGGTAGACCTGCCAGTGGAGGTGCCGCAATGACGTATGGGGAATGAGCAAACAGCCGATTGAAACAAAACCCATGCCCAGCCAAGCTTGTGGCGTTGGTTGATTGCCGCGGATCACATCAAAGAGCGCAATAAAGAGAACGGGCAAGGCGCGCACAATCGGATAGACCAGGGTAAACTCCCCCGATTCATACCCACGTAGAAGCCCCAAATAGTAAAAGCCTTGAAAGATACTCGTGAGAAAGAGGAGAAACCAGACCCACAGTGAAAAATGCTCACCCTGCCATTCCAGCCACAAAGCTGGTCCTAGGCCGAACAGGGCAATGAGCAGGGGAACGCGTAACAACATTTGGTTGGCCCCACGCGAGCGAACTACCAAGTTCCAACTAGCATGAATCAAGGCAGAGGTTAAGACCAGAATCAGGGAAAAGAGCGCCATCAAGCCGATCGATTTCTAGGAAGATTCCCAAAGGATGGATATGCGGCCAAGCCGCCAGCCTTCATGCGTGAAGGCTAGGGTTAGCGAATACGGTGCTCCTCAAGCGGGGTACTGAGGGTTTGGTTGCCAATCGTTACATAGAGATGGCGGTCAGTCACGGAGAGCGCTAGTTTACTACGCCGGTCGATCAAGGCAGCGGCTTCTTCGACAAACCGGCGGTGCAGCGAATAGATCGGAATTTCGGCAGCGCCGTGGATTTTCTTACCCGCATATTGCGCCAACAATTGCTCTACATCCCGATGAGTATAGACCGCTGCCCGCCCCGCAATTTTACTGCCCCGATGCAGACGGTCTGCATCAGGCAGCCCTACTTCGATCCAGGCCCGCGGCTGCCCCGTAAGGTCACGGATGTAGACAGCAGGTTCATCGCCAGCGGCAACACCTTGGGTAAAGGCAATGCCTTCGGCATATTCCAAGCAGTAGGCAACCAGTCGCATAAACATATATTCTGCCGATTCAGATGGCTGACGCGCCATGCGCAGATCCAACGTCTCATAGACGCCTCGATCAATGTCGGCCAATTCGACCGTTAGGGTGTATATGGTTGCATTTAAGGCCATAAGCTCTCATCTATCATTGCCCTGGGGCTTGGGTGGTGGCGTGGCAGGTCGATCCTGCGAAGCACATTTCTAGCTGCGTGTGCGCGGAACATCCCTCTATTGTAGTAAGGCGGTATGGGGTTGTCAAATTAATGGACTGTTAACAGACCCCAGAAGCGCACAGGGATGACGCAACGGCAGACAAACCATAACGGCAGCCGCTACTGACAAACTTGACCATCTGGGATAGCACAGGTATCCACCACCCAATAGGCTGGCATGCTAGGACCCATGCCCATCACCCGATTACGACCAGCCGCTTTGGCCGCATACAATAATTTGTCCGCCCGCCGGAGCAGGGTATCGAGATCCCAACTTTCTTCGATTTGCACAACCCCAAAACTCGCCGTGACATACCCAATGGGCTCAATACAACAGAGGGAAATGCTTGAACGCAATTGTTCTGCCAAACGTTGCGCCACGGCTCGCTCTGTTTTGGGCGCGATGATGACAAATTCTTCCCCACCCCAACGGACCAATTTGTCTGTCTCCCGCAGATTGGATTGAATGACCTGCGTAATCCGCCGGAGGGCATGATCGCCCGCCAAGTGACCATATCTATCATTGATTGTTTTGAAGTGATCGATATCCAACAAAATCACCGAAAAAGCCGTATGATAATGCCGCGCAACCTGCAATTCGATATCAAGGAGTTCCCAAGCCTTACGCCGGTTAAAGACCCCCGTCAGACTATCAGTATTGGCCAGCCGCAGTTGGGCCGCGGCATCCATCCAACGTCGCACAGCAAACAACATCACATAAAATGACAGGACAAGCGTCCATGTAAAAACGAGTTCATCTAATTCCCACTGTTGATGGATACGCGAGAAATGATAAAATATTTCCGTTAGATTGGTTGCCAACACCAAAAACCAAGTCACCCCGGCGCAGAGGGTCAGCAACAACAAGTCATGAATTGCTCGTCGATTTTCCCGATACCAATTTGCAAATTTGATCGTAGCATACATAAACCGTTCCATCTCCCACCGCAAATAGACGCCTCTGGTGTTTACTATGTCTAGGTATTCATACATTAGGTGTGATGTAGTTGAACAAAAGCTGTCAGGTTTTGAAACCTGACCGCTCTCTGGCCATACCGGCAACGTACGCCGCTCTGAATAGAGCATACGCTGACAGTGTAGACCATCATCTATGGAGCACCATCCATAGAGCGTCATCAACTTAGGCCGCGCGTGAAACGCAAAGAAAATAGTCGAACACCACAAGACAACTTGGGATCATTATTAGATAACTTCTTGGCTTACAGCGTATCACGAATATCGCATAACATTTCTAAAAATTTCGTTACGATTCTGTAGGACGAATTTCTCTTAGAAGTTACGCAGTTGATCAGCATGACCAGAGACCTGACAGGTTTGTTAAACCTGTCAGGTCTGGCCCAAGTGCGTAACTTCTATCTCTATTTATCCATACGCTCCTTTTGACAATTTTCTAGCGCCATGCTACCCTTGCCTAGCCTGTTGAAGGCAGCTCCAAACTGTGATAGCTTTTGGAATTCTTTCTTTTCTTTAGGCATACCCATGATTCTGACGCAACTTTCGCCACGAACTCTGATCCAACGGATCTAAATACGTCCACCGGTGATGGCAGCTGGGTTTGCCTTTGGCGTGTGCCAAGCAGAGGACAAATCTAGCCCATACAAAGGTTGCAGTCGATTGCGCAACACCACTAAGTGCATCTTGTACGCACAACGGTTTGTACGCACAACGGTTTGTACGCACAACGGTCACGGACGTTTTGGTTCCTGTGGCCGTTTTTCTTTTGCAGCCAAGTTATTGGGGGTTTGTCTCGCCGCTGGACCATCGACGAACCCGCTCACCTTTGCTGAAAACGGCTACGGAACTTGATTCCGTAGCCGTTTTTATTTTGCTATCCTCTGGTTCTAACAACGAAAGCCTAGCCAACCGCGCCGCGGCGCAGAAAGTATCCATCATGCAACCCATATATCCCTTTGACCCTTACGATTGGTCAACTATCACCCCTTTGTTCCAAGCACTCGGCGACGCGCCCATTACGGATGGAGAGTTCTTGCATTGGTTGGCGCAATGGAATCAGCTTGATATTGCCGTGTGGGACGCCTATACCCAGCTAAAACGGCCCGCCTATTACGACACGCGCGATCAACAGGCCGAACAAGCCTATGCAATCTATGTCCAAGAGCTCTACTCAACCTATCTTGGCCTCACCAATGGGCTGATCAACCGTGCGTTGACAGTACAGCCAGAGCCGCCCACACCAACCTATGCTCAACTTTGGCAGCGTTGGCGTAACCAGCGCGATCTCTTCCATCCGGCGAGCTTGCCGCTCCAAGCCGAGATCAGTCAGTTGGAACAACACTACCGTGACATCATGAATCAATGCGATCCGACCCAGCCTGCCGCGTACTGGCTTGGTCGGCGGGAGGCATTGAACGAACTGATGCTGCGGCTCTTGCACTTGCGCCGCTCCCTCGCCCAAGTCAGTGGTCAGCCGCACTTTTTGGCCTACCGCTGGCGCGAACTCAACCGCCTGGGCTACACGATTGCCGACTGCCAGGCTTTTCACCGTGCGGTGGAAACCACGGTTGTCCCTGTTGTGGCTCGGCTACGCGCAAAGGGCAATCCACTCAGCCAAGAGAGCGCCGAGATTACCGACCTTGCCTTGCTCATCGATGGCACGGAACGCATGCTGCGCCAGATCGACCCGGCCTTTGGCGAGATTTTTCAGACTATGCGTGCTGGGTATCTCGATCTAGGCCGTCGTGCGCACAAAGCAGGTGCCGTAGAGGAATGGTTCTTCCCGGGTGCGGGCCTGCCCTATCTGCATATCTCAACCTATAACGCCGGTAGCGTTCTCCATGAAAGCGGCCACGGCATGCATGACGTACTCTCGTTTCGCGCGCATGGCTCTATGTGGAATCTCAATGGGCCAGAGGAATTTCAAGAATTTGCGGCAACAGCCATGGATCTGTTGGCCTGGCCCTACTACGCACAGGCCCAAGGTGGACCCTATACCGATGCCGAAAGTACCGGCGCGCGGCAAAGTGCCTTGCACGATTACCTCGATGCGTTGCCCAATTGTGTCGTACAGGATGCCTTTGAACATTGGGTCTATGGCGAAGCTCCGGTCGATGTCACCCCCGCGGCGTTGGATGCCAAATGGCTGGAACTCAAGCGGCGCTTCACACCATGGGACAAACTCGATCCAGCTAGTGCCGAAGCCCAGAGTGGCTGGCAGCGCTGGAAATGGAGCTTGTATCGCATGCCGCTCTACATGATCACCTATCCGATGGCGATCGTGGGGGCCTGTCAATTAGGGCAGTTGGCAGAAGCAGATCGGGCTAATGCCATCCGTGCCTACAAGGCCGCGCTTACCTTGGGCAATACCCAGTCGTTACCCGCGTTATTCAACGCAGTCGGAATCACTTTTCCTTTTACCAAGCAAGCCGTCGAAAATACCGTACAATTTGTCTTAGCACAATTGCCAGAAAACCCGCGATTCTAGGGGCTATGCGAGGGCATTAGGGAGGATAGTTATGCAAAACCAAGTCAATTTACCCCCGAATCATCCTTTCCCAGCGACAAGACCCGACATTCGGGTAGTGGAGCGTGATCAGCCAATGGAGGCGATTGAGTGTTTGGAATTGCAGTGGTGGTTTGCGATTCCACGCTTGCAAGAACGCACCATGAGCGCGTTCTATGAGATTGACACGTTACACCTAGCCGCGGTGAATGATCTGGTGGCCGTGCGGCCAGCTCGTGTCGATCAAGCGGAGTGCGTCGAAATCCAAGTCGATGTCTGGACGAGCCATGCCGATTGGCCAACCCAACCAAGCCAGTTTTATAGCCGAATCGACGACACACGTACCGGCTGGGTTGCCGTTGCCACGCAAAACCAGGGCCAAACAGTATTGAACACTTACCACGATCCGCACTTTGCCAACAATTGGGGTATGAATGGGCCTCGGTGGCTCTATGACGATGGGCGCTACCAACGCCAGCCTGATGGCTCCTACCAGATCACCAATGGACAGGGCCTAGGCGCGGGTACCTATGAAGTGACCATTGGCGAACGGAGTTTTCTTTGTTTGCGCGTGATCGATGTAGGTATCCCCAGCGAAGTTGACGAGCTGGGCGAAGCCTTTATCACGCGTGAGGGCCGCACCGTGCTATACCGTCAATACCAGGGCCGCTTATGGGGCAGCGTAGCGAATGACCGTGTGCAGCTCTATCCCCACAATCGGCGACTGGTGATCAATGACTGTATCTACGTCCACTGTAACTGTAGCGGACGTGCCCACGATGTGATTACGAACACGGCAGTTGGTGTCGCGCTGTAAATAACGCATCAAAGAGAAGCTACACATTTGTGAAAGTAAAGCCAAAGCGCGCGGGTTTTCCCAGATCAGCTTAGCAGCTGGCGTTGATCCAGCGGATCCGGCCCGCAGAATCTATGCGAAATTAGGCTATCAACATGATGGCAAGGATATGTATATCGACGGCGTCTATGCTGGGATAAAAGACTGGGTCATCGACATGCTCAAACCACTATGCTAATTTAGCGCAAAACTGCATGCGAGGAGAATGATCATGTCCACAGCCCTGGCTGACCCAACCTATATGAACGATTTGGGCAACGGCTTGATCTGCCGTTGGTCAACAAAAGCGGATCAAGAGAAGATCGGCTATTTAATGGGTATGGTTTATCGCGGCAGTGCAGAGGAACCGTTCAACAGACGCGCAGGGGATGAGCCACGGCTTTTCATGAGTGATGGCTTCCCCTGGATGACAGCCGGTGATATTGCCATTGTTGAGGATACCCACCGTGCCGAACGGCCTGTGGTCGCTTGTGTCTGCTACTGGCGGCATCGCTGGAGCTATGGCGGCATCGAGTTTGGCGTAGGGCGGCCCGAAAATGTCGCTACTGATCCGGCCTATCGCAACCGGGGCTTGGTGCGCGCCCTCCATGACATGGTACATGCCCGCAGTGCGGCCAACGGCGACCAAGTACAGGCCATTACGGGCATTGCCTACTTCTATCGTCAATTTGGCTATGAATATGCCCTAGATTTTGGCGGTCAGCACCGAATCCACAGTGCAGCCATCCCCGCAAAACAGGGCGATACCCCCGAAGCCTATACGCTCCAGCTTGCCAGAGTGGATGATATCCCCACCATCATGGCGTTGTACAACCAACGTCGGAGCAGGAGCTTGGTCTGGCATGAAGCACCAGCTGCCTATTGGCGCTACCATATCACCAGTTGGGAAGATCCCGTGGTTCAGCAGCGCGGGGCAACCGACGTTGGGCTCTTTGGCCGCCTCTATCTGATCGTCGATCAACGTGGAGAGCATTGTGGCTATACTTGGCTGGCGGCACGGCGGTGGGAACAGGCCATTCGAGTGTACGCGCTGGAATTGGCAGCTGGGGTGAACTGGCAACGCGCGCTACCGTCCCTTCTCCGGGCCATCCAGACCCATGGCGAGGTCTTGCCCATCATTCCGCCAGACCCAGGTCCGTTGACTGAAATCAGCCTTTTCTTGGGGAAGGACCATCCCGTTTATGCCTTACTAAGCGAACCCTTGCTAGCGCGCACGGTCGCACCCTATGCCTGGTATCTGCGCGTACCGGATATACCAGCCTTTCTCCAGCAGATTACACCAGTCTTGGAAAAACGGTTAGCAGACTCGGTCTTGGTCGGCCAGACAGGCACTCTCAAATTTGACCTTTATCGTCTGCGCTTTGCCCTCCACTTGCATAGCGGCAAGGTGGCGGCGATCGAACCGTGGCAACCACCGGCCTATGGCGACGAAGCCCAATTCAGCTGTCCACCCCTCGTCTTTTTGCAGCTGCTCTTTGGCTATCGGAGCCTAGCCGAATTACAGGCCAGCTTCCCCGATGTCTGGGGAGACGAGGCAACGATACCTTTGCTCAACATCTTGTTTCCCAAAGAGGCGTCAACAGTCTATTCTTTAAGCTATACCTAAAGGAAAAGCAATGCTCGACCCACAACTGCACGACAAAGTGGTACTAATTACAGGAGCAAACCATGGGATTGGGGCAGCAACGGCCCAGGCTTTAGCCGCGCAAGGGGCCAAGGTCTTCATCAGCTTCTACCGCCCACCGACCGTCTACAGCGCACAGGCGTTGCAAGCAGCCCACGCGGCTGGCGTTGGCGGCGAGGCCCTCTATCAGGCCCAGCAACAACAAGGGGCCGATTGGGTGGTGCAAGCCATTCGCGCCACCGGTCAGTTCGCCGCTGCCCATGAAGTGGATCTCGCCGATGCCACCAACATTCCGCGGTTGTTTGATTTGTGTGAGGAGGAAATCGGTCCAGTCGATATGTTGGTCAACAATCACACCTTCTGTGTGCTCGAAACCTTTGATCCAGCCCAGGTGAATACCGCGCAAGGAGAAGCCCGCTTGGTCAGCGCAGCGATCATCGACCAACATTTCGCCATTAACAGCCGCGCCTATGCCCTGTTAATGGCCGAGTATGCCCAACGCTATATCCAACGACAGGCAACGGGTGGACGCATCATCAACATTAGCACCGATGCGGCGCATGCCCACCCCTGGAATGTGAGCTACGCGGCCAGTAAACATGCCATTGAATCCTACAGTCGATCCGCGGCAGCAGAACTGGGCAAATATGGCATTACCGTCAATCTGGTTGCGCCCGGGCCCATCCAAACTGGCTATATCACCCCAGAGGCCGCCGCCACCATCCGGCAAGGCACGCCACTTGGCGCGGTGGGCCAGCCGGAAGAGGTTGCCGATGTGGTCGTCTTCCTGGCTTCGGTCCAAGCGCGCTGGTTGACAGGTCAACTGCTCTATGTGGGTGGCGGCTGGCGGATGGGTCAGTAAGCACCACTAGCCCCGTCGTAATTCTTGATCAATGCGTTCCTTGAGAAAAGGATTGATAAGGCACATCGCGTTGATTCGCGAGCATACGCAATTGGTTTAGCTTTTGTGCTTCCTAATTTTTACAAATAAAAGGAACTACCATGAGTCACTTTACTGCCCGAATGGACCCCCATACCCCTCGCCCCGTTGCCCTGATTACGGGAGCGAGCCGCCGCATTGGGATTGGGGCCGCGGTCGCCATAGCACTGGCCAAAGCAGGGTGGGACATTGCCATCACCTTCTGGCAACCTTATGATCAAACCATGCCCTGGGGGAGTAATCCAGCCGATGTTACTTGGTTGCTAGAACAACTCACCACACAGGGCGCGCAAGCGATCGCGCTGCCAGCCGATCTGAGCCAGGTGGAGACACCGACCACCGTCTTCGACCAAGTCGAGCAGCAGCTAGGTCCGGTCGCGGCGCTGATCATGGCCCATTGCCAATCGGTCGATAGCAACATTTTGAACACAACCGTAGAAAGTTTCGACCTCCACTTTGCCCTTAACGCCCGCGCCACTTGGCTGTTGATCCGTGAGTTTGGGCAGCGCTTCACCGACACCGTGGACACGCAGCCAGCCCAAGGGCGGATCATCGCCCTTACCAGCGATCATGTCGTGGAGAATTTGCCCTATGGCGCCAGCAAAGGTGCGCTCGACCGAATTGTCCTCGCCGCCACCCACGAGTTTCGCCATTTGAGTATTACGGCCAATGTGATCAACCCCGGGGCCACCGATACTGGCTGGATGACCGATGAACTGAAGCAAAGTATCCGTGCCAGCACTCCTGGTGGGCGCATCGGCCTCCCCAGCGATTGTGCGAACCTAGTGGCCTTTCTCTGCTCACCCGAGGGCGGGTGGATCAACGGTCAACTACTCTATAGCAATGGCGGCGTTCAGTAGCTACCACAGCCCAGACAGGTTTTCCATTCCCAGGAGGGAGACGCTCGTGATCATGATTCTGACTGGTCCACCGGCGGCGGGAAAAAGTACCTTAGCTCCGCTTATCGCCCAGCAGCGACCACGCGGCGCGGTCATCGACGTAGACAAGGTACGCGCCATGGTGGTGCAGCCCCATATCGCGCCCTGGTTGGGCGAAGCGGGGATGGCCCAACTCCGCTTGGGCGCGCAAAATGCCTGCCAGTTGGCGCATACCTTTACAGCAGAGGGGTATGATGTCGTCATTGCCGATGTCCTCACCGATGAGACGGCCACCCTCTACCAAAAAGCACTAGCGCCGCTTGAACACCAAATTATCTTGCTGCTCCCTTCCTTGGCAGCGGTGTTGGAAAGAAACCGAGAACGGGGGCAATGGCTCACCGATGAAGAAGTGCGCCTCTTATATGGTTGGCAAACGGTGCTGCACATCTATGATCAGAAAATTGATAACACCAACGAAGCGGTAACCACGTTAGCAGCGACGTTAGCTCAGCGCTTTACCCAGCATTGATCCGCCAGGAGACCGCTATGGATGTAACAACAACGCGGCTACATATCCGCGATCTCAGCGAAGCCGATTGGCCAGCCCTCCACGCCTTGCGGACTGACCCCGCGGTCTATCGCTATAATCACTTTGGGCCGGAGAGCGAAGAGGCGACCCGCCAGTGGATTCAGGCAACCATGGACCACAACAGTCGGTCGCCGCGCCTTTCGCACAACTGCTCGATTGTCCTGCAGGCCACAGCGCAGGTCATCGGCTGGATTGGCTTTGGCCGACCCAGTGCCGACAAGGCCCAATATAGCGATCTCAGCTTTGGCTACGCGTTATTACCCGCCTACTGGGGCCAAGGTTATATGACCGAAGCCCTGCAAGCCCTGCTGACCTTTGTCTTTACCACTACCAGCGCCGACAGCATCGCGGATACATGTGATGTGCGCAACACTGGCTCGGCGCGGGTCATGACCAAAGCAGGGCTGCGCCAAGTGGAACGCTTTGCGGCTTGGGATGACAAAACTAATCAACCCACGGCGTCGTACCGCTATCGCATTCAACGCGCCGAATGGGAAGCGCGTCAGTCGCCCTCAAAGCAGGAAGAACAGTAGTTTGTCGGCTATCCTCATTTGGTGTACCATGAGCAAGCGATCACCCACTCAGCAGGAGGAGCCAGCAGCCATGACGCCAACGAAAGATACCAACGAAATTCCCCCGATGTACTTTCGCCGCCAGGATGAACACGCCGATGAGGAGTTTTATCAAACACCCCGGCGGGTGGTGCATATTGATGACGGGGCGATCCGCGCGTGGACAGCCCTGCTGGCCAAGCTCTTGCCAAGTGGCGGTACCTACCTGGACTTGATGAGCAGTTGGCGCTCTCATCTGCCCGATGAAGTAAAACCGGCACGCGTAGTGGGGCTGGGGATGAATGCCGATGAAATGGCCGACAACCCCCAGTTGGACAGCTACGTTGTCCACAATGTCAATGTCACACCCACCCTGCCCTTGGCGACGGCGGAATTTAACGCCGTTATCTGTACCGTTTCGGTTCAGTATATGACCCAGCCCATCGCGCTCTTTCGTGAGGTCAACCGCCTTTTACAGCCGGGCGGGATCTTTGCCCTCGCCTTCTCCAATCGCTGCTTTGCCACCAAAGCCATTGCCGCTTGGCTGACCAGCACTGACGCGCAACATGTGGAATTAGTCGAGTACTATTTTGCGGCATCTGGCAACTGGACCCGCCCCCAAACGGCAAGGCACACCCCCCGCCATGCCGATCCCTTGTATGCCGTGTGGGCCTATCAATTACCAGATACAACCTCGGTTGCGTAAATGGTCTAGCCGGATATAATACGGAGCAGCAATGGGCGGAACCATTACACCCAAAGGCTGCTTCCCAGTGACAACCAGCCACCTAGCCCGCTTCAACACGCATATTTGGGGCGTTGGCCGCCTTCAGCCCACCACCGATGGCGTCCCCTAAGTTTCCCTATTTTCGTATCACACCCCCTAGCCGAGTAATGATGATCGAGATTCCACCACAGCGCTTTACCGATCTGAACAAGCTATCATTACCCATTACGCTGGGCAGCTTTGTGGGTGACTTTCTCTATTGGGGTTATTTCCCGGCAGAGGATTGGCGCAATTATCTGCATATTCATTCCTTCTTTGAAGTCTGTTACGCCTTTGCCGGGCGGGGCTTGTTTCGGATTGGCGGCCAAGCGCGCCACATCCAAGCCGGGGATCTCTTCGTCGCCAAACCCAGTGAACCCCACGAGATCATTGCCGACCGGGCCGCGCCGTTGGGCATCTACTTCTGGGCCTATACCCTGCTCCCGCGTGGACAAGCATCGCCGCCAGAGGGAGCCCGCAAAAAAAACGCCAGTCCTAGCCAAGCAGGGAATCCCACCACCGCAACGACAGAGCTGGATACGCTACTTCACAGCTTTAGCGAGTCCGCCGCTTGGATCAGCCCGCAGACAAGCGCGATTCCCGAACTGTTGCGGCTGCTGACGCGCGAGGTTGCCCTGCGCCGTCCTGGCTATTGGCAAAGTATCCAACACCTAGCCACCACCCTGCTCATCGAGACGGCCCGCGCGGTCACCCAGCCGCCCCCGACCACGCCATCCCTGCCCGAGAGCAATAGCGAAGCCGTGGGCAAGATGCTGCGCTATCTGAAAGACAATTACACGCGCCCCCTCCAAGTCCGTGATATCGCGGCCCAATTACATCTAAGCGAACGGCATACCAGCCGTCTCTTTCGCCAAGCAACGGGGCTCACCCTGCAAGCATATCTCACCCGGCTACGCTTGACGCTCGCCAAACAATATCTGCTCGACCCAACCCTCTCCATTGCCGAAGTGGCCGAGGCCACGGGGTATCAGGATGCCCGCTATTTTGCCACGCTCTTTCGCCGCCAAACGGGGATCACCCCAAGCGCTTTTCGGCAACGACGCGGTACCGAGTTTTTGCCCTAGCCCCTAGCCCATGTCTGTTTTACAAACATGCTTGTCCCTTTTATCGCTTGCCCATTCCCCCAACTTCTTTATACTTAGGCGTCACGCACGTAGAGCAGACTTAACAGGTTTTCCAAACCTGTCAAGTCTAGTAGCGTTATTGTCTAGTTTAAGCCAGGAGGCCAATCAGATGCTGACACAAGCACAAATTGCGTTCTATCAAGAACATGGATTTCTACACATTCCCCAAGTCTACACCCCAAGCGAAACACAGGAACTGTCCGACGAAATGGATCGACTCGTCGCTGATTGGGCCTTTACTAGCCCAGGCTGGAGCGGCCCTTGGCGGCAAGCCTACATGGACCCCGAGACCGAGAAAAAATCCAAGCTGACCGCCATGCATGATCTCCATTTCTATTCGTCCGCCTGGGCGCGTGCCGTGATCAACCCCCAATTGGTGGCGGCCCTCAGCGAGCTACTTGGCCCCAATGTCGAGCTGCATCACACCACCATGCATATTAAGCCACCCCAGACCGGCCACCCCTTCCCCATGCATCAGGACAATCCCTTCTATGGCCATCAAGATGGGCGCTATATTGACGTTTTGGTCCATCTGGATGATACTTTTCATGAAAATGGCGAAATCCGTTTTCTGGCTGGTTCCCACAAACTAGGCCACCTAGAACACATCACGCAGACCGATGCCGGTCCTTGCACCCCCCACCTACCGACCGACCAATATCGTCTCGACCAAACCGTACCCGTATCGGCCAAGGCCGGGGATGTTGTGATCTTTTGTATCGACACGATTCATGGTTCCTATATCAATCAGACCAAGAAACCGCGCCGCTTGGTGCGCATGGGCTATCGCGATCCACAAAATCGCCAGGTTTACGGGCAGAGCTTTGGCCGGCCCGGCCTCATGGTCAGCGGCTATCGCGACCGTGTGAATGGCGAGAAGCCCTTTGGTCAGGGTGAATAACAGGGCATCGCGACCAACCATCATCACGCAGGAGTAACGGCAATGAGTGTGGCAGAAGGTATTCAGCACTATCTAGAGATGGAAGACGAAAAGCTCTCCTATCTCGCCAAGGAAATTTGGGATCATCCCGAAATTGGGCTCCAAGAGACCTTTGCAGCAAACCTATTAGCCAACGAATTAGAAGAGGCTGGCTTTACGGTGGAGCGAGGGGTCGGACAGATGCCAACGGCCTTTGTCGCTAGTTGGGGCAGCGGCAAGCCGATTATCGGGATTCTGGGCGAATATGACGCGCTGCCCGGTCTTTCCCAGCAAGTGACCACCACCGCCGAAGCCATTGTCCAAGGAGGCCCCGGCCACGGGTGTGGGCACAATCTCTTTGGCACAGCTGGTTTTGGTGCGGTGCTCGCGCTCAAAGAGGCCATGATCGCCGAGCAGATCCCCGGCACGATTCGCTTTTACGGCTGTCCTGCCGAAGAGACGCTCGTTGGCAAAACCTTTATGGCAAAAGCGGGCGTCTTCGACGATCTAGATGCCGCCCTTGCTTGGCACCCTGGTGATGCGAATACCGTCTGGCATGGTTCGTCGTTAGCCATGAATTCGTTTAAGGTTAACTTCTACGGGGTGGCTTCCCATGGGGCGGCGGCCCCCCACTTGGGCCGTAGCGCGTTAGATGGTGTCATGCTGATGGATGTTGGGGTGAACTATCTGCGCGAACACATCATTCAAGAGGCGCGCATTCATAGCGTGATTACCAGTGGTGGTCAAGCGCCTAATGTCGTACCAGCCTATGCCCAGGTTTGGTATTTTGTGCGCGCCCCCACGCGTGCCCAGGTGGATGAGATTTACGCACGGGTGCTCGACATTGCAAAAGGGGCTGCGCTCATGAGTGGCACCACCTATGACATCGACTTTCTCACGGGGTGTTACGAGATGCTGCCCAACCGTGTCATTTCCGATCTCATGTATGAGAAGATGCGGGAGCTCGGCGACATGAGCTTCACGCCGCAAGAAGTGGCCTTTGCCAGCGAGCTGCAAAAGAGCTTTCCGGCTGGTTCTCGCGAGTTTAGCTATACCAGCCTCGAAAAGACCATCACCGATCCGCTGGATCGGGCCGAATTGGCGAATCCGCTGTGGGGGAAAGTCTTCCACCATGCCCCCACCCCCCAGGTCATGCCCGGTTCTACCGAGGTGGCCGATGTCAGCCAGATCACGCCAACGAGTCAATTGACCACCTGCTGTTGGCCCTTTGGTACACCACCGCATAGTTGGCAGATCACGGCTTCCTCTGGTTCACAACTTGGCTTTAAGGGGATGCTCTACGCGGCCAAAGCCTTGGCCTTGACCGCGCTCGATCTCATGACTAAACCAGCGCTGCTCCAAGCCGCCCAAGCCGAATTTTCCGCTAGCACCGCCGGTCGCCCCTACGTCTCGCCCATCCCCGACGGGACCATACCCCACTGAGCTTACTCACGAATAAAGAGCTGACCGGTTTTTCAAACCGGTCAGCTTTGGCTACTACCGTTTCACTAGCGGCAGGTACAACGTTTGGGGCTGGAGGGTAAAGCTCCAGGTGTAATCTGCGCCCATGGTACGCCCATCTTCGGCTCGGACACCCCCAGCGCCACCTTTGAGAGTGGCGGTGATCGCTCCCTGCAGCGGCGTGGTTGGTTCAAAGCCAACACCAACGGTCTTGCTACTGTTAAAATCCGTCAGCAGATAGATCGTCCCTGGAATGACATTGCCGCTGGCGTCTTTGACCGTGAGCGCCGTCTCCAGCGTCTCGATCTGCATGGGCACGGCAAAGCCGATCTCAATCGCGCTGGTGCCTTGGCCGCCTGGGATCGGTGTCCACGTTGTAGGGGCAATTGCCCATGGGGTGCCGCTTTGGAGCGGTGTCCAGGCCGAATAGTTGCCGCTTGTATCATAGGCCCGCAGCCCATAGAAGATAGTTGTATTATCATCCAAGCCCCAGAGCTTGGCATCAACAATGTTATTCGTACCGGTCATGACTTCTTTAGGCCCCATATTGCGGCTGTAGACGAATTGGCTGGGATCATTGACCACCCCGAAGCCAATCTCATAGCCACTCAGGTCACGCTCACTATTCTGGGTCCACTTCACGAGCAGTTCGCCCGCTTGCGGCACAGCAGACAGCCCCGTGGGAATGGCTGGTGCTACCTGATCCACCACCGTAATCACTACATCGCTGACGGCAAAGACCGTGCCATTTTCGCCATCGTCGGCCATGACCACCAGCCGATAGCTCCCCGAGCCGATCTGGGTTAGATCTTCGGTATAGGTGCCATTGCCGAGCGGTAGATGCTCGGCCAGCATGGTCACATCGGCCAGATTCACCGTGCTGGGATCGCCACTGTCCACCACGTAGCCCACCGCAACCGTGGTTGTGACTGTATCCATATCCGCCGCGTGCCAGTTCACAGTTGCGCCACTGGCAGCAGGCACCATGACCGCGGCTGCGGCCACTTGATTGGCACAGGTCACGGTGATGCCTGGTAGGTCCGCACCGCCACAGGTGGCACTGGTAATGGCAACGGTGGGCGCTTCATTGAGCGTGTAGGAGACATCCTCATATTCAGCTGGGGCATTGTCAATCAGCAGTTGATACTGCCCTGGCGTAGCCCCGCGCACGACAAAGTAAGCATTGGTGCCAGTTTCGTCGGTGGCCGTCAAGAAACCGGTGGTGGTGCCATTGACCGTTTCCGGTGTCAGCTCGGTGTTGTCGGGCAAACGCAGGCGAAGCAACGGTGCGCCGCTGGCATAGGTGATCCCCACGACTAATGAGGTCGTCTCCTCTAGTTGGACGGGAATCACATCTTGGAGCACGCGCAAGACGCCATCCGCATCAGCACTCACCACTAGCCCTAATGCCTGTATCTCTTCCGCGCTCAGCAGACGGCTGCTGTAGCCCGCTTCGCCCTTGGCCGCCGCGGCACGGACAGCCGCCGCGGGAATGAGGACATATTTGTCGAGATTCTTGACTTTGAAGAAGCCACCCGCACCAATTTCTGCTTGTAAATCCACAAAGACGCCAAAGTTGAGGACGATGCCATCATAGGTCCCCTTAATGCCGATGGTTTCCCGGGCCGGGCTGAAGTTATTATCCTTGAAGACACCGCCATGCAGACCAATTTTGATCCCACCCAGGTTGATCGGCGGCAAGCCCGTGCCAAATTGGTTCTTGACAATGCCCAAGTCAAAGTCCGCCGCGGCAGCAAAGCGGCGCTTGTTGGGGTCGCCGGGAACGCCCTTGCCCACACGCATACGGAACTCGCCCTTGACCACCACCGCGTTGACGTTGACTTTGGCATTCAGCCCTTGGCCGCCATCAAAGCCTTGCTCGGCCCCAATGCCCACAGTCGCGCTAGCCACCTGGAAGATGAGCACTTTGAGAGTCATCGTTCCGGTAAATTGAAAGGGATTAAATTGGGCGGTAATATTCCCATCGGTGGTGGCAACGGGCAGTGTCCCCAATGCGCCGAGCGGGATACCAAATTGGCTGGCCGCAGTCACGCCCAAGGTGATGGTTGAGGTACCATTGTTGAGGTCGAACGAGCCTTGGACACGCGTCAGGTTAAAGCCCGTGCCGCCCAAGGGAATCGGTGGTAAGGGCGGCGAAAAGACTTGAACATTCACCCCCATCCCCGCAAAGTTGCCCGTATTGGTCGTCCGAATGACGACATTCAGGGTAATGCCGCCATTGGTTTCCGCACCAGGTAGCGGCAGCTTCCCACCAGCTTGAAATTCATAGGTACCATCAGCGAGCTTGGCAAAGTTGCCCCGCAACGCCACCAATTGAACGCTACCAATCGAGACCGGGGGCAATTCAAAACCACCGCCTTGGATAGTGATATCGCCATTGCCCTTGACCACCAGTCCTTGCACTTGAATGCCACCACTGGGGTTGTTTTGAATGCTCAGGCCGGTTGGCAGCGCCAAGGTTGCTGTATCTACGGCAAAGCCACCATCTGCCAAGCCGCGCGGGTTCACCACATTGAATTTGAAGCCAGCCACCCGCATCTCAAAACCGGCCAGCTTGAGTTCCAGCGGTTGCAACGCGGTAGAAGGGGGCGGCGGTGGGTTGGACGGATTCGGGCAAGCAATGGTTCTGCCGAGCGGGTTGCGACAGACGAGCGCGCCAGGGCTTGCCGCCACCACCACGGGGTCATCGACCGTGACATTGCGGTTGTAGCGCAGAATCGCCTGGCCGACCACCCCGGCACTATTTTGGTTGCCCGGCAGCTTGATGGCAAAGGTGCCAGTGCCCGTCATGACAATGGTCTCTTGCACAATGCCAATCGTCGCTTGTAAATTGGCGCGGAAAATATTGTTTTCAAATTCAGGCAGGCCGACCGTGCCATTGCCGAGCTTAAATTTGACCTGTTTGTTGTTACCCATCCCAAGTTGGAAATCGCCAACTCCTGCGGCCGTCTTCCCACCAAGGTGGGGCGGCCATTGGAGATCAACGTTGGTCGCCTTGAGCCCCCAGAAGTCTTGGGCCACATCGCCGATAAAGAGAGCATTCTGGAGCTTGAACTTCAGCGCGCCCAATTGGGGGCTGAAATTGGTCAAACCCGCTTGGAAGACTGGCCGGAATTGACCGTTGCCATCCTGTGCCCGCCCGATCTTGATGGTTACAGGTAGCTTATCCGCATCACTGCCACTGCCAAATTGCATGGTTGACTTAATCTGGATCGATTGGACACCGGCCTCGGTGACAAGCCCTAGCGTCTGGTTGATCATGGTAAAGGCCGCGCCAAATTCCCAATTTTTGATCGGCACCTCCACCCCGCCAATGCTAAATTCGCCATTTTTATACTTCAGCTTCGTAAATTGGAAGATTAAGCTGGCGGCGGTCGGGTCGAGATTAGGCACATTGGGGTTATCACTCTTGAGCACTTTCACGGTCGCGGCTTCAAATTCCGCCGGTGCGCTCCCCTGTTTCCCCTTGACGACAATGCCCGACGCTTCCATCAAGAGGCCAGCCAGCCGCGTCTTAAAGCCGTCGATCGTGGCGCTCGTTAGCGCGCCATTGTCACTATATTCGGCGCGCAGGGTCACCTCTAGATTGGGGTTTTCCGCATTGTCACCAATTTTCAGGGCAATCGGCACCGTTGCCTTGAATTTTTTGTTGGTGAGGTCAAATTCGGCATTGACTTTGGTCAGCTCGTCAACACTGCCGCCATCTTTGTAAAAGGTTTCGGCCCCCAGGCGGGAAACAAAATGCAGCTTATACGCTTGGTTCCGTTTGACGCCCCGCGCGGTAAAGACTGGCACCGCGCCCGCGGCGGGCAAAAAGATGCGGCGATTGGTCGGATCAACAAAGAGGCGGCCCGCAGTCACTTCGCCCCCCGCGGGTGGGTGATCAAAGACAAAGGTGCTAAAGAGCGCCAGGCCGGTGGGATCATTGATAAAGCGCGCTGCTCCGATAATGAAATCGGTGCTCCCCGTGTTGGGGTCGGTTTGGGCAAAGTGGAAGTAAGAGGCAGTGGTAATGCTATCCGGCAGCACCGTACCATCGAAGATACTGCCCGTATCGTCCACGGCAACTACAGGAGCCGCACCCTTGGGGCCAATCCGCAAATTGCCACGCAACCGAAAGCCACCGCCATTCATCACAAATTCGTCCAATATATCACCACAAACGGTAATATTGCCAATGTCACGACAAATCTGACTTTGGGCTTGCACTACGGCAACGGCCCCACCGGTCAGCAACAATAAGCTGACCAAGAGCCAGGACAGCCAATACCGCTGACGCCACTGATGAAGCATCGTCATACATAACCTCCTAAGTTTCTGTTTGCAGGAAGATAGGTGAGCCAAACGCCACCCAAACGGCCAAGAAACGGTCTTTCTTGTACTGTCACCCCAGAGCGCTGACAGCCTTTGAAAACCCAGGGCCATCGCGAACCCTCAACAAGCGGGGTTACCCCCCGCTACTAACCGGATTGCTCCGGACGCGATCACGAAGCTCGCGCTGGCCCGGTTTGAAAACCTGCCAGCGCTTGCCCAAGTACGTAACTTGTAGATATAATTTCGTATTCTGGCATGATCTTGGATGAAAAGCACTGACAAACAAGGCAAATTTTTTTTGCCATTTTTTTGCCACTTTTGGCAAAGGGGTTTTTGTGAAAGAAGCGGCGCGGCAGGCATGGGGAGAAAAGTTACGCTTTTTCCGTCAGCGCGGGGGGTATCGCCAGGGTGAGCTAGCCGATGCATTTTCGTTTGTACGCTTGCCCCTCGAATTCTCGGATATTGCTTCAGCCGAGGGCGACAACCTTGCCCTGACCAATTACGAGCTGAGTCGTTTTGAACAAGGTCATCGCTGCCCACGTCCACGCCACCGTCATCTGGCGTTGATCCATGGCTTGGTCCACTTGGGCTGTATCGAACAAGCCGATGAAGCAAATGAATGGTTGGCCTTGGCCGATCAACGGGCGCTCAACCGGGGTGAACAGGCCCTCATCTTTGGGCAGCGCAAAGCCGAGCCGCCCGGCCCAACGCCCACCGTGACGCCCACCGTGACGCCCACCGTGACGCGGCTTGAGCTAGAGGTAGACGCGCGCCAATTACACACCTTTGACACAGCGCACCGTGCTAGCTACCTCAATCGCATTGTTCATCAATATGAATATTTGCCTTTGCAAGGGTTGGCGCTTGCAGGCCGCAGCCCGACCTTATCCTCGCGGCAGCGGATCGGGCTGCTGGATGTCTATATCGACTTGGATACCACGGCTAAAATGGAGGTTACCGACCAGAATCGTCAGCGCCCGCGCCCACTGCCCGTGTTGCAAGCCTTGGTCCGCTCAACCCACATGGTGCTGCTCGGCATGCCCGGCAGCGGCAAATCAACCTTTGTGAACTATCTGGCCTATTGCCTCGCCAATCATCATTTGCATCCCAATGAAGAATGGCTGCACCACCACTTGCCAACTTGGCCGGCGAACTGGCGCACCCTTTTACCGGTCCCAGTATCACTACGCGAATTATCAATCTGGATTCAACGCCATCAGGTCACCCAACGCAACAGCCGCTTGCTGCTCGATTATCTTCAAGATTGGCTCCACCAGCGGATTTTGGATGAGTTTTACTTTGTTCTGCGTGATCGCTTGCGTAATGGGCAGGTTATCTTGCTCCTGGACGGGATCGACGAAATTCCCGATCAAGTCGCGTTACGCCGTCAGATCCAAGAGATGATCGGCGATCTACCCCAGGCTTTCCCAGCCACACCCATCCTAGTGACTTGCCGTGTCCTCAGCTATCGGACTACGCATTGGCAACTCGATGAGCAGACATGGCCGGTCTTCGAATTGGCCGACTTAAGCGAAGGCCAAATCCGCCATTTTATTGCCGACTGGTATGAGCTCATGGCGACGCTGCAGGTGGTCAGCGATGGCGCGCCGCTGCGCGATAAATTGCAGTTGGCCGTTTCCCGGCCCGATCTGCTGCGCTTAGCACGCAGCCCCCTATTGCTGACTGTGATGGCGTTGGTGCATACGCATAAAGGACAGCTGCCCGATGCCCGCGCCCTGCTCTTTGAAGCGGTCATTGAGTTGCTCCTCTGGCGGTGGGATGCGATTAAGCTCAAAAACCCCGATGGCAGCGAAACCTCGTGGCGACAGCTACTGCAATTGGTGCGCATTGATGACGGCCTGATGAAACAGACGCTCTGGCAGTTGGCTTTTCAGGTGCATAGCCGCATCCATACAGGTGCGGATCGCGAGATGACCGCCGATATTGGGGAAAGTGAGCTGCTAGCTACCTTGCGGGAGCTTCACCCCAATCGCAGCTTGGACTGGGCCGAACAACTGGTGCAGATCATTCAATTACGGGCAGGCTTACTCATCGAAAAGAGCCCCCACCTCTTTGCCTTTCCCCACCGCACCTTTCAGGAGTATCTAGCCGCTTGCTACCTGAGCACCCAGCGCGATTTTGTCCAACAAGCGCAAGCCTTGGCCGTACACCACACGACGTGGCACGAAGTGATCTTATTGGCGATTGGACACCTCGTCCATTGCGCCAACACGATTGAGCGCCCCTTGCTGCTCATTGGTGAACTTTGTCCTGATCATGCGCCAGCATACAGTGATGAGCAAGCTTGGCAGCAGATTTGGCTAGCGGGCAAGGCATTGATGGAAGTAGGCGTAGCACGCGCCGCGTCGCTCCAACAAGGCCGCGCCCTCATGGAGCGGCTGCGCCAGTTCCTCACGGAACTGGTCAGCCACGATCTACTGGAGCCCCGGCTCCGTGCCGAGGCAGGCAATGTCCTGAGCGTGCTCGGTGACCCGCGCCCTTTGGATGACTTGACGGTAATCCCCGCCGGACCTTTTCGGATGGGCAATACGCCAGCCCAATTGGAGCGCTGTTTTGCGTTAGGGCTACCAGCGCTTTTGCGCGTTGGCATTGCCGAAAGTGATGCGACACCCTTTTTGCAGGCAGCCGTACCACAACATGAGCTGGCCCTGGCTCGCTTCGCCATTAGTCGCTATCCCATTACCAACAGCCAATATGCCCGCTTTGTCGCGGCCACGAACCATGCGCCCCCCGAACATTGGCGCGGGCCGACGCCCCCGCCCGAACTGCGCAATCATCCCGTCGTCTTTGTCAGTTGGTATGATGCCCAAGCCTATTGTGCCTGGCGCAGCCAAGCAGAGGGGCGACCTTTTCGCCTCCCCACCGAAGCCGAATGGGAAAAAGCCGCGATTGGAGAACAAGGCACCTTTTTCCCTTGGGGTGACGAACTGAGAACAACTTGGCATAATCACTATCAAGCAGGGATCGGCACGACCAGCTCGGTCGGTATTTTTACAGCAGGTGCTAGCCCCTATGGTTGCTATGATATGGCTGGCAATGTCTATGAATGGACCAGCAGCCTCTGGGGCACGGTGGCTTGGCAACCCACCTTTCACTACCCCTACCACCCCACCGATGGCCGTGAAGAACGAACGGCTCCCGCCACCTACTATCGCGTGCTACGGGGCGGGGCTTATTACCTCAGCCACATTTTTGCCAGTTGTACCTATCGCGACCGCGATCTGCCGACCAACCGTGGGCGCAGTTTGGGCTTTCGCGTCGTTACTACGCCAGCTTGAGGCGAGGCAGAGAGCGGACAGGTTTGCCAACCCTTGTCAGCTGGTGGCGGAGAAGGGCAGGAAACACAAGCGCCTTGTCTGCTGGTTGGTGGTTGTGGTTGCAGGGGAAGACCTGAGGAAGATTTATGGAACAGATTCTCAGTACAATTGAAGAGACATTTCGGGCTGCGTCGGGGCGAGTGCTGGCAACGTTAATCAGCAGCTGCCACGATTTTGACCAAGCCGAAGAGGCCATGCAAGAGGCTTTTCTGGTAGCATTGGAGCGCTGGCCGACGGCTGGCATTCCAGAGAACCCGGCCGCCTGGATTACGACGACCGCGCGGCGCAAACTCATCGACCGCCTCCGCCGCCAACAGACCTTTGTGCGCAAATTGGCCGCACTCCAAGCCGAGCAAGAATCCCAAGCAATCGTACCTTCTCATGAGAGCGAAGAGACGCAAGCCTATCCCGATGAGCGCCTCGAACTCATCTTCACCTGTTGTCACCCGGCCTTGGCCTTCGATGCCCAAATTGCGTTGACCTTGCGTACCCTCGGTGGCTTGACGACCGAGGAGATTGCCCGCGCTTTTTTAACCCCGCTGCCGACCATGGCTCAACGGCTTGTCCGCGCCAAACGCAAGATCCGCGAAGCTGGCATTCCCTTTGGCACGCCGCCATCCCAGCACCAAGCCGAGCGGATTGCCGCGGTCCATACTGTTCTCTATCTGATCTTTAACGAAGGCTACGCCGCTTCAGCCGGTGACAGCCTGATCCGTCACGATCTCTGTAACGAGGCCATCCGCCTCACGCGTCTCCTTGCTCAGCTATTGCAGCCAACGGAAGATGGGACAGCCCAGCAAGCGCCATCCTCCCCCATAACCGTAGCCGAGACGTTAGGGCTCCTTGCCCTCATGCTGCTTCATCATGCCCGGCGCGCCGCGCGGCTGGATAGTGCAGGAGAGTTGATCACGCTGGAAGAGCAGGATCGCGCACAGTGGAATGCAACTGAGATCGAAGAAGGGATTGTGATCCTCGATCAAGCCCTTCTCTTCCAACAGCCCGGACCCTACCAGATCCAAGCTGCGATTAGTGCCCTACATGCCCAAGCACCCTCTGCCGCGGCAACCGATTGGCCCCAGATCGCGGCCCTCTACGGTGCCTTGGCGCGTAGCCAGCCATCACCGATTGTTGAGCTGAATCGCGCCGTGGCCATTGCCATGGCCCAAGGGCCACAACACGGGTTGGCGCGCCTAGACGAACTAGGCAGCCATGGCCGCTTAGATGCGTATCACCTTTTTCATGCTGCCCGTGCGGATCTATTACGCCGCGCGGAACAGTGGTCAGCGGCGGCGTTGGCCTATCAGGCCGCCATTGAACGGGTCGAAAACCAGATCGAACGTGCCTACTTGCAAAAACGGTTGCAGCAAGTCCAGCAAGCCAGCCAAAGGGGCTAGTCCGCTGAAACCGCTGCGCAAAAGGGCCAGTACGGTGGCTCAAATCCGTTTCCTGACAAAAGTCTGACAATTTATTTAGCTATTTTATTTGAAATTGAATTGAAAGGTGCTACAACCATTTTCTCTGTCATAATCCTGTACAGCAATTTCAACAATTATTCATCTGCGTTGAGCTGTACATTCTGGTGTGGGGAGATCAAAGATGGTTGTGTCCAAATCGGCTCGTCTAGCAACGTTAGTCCTAGCCTTGGTCTTTGTCGCCTGTTTGAAAGTGCAACCAAGCGTCTTGGCCGCCGATGAAGTACCCGCAACCCCCGCCCCGCTTTCCCCGACCCTCCTGAATCGCAATCTCACCATTGTTGGCGGCCAACCTGCTAGCCCAGGCGAATGGCCCTGGCAAGCCTTTATCCGCTCGGGTCCTTATATGTGTGGCGGCTCCTTAATTCACCGCGAATGGGTAGTAACGGCAGCCCATTGTGTCGTTGATAGTAGCAACAACGTTGTTGCGACAGGCAGTATTCACGTTACACTGGGTGAACATTGGCGCAACCAAACCGAAAGTACGGAACAAAGAGTAGCGGTCACGAAGGTGGTGGTTCACCCCAACTATAATGCGCGATCCTATGACTACGATATT
The DNA here is from genome assembly GCA_019637645.1 of Caldilineaceae bacterium. The sequence continues at coordinate 32,309 of JAHBVH010000073.1, forward strand.
GCCCTCTTGCAGTTGGCGACCGCGGCCATCCCAACCAATGCGGTACAGACGATCTTACCAGTGGTGAGCACTACCGACGATGCCTTGGTTGCCGCTGGCACCCTTGCCGTCATTACCGGCTGGGGTGCGACCAGCGAAGGTGGCATGACTTCCCCAGAGCTACTAGAAGCCACTGTACCGATTGTGAGCACGGAACAATGCAATCAGGTCTATGGGGCGATCACGGGCAATATGCTTTGTGCTGGCTATGCAGCGGGTGGAGTTGATTCTTGTCAGGGGGATAGTGGTGGGCCGCTGGTGGTGCCCACGGCCGAGCAAGGATGGAAATTAGCAGGCATTGTCAGCTTTGGCTTTGGCTGCGCTCGGGCCAATTTCTACGGCGTCTACACACGGGTCTCGACCTTTGTCCCTTGGCTAGAGGAGCAGATTGGCGAATCCCTCAGCAGCACGGTAACCGCACCCACAGGGGCTAGCGCCACCATCCTGCCCGAAGAGACAACCACCCTCCTGCTCGAAAGTGCAGCCGGTACGATCAATCTTGCGATTGCCCCAGGCACGGTTGCTAGCCCCACGGAACTCTACTGGGTTGATACGCCGCTCACAATGCCAGCTACCAATGAGATGCAGTTGAGCAATGGCTCTTTCACCTTGCGGGCCGTGCAGAACAATCAACTGGTGGATCACCTTGTCTTTCAGCACCCCGTGACGCTGACGCTGACTTACCGTGACGAAGCCGTACAAAGCTTAGATGAAGATAGGCTTGCCCTCTGGCAACTTGACCCAGCCACCGGGCGTTGGTCGGACAGCACCATTACCATCCTCGACCACCAGCCAGCAACCAACCAACTTGTCGTCACCGTAACCCAGGTGGCCGAGTATGCCCTGGGCTCACGGCTCCATACCGCCTTCTTGCCCGTCGTTCACCGATAGGGATTGTAAACTCCCACAAAAAACGCCAGGCTGTTGCCTGGCGTTTTTTATATCACTTAGCGATCCTCACAAAAGACGATGCGCTTATTGGGCACCAGTGGCCGTAAAGTAGATGGGCAGGAGGACTTTGTCATTTTCCGTTTCTTGGGCGATATCAAAGTCATCAAATTCAGGATCGGCGGTGTCTAGATCGTCGAGATCCACTTCGTATTGGGGCAGATTATCATCCAAAGTGCCGGCGCTGTTGACCGTCGCGAGAAGGCTAGTGTCCACAGTACCCCAGGCAATCATCGCCGTGTCGATACGATTAAAGAAGCGAATGGCATCGCCATTGAAGACGAGCGAGAAGACACAAACCGTAGTATCGCCTAAGGTTTGGGGGTCACAGCGGAAGACATCATTATTATCCCCACTCAGGCTATTGATACTTTGGGCGGTAAAGTTTCCACGCGTAGCTAAGTATAGATGGCCGGTTGGCTTATCAATCGCCACACTGTCGACATCTTCGCCACCGGTATTGAGGCCAACATCCGAGCCATCGAAATAGAGTTCCCAACTGCCTTGGGTGTCCTCGCCTAGGCTGGTTGGCGTAAAGGCCAGAAGATCTTCATCGCGGCCACTTACATTCGGCACATTGAACGTGCCATAGGTGCTAATGATCAGACGGCCATCGGGAGCGAAGCTGATGGCGTCAATGTCTTCGCTGCCCGTCGTCAACCCCACATCCGAGCCATCAAAGTAGAGCTCAAAGGTGCCAACCGTCGTCGTGCCCAGCTGCGCCGGAGTGAATTTCACAATATCGGAATCATCGACCTTGCCAAGCGGCGCGGGGAAATTGATCGGGTGGACAAAGCTCATCAAGATCGTGCCATCGTCGTTGATATGGAAGGCATCAATGTCGGTCTTCCCGATTCCCACATCTGAACCATCGAAGAACATGGCCCAGCTGTCGGTGGCAATGTCATAGATCAGAATATCTTCATCCCGATAGGGCAACCCATCCACACTTCCATTGCTGGAACTACTGACATAGTATTGCTTGATGGCGATAACTGGAGTAGTGGTTGCGGTTGGGGTATGTGTAGCGGTTGGGGTAGTAGTCACGGTTCCGGTGGGCGTGTTGGTCGGTGTGTTGGTCGGTGTGTTGGTGGGCGTGTTGGTCGCGGTTGCCGTGGGGGTGTTGGTCGCTATTGGTGTTGTGGTAGGTGTCTCCGTTAGCACAGTCGGCAGGGTCGGCACAGTTGGGACGGTTGCGACAGTCAAGCCACCCAAGATGATCAGGGGTGGCTGGGCATCAGCGGCCATTGCCACCGGGGTTTGGAGGACAAAATCTCCCCCCCCAAAATTCAACGTACACAATACAATCACAAAGATAGCAAGGACGCTCAGCCAAAAACGTTTTCGCTTTGTCTGTTGCGCTACCCATCTTGCTTGACTTCCCTTTTGGTTAGGTGCGGTGTCGTGTTTTTCCATTTGGCAACTCTTTCTGGTGCTAGACAAAAACTGAGAGATCCCCTCAAAGGCTTACACCATATTAAGTTATCACACTCACCCTTAATTACAATAGTATTTTGGTGGTAGCTAGACTACAACTTATGACTGAAATCTTGCGACATATTGTAAATTTACTTTTTGAGAAACTGGAGAGGTATCACCACAGAGGAATCAGCTTTTGAGAAGCTGACCACGCCCACTTGGCGTCAATCCTGGGTAAATTGCCTAGCTAGTGGCTAGGCGATTTACCCAAAGCAACTTCACATTGCCCTTGCCCCCAAAAGCAAGAAATGCGTCAGAGGGTCTTTAGCCTTGGTCACAGATGGTAAAGGTCTGGCGGAGCGACGCGATGGGGTCACCTTTGGGGCGGAATTCATGCCCCACATAGAGCGCATAATCGGTGGCTGCAATGGCGCGACAGATACCCGCATAGTTCAGCTCTTGCGTATCATCCAGATCATTACGGCCAGGGTTGCCAGCCGTATGGAAATGACCAATCCACTGGATATTCTCACGGATGTTGCGGATCAGATCGCCTTCCATAATCGCCATGTGATAAATATCATAGAGTAGCTTAACGCGTGGGCTATTGACCCGTTCGCAGACAGCCACCCCCCACGCCGTATGATCACATTGATAGCCAGGATGATCGACCTTGGAATTGAGCAACTCTATGTTCAGGTTCACGCCCTTTTCTTCGGCATAGGGTGCAATTTGCCGTAGCCCATCGGCCACTGCCTCAATCGCTTCCAACTCGCTCATGTGTGGCTGCCGATTACCACTAAAACAAATGACCCCCGGCACGCCATAGTGAGCGGCCACATCAATCGACGTTTTCAGCTCGGCGACAATCCGAGCGTGATTGCTGCGTTTGTTCAAGCCATCGGGCAAGGAGCCATGCCCCACCATGCTAGCCACAGCTAACCCATGTTGCTTGGCTAGGGCAACAATATCAGCAAAATCAGCCGGACGCGCCCATAGCTCAATGGCGGCATAGCCAAGCTCAGCCGCGGTTTGGACGAGTTGTACCAGCGGCATTTCTTTGGGCATAAAGAGGGGATAACAGATCGATTGTTTGATACGCATACAAGCTCCTTTGGCGTGAGCAACCGGTTAATAGAGTCGGGTAGAGTCGCGTTTGACAGTCCGCGTTTGACCGTAGCTGTCAAAGCGCCTAGGATCATAGTCTACCACTGCCACTTTGCCAATCCGCAAATTTTTCATACTTGACGTAGAGAAGATCCAGCGGTATAGTGGAGAAGTTATGCAAGGGCTTGGTGCCTTTGCCCACAACCATTATCGACCGCAGCCCCCATACCCAACGCAGCAATGCAGGGAACCAACTACTAATCCACACGTTATCCATTGATCATGTGTCCTAGTCCAACCGATTAGTCAGCATAGCTGTCCAGCACATCGATTTCGCTTGTTCCAGTGCAGTGTGCACCCCCGGTGGCAGAATGTGACGAACAATCGTGACTATCATCCACACAAGACGAGGAGAAGAAGTCTGTGTTTGAGATAAAGTATAATGGGAGCGATTTGATTATTCCAAAGGACACCATCGAACAACAATTCGGCTTCCGTCCCGGCGATACCTTACATGTCGTGATTCGTAGCAAAGTCAAATTAGCCCCCGTGGTCCGTCTTCCGGAAGAGATTGAAAGAATGCGCATCGGTCTTGAAGCGATTGCTGGCAGTTGGTCGGCGCAAGATGTCGAACAGTTTCAAGCCCTGCGCCAGGAGTTATGGCGTGCATGGCAGATTCCAGAATCTGTATAGATACCGACATTGTCGTCGAATACCTACAGGGTCGTCCAACCGCATTCATTAATGCCGTATTACGCTTTGACGCGTATATTACAGCGATCAGCCTCTTTGAATTGGAATCCGTCAGCACACTGACAACGCGCCAGACACAGCTTCTGTACCAAGTCTATCTTGCCGTCAACACACTGGCCTTTGACGATCAAGCCGCGCGGCATACCGCAAGCATCATCAAACAACATCGCGCCAATCACACTTCAATCGGGCTCAATGATGCGCTAGTCGCGGGCATTTGTATTGCCAATCAAGTGCCACTCCTCACCCGCAAAAGGCGCAGTTTTCAGTTTGTGCAGGATCTGCAACTGATTACGCCCGAAGAACTCGATGAACTATAGTAAACTGCCGCGTCTTCACCTGTCGGCTCAATACGTCACCAACCAGTGCGCCACCAACCAGTGCGCCGCCATGTCATCTAGCCGGCGCGAAAGGCCAACACGGCCACGCCTGACCGCGCCACCAGCCCTGATTACCGACCTAGATCAATTGCTATGAACCCGATACCTTTTACAGATTACCCTCGTACGCGCTGGCTGTGTACGCTTTTTTTTGTCCTCGGTTTGCTCGCGCTTGAGCAGCAACCTGTAACAGCCCAAATCATCGTACCCGCACCGCCACGCGCAGCAACAGCAAGCGACGCTACCCCCGTGGTCGCCCGGCTCTACTTTGGTCAGCAGGCCGATCTAAATCGTCTGGCAACACAATATGACCTGTGGGAGGTGGTACGCGCCCCAAACGCCGCCGATGCTTATGCCCTTGTCCTCCTTACCCAAGCCGAGTTACTGACCTTACGCAATCAAGGCTACCGGGTGACAGTTGACGCGGCACAGACGGCCCAGCTCAACAGCCAGCGCCTCATAGCAAGCAACTCATTAGCCGGGATTCCTGGCTACACTTGTTACCGTACGGTCGAAGAGACCTACGCCAGCCTCGCCCAGTTGGCAGCAACCCATCCCCAGCTAGCCACTTGGACCGACATTGGGGATAGCTGGGAAAAGGCAACCTATGGCGCAGAGCAAGGTTATGATCTCTATGCCTTGAAACTGACCAACAGTGCTATCCCCGGCCCAAAACCCAAACTGCTGCTGATTGGGGCGATTCACGCCCGCGAATACACCACAGCAGAACTTGCCACCCGCTTCGCCGAAACGTTAGTCGCCCAATACGGGGTTGATCCCGATGTAACCTGGTTGTTGGATTATACGGAAATTCACCTGGTGCCCCAAACCAATCCCGATGGCCGCAAAAAGGCCGAAGCAGGTCAATTGTGGCGCAAAAATGTAAACAGTGCTAATGGCTGTGCCGTGCCGTCCCTCTGGGGAACCGATCTCAACCGCAACAGCACTTTCCGCTGGAACAATGGCGGCAGCAGTCCCAACGCCTGTAATATTGTCTACCACGGCGCAGGCCCCGCGTCCGAGCCCGAGACCCAGGCGATTGAGAATTACGCGCTGGCACTCTTTCCCGATCAACGTGGCCCCAATGATACAGATGCCGCGCCGGATGAAAGTGAAGGCGTCTTTATTTCGTTACACAGCTATGGGGAACTGGTGCTCTTTCCTTGGGGCTATACCTCTACACCCGCACCCAATGTTACAGGGCTCCAGCGCTTGGGGCGTAAATTTGGCTACTATAATGGCTATGCAGTCTGTACCGGCCCGGCCTGCCTCTATAATACCTCGGGGACGACCGACGATTTCACCTACGGCACCCTAGGCGTTGCCAGCTACACCATTGAACTAGGCCAAAGCTTTTTTGAACAGTGCAGCGTCTTTGAATCCACGATCCTGCCACGCAACCTCCCCGTCCTGCGCTATGCCGCCAAGGCAGCGCGACGCCCCTATCAAAATCCAGCCGGGCCTGACATCCTAGCCCCCACCGCCACGCTGACCACCACCGCAACTGGCCCGGCCTTTCTTATCCAAGCCACCGCCGATGACACCCGCTATAACAGCAACGGTTGGGGCATTGAGGCCAGCCAACCGATTACGGCGGCCCGCCTCACCATCGATGCACCATCCTGGATCACCACTACCCAACCCTATTCGATGACCGCCCTTGACGGTGCGTTCAACAGCGCCGTGGAAGAGATCGCCTTGGCGGTTGATCCTAGCCCTTGGCCTAGCGGTCGCCATCTCCTCTTTATCGAAGGACAAGATAGCGCCGGCCATTGGGGTGTCCCAACCGCACTCTTTGTAGAACTCTATCGGCTCTATGTGCCCTTAGTCGTCCAGTAGGGGAGATTAGAGACTGGTGATCGAAGACTTTGCATCACCAGTCCCTAATCTCCTCTTCTATCTTACTGTCCCTCTGTCCCTCTGTCCCTCTGTCCCTCTGTCCTCAGCCTAGCGATGCTCAAGGGTTTGGTCAGCGAAACAGCTGCCTTCTTCAATCCAGAGCGGGGTGTCACTGTGGTTGACAATGTGGACTTTGCCTTTGATGGTGACGTTGCGGCCAAAGTAGACATTGCCCTTGACATGGAGTTCGGTACAGGCCAGCAGTGATGGCGCGCCGTAGGGAAAACGCTCACGCATATCGTCGATCAGCTGATAGTATCGATCGTCTAAAAAGAGCAGCGGCGCGCCATGGAAAGGCGCCGTGTTCCGCGCGGGCTGCATGACCAGATGATAGGCGTCATCGACCGTATAGACATCGGACCATAGCACCAAGAGATCGTTATTCTTTTTGACAGGCAAGAAACGTTCGCGCGGGACAGCCAATGCCTGTGCCCCTGGGAAGCAGGCAATGGCAGAGCCCATGGCCGTCTCCAGCTGATAGACCCGCGGCGAGGACAGGTCGGTCGGATCCACCGGTTTTTCGTTGCGGATGAGGGGCAAGCCCAAAACCCCAGCACGCTCCACCAATACCGTATGGAGCGTTGGCAGGTGAATCCACAAATTGTTGGTATTGAAATACTGATAACGCTCAATATCTTGAAACGCCTCTAGCTCATCTGGGGGACACTGCGCCAATTCACGCAAAACCAATTGACCATCGGGGCGTTGAGCCAAATGCCCGCCTTTACGATCCGCCAGAGTACGGTCGGCCACTTCCATCAAGAAGGGCAGCCGTTGCTCAGCCAAGTAGCCCAGAATGGACAGATCGAGCATCGCCCCCAAGTTGTCGGCATTGCTGACAAAGGCATATTCAAAGCCCGCGGCCAACAGCTGTGGCAACATTTGGCTTGTCATCAGGGCGGCATAAATATCCCCATGCCCCGGTGGACACCACTCTTTGTTGGGGTCCGCTGACCACACAGCCGGGGACAATCCCTCTTTTAAAATTTTCGGTTCTTTATGCTGTAAAAAACTAACGGGCAATGTTTGGGCAAATTCGGGATAAGTCGCCAAGGCCGCCAGCGATTCTACCTCGGTGTTAAAGCTATTCATCAACACCAAGGGCAACCGTACTTGCCATGTCTGACGCAAATGGAGCGTCTGTTGCACAATAATATCCAAAAAGCTCAGCTCGGCTTTCGCGGGCAAGAGGGATTTAGCCCCTTGAATCCCCATACTAGTTCCTAGCCCACCATTGAGCTTGATCACAACGGTTTTGTCTAAAGCCGCCTGACCAGCCGCTTGATGGGCCGCAGTAAGCTGCTGATAGCTCGGCAAATTGAGGACAGGGCTCGCCTCCTCGCCCCCAATATAACCAGTCGCGCCCTGGACGAGTTGTTCATAGTAGTGGCAGAAGACCTGAATCATTAGCTCGGGCACGGCTGCCGCACGCATTTTGCTGATAAAGGGTGCCAATCGATCACGCTCGTTCGTCAGCACGGGGGGCGTTGGTTGGCGGTCATTCTTCTGCATCGCTACAAAGTCTAGCACTTGCGTCATTGCATCTAGCTCCTTTGCCTTTCTCGCAAGATCGAGTCTTAGTTCAGCACCCATGCTGGTCAACCCTTGCTACGGTCCTAGCCAGCCATGTCCGTGGGTGATTGGTTAGAAACTGTTTAAAAAGGATAGATGCTCACGCCACACCTGACCGGTTTTTGAAAACCGGTCAGGTGTAAAAGCGCTCTTTTCAACAGTCTCTTAGTTCAAAGCGCCGCATCTAGCTATTAGCGACCGGTGACAACGGTCTTGCTCAGTGCTTTGTCCTGTCCGTAGAAACGATTTGAAGCTATATGCCTTGTCTAGACCTGACCAGTTTTCAAAAACTGGTCAGGTCTAGACAAGAGCTTCGCAAACCGTCGCTTAGCCAGTATAGCATGGCTCCCTGACTGAAGATTTAGACAAAATTGACGAGCTTTCGGCTGCGGCATCAGGCAAGTTACCAAGCATCGGTCGATCAGTAGCTCGATCACACTGAGCCGTAAAATAAGCACAAGTGTATCCTAAATTGGCAGCACAAAGCCTTACAATCATTTTACAGTTTCCTTGTAAAGGATGATGCTTGCTACCCTCTACCAACCAACGGCACAACCATCCTTGCGCGGCTCACTCCCGCCTATCAATACCCCGGTCGTGGGGTTGCGCACAATCACCTGGCCGCCGCCAAAGCCAACCCGAGCAAAGCCATCGACCGGGGCCAATTGATGGCCGCGCCGGGTCAATTCGGCCAAAGTGGCAAAGTCCCAGCCTTCTTCCACCAAGAGCAGCCCACCTGGTTCTTGCGCGCCCATGCCGAGGCCGGAAGCAGCCAGTTGCCAACGGGGCATATCGAGCGCCTGCTGAGGCGACATCTCTAGATCCACCAGATTGCTCAACACCTGGAAGTGCCCCTGCGGTTGCATAAAGCCACCCATTACACCATACGTCGCATGGAGTTCGCCGGCGCGGACGGTCATGGCCGGGATAATGGTTTGGTAGGGGCGTTTGTTAGGGGCCAGGGCATTCGGGTGTTCTGGATCCAGTTGGAAGGTCGCCGCCCGATTTTGCAAGCTGACCCCTGTCCCTGGCACCACCAATCCACTGCCCGTCCCCATGTAAAGGCTATTGATAAAGCTACAGCCATTGCCCTCGCCATCCATCGTGCATAGATAGACCGTATCCGAGCCCCGTAGTGGCTCACCATAGGCCACTTTGGCCGCGGCCCGTTTGGGGTCGATCAACTTTCGCCGCTGGTCGGCATAGCGTGTGCTCACCAGCTCTGCCAAGGGGATCTGGGTGACATAGGGATCACAGACCCACTGTTGGGCATCGGCAAAGCCCAGACGCATACACTCGACCATGAGATGCAGCCGATCCACAGGGGTGAGCTGCGCTAGATCAAAGCCATTTGCCAGATTGACCGCAATAATAGCTGCCAACCCTTGACCGTTTGGCGGACATTCATAGAGTGTCACATCGCGGTAGGCGGCGTGGATCGGCTCATCCCAGGTGCTGTAGTGGTTAGCGAGATCGGTGGGTGTGATCCACCCCCCATACCGTTGCACATGGGCACTGAGCTTTTGGGCAAATTCCCCTTGATAGATATACGCCTTCCCTTCGGCAGCAATCCCCCGCATGGTTTGGCCGAGCGTAGGAATGCGCATAAGCTCACCAGCCCGCGGCGCGCGGCCATCGATCAAGAGTTCGTGCCCACTCGGTTGCGCCGGACCATTGTCCAGATCGCCACTTTGCCAATCGGCATCGCGCCGCAATTTTTTAACACCCTGCGCCCAACCGTTGGCAATAATCTCTGTCACAGGATAGCCATGTTCGGCTGTCCAAATGGCTGGCTGCAAGACATCGGCCAAGGTCATGCGGCCATGGCGTTCGAGCAGATCACTCCAGCCAGCCACCGTGCCTGGAATGCTCACAGCATGGCCGGTAAAGGTGGGCATCTGCGCATAGCCCGCTTGGCGTAATTCCCCAATCGACGCGGCGCTGGCGGCGCGTCCAGAGCCATTCAGCGCGGTCACCGTTTTGGTTTTGGCGTCCCAATAGAGCGCAAAACAGTCACCACCAATGCCGGTTGAAATCGGCTCAACCACATTGAGCATCGCCGCCGTAGCAATGGCAGCATCCGCCGCATTCCCACCGGCCTTTAACATATCGACCCCAGCCTGCGCCGCGAGGGGCTGGCTCGTTGCCACCATCCCGCGGGTTGCCATCACATTGCTCCGCCTAGAACGGAATACCGCATCTACGTTCATGCCTTCTCCCATTTTGGTCATTGGTCATTGGTCATTGGTCATTG